>CALMZV010000073.1 GCA_937870755.1 uncultured Methylocystaceae bacterium
TCCGACCGGGGCGCGGGGCCCGTTGCCGGCGCCCGGCGTCGGCGGCCTGCCGGCCACCCCCGGCGTGCGTCCTGTCGGGCCGGGCGTGCGTCCTGTCGGCCCCGGCGTCGTGGGCCAGCCGCCCGGCGTCCAGCCTCCGACCGGGGCGCGGGGCCCGTTGCCGGCGCCCGGCGTCGGCGGCCTGCCGGCCGCTCCCGGCGTGCGTCCTGTCGGCCCCGGCATGCGTCCTGTCGGCCCCGGCGTCGTGGGCCAGCCGCCCGGCGTCCAGCCCCCGACCGGGGCGCGGGGCCCGTTGCCGGCGCCCGGCGTCGGCGGCCTGCCCGCCGCCCCCGGCGTGCGCCCTGTCGGGCCGGCCGTGGTTGCGCCGCCTGCGACCGGCGTGCGTCCCCTGGGACCGCCGGTCGTCGGTCAACCGCCGATCGCCGCTCCGAACGCTGCGCGCCCGACAGCGCCGCTAGGCGCGCAGCAGCAGTTGCAACAGCAGCGCGCGATCCAGCAGCAACAGCAGCAACAGCAGCGCGCGCTCCAGCAGCAGCAGTTGCAGCAGCAGCGCACGATCCAGCAGCAACAGCAGCAACAACGGATCATGCAGCAACAGCAGCAACAGCAGCGAATGATCCAGCAGCAACAGCAACGGGCCATCCAGCAGCAACAGCAGCAGCGCGCGATCCAGCAGCAGCAGATGCAGCAACGGGCCATCCAGCAGCAGCAGATGCAGCAACGCGCGATCCAGCAGCAGCAGATGCAGCAGCGCGCGATCCAGCAGCAGATGCAGCAACGCGCGATCCAGCAGCAGATGCAGCAACGCGCGGCGCCTACGGGCGGCGCGCGGCGCTGCCCGCCCGGCTATCCGCCGGGCGCCCGCTGCTGAGCAGGAAGAAGGCTCCGGCGCGCTGTCGCCGGGGCCGTTCGGCGGCTATTTCAGTCGCGCGATCAGGCTCGACGTATCCCAGCGCGCGCCGCCCATTTTCTGCACGTCGGCGTAAAACTGGTCGACGAGCGCGGTGAGCGGAACGCTCGCGCCGTTGCGCCGCGCCTCCGCGAGGCAGATGGCGAGATCCTTTCGCATCCAGTCGACTGCGAATCCGAAATCGAACTTGTCCGCCAGCATGGTCTTGAAGCGATTTTCCATCTGCCACGATTGCGCGGCGCCTTTCGAGATCACGTCGATCACCGCCGCGCCGTCGAGCCCCGCCTTGCGCGCAAAGTGCAGCCCCTCCGCCAGTCCCTGCACCACGCCGGCGATGCAGATCTGATTGACCATCTTGGTGAGTTGCCCGGCGCCTGCCGGTCCCATCAACCGGCACGCGCGCGCGAATGCGGCGATCACCGGTTCGGCTTTCGCATATGGCTCGGCCTCGCCGCCGCACATCACCGTCAGCGCGCCGTTTTCCGCGCCCGCCTGACCGCCCGACACCGGCGCGTCGACGAAATGCAGGCCTGCGTTCGCGGCTTCGCCCGCCAATTCGCGCGCGACTTCCGCCGATGCGGTCGTATGGTCGACGAAGATGGCGCCGCGCTTCATGCCGGCGAACGCGCCGTCCGCGCCGAGCGTCACCGCGCGCAGATCGTCGTCGTTGCCGACGCAGGCGAACACGAAATCGCAATCGCGCACGGCCGCGCGCGGGCTGGCCTCGTGCGCGCCGCCGAATTTCTCGACCCACGCCTGCGCTTTCGCGGCGGTGCGATTGTAGACCGTCGTGTCGTGGCCGCCCTTTGTCTTCAGATGGCCCGCCATCGGAAAGCCCATCACGCCAAGGCCGAGAAAAGCGACTTTCGCCATGTGTTGCGCTCCGGTTGGATCGTCTCCGATGCCACGCGATCGGACGGCGCGCAAGCGTCTCCGGCGTCGGAACCCTCGTCGACGCCAATGGTTACGTTCAACTGCGGTTCATGCGCCGCATGTCAGGATCATGTCACGGAACCGTTCGGGCGCCCTGCGCTCGCGCGGGCGAGACTGAGAGAGGAGGGCGCAATGACTGCGCTTCGCAACACACTCGGCAAGAAGCTCGCCGTTTCCCTGGCCGCGCTCACGCTCGGCGCGGGCGTCCTCGCCACAAGCGCATCCACCGCGGATGCGGGCGGCTGGCGTGGCGGCTGGCGCGGCCACGGCTGGCATGGCGGATGGGGCGGCGGCTGGCGCGGCCCCGGCGCGGGTCCGGCGATCGCGGGCGCCATCGGCGGCCTCGCGCTCGGCGCCATCGCGGCCGGCGCGGCCAATTCCTACGGCTACGGATATGGCTACCCGGCCTATGGTTACGGCTACGGCTACCCGGCCTATGGCTACGGCGCCGCCTGCATCGCGCGCGCGCCCGTGCACGACGCGTGGGGTCGCTTCCTCGGCTATCGCCGCGTGCGCGTGGCCTGCTGAACAGCCATGGTGCGCCGATCGAGAGCCGGCGTCGCAGGACGCCGGCTTTTCGTTTTTCACGGCAGCAACTGAAACGCCGCGATCGCGACGAGCGTGGGCGGCAGGGCGGCGGCGAACAGCCAGAGCGCGCTGATGGCGCCGTCCTCGAAGGTGTCGCGCAACAGCGCGAACCCCGCCGGGTTCGGCGCATTGGCGATGACCGTCAGTCCGCCGCCGGTCACCGCGCCGGCCACCAGTGCGTATTTGAACGCGTCGGAAACGCCGTCCACCAGCGAGCCGAGATATGTCAACGCCGCATTGTCGGTGATCGCCGTCAGCGCGGTCGCGCCATAGTAGAGCGCGGTCGGCGACATGCCCGCGAGCACGGATTGCAGCCACCATTTCTGCATGCCGCCGAGCACGACCAGGCCCGCGAGGAAAAACGCCACCATCAGCCCTTCGCGCAGGATCAGGCGCTTCTGGTGCTTCTTGTAGGCGTCCGCGAAGCCGAGAAACAGCAGGAACAGCGCGCCGAACACCAGCGGGTGATGGTTGGCGACCACCACGCCGACGAGAAACAGGAGGTGGACGACGACGATGAATTTCGGAACTTCGATTCGCGACAGCGCGTCCGACATCGTGTCGCTCTTCTTGGCCAGATGGGCGCGAAACAACGCGGTGACGGCGAGCGCGTTGACGACGACGGCGAGCGCGGCTTTCCAGCCGAACGTCTTCAGCATGAAGGCCATGTCGAAGCCCCATTTTTCCGCCACCATCAACACAGGCGGCGCGGCGTAGGGCGTGAGGGTGCCGCCGATCGACACATTGACGAACAGCACGCCGAGCGTGCCATAGAGAAAGGCGGCGGGCGCGCCGCGCCGGTAGAACCGCTCGCGCAGCAGCAGCGCCGACAGCGTCATCGCCGCCGGCTCCGTGATGAACGATCCGAGCAGCGGGCCGATCGAAAGCACGACGAAATAATAGCCCGTCGCACGCTCGACCGGCAGCATGCGCGCGGCGAAACTGAGAGCCGCGCCCGCCAGATCGATGATCGGGCGGCTCGCCGCGATCACCATGATGACGAACACGAAGGCCGGCTCGGTGAAATTGCGGCTTTCCAGGTAGGTCAGCGCCTCGGTCTTGCCGGCGCTGATCGCGATCGCCAGCAGCAGGATCGCCGCCCAGAAGCCGAAGACGACCTCCACTTCCGCCAGCAGATGCCAGAGGCCGGCGTGGTTGGGATAGCGATGCGCCAGACGCTCGAAGAAGCGGGTCGAAAACGTATGCACGACGGCGACGGCGAACAGGATCGCCGCGACGATTTCGATTGGACTGGGGTTCATGCGAAGCTCCGTGCGCGGGCGAGCGCCGCCAGCGGCGTGCGGGGCTGACCGCGGCCGGCCCTCATCATCGCACAGCGTGCGAGAAATACTTGCGCGCGATCGTTTGGAACGCGCCATCGTCGAACATCGACACGAGCGCGCGGTCGAACTCCGCGCGCAAGGCGACGTCGTCCTTGCGGAAGGCCGCGCCCACGCCCTCGCCGAAGATCGACGGGTCGCGCGGCGATGTCGCGAGCAACCGGCAGCACTGCGCCTCCTTCCTGTTCTTGAGAAAATCGGCGAGCGCGGCTTCGTCGGCGATCACCAGGTCGATCTTGTCCTCCGCAAGATCGAGCACCGCTTCCACCAGCCCGCCGTAGGTTTTCATCTGCGCGGTCTGGTAGCGCGCCTCGGCGAAGGTCTGGGCGGAAGACCCTTCCTCCACCCCGATCGTCCTGCCGGCGAAGGACGCCGCCGTCGCATCCTTGAACACGGCGTCCGCGCGCACCAGGAAAGCGGCGGTCGGACGAACGTAGGCGACGGAGAAATCCATTTCGCGCCGCCGCTCCGGCGTTATTTCGATCGCCGCCATCGCCACGTCGTACTGCCGCCGGGCGAGCCCCTCGACGAGATTGTCCCACTCCTGCGCGACGAACGCGCATTGCGCATTCAGCCGCCGGCAGATTTCGCGCGCGAGGTCGATTTCGAATCCGGCGAGTTCTCCCGCCTCGACGAAATTGAACGGCGGGCGCGCGCCTTCGCTGGCGATGGTCAGGCGGCGCGGCTCGGCCGCCTGCGCCAGCGCGGCGGTCGGCGCCGCCGCAAGCGCCGCCCACAGGCTCAGATCCGCCAGCGCCGCCGCCAGACGTGGAAAAAAGCCCGTGTTCAAGGTCGCTCCCGTTCGGCCCGGATCGCGCGGCGCGCGCTTTCGAGGTCAAGCCGGCCGGAAGCTGCACGTTGGCCGCCGCCAGCGCAAGAGCGGCCGCCGGGCTACGCTGTGGCGGCCGGTCACATTGCCTTTGGCGTGCGACGGGGCTAGGTCGGTCGCCATGAGATTCTGGAGACGAAAAGTGCCGAGCGAAAAAGACGTGATCGCGGCCCTGCGCGCCGTGCCGGGGCCGGACGGGCGGACGCCCTTGCCGGATTCGGGCGCGCTGGCGGGCGTGAGCCTGCGCAACGGCAAGGTCTATGTCGCGATCAATGTCGAGGCGTCCCGCGCGCGTGTGCTGGAGCCGATGCGCGCGGCCGCCGAAAATGCCGTGCTGGCGATGCCGGGCATCGAGGGCGCGGTGGTCACGCTCACCTCCGAACGCGCGCCGGGCCAGCCCGCGCCCGCCGCCCAGCGTCCGCGCCCGCAGCTCGAAATTCCCGGCGTCAAACGCATCGTCGCGGTCGCCTCCGGCAAGGGCGGCGTCGGCAAGTCCACCACCTCGGTCAATCTGGCGCTGGCGTTGCAGGCGGAAGGCTGGAAGGTCGGCCTGCTCGACGCCGATATTTTCGGGCCCTCCGCGCCGCGCCTGTTCGGCGTGACGGACCGTCCGATGGCGATCGGCGAGAAACTTGTGCCGCTCGACGGCTACGGCGTGAAGGTCATGTCGATGGGGTTCCTCGTCGAGGAGCGCACGGCCATGATCTGGCGCGGGCCGATGGTGGTGTCGGCGCTCAACAAGATGCTGCGCGAGGTCGCGTGGGGCGATCTCGATTGCCTGGTGGTCGACATGCCGCCCGGCACCGGCGATGCGCAACTGACCATGGCGCAATCGGTCCCGCTGTCGGGCGCCATCATCGTGTCCACGCCGCAGGATCTCGCGCTGATCGACGCGCGCCGCGGCATTTCGATGTTCGAACAGGTGGCCGTGCCCATTCTCGGAATCATCGAGAACATGAGCTACTTCCTGTGCCCGCATTGCGGCGGCCGGTCGGACATTTTCGGCCACGGCGGCGCGCGCGAGGAAGCGCGCACGCTCGGCGTGCCCTTCCTGGGCGAAGTGCCGCTGGCGCTCGCGCTGCGCGAGACCTCGGATGCGGGCCGGCCGATCGTCGCCACGGCGCCGGACTCCGAGCACGCGCAAACCTACCGGGCCGTCGCCCGCGCGGTGAAAGCCGCGCTCGAAGGCGCCAGCCAGCGCGCGGCGCCGAACATCGTCATCGAATGATCGGGCGACGGCGCGGACGGCGAAAGGCTACCGCGCCACGTCGCCGGCCGACCGCATCGTCGCGCCCAGATTGTCGCCTACGGCGTCGAACTGGTCGGCGAGGCTCTCGCGCGTGCGTCCGTCGATGACCGCGAACGGCGCCGATACCGCGAGCCCCGCCGCCGACCCGACGGTGGAGGCTGCGCCGACCGCCACCTGTCCCACCTTTTCGCCAAGACTGGCCCGGCCGTCCGTCAGCGTCTGGCCGGAGGCGAGGCGCCGGCCGATCGCTTGCACGACGGCGGGCGAGGCGGCGAATTTCGAATGATTGAGCGTGTCGCTCGAGCGCTGGTCGGTGAGGTCCACGGCGATGATCTTCTCGCGTTCCAGTTCGGTGCGATGCGGCTCGACATCGGGGTCGATGGCGCCGAGCCGCGTGCGGTCGCCCCACACCCGGCGCGAGACCGCGAGCGCCTCGTCGTCGCGCGAAACGAACAGCGTGAACGGCGGGCGACTGTCGCCGATTTCCGCGATCTGCCGGCGGAACACGTCCACGTCCACATCGGGCGCCGCCAGCATCACATCCTTGATCTTCGGCGACAGCTTCCCCTTGCGGATCGCCATCTGGCGCAGCGCCTCCAGCGCCGTCCAGTTGCCCATGGAATGCGCCAGCACCGCGATTTCGCGCACATCCCTGTCGTCCACGAGCGTTTGCAGCACGCTCTCGAGCGCATCGCGCGAATAGCCCGCGCTTTCGCGGTCGTAGCCGTAGGCGATGAGCCGTCCGCGCGACGGCCAGGTGAACAGCACGGGAAGCGCGGGCGCCCGCGAATCGTGGATGATCTGCGCGAACCGGTAGACGGCCTCCTCGAACCGCGTGTTGTACCCGTGCACGAACACCAGAACGCGCCGGTCGGTCGTGCGCCTGATGCGCGCGTCGAACCGCGCCATCGTGACCCTCGGCTCCAGAACGTCGGCGCGCACGGTGGCGAATTCGCGAGCCGGATCGGCCGGCGTGCGTTGCGGCCATTGCACCTCGCCGATCCGCCGCGCCCCGTCCGGCGGAATGGAGACGGCGATGTCGGCGAAGCGCATGCCGCGGCCGCGCTCGCCCGAAAACAGCACGCCCGGCGCGCTCGGCTCCGGCGCGCGGGTGGTGGCGACCAGCATCTCCACCGTATGGGCGCCCTCGACCGTCGGCTGCGGCACGAGAACGCCGGTCGGCCGGCCGCCGCAGCCCGCAAGCAGCAATCCCAGAGAAGCCGAAACAAGAACCGCGCGCGCGCCAACCATGGCGGGCCTTGTACCAGTTCGACCGCCCGCCAGCTACGGGCCGGCCGCGGAAAGGATTCCTTAAATATGAACGGCCGTCTTGGCGAATTATTTGCACGATCGAAGCAAGAATTGGTCGTGTCTAATGATTTCTTATGAATTGGCGTCAACTGATCGATGACCCTACGTAAAGGAGCGACGCATGGCGGACGAAATCGCCGGGAAGGTCTTCGAGCGCGTTCAGGCGAGCGGTCGTATCGAGGACGTCGACGTCATGGCCATGCGCCGGTTCGTGTTCGACAGCGGCCCGGTGGATCCCGATGCGGTCCGCCGTCTGTTCGACATCGAGCGCGTGCGCACGGCGCACAATGCCGCGTGGTCGGAGCTGTTTTGCGAAGCGGTGACGGATCTGGCGATCTACCGCACGCCGCCCTCGGGCTATCTGAGCGAGGAAAACGCCGTCTGGCTCATCGCCCAGATCGGCGAGCGCAAGGATGCGCGCACCGACACCGAACTGGAGGCGCTCGCCTCCATCGTGGAGAAGGCGCGTGAGGTTCCGCGGTCGTTCTCCGCCTATGTGCTGCGTCAGATCAAGAGCGCGGTCGTCCACGCCGACGGCCTCGACGCGCTTGGGCGCCCTTTGACGCCCGGCGCCGTGCGGGCCCCCGAACTCAGGCTCATGCAGCGCGTGCTGTGGGGCGCGGAAGCCGGCGGCCATCTCGCCATCAGCCGCGAGGAGGCCGAGGCGCTGTTCGACATCGCCGACGCCACCGCCGGCGCGACAAACGACGCCGCATGGAACGACATGTTCGCGCGCGCCGTCGGCAATTATCTCATCGGCGCCACCGCCCGTCCGGCCATCTCGCGCGAGGCCGCCCTGCAGGCCTGGAACCAGGACTACGAGGCGGACGTGGTGGAGACCCTGACGCGCTTCCTCAACGGCGCGGCGAAACTGTTCCAGTCCGGCTGGGCCTCGTCCGTGCTGCGCGAGGGCGCGCTCGGCGATGAAGTGGAGAAGGCGATCGCGGCCGACGAGGCGGCCCGCGCGAAGGCCCGCGCCGAAGCCGAGCGTTTCGTGGGCGAGAAAGCCGATTGGCTCGTCGATCGCGTCCGCCGCAACGGGCTCGTGACGGGGCCGGAGGCCGCCTTGCTCGCCTTCGTCGCGCGCGAGGCGCGCGAACTGTCGCCGGAGCTGCGAAAGCTGATCGATTCGCAGCAAGGCGCGCCGCCGAGCTTCGGCCGGCGCCAGGGGAGTCCCCCGCGCGCGGCCTGACGCGCGCGCAACCGGGCAGAGCGCGCGGCCTGACGCGCGCGCAACCAGGCAGAGCGCGCGGCCTGACGCGCGCGCGCAACCGGGCAGAGCGCGCGGCCTGACGCGCGCGCAACCGGGCAGAGCGCGCGGCCGCGCATGGTTCTTGCCGCGCTGCACACTTCGCGCTTTCAATGTTTTATGCTTATCTCCCGGCTTGCAGGGCGGCCATGGGCTGCCCGCGCGCGGTTCAGGGAGATGAATGAATGACTGTTGAAAGACGCAAGTTTCTGAAGGGCGCGGCGCTCGCCGGCGCCGGCGCGGGCATTGCTTCGCCCGCCATCGCCCAATCCGCGCCCGAAGTGAAATGGCGCCTGACGTCGAGCTTCCCGAAATCGCTCGACACGTTGTTCGGCGGCGCGGAACTTTTCGCCAAAGCCGTGTCGGACATGACGGACGGCAAGTTCCAGATTCAATGTTTCGCCGCCGGCGAAATCGTGCCCGGCCCCGGCGCGCTCGACGCCGCCCAGAACGGCACGGTCGAGATCGGCCACACGGCGCTCTATTATTTCTGGGGCAAGGATCCGACATTCGCGTTCGGCTCGGCCGTTCCCTTCGGTCTCAACTCGCGCCAGCAGTCGGCATGGTTCTATGAAGGCGAGGGCACCAAACTCTTCGACGAGTTCCTCAAGAGCTACAACGTCTCCACACTGCCGGCCGGCAACACCGGTTGCCAGATGGGCGGCTGGTTCCGCAAGGAGATCAAGACCGTCGACGATCTGAAGGGCCTCAAGTTCCGCATCGCCGGCATCGCCGGCGCGGTCATGCAGAAACTTGGCGTCGTGCCGCAGCAGATTCCCGGCGGCGATATCTATCCCGCGCTCGAAAAGGGCACGATCGACGCCGCCGAATGGGTCGGCCCCTACGACGACGAGAAGCTCGGCTTCAACAAGGTCGCGCCGTTCTACTACTATCCCGGCTTCTGGGAAGGCGGCACGGTGTTGAACTACGTGTTCAACCTCAACAAGCTGAACGAACTGCCCAAGACCTATCAGGCCGTGCTGCGCAACGCCTCCGTCATGGCCTACACCCATACGCAGGCGCGCTACGACGTGCAGAACCCGCAGGCGATCAAGCGCCTCGTTCAGGCCGGCACGAAGCTGCGGCCCTATTCGAATGAGATTCTCGAAGCGGCGCTGAAGGCCTCGAACGAGATCTACGCGGACCTGTCCGCCAAGAACGCCAACTTCAAGAAGATCCACGATTCGATGATGTCGTTCCGCAACGACGAATATCTGTGGTGGCAGGTCGCCGAGTTCGGCTTCGACAATTTCATGGTGCGCAACCGCTCCAAACTCTGAGCGGCGACGAAAGAAAGGCCCGGAGCGATCCGGGCCTTTTTCGTTGCAGCTTCGAAAATCGCAAACGCGCTAGTCGAACTTCAATTGCGGCGGCTCGTCCGACGTGGAGGACGACGGCGGCGCGATCTGCTCGAACTGCCGCTCGATCTGTTTCTCGTCCAGTTTCACGGCGCCCGCCTTGTAGTGCATCACCATGGACGGGAAGGCGATCACCAGCCCGATCATGATGACCTGCAACACCACGAACGGAATGGCGCCCATGTAAATCTGGCCCGTCGTCACCGGCTCCATCGTCTTGCCGGTGAGACGGTCGACATATTTCGAATTGGGCGCGACGGACCGCAGGAAGAACAGCGCGAAGCCGAACGGCGGATGCATGAAGCTGGTCTGCATGTTCACGCCCAGCATCACGCCGAACCAGATGAGATCGATGCCGAGTTTTTCGGCGACCGGGCCGAGCAGCGGCACGACGATGAAGGCGAGTTCGAAAAAGTCCAGGAAGAAGGCGAGGACGAAGACGAACACGTTGACGAAGATGAGGAAGCCGATCGCCCCGCCCGGCAGCGAGGTGAGGAGATGCTCCACCCACACATGGCCGTTCACGCCATAGAAGGTGAGCGAGAACACGCGCGCGCCGAGCAGGATGAACACGACGAACGACGAGAGTTTCGCGGTCTTGTCCATCGCCTGTTTCAACAGGTCGAGCGACAGGCGCCCCTTGGCGAGCGCCAGCAACAGCGCGCCCATCGCGCCCATCCCGCCGCCTTCGGTTGGCGTGGCGATGCCGACGAAGATCGTGCCGAGCACGAGGAAGATCAGCGCCAGCGGCGGCACCAGCACGATGACGACCTGCGAGGCGAGCCGCGACAGCAGTCCGAGTTTCAGCTTGTCGTTGATGAGCGCCAGGCCGTAAGCGAACAGGATGGCGACGGACGCCGACCAGATCGCCGCATTGTCGGCCGGCATGCCGGGATGGCGTCCTTTCAGCCAGAGATTGAACGCATAGAACACGCCGATCGCGGCGGCGAGAACGGCGATCAGCGACCAGATGCCGCCGCCGAGCGTGCGCGCCTCCTTCGGCAGCGCGGGCGCGCTGTCGGGCCTGGCCATCGTCACGAGGAAGACGTAGCCGGCATAGAGCGCCGACAGCACCAGGCCGGGGATCAGCGCGCCCTTGTACATGTCGCCCACCGAACGGCCGAGCTGGTCGGCCATCACGATCAGCACCAGCGAGGGCGGAATGATCTGCGCGAGCGTGCCGGACGCCGCGATGACGCCGGAGGCCAACCGCCGATCGTAGCCGTAGCGCAGCATGATCGGCAGCGAGATCAGCCCCATCGAAATCACCGACGCCGCGACCACGCCGGTCGTGGCGGCCAGCAGCGCGCCGACGAAGATCACGGCATAGGCCAGCCCGCCGCGCACCGGGCCGAACAATTGGCCGATCGTGTCCAGCAGATCTTCGGCCATGCCGGAGCGTTCGAGGATCAGCCCCATGAACGTGAAGAATGGAATGGCCAGGAGCGTGTCGTTGCTCATCACGCCGAAAATGCGTTCGGGCATTGCGCCGAGCAGCGCCCAGTCGAGGCTGATGGACCCGCCCGACAGCGGCGCGAGCTCCACGCCGACGAAGAAGAAGAACAGGCCGACGGCGGCCAGCGAGAAGGCGACCGGATAGCCGAGCAGCAGCACGATCACCAGCGAGGCGAACATGATCGGCGCCATGTTCTGGGCGATGAAGTGAGCCATGGGGGGCGCCCTATTCGATGATGCCGTGGCCGCCGCCCTGGGCGTGCGGCTCTTCGATCGCGCCGCGCATGATGGCGATGCGTTTGATGATCTCGGACATCGCCTGCACGAGCAGGATGGCGAAGCCGAGCGGAACGAGCAGTTTGGCCGGCCACAGAATGAGTCCGCCGGCGCTCGACGAATATTCCTTCGAGACGAACGACTGCCAGAAGAAGCTGGTCCCGCCGTAAATCAGCACCAGGCAGAACGGCGCGAGGAAGAACAAGTGGCCGATGAGTTCGATCCAGTCGCGCGCGCGTTTGGGCAATCGCGCGTTCACGATGTCGATCTTGATGTGTTCGTTCTGCAGCAGCGTGTAGCCGGCGCCGAGCAGGAACACCGCGCCGAACAGATACCACTGCGTTTCGAGCCAGGCGTTCGAACTGGCGTTGAACGCATAACGGACGACGGCGTTGACCGACGACACGACGACCGCGACGAGAATGAGCCAGCCGAGCGCGCGCCCCAGCATGGCGTCGGCCGCGTCGATGCGCCGGGAGAGACCGAGAAGAAACCGCATGGGCCGATCGCCATTCCCTGGAAAGCGATTCGGCCGTTCTGTCGGGCGGCCGTTCGTCGCACCCCCCGTGCATAGCATCGCCCAATGCGGGTCGCCAGCGGACTTGTGGAAGGGAAGGGCGTCAGCCGCCGGTTGTCGACATGTGCCGACCGACCGCGGGCGCGCGGGTTTCGCGGTCGATGACGAAATCGTGGCCCCTCGGCTTGCGCGCGATCGCCTCGCCGATGGCGCGGTGCAGCAATTCGTCGGTCGGCGAAGCGCGCAGCGGCGCGCGCAGGTCGGCGGCGTCCTCCTGGCCGAGGCACATGTAGAGCACGCCCGTGCAGGTCACGCGCACGCGGTTGCAGCTTTCGCAGAAATTGTGCGTGAGCGGCGTGATGAAGCCGATGCGCCCGCCGGTCTCCTTCACGCGCACGTAGCGGGCCGGACCGCCGGTCGTATAGTCGATCGGCTCCAGCGTCAGCCGTTCGGCGAGCCGCGCGCGCACCTGCGAGAGCGGCCAGTACTGGTCGAGCCGCTGCCCGTCGATCTCGCCGAGCGGCATCACCTCGATGAACGTCAGATCCATCCCCTGGCCGTGCGCGAACTCGGTCAGCGAGAACACTTCGTCTTCGTTCACGCCTTTCAGCGCGACTGCGTTCAGCTTGACCGCCAGGCCTGCCTGCTGCGCGGCGGCGACGCCGTCGAGCACCTGTCGCAGGTCGCCGCGCCGGGTGAGCGCGCGGAACCTGTCGGCGTCGAGCGTGTCGAGCGAGACGTTGACGCGCTTCACCCCGCAATCCGCCAGTTCGGCCGCGTGGCGCGCAAGCTGCGAGCCGTTCGTGGTGAGCGTCAGCTCCTTCAGCGCGCCGCTGGCCAGATGGCGCGACAGCGAGCGGAACAGTTTCATGATGTCGCGCCGCACCAGCGGCTCGCCGCCGGTCAGCCGCAGCTTGCGCGCGCCCCGGTCCACGAACGCCGAGCACAGCCGGTCCAGTTCCTCCAGAGACAGCAGATCGCGGCGCGGCAGGAACGTCATGTCCTCGGCCATGCAATACACGCAGCGGAAATCGCAACGGTCGGTCACGGACACGCGCAAGTAGGTCACGGACCGGCCGAACGGGTCGACCAGCGGGGCAGGGGGGACGGGCGCGTGCGAGGTCATTGGCTACTTATAATCGCCTTCCCGGGCGATTATAAGATCGTGATCGAAACTTGCGGCCACGGGCCGCGGCAGGGAGCCATGTGATGGCGGATGTCTGGCCGACCGAATTGCGGGTGAAGAACGCGGGCCGCGATCTGGCTATCGCGTTCGACGACGGGACCTCCTACGAACTGTCGGCCGAAATGCTGCGGGTGATGAGCCCGAGCGCGGAAGTGCAGGGCCACAGCCCGGCCGAGCGACGCACCGTCGGCGGCAAGCGCGAGGTGGCGATCGTCGCCGCGCAGGCGGTCGGCAACTACGCGGTGAAGCTTGCGTTCGACGATGGCCACCAGACCGGCATCTACACCTGGGACTACCTCGCCGAACTCGGCCGCGACCGGGATGCGAAATGGGCCGCCTATCTCGAGGAGCTTGCCGCAAAGGGCCTCACGCGCGAACGGGCGGGCGAGGCGCTGGCGACCGCCGACCATGGCTGCGGCGGCGGGGGCTGCGGCTGCCATTGAAGCCTGGCGCGCGCCCGAAGGCGCCGCAATCCGGCATTTTCAGTCTATAGTCCCGCCTGGGCTTCAAGGGGGTGGGCATGGGCTGGATTCTTCTCGGACTGCTCGTGGCGGCGGCCGCGACCGCCGTATTCGTCTACAATTCGCTGGTCGCGCTGCGCCAGCGCACGCGTCAGGCCTTCGCCGACATCGATGTGCAGCTGAAACAGCGGCGCGATCTCGTGCCCAATCTCATCGAAACGGTGAAGGGCTACGCCGGCCACGAGCGCGCGACGCTCGACGCGGTGATCGAGGCGCGCAACCGCGCGCAATCCGCGCAGGGCTTGGCCGACAAATCGGCCGCCGAAGGCGCGCTCACCGGCGCGCTCGGCCGCCTCGTCGCGCTGGCGGAGGCCTATCCCGATCTGAAAGCCAACCAGAACTTCCTGCAATTGCAGAACGAACTCGGTGGGCTGGAAGACAAGATCGCGGCCGCGCGCCGCTTCTTCAACAATGCGGCGGCCGAATACAATTCCGCGCGCGAGAGTTTCCCGGCCGCGCTGTTCGCCGCCTCGCTCGGCTTCGGCCCGCAGGAATTCTTCGATCTGGGCGCCGAAGAGCGCACGCGCGCGCTGGAGCCGCCGGCCGTGAAATTCTGACGCGCGCCATGTTTCGCGCCTACGGCCTTTACAGCCACATCCAGCGCAATCGTCTGGTCTCGGCGCTGCTGCTGGCGAGTTTCGTCGTTCTGCTGCAGGCGTTGAGCTTCGCATTCGCGCTGTTGTTCGAGGCCTGGGGGCGTGGCGGAACGGCGACCGCCATTGTCGCGCGCGCGGCCGCCGACATGCGTCATGCCGCCCCGATCGGCCTTGGCGTCGCCGCCGTCTGGTTCGTGATCGCCCTGTTTGGCCATCGACAGATGATCGCGGCGGCGACCGGCGCGCGCGAACTCACGCGCGCGGCCGCGCCCGATGTGCATCGCATTCTGGAGAACCTGTGCATCTCGCGCGGCCTGCCCACGCCGCGCCTGACCATCATCGAGGATCCCGCGCTCAACGCGTTCGCCTCGGGCCTGAGCGTCGACGACGCCTCCATCGGCCTCACGCGCGGGCTGATAGACACGCTGGCCCCGGAAGAAATCGAAGCCGTGCTCGCGCACGAACTGACCCACATCCGCAACCGCGACGTGCAGACGATGGTGATCGCGGTGATTTTCGCCGGCCTGTTTTCGTTCGTCGCGGACCTCACGTTTCGCAACTGGGATTTTCCGATGGGCCGCGGGCCGCGCCGCTCGTCCTCGAAATCGAAGGGCGGCGGCGTCGTGATCGTGGTGATCCTCGCGCTCGCCATCATCGCGCTGTCGTGGGGCCTGTCGACGCTGGCGCGGCTGGCCCTGTCGCGCTCGCGCGAATATCTGGCCGACGCCGGCGCGGTCGAACTGACGAAGAATCCGGACGCGCTCATCTCCGCGCTGCGCAAGATCGAGGGCGCCGCGAAAATGCCGGCCATGCCCTCGCGCATGGCGGGTTTCTTCATCGAGAACCCGGCGCAGCCACGCCGCGACGAATGGCTCGCAACCCACCCCTCGATGCAAAGCCGGATCGATGCGCTGGTGCGCTTCGCCGGCGGCCGCGCCGACCCGGCGCTTCCCCGCAGCGCGTGAACGGGACGCGCGCGCAAAAAAGACGCGCGCGCAAAAGAAAAGGCCGGGTCGCCCCGGCCTTTCGCATCTGTTAGGCGTCGGCGCTCAGCGCATCACGACGACCTTGGTCCCCACGCGCACGCGGCTGTAGAGGTCGATCACGTCCTCGTTGGTCATGCGGATGCAGCCGGAGGAGACGGCCTGGCCGATCGTCTCCGGCTCGTTGGAGCCATGGATGCGATAGAGCGACGTCCCGAGATACATCGCGCGCGCGCCGAGCGGGTTGTTTTCGCCGCCCTTCATGTGGCGCGGCAGGTCCGGGCGACGCTTGAGCATCTGCGCCGGCGGAGTCCAGTCCGGCCACTCGCGCTTCTGCGAAATGTGTTTCACGCCGCCCCATTCGAAACCCGGGCGGCCGACGCCGACGCCGTATTTGATCGCCTGCCCGTCGGGCAGCACATAGTAGAGGCGCCGTTCGGCGGTGGAGATGACGATGGTGCCCGGCGCGTATTTGCCGCTGAAATAGACGACCTCGCGCGGGATGGCGGTGGCGAGCGGCCGTCCGTCCGCGCCCACGGCGCCGGGGCGCTGCACCAGCGGCTGGCGGGTCAGCGGGTCGACCTCGACTCCCGGCGCCGCGAGCGCGGAGCCGGCCGCCATGGCTGCGAGCGCGCAGGCGGCCGCGAAAATCTGTCGGCGCATTCGGATTCCTCAAAAAAAGACTGAAGGGCGATACAAATCCGCGCCCGAAATGAATCGCGCGCTTCGCCGGCATACTGGCCAAGCGCTTGACCGCGCGCAAGACGGCGCCCCCGCGCGCGGGCGTTTCCGTCGCCGGACGTGGCGCGCGCGCCACACCCGTGCGCCTCAGGCGCGCTGCGCCCGGTCCCTGGCGTTCTGGCTCTGGATCGAGGCGCGCGCCCGCTCCCATTCCGCGTCGCCCCAGGCGCGCAGCTCGTAGAAATTGCCGCCCATCGCCAGCGCCTGCGCGCCGTCGAGCGCAATCGTCTCGCCCGACAGCCACTCGCAGCCGTCGGCCATGAGGAACGTGGCGAGGTTCTGCAATTCGTGCATCCGCCCCACGCGGCCCTGCGGGTTGTCCTTGAGCGTGCGCTCGCCCGGCTCCTGGCCGGGCGCGAGCCGTTTGGAGGCGCCTTCGGTCGGGATGACGCCCGGCGCGATGCTGTTGAGACGGATGCCGTAGCGGCCCCATTCGGCCGCCAGCGACATCGTCATGGCGTTGATCGCCGACTTGCTCATGGCCGAGGGGACGACGAACGGCGAACCGTTGCGCACCCATGTCACGGTGATCGAGACGACGCTGCCGGGCAGTCCGGCGGCGATCCAGCGGCGGCCGACGGCATGCGTCACGTAGAACGTGCCGTGCATGACGATGTTGGCGATGGCGTCGAACCCGCGCGGCGACAGATCCTGCGTGCGCGAGATGAAATTGCCGGCCGCGTTGTTGACGAGACCGGTCAGCGGGCCGCTGGCGAAAATCTCCTCCACCATATGGTCCACCGCCGCGGAATCGCGGATGTCGACGGCGTAGGTCGAGATTGCGCCGCCCGTCGCCCGGCGCAATTCCTCGGCCGTCTCGTCGAGCAGCGCCTTGCGCCGCCCGCAGATGACGGCCTCGGCGCCAAGCTGCATGAACCGCTCGGTCATCGCGCGGCCCAGACCCGTGCCGCCGCCGGTGACCAGTATTTTCTTGCCGCTGAGAACGCCGTCCCGAAACATGGCGCGCCTCCTTACGATTCGACCTTGAAGTCCTTGTAGCGCGCGCGCAGCGCGTTCTTCTGCACCTTGCCCGTGCCGGTCATCGGAAACTCGTCGAGAAACTCGACGGCGTCCGGCATCCACCAGCTTGCGATCTTCGGCCGCATGAAATCGAGCAGCGTCTTGGCGTCCACGCTCGCGCCCTTTTTGCGCACGATCAGCAGCAGCGGGCGCTCCTGCCATTTCTCGTGCGGAATGGCCACGACGGCGGCCTGCAACACGTCCGGATGGGCGAGGGCTGCGTCTTCGAGCTGGATCGAGGAAATCCACTCGCCGCCGGATTTGATCACGTCCTTGGAGCGGTCGGTCAGCGAAATATGGCCCATCGGATCGATGGTCGCCATGTCGCCCGTGATGAGCCAGCCCTGCGCGTCGAGCCCGTCGTCGCGCTTGAAATATCCGGCCGCCACCCACGGACCTTTCACGCGCAGATGTCCGGCCGTCCTGCCGTCGTGCGGCAGCTCCTTCTCCTCGTCGTCGACGATGCGCAGCGCCGTGCCGAAACAGGCGCGGCCCGACACCATGCGGCGGTCGAATTTCTCCTTTTCCGAAAGTTCGGTCGAGCCCGGCCGCAGCGAGGGCATCGAGCAGGCGAGCGCCTCGGTCATGCCCCAGGCCTGCACATAGTCGACGCCGTATTCGTGCTTGAGCTTCTCCACCATCGCGCGCGGCGGCGCTGAGCCGGACGACAGCGACGTGCGCAGCGTGGAGAATTTCTTGCCCTCGCGGCCGAGCCAGTCGAGCAGGATCAGCCAAAAGCTCGGCACGCCGGCGGTGATCGTCACCTTCTCGCTCTCGAACAGTTCGTAGAGCTTGTCGGGCTCGTAGTTGCGGCCCGGAAACACCAGCTTGGAGCCGGTGTAGGGGCCCGAGAACGGCATGTTCCAGGCGTTGCCGTGGAACATCGGCGCCATCGGCAGCATCACCTCGCGCACGCCTTCCATATGGCCGGGCAGGAAATCGAAACTGGAGGCGACCATCGTCTGCAGCACGGCCGCGCGATGGGTGTAGACGACGCCCTTCGGGTCGCCCGTCGTGCCCGACGTGTAGCAGATGGTGGAGGCCGAGCGTTCGTCGAACGACGGCCACGCGAAGCCCGCGTCCGTCTCCGGCGCGATCAGGTCTTCGTAGCAGCGCACGTTGGCGAGTTTGGTCGCCGGCATCCGGTCGCGCGCGCAGAGCATCACATAGCCTTCGACCGTCGTCAGCCGCGGCGCGATCGCCTCCACGATCGGCGCGGTCAGCGCGTCGATGAACAGCAGCCGGTCCTCGGCGTGGTTGATGATGTAGACGAGCTGGTCGGGAAACAGGCGCGGATTGACCGTGTGCAGCACCATGCCCGCGCCGGGCGCGGCATAGAACATTTCGAAATGCCGGAACGTGTTCCAGGCCAGCGTGCCGATGCGGTCGCCTTCCTTCATGCCTAGCTTGCGCAGCGCCTGCGCCATGCGCTTGGCGCGCGCGTTGGCGTCGCGATAGGTGTAGCGGTGGATGTCGCCTTCGATTTCGCGCGCGACCACTTCCGTGTCGCCGTGATAGTCGGCCGCGAATTGCAACAGGCCGCTGATCAGCAGCGGCGCATCCATCATCAGACCCTTCATCGTTTCCTCCGTCGGCCCTCGGCCTGTTTTTCGAGACGATAGGGTTCGCCGCGTCGGCGCGTCAAATGGCGCGAGCCGCCTCGACCGGGCGCGCGGGCGCCCCTAACATGCGCGCCCAAAGCGGCGGCGTGGCCGGCGCGACAAGCAGCGGGAGGAGACATGGGGCGGTTTCAGGGGCGCGTGGCGCTCGTGACGGCGGCGGCGTCGGGCATCGGCCTTGCGACGGCGCGGCGCCTTGCGCGCGAGGGCGCGCGCATCGCCCTCTGCGACATTCGTCACGACGAATTGCAGGCGCGTGCGGGCGAGATCGAAGGTCCGGGCCTTCTGGCGGTCGCGGTCGACATGCGCGTGCGCGAAGAGGTGGACGCATTCGTGGCGCAGGCGGTCGCGAAATTCGGCCGCATCGACGTGCTGGTCAACAATGCGGGCCTGGGCCGGCGCGGCCGCGTGCAGGACATGACGGACGAGGACTGGCGGCTGGTGATGGAGACCAGCCTCGATTCGGTCTTCTACGCCAGCCGGGCGGCCATGCCGCATCTGGTCGCCACGCGCGGCGCCATCGTCAATGTCGCCTCCATCTCCGGTCTTCGCGGCGACGGCGGCACGATCGCCTACAACGCCGCCAAGGGCGCCATCGTGAACATGACGCGTGGCATGGCGATCGACGCGGGGCCCGACGGCGTGCGCGTGAACGCCGTGTGCCCCGGCCTGACGATCACGCCGATGACGCAGCGGATGCGCGACAACGAGACGGTGCTGGGAACCTATCTCGACCGCATTCCGCTCGCCCGCCCGGGCGGCGCCGACGAGATCGCCGCTGCCATAGCATTTCTGGCCTCGCCGGACGCATCCTACGTCAACGGCGTCGCGCTCGCGGTCGACGGCGGGCTGACCGCATGGACCGGCCAGCCCGTCTGGCGTCCGAAGAGGGGATAGGCCCATGCACAGGGATTCGACCGAAGACTTCGCGCCGCCGGCGACCTACGACGATTTTCTGAAGGTCGACATTCGCGTCGGCGTCGTCGTGGAGGCCGAACCGTTCCGCGAGGCGCGCAAGCCCTCGCTCAAGCTTGTCATCGATTTCGGCGGCAGGCTCGGTCGCAGGAAGTCGGCCGCGCAGATCGCCAGACATTACGCGCCGGAAGATCTCGTCGGCCGGCAGGTCATGGCGGTCGTCAATTTTCCGCGACGCCAGATCGGCCCCTTCATGTCGGAAGTGCTGACGCTCGGCGTGCCCGATGCGGACGGCGAGGTGGCGTTGCTGGCGCCGGACCGCGCGGTGCCGGCGGGCGGGCGCATGTTCTGATCTCGGTCTCCGGCCCGTTCGCGCCGATCGATTCGCGGCGTCGATGTGCGCGGGCGCGGTCGCCGGTTCTGGCTGCGGGACGAAGGAAGGACGATGGTGGGCGCGACAGGGATTGAACCTGTGACCCCTCCCGTGTGAAGGGAGTGCTCTCCCGCTGAGCTACGCGCCCGCAGCGCCTTGCCGGCGCGCGATCGCCACCGTTTAGGCGCTTGCGCCGCCGCCCGTCAAGGCGCCCTGCGACCCGTTAAGGCGCCCTGCGACGCTTCGATCGCGGCGACCGCGTCCCATAACGCGTCGAAATGCGAAATCACCCGGTCGGGACCGAGTTCGCCGACCGGCGTGTCGGTATAGCCGAAATCCACCGCCACCACCGGCGCGCCGAACGCGCGCGCGGTGTCGATGTCGGTGCGCGAATCCCCCACCATGATCGTGCGCGCCGGATCGCCGCCGGCAAGCGCGACGGTCTGCGCCAGCACGCGCGGATCGGGTTTGGGCGCGCCGAACGTGTCCTGCCCGACGATGGCGCGAAACCGGTCCGCCACGCCGAGCGCGGACAGGAGTTTGCGCGCCGGTCGCTCGATCTTGTTGGTGCAGACGGCGAAGGCCCAGCCGGCGGTCTCGAACCGGTCGAGCGCGGCCGCCACGCCCGGAAACAGAAAGCTCTCGTCGGCGATATGGGCTTCGTAATGGGCGAGAAAATCCTCGAACAGGCGTTGCAGCCGGTCCGCTTCGAGCGGCGCGTCGTGCGCGGCGAACCCGCGCTGGATCAGCGCCCGCGCGCCCGCGCCCAGCATGAACCGGGCCTCCGACAGCGGCAGCGGCGCCACGCCCTCGCGCGCCAGAATGAGGTTGAGCGTGCCGATCAGGTCGCCGGCGGTTTCGGCCAGCGTGCCGTCGAGATCGAAAACGAGGAGGGGCGGGCGGTTCATCGCCCCCGTTTGGCGCGGCCGACCCCCGTCCGTCAACAAAACATTAACCATGTTCGTGCTCGATCGGGCGGGGCAAAACCATCGGGCGCGCCATGCAACACCGCCATATTTCGACAATCCGGAAGGCCTTCGCATTCACGGCGGCCGCTCTCGCGCTCGCCTGCGGCGCGGGCGCGGCGCTTGCGGCCGCCGCCACCTACGATTTCCTCGCCGCGCCCGAGATCGACCTCAACCGCGTCTACCGCGTGGACCGGGCGACGGGCGAAATGGGCGCCTGCCAGTACGGGCTGAAGGAGGGGACGGTCGGCGTCACCATCTGCTACCCGCCGGGCGAAGGCGCGCGGGCCGGCGCCCCCAGCGAATACGCGCTTCTGGCCTCGCGCCACGAACGCGAGGGCGGCGTGTTCCGGCTGGATCTGCGCACCGGCCAGATGTCGATCTGCTACGTGCTCAACGATTCGGTCGTCTGCACCCCGCCGGCGCGCTGATATCGGAAGGTTTGCCTTTTTTCGTCCGAGTCTTTAATCCCGCGCCGGAACCCGCGCGGGAGACCGGATGTCGCTGTCCCCACAAGACGAAGCCAAGCGCCGCGCGGCCGCCCGCGCCGCCGAATACGTCGTCGACGGCATGCGGGTCGGCCTCGGCACAGGCTCGACGGCGGCGTTTCTGGTGGAGATTCTCGGCGCGCGCGTGCGCGAGGGGCTGAAGATGGTCGGCGTGCCGACGTCGGAGGCGACCCGCGCCCAGGCCGCGCGCCTGAACATTCCCCTCTCCACGCTCGACGAGACGCCCGAACTCGACCTGACCATCGACGGGGCGGATGAATTCGATTCCGCGCTGCGGCTGATCAAGGGCGGCGGCGGCGCGCTGCTGCGCGAGAAGATCGTGGCGACGGCCTCCGCCCGCATGGTGGTGATCGCCGATCGGTCGAAGCAGGTGGCGATGCTCGGGCGGTTTCCGCTGCCGGTGGAGGTCGACCGGTTCGGGCTCGAAAGCACCCGCCGCCAGATCGCGCGCGCGCTGGGCGAACTCGGCCTGCCGGCCGCCCCTGCGCTGCGCGCGGGCAGGGATGGTCACGTTTTCGTCACCGATGGCGGTCATGCCATTTTCGATTGCGCGCTCGGCGCCATCCCGCGGCCGGAAGCGCTCGCCGCCCGCTTGTGCGCGATCCCCGGCGTGGTGGAACATGGACTTTTCATCGGTCTGGCGACGAGCGTCGTCGTCGCGGGGCCGACCGAAATCGAAACGCTCGGCGCGAGCTGACAACAGGAGATCACACGTGCTGAAACAGATTTCGCTTGGCGTCTGCCTTGGCCTTGCCGCGGGCGGCGCCTTCGCCCAGACGCCCGCGCCCAAGCCTGCGACCCCCGCCCCGGCGGCCGCGCCCGTCGGCGAGCCGACCGCCGCGCAGGTCGCGCTGGCGCGCGAGGTGATCGTGGGCTCCGGCATTTCGCGTTCGTTCGCGGTGGTCATTCCGCAGTATCTCGACCAGATCGGCACCAACCTCACCCAGACCCGGCCCGACCTCATCCGCGATCTCAACGTGGTGATGGAGCAGTTGAAGCCCGAGTTCGACAAGCGCGCCGACGAAATGATCGACCGCGGCGCCAGGCTCTACGCGCAGCGCATGTCGGAAGACGAGCTGAAGACCATCTCGGGCTTTTTCAAGAGCCCGGCCGGCATCCGTTACGTCGACACCCAGCCGCTGGTGCTGAACGATCTGTTCGTGGCGCTGCAGTCGTGGTCGCAGAAACTTTCCACCGACATGATGGCGCGCGTGCGCGAGGAGATGAAGAAGAAGGGCCACGAACTCTGACCGCGAGTTCTGATGCGATGACGTTCGACTACGATCTCTTCGTCATCGGCGCCGGCTCCGGCGGAGTGCGCGCCGCGCGGATCGCGGCCGGCTACGGCGCGCGCGTGGCCGTCGCGGAGGAGTTCCGCGTCGGCGGCACATGCGTCATTCGCGGCTGCGTGCCGAAGAAGCTCTACGTCTACGCCAGCCGTTTCCGCGACGACTTCGAGGATGCGGAAGGTTTCGGCTGGACCGTCGGGCCCGTCGCGTTCGACTGGAGGAAACTCGTCGCCGCCAAGGACAAGGAAATCGCGCGCCTGTCGGCGATCTATGCCGCCAATCTCGAAAAGGCGGGCGTGGAGATGGTCAACGCGCGCGCCACGCTCGCCGGCGCGAACGCGGTGCGCCTGTCCGACGGCCGGACGGCGACGGCGCGCGTGATCCTGATCGCCACCGGCGGCGCGCCGACGATTCAGCCCGCCATTCCGGGCGTCGAGCACGCGATCACCTCCAACGAGATTTTCGACCTTCCCGAATTCCCCGGACGGCTGATGGTCGTCGGCGCGGGCTATATCGCGGTGGAATTCGCGAGCGTCTTCGCCCGGCTCGGCGCGCAGGTGACGCAGGTCTTCCGCGCGGACCGGATCCTGCGCGGGTTCGATGGCGACATCCGCCTGCACGCGACCGAGGCGATGCGACATGCGGGCGTCCGGCTCATGCCCGGCGTCCTGCCGAAGGCGATCGAGAAACGCGGCGGCGCGCTGCATGTCGCGCTGTCGGACGGCTCGATGCGCGAGGTCGACCAGATTCTGTTCGCGACCGGCCGCGCGCCGGCGACGCAGGGGCTGGGGCTGGAGGCGGCCGGCGTCGCGCACGACGCAGCCGGCGCCGTCAGGGTGGATTCCCACGCCCGCACCAACGTGCCCTCGATCTATGCCGTCGGCGATGTCACCAACCGCGTCAATCTCACGCCGGTGGCGATCCGCGAGGGCCACACGTTCGCCGACCGCGTGTTCGGGGACAGGCACGTCGATGTCGACCACACGCGCATTCCCACCGCCGTCTTCATCACGCCGGAGATCGGCACGGTCGGGCTGACGGAGGAGGAAGCGCGTTCGATGTTCGACGTCGTCGACGTTTACGCGACGACATTCCGGCCGATGAAGGCCACGCTGTCCGGCCGCGTGGAAAAGACCTTCATGAAAATCCTGGTCGACGGAGCGACCGACAAGGTGCTGGGCGTGCACATTCTCGGTCACGAGGCCGGCGAAATGGCGCAGCTTCTGGCGATCCCGCTGCGCATGGGCGCGACCAAGGCCGATTTCGACGCGACCATGGCGTTGCATCCGACGGCCGCCGAGGAGCTTGTCACCATGCGCGCGCGCAGCGTGCGGCATGAGAAGGTTTCGGCGCAGTCGATTCCGACCGGCTGAGCGGTCAGTTCAGGACAAGGACGCCTGCGTTGAGCGCGCCGGCGAACGTCACCCATGCGAGATAGGGCGCAAGCAACAGTGCGGCCGCGCGGTCGATGCGCGAAAACAGCGCGATCGTCAGCGCGATCGAGCCCCACAGCATCGCGATGACCACCAGTCCCGCGAGCGGCGATCGGAAGCCGAAAAAGGCGACCGACCAGAGCGCGTTGAGCACGAGCTGCTCCACGAACACGACGATGGCCACGCGGCGCAGCGGCGCGGGCGGCGCCTGCAGGACGCGCCAGAAGGCGATCGCCATCAGAATGTAGAGCGTCGTCCACGCCGGGCCGAACACCCAGTCGGGCGGCGTGAACGCGGGTTTGGTCAGGCCCGCATACCAGGCGGGAATGTTCGGCATGGTCGCGAGCGAACCGATGGCGCCGGCGGCGAACACCGCAATGGCGGCGATCAGCGCATCGCGCAGGCGGTTGCGGGATGGCGCGTTCATCTCGGTCATATGCGTTTCGCCCCCATCTTGCCGGGTGCGCCGCCGGGCAGCACGCGCCGCGCCCATTGTCGCAACGCGCCCGTCTTCTGCTCGGTCACGCGCGACAGCAGGAAGCCCGCCAGCACCATGACGGCGACCGAGCCGATCGTCCATGCGTAATGCAGCGGGGTCGCCAGTTCGCGCCGCCATCCCACGCCGTAGGCGAGCGCGGCGAACCCGGCCATCCACACGGCCACCGGCAGATGCATCGCGTAGATCGAATAGGTGAAGTCGGCGAACTTCTTGTGAAACTCCGGTCGCGCCCACCGAAAGCCGACGGGATCGAACTGAAGCGTCAGCAGAAGATTGGCGAACATGAGCGAGGTGATGAAGTCGACGATGTATTTGTGCGGAAAGGCGTCGGCCGCCGGCAGGCGCACGATCAGCCGCAGCACGCAGACCGCGCCGATCCACAGGGCCAGGGCCAGCCAGCGCGAGCGCATGACCGGGCGCGGCGCGATCCGCACCAGCGCGCCGAGCGCCCACAGCCAGAAACCGAACAGGAAATAGGAGCCCGAAGCCGTCATCACGACGAACAGCGTCAGGCCCAGCGCGAAGGCCGCGATCCGCCAGCCCTTCGCATAGGCGGCCGACAGCGGCAGCAGCAGCAGCGGCGCGATCATGTAGTACCAGAATTCGACGCCCAGCGACCACAGCGGGCCGTTGGAGCCGAACGGGCTGAACCAGATGCCCTGGAGGTTGAAAAGGTTGGCGACGAACGTGGTCGCGGTCGCGCCGTCGCCCTGGCGCACGATCTCGAGCAGGTCCGGGCCGGGGAAGATGCGCGCGCCGATGGAATCCATCAGAAGCGTGAGCACGAGCGCGGGATAGAGCACCACATTGATGCGGATGGCGCGGTCGATGAAATAGGAGCGCAGGAACGGCTGGCCGGCCCGCACCTTTTCCACCAGAAGGCCGCCGACCAGAAAGCCGGAAATGACAAAGAACATCACCAGCCCGGCATGGCCGATCGGGAAGGCGGTCACGAACCACCAGACATAGGCCGGCCACGCATGCGGGGCGGTCATGATGTCCGCGTGATTGACGAACACGTTGTGCGTGTGGTGCAGCGCCACGAGCAACGTGGCGATCCACCGCGCAAGGTCGAGGAATTTCGAGGCGGCCGGAGACATGAAGACCCTGTTTCTCTTCGGTCCCTTATAGGGTCGCGCCGGCGGCCCCGCCAGTCGCCAGGGGTCGCAAAGCCGGGCGGCCTCGTGTATAAGCCGCCCCTTCGAGCATATTCGGCCGCGCGCGCGGCCTTGTTGGGAGTTTCGCACGATGGCCGTCGAACGCTGGTCGCCCGAGAGCTGGAGACAACGTCCGATCGTCCAGGTTCCGGCCTATTCCGACGCCGCGGCGCTGGACGGGGTGGAGCGGGAGCTTGCGGGCTTTCCGCCGCTGGTTTTCGCCGGCGAGGCGCGCAAGCTCAAGCGCGCGCTGGGCAAGGTGGCGGCGGGCGAGGCCTTCCTGCTGCAGGGCGGCGATTGCGCCGAGAGCTTCAACGAACATTCCGCCGACAACATCCGCGACTTCTTCCGCGTCTTCCTTCAGATGGCGGTGGTGATGACGTTCGCCGCGGCCTCGCCGGTGGTGAAGGTCGGCCGCATCGCCGGCCAGTTCGCCAAGCCCCGCTCGTCGGATTTCGAGACGCAGAACGGCGTGCAGCTGCCGTCCTACCGCGGCGACATCATCAACGACATCGCCTTCGACGCGGCCGCCCGCGAGCCCGACCCGCGCCGGCAGCTGAAGGCCTATCGCCAGTCGGCGGCGACGCTCAACCTGTTGCGCGCCTTCGCCACCGGCGGCTACGCCAATCTGGAAAACGCCCATCGCTGGATGCTCGGTTTCGTGAAGGACAGCCCGCAGTCGGATCGCTATCAGGAACTCGCCGACCGCATCACCGAGACGCTCGGCTTCATGCGCGCCATCGGGCTCGATCCGGAGAACCACGTCGAACTGCGCCAGACCGACATCTACACCTCGCACGAGGCGCTGCTGCTCGGCTACGAACAGGCGCTCACCCGCATCGATTCCACGACCGGCGATCACTACGCCACCTCCGGCCATATGCTGTGGATCGGCGACCGCACGCGCCAGCCCGACCACGCCCATGTGGAATTCGCGCGCGGCGTGAAGAATCCCATCGGCTTCAAGTGCGGCCCCTCGCTCAAGCCCGAGGGCTTGATCGAGCTTCTCGACATTCTCAACCCGCAGAACGAGGCCGGTCGCATCACGCTCATCTGCCGCTACGGCTCGGACAAGGTGGGCGACCATCTGCCGGCGCTGGTGCGCGCCGTGCAGCGCGAGGGCCGCTCCGTCGTCTGGTCGGTCGATCCCATGCACGGCAACACGATCACGGCGGGCGGCTACAAGACGCGGCCGTTCGACCGCATCATGAGCGAAATCCGTTCCTTCTTCGCCATCCACCGCGCGGAGGGAACCTACGCCGGCGGCGTGCATCTGGAGATGACGGGCAAGAACGTCACCGAATGCATGGGCGGCGCGCGGGCGATTTCCGAAAGCGACCTGTCGTTTTCCTACGACACCTCGTGCGATCCGCGCCTCAACGCCGAGCAGTCCATCGAGGTCGCTTTCCTGGTCGCCGAACTGCTCAAGGCCGAGCGCCAGGAGCGCGGCGTCAGGACGGTCGAAGCGGCGGAGTGATCCCGCCTCTCCCTCTCCCGCCTGCTGGGAGAGAGAGGCGGCGCGGACCGGGCGCGAGGGGCAAGACGCGGCGCGCAAACGCCCGCTTGCGCTCCCGCACGGGCGTCTTTCGCTGCGCGCGCCTATAAAGGGCGCATGACGACATTTCCCACGCTTTTCGTGTCACACGGCGCGCCCAATCTGGCGATTCACGCCAGCTCGACGCGGACCTTTCTCGAAGGCCTGGCGGCGACGCTGCCGCGCCCGGACGCGATCCTCGTCATGAGCGCGCATTTCGAGGCGCACGAACATTTCGTGGTCGCCAACGAGACGCCCGGCGTCATCTACGATTTCAGCGGGTTCGAGAAGGAACTCTATTCCATGCGCTACGACGCGCCGGGCGCCATGACGCTGGCGGTCGAGGCGGCGGAACTCGCGCGCAGGGCCGGGTTCAAATCCGCTCCGGCCACGGGGCGCGGCTACGATCATGGCGTGTGGGTTCCGTTGAAACTCGCCTATCCGGCGGCCGACATTCCGGTCGCGCAGATCGCCATCGCGCGCGGCGCGGACGGCCGCCACCATGCCGCGCTCGGACGCGCGCTCGAACCGTTGCGCCATCGCAACGTGCTGATCGTCGGCTCGGGAGCGCTCACCCACAATCTTCAGGCCTATTTCCGCGGCGGCTACGCGAAGGACGCGCCGGCGCCGGACTGGGTGGAGGCTTTCGGAGACTGGATCCGCGAAAAGGCGGAAGCCGGCGATGCGGACGCCATCGCCGATTACATGACCGCCGCCCCGCACGCGCGCGACAACCATCCCAGCGACGAACATTTCCTGCCGCTGCCGTTCGCCATGGGCGCGGCGGGGCCGGGCGCCCGAGGCCAGCGCATTCACGCCGGCCGCGAGAACGGCGTGCTCATGCTCGACGCCTACCGCTTCGACTGAGGCGGGCCGACGGCCGGCGCATCGCTTCCGATTCCGTCGGAAGCGAAAACACCCTATGCGCGCGCCGCGTTATAGGCCTCGATCAGCGTCGCCAGATCGAGCTTCGTCATCGAGAGCATGGCCTGCATCACGCGGCCCGAGCGGGCGGCGTCGACATCCTCCATCATCGTGGCGAGCGCGCGCGGGACGATCTGCCACGACAGGCCGAACCTGTCTTTCAGCCAACCGCAGGCCCGTTTCTCGCCGCCCTCGCTCAGCCGCTCCCAATAGCGGTCGATCTCCTCCTGCGTTCCGCACGAAACGACAAGGGACACCGCCTCCGTGAAGTGGAAGGCCGGGCCGCCGTTGAGCGCGATGAAGCGCCGCCCGTCGAGATCGAATTCGATCGTCATCACAGCGCCGACCGGCCCCGGACCGCCCTCGCCGTAGCGCGCCACCCGCAGAATGCGCGAGTCGTCGAACACCGACATGTAGAAGCCGACGGCTTCCTCCGCATTGGCGTCGAACCACAGGCAGGGCGAAATGGCGGGTCCGTCGGTCATGGATGGATCCCTCACATTCTGGCGCAGAGCGCGGCGAGTTGATCGGCGCAGCGGCCCCAGCCTTCGTGAAATCCCATCTGCTCGTGGGTCGCCCGGTCGGCCGCGCTCCAGTGCAGCGCGCGCGCGGTGTAGCGGGTTCCTCCATCCTCGTCCGCGAATGTCACTACGCCCGTCATGAACGGCTTCTCGGACGGCTCCCACGCGCGCACGTAGGCGTCGGTGAAGACGATCCGCGCGTCGGGAACGATGTCGAGATAAACGCCGCGGTTCGAAAATTCCTGGCCCTGCGGGCTGCGCATGACGATGAGGTTGGAGCCGCCGGACCGCACATCCAGCTCCGCGCGCGTCACGCTCCAGGGTTCCGGCGCGAACCATTGTTTCAGAAGCTCGGCTTCGGTCCAGGCGCGATACAGCCTCGCGCGCGGCGCGGCGATCAGGCGGGTGAGGATGAGCTCGCGTTCGGCGAGATCGGACATGGCGTCCTCCTCAGCCCTTGTGGCCGGCCAATCGGGCTTAAATGAGAAACCGCCGCGCTTAACTTTCCCGCCGCCTTCTGCCACAAGGGCGCCGGTTCTCGTTCGCCGGAATATCCATGACCCCGCCTGTCGTCCGCTTCGCGCCGTCGCCCACCGGGCGCATTCACATCGGCAATGCGCGGACGGCGCTGTTCAACTACCTCATCGCGCGCAGGCATGGCGGCCGGTTCGTGCTGCGGTTCGACGACACGGATCTGGCCCGCTCGACCGGGGAATACGCCGCCGGCATCGAGACCGATCTCGCCTGGCTCGGCGTGTGGCCGGACGTCGTCGCCCGCCAGTCGCAGCGCATCGCCCTGTATGAGGCTGCGGTCGAAAAGCTGAAATCTGCGAAGCTGTTATACCCGGCCTATGAGACGCAGGGCGAGCTCGACCGGCGCCGCAAGTTGCAGCAGGCGCGCGGGCTGCCGCCGATCTACGACCGCGCCGCGCTCAAGCTGACGCACGAAGACCGCGCGCGGCTGGAGGCCGAAGGCCGCCGGCCGCACTGGCGCTTGCGCCTCGATCACAGGGTCGTGCGCTGGACCGATCTGGTGCGCGGCGACAGCCACATCGACTGCGCCTCGCTGTCGGACCCGGTGCTGGTGCGCGAGGACGGCACGTTTCTCTACACGCTGCCCTCGGTCGTCGACGACATCGAGATGGGCGTCACGCATGTCATCCGAGGCGAGGACCACGTCACCAACACGGCGGTTCAGATCCAGATTTTCGAGGCGCTGGCCGGCGGCGCGCCGGCCTTCGCCCATCACAACCTGCTTGTGGACGCCTCCGGCGGCGGGCTGTCCAAACGCACCGGCGCGCTGTCCATCTCCTCGTTGCGCGAGAGCGGGGTGGAGGCGCTGGCTGTCGCCGCCGTCGCGGTGCTCACCGGCTCCTCCGATGAGGTGCGCGCCGTCGCTTCGCTCGACGAGCTGGCGCAGGCCTTCGACCTCGCTCACGTCTCGCGCAACGCAGCGCGGTTCGATCCGGCCGAGCTGAAATCGCTGACGGCGAAAACGCTGCATCTCCTGACGTTCGCGGCGGTCGAGGCGCGGCTTGCGCCGGGCGACACGGAAGCCTTCTGGAACGCGGTGCGCGGCAATCTCACGACGTTCGCGGATGTGGCGCTGTGGCGCGCGGTGGTTGCGGGCGACATCGCGCCCGTGATCGAGGACGCGGATTTCTGCCGCCGCGCCGCCGGCCTGCTGCCGCCCGAGCCGTGGGACGAGACGACCTGGGCCGCCTGGACCGGCGCGGTGAAGGCCGCCACGGGCGCGAAGGGCCGGGCGCTGTTTCATCCGTTGCGGCTTGCGCTCACGGGGCAGGAGCAGGGGCCGGAACTGGCGAAACTGCTGCCGCTGATCGGCCGCCTCAGAGCCTTGGAGCGCCTCGGCCGCGCGACGGTTTGACGGAGCCCGGAGCGACGCTCTCGCGCAAGCCCGCCTCGTCCTCCGGAAGGGCCGCCGGCGGCGGCTCGTCGAGCCCGTCGTCGGTCGCCCGCTTCTGCGCGGCGGCTTCCTCCGCCCGTTTCTGTTCGAGCAGTTTCTGGGCCGCCCTGGCGTCGAATTTCGTCGCCACCGGCTTGAACCTGGCGCCGGGCCGCGACATTTCCTCGGCCATCGCCGGCGTGACCGAAATGTCGCCCTTGCGGCCCTCGATCAACTGCTCCGCGCCCGCCAGCGCCTGCGCCCAGCTCCTGTCCTTCGGCTTGCAGGTGCAACTGGCGTCGTAGCCGCGTTCGAACTTGAAGGCGTTGGCGAGGTCCGTATAGGCCTCGCCGTCCGCCGAGACGGCCGATTTCATGTCGCCGCCCAGCGAGCGCGTGTAGATTTTCGCCTCCGCATTGGGGCAGAGCGCCGTGCATTGTTCCTGCAAATCGGCGAGCGAGCCGCGCGAGGCCGAATAGGAGACGGGGAAATAGCCGCCGTCGCAGGTGCGCACGCAGACCGCGTAGGACCCGCCCCGGCGCGGGCCGCGATCTTCGATCGCCTCCTGCGGCTCGTCGTCGGGAACGTCGGCGGGCGGATATTCCCGCCGGTCGGAGCCGAACAATTCCTCCAGAATGCCGCGGCGCGCCCGGCAGTGCATGTCGTATTGCTGCTGCAACCGCGCGCGCAGCGAACCGCCGCCGGCCGCCGCCTGTTGCAATTGCCCGAGATTGGCCTGCATCCGCGCGATCTGCGCATTCAGCCCGTCGCATTGCGGCGGGCGCGGGGAGCCGAAGAACAGAAACTGCACGCGGTCGCAGCCGATAGAGCGGGCGTAGGCGGCGGTGCGGTTGAGTTCGGCGGCCTGTTTCTGGGCGGCCGCGGAAAAGCGCGCGACGCTCGGATCGCGCCCGGCGGAGGTGATCTGGAGAGCCAGACGGTTGCAGTCGATCGTCTGGGCGGCGGCGTCGCCCACGCTCGCGCCCAAGATCGCGACGGTTGCGCCCAAGAGAGCGACGCGCACGCGCAAGTTCGCGACGGTTGCGCCCAAGAGAGCGACGCGCGCGCGCAAGTTCGCGACGGCGCGCGCCAGCCCACGCCTCGCGCGCGCGACAACTCCTGATCTGCGGGTTGCATTTTCCGCCTTCAACTACCCGGTCCTGCTCGACGAATCTCTTGTGCGGGGCGATTGTGGCGCGCCGGCGACCGCGGGGCGGCGCGCCGGCGATTCCCCTTTTTGCGTGCGGGAATCGTTCCCATATCCGGGCGCGACCCGCAACGGAGATCGACGATGTATCAACTCAGCAGGATCGGACTGGCCGCTTTCGCCGGGCTGGCGCTGGCGGCCCCCGCGCTGGCCGACGACGGGCCCGATCTCATCTTCCGCAAGTCGATCACGTTCAAATTGCTGACGCCGAACGACAAGCTCGCCACCTACGCCATCGACGATCCGGTGGTCGAGAACGTCGTCTGCCATTACACGGCCGCCGAGAAAGGCGGGCTTTCGGGCCTCGTGGGCGTGGCCGAACAGACATCCGACGTATCCATCGCCTGCCGGCAATACGGGCCGATCCGCTTCAAGGAGAAATTCGACCAGGGCGACGTGGTGTTCACGGAGCGGCGGTCGCTGCTGTTCAAGCGCATGCAGATCGTGCGCGGCTGCGACGCCAAGCGGAACGTGCTGGTCTACATGGTCTATTCGGACAAGCTGATAGACGGCTCGCCCAAGAACTCGACCTCGGCCGTGCCGATCCAGCCGTGGGGAGCGTCCGGCGAACCGCCCAGGTGCGGGGAATTCACGAAAGGGTGAGGCTCAGTCCGCGCAGCTGACGATGACGGCGCCGGCGCGCACGCCGGTCGGCGTTTCGCCGGTCCTGGCGGCCAGAATGGTGGCGGTGACGTCGTCGGCCTTGCCGTAGGCGATCGCCGCGCCCAGCCCATGCGCCTCGCACCAGGCGTCGGCCACCACACGGCCGCAGGACTTGCCGCTCGTGAGGCAATCGGTGATGCCGTAGCCTTCCGTTTCATCGATGACGAACGTGTTGCGGCTGGCGGCCGAGGCGGTGGAATGGGCGGCCACCGCGACGAGTAGACCGGCCAGCAACGGCAGGACGATGCGGGGCGCGAGGCCGTGCTCGAATTCGATGAACGTCATGAACGATCCGCTGGGCAAAACGCGTGCGATGGCCGTCAATCTGCCGTCAACGCGGTGAAAAAACCTTTAACGGCGGGCCATTGCGCGAGGCTTTCCGCCTTGACGCGAGGGGCCGGTCCGGCGCATGGTTCGCCTCATGACGCGCCGCCGCTGCATCCGCACGAGCATTATTGTCCGCTAGCTCACCCGCTGGCTGGAGCCGTCATGCTTTCCTGAAGTTCGATGGTCCCGGCCGGCAGGCCACAAGGACCGTTATGTCGAGCCTGAAACTCTACAACACGCTCACGCGCACGAAAGAGCCGTTCCATCCGGCCGACGAGACAAACGTGCGCATGTATGTGTGCGGGCCGACGGTTTACGACCACGCCCATATCGGCAACGCGCGCCCCGTCATCGTGTTCGACGTGCTGTTTCGCCTGCTGCGCCACATCTACGGCGAGGCGCATGTGAAATATGTCCGCAACATCACGGACGTGGACGACAAGATCAACGCGCGCGCGGCCGAGCGGGGCGTATCCATCCGCGACCTGACCGAGGAGACGAACCGCGTCTTCCAGGCGGACGTGGCGGCGCTCGGCTGCCTGCCGCCGACCGTGCAGCCGCGCGCGACCGAACACATCGTCCCGATGATCGAGATGATCGAGCGGTTGATCGCCAACGGCCATGCCTATGCCGCCGACGGGCACGTGCTGTTCTCGGTGCCGTCGATGGCGGACTACGGCCGCCTGTCGCGCCGCCCGCTCGACGAGATGATCGCCGGCGCGCGCGTGGACGTGGCCTCCTACAAGAAGGACGAGATGGATTTCGTCCTCTGGAAACCCTCGAAGGACGACGAGCCCGGCTGGCATAGTCCGTGGGGCAGGGGCCGGCCCGGCTGGCACATCGAATGCAGCGCCATGAGCTGGAAACATCTCGGCGAAACGTTCGACATCCACGGCGGCGGCATCGACCTGGTGTTTCCCCATCACGAAAACGAAATCGCCCAGTCGCGCTGCGCCTTCGGCCACGGCGTGATGGCGCGCTATTGGATGCACAACGGCTTCCTGCAGGTGGAAGGCGAGAAAATGTCCAAGAGCCTGGGCAATTTCATCACCATCCACGATCTGCTGCACACGGAGAAGTTCGGCGGGCGCAAATGGCCGGGCGAAGTGCTGCGCCTCGCGATGCTGCGCACGCATTACCGCCAGCCGATCGACTGGACCGTGAAGGCGCTGGAGGAGGCGGAGAGGGCGCTCCTGGCATGGCACGACGCAGACCATTTCGATGAAGTCGCGCCGTCGCTCACGCCGCCGGAACAACTGCTTCACGCGCTCTCGGACGATCTCAATGTCGCCGAAGCGATCAGCGTGCTCCACGCCTTGCGCAAAACAGGCCAGATGAGCGCGCTCAAGAGCGGACTGTCGCTGCTCGGGCTTTACGATGCGACGCTCTGCCTTTCGGTGCGGTCGTTCGACCCTGCAAGCGATCTCACGCCTGAGAGCAGGGTAAAAATCGAGAACTGGATCGACGCCCGCCTCGCCGCCCGCGCCGCTAAAAACTGGGCGGAATCCGACCGCATCCGCGACGAACTCGCGAGCATGGGCGTCGCGCTGAAGGACAACAAGGACGGCACGACGACATGGGAGGTGAAGCGGTGAGCGTCTCGCTCCGCCCCTTCCTGCCGGCCGACGGGCCGCCGCTCGCGCGGCTGTTCCGCGAGAGCGTCGAGATTCTCGCCGAGGATGATTACAGCGAGGCGCAGCGCGTCGCGTGGTCGTCCGCCGCCGACGATCTGCCGCGCTTCATCGAGCGGCTGGCGCAAAGCCTCACGCTGGTGGCCGCGCGCGACGGCGCCATGGCCGGTTTCGCCTCGCTCGCCGGCGACAGGATCGACATGCTCTATGTGCATCCCGAACATGCCGGACAGGGCGTGGCGACCGCGCTGGTCGACGCGCTGGAACGGCTTGCGAGCGCGCGCAACCTGCCCGCGCTGACGACGGATGCGAGCGACACGGCGCGCGATTTCTTCGCCGCGCGCGGCTATGTCGCCATGCAGCGCAACAGCGTGAGCCTGCATGGCGAATGGCTCGCCAACACCACGATGAAGAAACAACTGACACCCGCCGGAGCGACCCGATAATGTCCCGCGAGCGCATCACCCTGTTCGACACCACGTTGCGCGACGGCGCGCAGACGACGGGCGTCGATTTCTCCATCGACGACAAGCGCGCCATCGCGCGGATGCTCGACGAGCTCGGGGTCGACTACATCGAGGGCGGCTATCCCGGCGCCAATCCGATGGATACCGAATTCTTCGCCAAGCGCCCGAAGACGCGCGCGAAATTCGCCGCCTTCGGCATGACCAAGCGGGCCGGCCGCTCGGCCTCGAACGATCCGGGCGTCGCCGCTCTCGTCGCCGCCAACAGCGACACGATCGTCTACGTGGCGAAGAGCTGGGACTATCAAGTGCGCGTCGCGCTCGAATGTTCGCTCGAGGACAACCTCGACGGCATTCGCGATTCCATTTCCTACGCGCGCGGGAAGGGCAAGGAAGTGATGCTGGATTGCGAGCATTTCTTCGACGGCTACAAGGACAATCCCGAATACGCGCTCGCCTGTGCGTGCGCCGCGTACGAAGCCGGCGCCCGCTGGATCGTCTTGTGCGACACCAACGGCGGCACGCTGCCGCACGAGGTCGAGCGCATCGTGTCCGAAGTGGTCAAGCGCGTTCCCGGCGACCATGTCGGCATTCATGCGCACAACGACACGGAGAACGCGGTCGCCAACTCGCTCGCGGCCGTGCGCGCCGGCGCGCGCCAGATTCAGGGCACGCTCAACGGGCTCGGCGAGCGTTGCGGCAACGCCAATCTCGTGTCGATCATCCCGACGCTGCTCCTGAAGGACGAGTTCGCGCAGGAATTCGAGATCGGCGTCGGCGCCGAGAAGCTCAAGAGCCTCACGCGCGTGAGCCATGCGCTCGACGAACTGCTCAATCGCAATCCCGACCGCCATGCGCCCTATGTCGGCGCGAGCGCCTTCGCCACCAAGGCCGGCATTCACGCCTCCGCCGTGCTGAAGGACCCGCGCACCTACGAACACGTGCCGCCCGAAAGCGTCGGCAACGCACGCAAGGTTCTGGTGTCCGATCAGGCAGGCAAGTCGAACATTCTGTCGGAGCTGGAACGTCTGGGCGTGCGGCTCGAAAAGGACGACCCGCGCCTGTCGCGTCTGCTCGACGAGGTGAAGGAGAAGGAGGCCGTCGGCTATGCCTACGAAGGCGCCGACGCCTCGTTCCTTCTGCTCGCCAAGCGCGTGCTCGGCGAGCTGCCGCATTATTTCGACGTGGATCGTTTCAGCGTGAATGTCGAGCGCCGCTTCAACGCCAAAGGCGTGGTGGTGGCGGTGTCGGAGGCGATCGTGAAAGTGCGCATCGACGGCCAGACGAACATATCCGCCGCCGAGGGCAATGGCCCCGTCAATGCGCTCGATCTGGCCTTGCGCAAGGATCTCGGCCGCTATCAGCAGTTCATCGAGGACGTGGAGCTGGTCGACTATCGCGTGCGCGTGTTCCAGGGCGGCACGGATGCGGTCACGCGCGTGCTGATCGAATGCGCGGACGCCGAGGGCGATCGCTGGTCGACGGTCGGCGTTTCGGCCAACGTCATCGACGCGTCGTTTCAGGCGCTCGTGGATTCGCTGAACTACAAGCTGCTGAAAGCCGGCGCGTGACGCGCTATCGCCGGGCGCGCGATTACAGTCGCGGATCGAGCGTGACGGTCGTTTCGCCGGCGCGGGCCTGCAGATCGAGCGTGGCTTCGATCATCGGCAGCACGTCCTCCACGCGTTCGGCCACCAGATAGCGCAGCTCGTATTCCGCGCGGATGAAGCCGTTTTCGCGCATATGTTCCATCAGCGACAGAAGCGGGCGCCAGAACCCGCCGATGTCGGCGATGACGACGGGCTTGGTGTGGCGGCCGAGCTGCACCCACGTCAGTTGCTCGACCAGTTCCTCCAGCGTGCCCACGCCGCCCGGCAGCGCGACGAACGCATCCGCGCGCTCGAACATCAGCCGCTTGCGCGAATGCATGTCCGGCACCACGACGAGGTCCTGCGCCTCCACCAGCATGTGCTCGCGCTTTTCGAGAAACTGCGGGATGATTCCCGTCACATGCGCGCCCGCCTCCAGCGCCGCGCGCGCAATGCGCCCCATCAGTCCGTTATCGCCGCCGCCATAAACCAGTCCCATGCCTTTTTCGGCGATCAGCCGCCCGAGCTTTTCGGCGGCGGCGAGAAACCGCGCGTCGCGACCGAGCGAGGAGCCGCAGTAGACGCAGATGTTGAGCGGCCGGCCCGCCGCGCGAACGTTCATCGCGCGCGCGTCCAGGTCTCGCCCTTGCAGATGGCGCCGCCCAGCACGCATCCGTCCAGCGTGATGGAATTGGCGCCGGTCCACGTGATCTTGCCCATGTAGACCTGCCCGTCTTCCAGGTTCTTCACCCGCCCGGACCACGCATTGGGCGCGGTCTTCTCCGCGCCGCTGAACACCATGGCGCCGATGTATTTGCGATCGGCCGGGTCGCGCACGCCCTTCACCTTCACGCACAGGCCCGCCCCGCACCGGAAGAAGGAAAAGGTCGTGCCGTCCTCCGCGCGGCGCCACACGCCGTAGATGTCGGCCGCCGCTGCCGGCGCGCTGAGAAGCGCGAGCGCCGCGCCGGAAAGAAGGAGACGGTACATGCGGGGTCTCGACCGGGATCTGGAACGGCGGCGCGCGCCGCGAGCGGGCGGTTTTGGCGCGGATGAGGCGCCGCGTCAATGCGCGGCCCACGCCGCCCATGTCATTTAGTCCGGCAATTGACTATATGGGGGGCAGTTCGCCCTTCGGTTCTTCGAAAAAGATGACGCCCACACATCCAGTCACGTCGCCGGCCGCTGCCGAAGGCGCCTCCCTGCTTTCCACGGCTCGCCGGCTGTCGCCCTACATCTGGCCGCGCGACCGCGCGGACCTGAAGTTCCGTATTTTCATCGCGTTCGTCGCGCTTGTGCTCGCCAAGCTCGTCACCATCGCCGTGCCCTATTCGTTCAAATGGGCGACCGACGCCTTGACGCAGGGCGCCGCCGCCGACGCAAGTCTGCCGGGCCTAGTCGCCGGGCCCATCGCGCTCACGGCGCTCTACGGCGTGTTGCGCATAGCGATGGCGGGCCTCACCCAGGCGCGCGACGGGCTGTTCGCCGCAGTGGCGATGAACGCCGTGCGGCGGCTCGCCAACGACGTGTTCGTGCACATGCACCAGCTGTCGCTGCGCTTCCATCTGGAGCGCAAGACCGGCGCGCTCACCCGCGTGCTCGAGCGCGGCCGAAACGCCATCGAGACGATGGTGCGCATGGTCACGCTGACCGGCGTGCCGACCATCATCGAATTCGCGCTCATCCTCGTGGTGTTTCTCGTTCAGTTCGACTGGCGCTACGCCGTCGTCACCACGCTCATGATCGCCGCCTATATGGCGTTCACCACCATCGCCACCAACTGGCGCATCGCCATCCGCCGCGCGATGAACGACAGCGACAACGACGCCAACACCAAGGCGATCGACTCGCTGCTCAACTACGAGACGGTGAAATATTTCAACGCCGAACGGCGCGAGGCCGAACGCTACGACAGATCGATGGCGCGCTACGAGCGCAACAGCGTGAAAAGCTATACATCGCTCGCCGTCCTCAACGCGGGTCAGGCGGCGATCTTCACCGCGGGCCTGACGGCGGTGATGATCATGTGCGTCCAGGGCATCCGCACGGGCACGCATACGCTGGGCGATTTCGTGATGGTCAACGCCATGATGATCCAGCTCTACCAGCCGCTGAACTTCATGGGCATGTTCTACCGCGAGGTGAAACAGGCGATCGTCGACATCGAGAAGATGTTCGACATTCTCGGCCAGTCGCCGGAAATCGTCGACCGCCCGGACGCCAGACCGCTGATCGTCCGCGAGGGCGTGGTGCGGTTCGAGAACGTGTTCTTCCACTACGATCCCGCGCGCGAAATCCTGCGCGGCGTCGATTTCGAGGCGCCGGCCGGCAAGACGCTCGCCATCGTCGGCCCATCGGGCGCCGGCAAGTCGACCATCTCGCGGCTCATGTTCCGCTTCTACGAGCCGCAGCGCGGCCGCATCACGATCGATGGGCAGGACATTTCGAGCGTTTCGCAGGAGTCGCTGCGCAAGGCGATCGGCATGGTCCCGCAGGACACGGTGCTGTTCAACGATTCGATCGGCTACAACATCCGCTACGGCCGGTGGGACGCCGCGCCCGACGAGATCGCGGAGGCCGCGCGGCTCGCCCAGATCGACCGCTTCATCGAGATCGTGCCCGGCGGCTACGACGCGCAGGTGGGCGAGCGCGGACTGAAACTGTCGGGCGGCGAAAAGCAGCGCGTCGCGCTCGCGCGCACCATTCTCAAAGGCCCGCCCATCCTCATTCTGGACGAGGCGACGTCCGCGCTGGATTCCTTCACCGAACGCGAGATCCAGGACGCGCTCGACCGTGTGTCGCGCGGACGCACCACGCTCGTCATCGCCCACCGCCTGTCCACCGTCGTCAACGCCGACGAGATCATCGTGCTCGACAAGGGCGCCATCGTCGAACGCGGCCGCCACGAGGCGCTGCTGGCGCGCGGCGGCGTCTACGCCGGCATGTGGAACCGCCAGCGCGAGGTGGACGACGCGCAGGAGAAATTGCGCCGTGCGGCGGCCGAGGAAGGCGAGAGCGTGCGCGTCGCCGTCGAACCCGTCGGCGAATGGCCCGCGCGTGACACCGCGGCGCGGGAATGAGAAGAACAGCAAACGCGAGACCAGAACATGTCGCTCTATGATTCCGTCCGGCGCCAGATCGCGCCCATTCATCCCGAAGGATATGTGTTCATCGCCGCCTTCGCGATCGGCTCGGTCATCCTGCACTGGTTCTGGCCGCCGCTCGGCTGGATCGGCGCGGTGCTCACCGTCTGGTGCGCCTATTTCTTTCGCGATCCGCCGCGCGTGACGCCGCTGCGCGAAGGGCTGGTGGTGTCGCCGGCCGATGGCGTTGTCTGTTCGGTCGGCCGCTTTTCGCCGCCGCCGGAACTGGGTCTGGGGCCTGCGCCCATGCAGCGCGTGTCGATCTTCATGTCGGTGTTCGACTGCCACGTGAACCGGGCGCCGGTCGCCGGGCGCATCGCGCGCATCGCCTACAAGCCGGGCCTGTTCGTCAACGCCGATCTCGACAAGGCGAGCGAGGACAACGAGCGCAACGGGCTGGTGCTGGAGACCGCGCAGGGAACGTTCGGCGTGGTGCAGATCGCGGGGCTCATTGCGCGTCGCATCGTGTCCTTCCGCAAGGAAGGCGACGAGCTGGCGGCCGGCGAACGGTTCGGTCTCATCCGCTTCGGATCGCGCGTCGACGTCTACATGCCGGATGGCGCGCATGTGCTGGTGGGGCAGGGAACGCGCGCCATCGCCGGCGAAACGCCGCTCGCCGATTTCTCCGCGCCCGCGCCGCTGTCGTTCCGCGCGGGCTGAGCCGGCGGCGCTTGCGCCGCCCGCCGCTTCATGCATTGTTTTTGCAAACGGCGCATACGGGACGGCGCATACGGGACGGCGCATACGGGAACGAAACGCTCATGCATGCTCTGCACGGAATTCGGGTGCTCGATCTGTCGCGCGTGCTCGCCGGCCCCACTGCCGGCCAGACGCTCGCCGATCTTGGCGCCGACGTCATCAAGGTCGAAGGGCCCGACGGCGACGATACGCGAAAATGGGGTGCGCAGATCGGCGCGCGCGAGTCGAGCTATTATCTGAGCGCCAACCGGTCCAAACGCGGCGTCTGCGTGGACCTTTCGACGAAGGAGGGGCAGGAGCTCGTCGCGGCGCTCGCCGACAGGAGCGACGTCGTCATCGAGAATTTCAAGCTCGGCGGCGTCGAGCGCTTCGGCCTCGATTACGAGACGTTGTCGAAGCGCAATCCGCGCCTCGTCTATTGCTCCATTTCCGGCTACGGGCGCCAGAGCCCGTTCAAGGCGCGGCTTGGCTACGACATGGTGGTGCAGGCCGAAGCCGGCCTCATGGCCATCAACGGCGAGGCGCATTCCGAACCCGTGAAGGTCGGCGTCGCGGCGGTCGATCTCGTCACGGGCATGATTTCCGCGCAGGCCATTCTGGCGGCCCTCGTCGCGCGCGCGACGACGGGCAGGGGCCAGCACATCGATATGGCGTTGTTCGATTGCGGCCTGCAATTCCTCGCCTATCTGGGCACGGCCGCCATGTTCCTCAATCGCAATCCCGTGCGCTACGGCAACGGACATCCGGATGTCGTGCCCTACGGCCTGTTCGAATGCGGCGACGGCTCCGTCATCATCGCGGTCGGCAACGACGCGCAATATCGCAAACTCTGCGCGGACGTGCTGGGCCGGCCGGATATGGCGACCGACCCGCGCTTCCTCACCAATCGCGACCGCGCCGCCAACCGCGACGCGCTGATGCAGGAGATGGACGTGGCGTTGCGGAAGATGACGCGCGCGGAGATCGCCGACGGCATGTTGAAGGCGGGCGTGCCGGGCGGGCAGGTGCGCGGCGTGCTGGACGCGCTCCATTCGGCCGAGGCGCAGGCGCGCGACATGGTGGTGCGTCGCGCCCATCCGGAGGCCGGCGACATTTCCTTCTTCGCCTCGCCCATCCGCATGTCGGACACGCCGGTGCGCGCGCCGTCGCTCCCGCCGGTTTTCGCGCAGCATACGGACGAGGTGCTGTCCGAACTGCTCGGGCTGGACGCGGGCAGGCTCGAAGCGTTGCGCACGTCGGGTGCGATCCGGTGAGCGGGCGCGTCGACGGCAAGGTCGCGCTGGTCACCGGCGCGGGCGGCGGCATCGGCCGCGCGAGCGCGCTGGCGCTGGCGCGCGAGGGCGCGAAGATCTGCGCCACCGACGTCGACGCGGCGCGCGCCCTGGAGACGGCGCGCCGGGTGCAGGAGCATGGCGGCGCGGCGATCGCGCTCGCCCACGACGTGACGCGCGAGGATGCCTGGCGCGAGGCGGTCGCGGCCACCACGCGCGCGTTCGGCAGGCTCGACGTGCTCGTCAACAACGCCGGCGTCGCCGGGCGCGTTTCGCTTCTGGATTTCTCGCTCGAGGAATGGCGCCGTCAGCTCGCCGTCAATCTGGACGGCGTGTTCCTGGGCCTGCGCGAGGCGGTGCGCGCCATGCAGACGGGCCGCGACGAAACGCTCGGCTCCGTCATCAACATTTCTTCCATACTCGGGCTCGTCGGCTCGCCCGGCGTGGCGGCCTACAGCGCAAGCAAGGGCGCGGTGCGGCTTCTGAGCAAGTCGGCGGCGCTCGAATGCGCCGCCAACGGCTGGCGCGTGCGCGTCAATTCCGTGCATCCGGGCTATATCGAAACGCCGATGGTGCTCGACAATATCGCCGCGCTGCCGGACGAGGCCGCGCGCGCGGCGCGCAAGAGCGCGCTTCTGGCGGCCCATCCGCTCGGCAGACTCGGCCGCCCGGAGGACATCGCGGCCGGCGTCGTCTATCTGGCGTCCGACGAATCGAGCTTCGTCACCGGCGCCGAACTCGTCATCGATGGCGGGTATACGGCGAAATAATCGGTCGAGGCGCCGAACACCCGCCTGCGCTCTTCTTCGGTCGAATCGAAGAACAGGTGGCGCGCGTACATTTTCTCGCGCATGTGCTCCATCTCGACCGCCATGCACACGATGGGCTTGGCCAGCAGCGGATAGGTGCGGGGCTCGCTGATCGCGCGATGGCCGCACAGGCGTTTGTACATGATCGCGTGTTCGGCGCGCACCGTCGCCAGAAACACGTCGACGTTGTAGTGCTCGGCCGCCATCGCCACCAGCCGCAGCGTGGCGAACGGCACTTCCGGCCCGATGGACGCGAATCGCTCGTCGATCACGAAGCGGGTGGGATCGAGCATCGTCCTGCCGGCCGCGACATAGGGGGCGAGCACGTCGGCGAACGTTTCGAGCGCCGGCATCGAGCCGCCGCGTGGCCCGGCCACATGGATGCGCACCGAACTCGCCAGCGTTCCGTCGACATAGAGCCCGAATATGTGGGCGTTGTCGGCCTCGTCCCAGGAATCGCTGAAGGACTGGCGGGCGTTCGGCTGAATGCCGCCGTCGCGCAGATAGCCGCGATACCGCAGCCTGAAAATCTCCTCCCGATCCTCGGGAGAGACCGCCCTGCGAATGGCGATCCGCCGAAGGAAAAGCGCAAATCGCTGGTTGAAATTCGAAATTGTAGCCGCGTGATTCATTTCGAACGGAGTTCCGCCGCAATAGTGCGCTCACTTACGCGTTATCGGCTTTTTACGAATAGATCAAAGCGCAAACTCCGCCATGTTCTTGCTCAAGTGGGCGAAGGATCGCACACGGTTTGAGCTAACGAACGATTCAGAACCCTCTGCCATTCTGGAGGCAGGGAGCAGCCTATGAACGAAGCCGTCGCCAGGATCGTCGAGCGGCCGGACGCCGGGAGCCGTCAGGCCGCGTGGGCGCGCGCCGTGGCGCGCCGCGACCGGCTCGAAAGCATGTTCAAGGATCAGCCCTATCTCGATCGACTGCTGACGGACGGTCGTTATTTCAAGCTGTGCGCCGCTTATGCCTGGGCGAGCTCCAACGAGGAGCGGGCGCGCGGTGATCTGGAAACCGATTGCCTGGTCGCCCGGCTGCGCGCCGCGCGCGCCGGCGACGTCGCCTGAGGGGCGGCGGCCGGATTTGACCTTCCGCTTGAGAGCGTGCAAGGCATTTCAGTCGCGCGTTTAACCATTCATTTGTTCGTTGGGGCCGGGCCCAAGGGTCGCAGCATATGCGAAAGCCGATCAAGCCGTTTTCGGTCGAGGTCAAACGCCGGAGCGCGCGCGCGGTCGCGCCGCCGGAAAAACCGCTCGCGCCGTCCGTCGCCGCGCCCGCGCCGGTTTCCCCCGCGCCGCTTGCCCCGACTCCACTTGCCCCTGCGCCAGCCTCCGCGCACAAACCCGCCGGCCGCATCTTGCAGTGCCTGGTCAGCGAAGCGGCGGGGGAGGCGATCGCCGAGCAGAATCTCGCGCGCGCCGGCGAGCGCCGCGCCGCATCGCGCAAACCGCCCGTCGCCGGAAAACGGCCCGTGGGACGGCCGCGCAAGATGGCCGACGAAACGGCCGCCGCGCCCCGCAAACGCGGCCGGCCGCGCAAGACGCCGGCGCAGGAGGCGGTCCCGTCGCCCGCCGCGCCGGTTGCCATGGCCTCGGCGGTTTCGCGTTCCGACCGCGCCGTGCGGCGCGCGCGCGAGGTGGCGGCGCTGCCGCGTGGGCAGCGCTGGAAACGCCGCCTGCCGAAGACGCTGCGGTAGACTATTTCCTGAGGCGCGGGGCAGGGCGCGGCGGGGCGACGGGCGTCGCCGAAAACCGCACGGGATGGCGCGGCGCACGCACCCGGCCGAGTTCGCCGGCGTCGACTTCCACGAATGTGCCGTTGGCGAGGGCTTGCGGCTCCTCGATCAGCGAGGCGCGCGAGTTGACGCGCCCGCCCGGCGCGTCCTCCGCCGCCAGTCGTTTTTCCAACTCCAGCGTCGGCCATTGCGCGAGCGCCTTTTCGGCGATCGCCTGATAGGCCTCGCGGTTCTTCATGCGCTCGACGATCGAGGAAAATCGCGGATCGCGGGCGACTTCCGGAATGCCGAGCGCGCGCGTGGTGGCCTCGAACTCCACCTGCTGCAACGATGACAGCGCGATATGCCCGTCTTTCGTGCGCCACAGCCGATAGCCGGCCGAAACCTCCGGCTGGGGGGCGGGCGCCTCGTCCATGAACGCATGGTTCCACATGCCTTCCGGCCAGATGAAGGCGATCGCCGCGTCGAGCATGTTGATGTCCACGCGCTGGCCCTTGCCGGTGCGCGCGCGCGCGAACAGCGCGGCGGCGATGGCCTGCGCGGCGATCAGCGAAGTGGTCTTGTCGCAGATATAGGAGCGCACGAGATCGGGCTCGCCGTTCGGACCGGCCTGGCAGGCGGCCACGCCCGCCACGGCCTGCACCACGCCGTCGTAGGCGCGGCCTTTTGCGCGCGGGCCTTCGTCGCCGAAGCCTGAAATGGAGCAATAGACGATGTCGGGCTTGAGCGCGGCGACCGCCTCGTAGCCGAACCCGAGCCGCTCGGCCACGCCCGGCCGGAAGTTTTGCAGCAGCACGTCGGCGGTCTTGATCAGTTCGCAGACCTCGCGCTTGCCGGCCTCGCTCTTGAGATCGACCACACGACCACTCTTGCCGCGGTTGACGGCGAAATAGAGCGCGCTCATGTCGTCCTTGCGCGGCCCGATGGTCCGCGCGGGATCGCCGCCCGCATCCTCAATCTTGATGACGTCCGCGCCCTGGTCGGCGAGCCATGCGGCCGCCAGCGGCCCCGAGATCACCTGACTCATGTCCACCACGCGCACGCCCGCCATCGGCCCCATTCGGTTTCCTTCCCCGTTCCGTTATGCTGGCATTGTCGGGGTTCGGCGCGCCCCTCGCAACCCTGCGCGCGAGCCGGAGCGCAAGCCGCGCCATGAAAAGATTCGACGGACTTCTGGTTTTCGTGAGCGTGGTGGAGCGCCAGAGTTTCGTCGGCGCCGCGCGCCAGCTCGGCCTTTCGCCCGCCGCCGTCAGCCGCAAGATCCAGGAGCTGGAGGCGCGGCTCGACATCACGCTGATCAATCGCACCACCCGGCGCCTGTCGATCACCGATGTCGGGCGCGAAGTCTACGAACAGGCCGCGCGCGGGTTCGCCGCGATCGAGGACGCCGAGCGCATCGCCAAACGCCGGCACGAGAAGCCGTCGGGCGTGTTGCGGATTGTGGCGCCTTATGCCCTGTTGCACCTGGCGCTCATGCCGATCCTGCCGTTGTTTCGCGCCCGCTATCCCGAGGTGCGGCTGGAGTTTCTCGTCACCAACCAGCCGATCGATCTCGTCGAGTTCAATTGCGACATCGGCGTGCGTGTCGGCGCGCAGAGCGATTCGACCTACATGATCCGCCCGCTGTTCCAGGCCGAGTATCGCGTGGTCGCCGCGCCGGCGTTCCTGCGCGCGCGCAAGGCGCCGCGCCGGCCGGGCGATCTCCTCGGCGCGCCGATGGCGGGCTTCCTGACGTCCGCGGGCTCCGTCGCCACGCTCGCGCCCGCGCCGAACGTGTGGGCCTTCGTCAAGGGCGACAGGCGGGAGGAATTTGCGTTTCAATACGCGCTGGCGGCGACCGACCCGATCGTGCTTCTGGATTTTGCGCGCCACGGCGAGGGCTTCGCCATCGTGCTGGAGACGGTGGCGCAACGGATGATCGGTTCCGGGGAACTGCAGATCGTGCTGCCCGACTGGCGAATCGACGCGAAGATGGAACTGTCGATCATCTATCGTCGGCACGCGACGATGGATTCCAAGACACGCGTGTTTCTGGAATTCATGCGCGAGAATCTGCGCGGCCTGCTCGAAGGCGCGGGTGACGACAACGCGTTCGACGCCGCCATATGACGCACACGAAAACAAAGAGCGGCGCCCGAAGGCGCCGCTCTTCGCCATATTGCTGGCCGGGGTGTTGGGGAGCCCGGCTACGCCTGCACGATGGCGGTTTCGCTCTCGGGCTGCCGGTAGGAGGCGGTCACGAGAATGTCGAGTCCCTCCGGCTTCTGGTAGCCGGCCAGCACGCTCGATTGCGAACCTTCCGGCATGACGAACGAAGCGGTTTCGCCATCCGGCGGCGGCGCGGCGGTCGTGTCCATCAGACAGGCTGTGCTGACGATGAGCGCGGCGGCGAAAGCAAATCCGAAAGCTTTCATGGCGCTGACCTCCGATGGATCGGCCCTTTCGGGTCGAACAGAATTGGATACTTGTCGAAATCGTCGATTTGAGGGCGTCTGGCCACTTTCAGGGATGATCGGCTTTGCCCGGTCACGCCGTCACGGGAACGCTCGAGCCCTCCGGCGCGCGATAGGAGGCGTATCCCGTCGCCTGCGAGCCTTCCGGCTTGGCGTAGCTTGCGACCACGGCGTTGGCCGAACCTTCCGGCTGGCCGTAGGAGGCGACCACGGCGTTGGCCGAACCTTCCGGCTGGCCGTAGGAGGCGACCACGGCGT
>CALMZV010000074.1 GCA_937870755.1 uncultured Methylocystaceae bacterium
AAGGCTTCCTTCTGTCGATCCAGCCCGAACATGGCGGCAGCCAACTCTGGATGCGTGATGACGTCACAGGCGATCCCGAACGGCTCATCCAGTTCGTGACGGTCTGCGCTGCCGAATTCGGGCTGACGGGCCGCTGGGGTTTCCAATACGCCAACACCTGCTCGCGTCCTCGGCTCGATGGGTTTGGTGGTGGCGCGCATGCCCTCGACCTCGCGACCGGCGAGACGATCGCGTGGATCTACACCGATGGTTGGCTTGCCGAAACGCTCTCCAGCGATGGAGAGCGGATATGAGCATTCCCGCGCATGCCAGCACCAATTTCCAGACGCTGCTGCGCGCGGCAGCGGACGGCAATCTCGCGCTGATGGAATGCCTCGACGCGCTGACGGGCGCCACCCGCTACGTCATCTGCGCCGTGGGGCGTGACAACGGCGACTATGTCTTCACGCCCTTCGGCCATCTTGCCGACGGCAATCCTTATGATGCCTATCTGCCGCCCGATCCCGATAATACGGACGGTTTCGTGCATCCTGATCGCTGACCGTTTCTTGACCTGATCGGTTGAAGCGCCCCGCCATCTGGCCGGGGCGCTTTTTTTCATCTGGCCACGGCCAGCCCGGATGAGAGGCAGAGGGAAGCCGGGACGGGTTTGAGCCGCTGCGGTCGAGAGAGAGAGAGAGCGCTGCGCGGCTTGATCCTGTCCTGCTCTCCTCAAGGCTTTTCCCATGAACATGATATCCGTATCGGCGGCGCCTGCTGCCGGCCCCCTTCCGCTTGCCTCCGGTCAGGAGTCGTCCATAGCGACCTTCGCTGCGGCGGGCCTGCTATTGCCTCATCTCGAACGTGGCGAGCGTGTCGATGCCGCGGCCTTGCGCGCGGCGATGGAAACCGCGTTCGGCGCGTCCGACACGAGCGGCGCCTGGGACTGGAAGACAGCCTATGACGCCTGTGAGGCGGCGACCGTCCTGTTCCTGCGTAAATACGGAAAGGCGCTTTTCCGCAAATCTGGTTCTCCGGTTGCTCGGCTTGTCCCGCTGACGAAGATCGCCAGCCTTCTGCCGACGCACACGCGGCGCTCTTCCGAAAGCCAGACCTTCCAGCAATTCTCGACGCCGATCCCGCTCGGCCTGGCCGCGGCTCATGCCGCCGCCATCACGCCAGCCGACCGGGTGCTGGAGCCATCCGCCGGCACTGGCCTCCTCGCCATTCTCGCCGAGGTCGCCGGCGGCACGCTCGTTCTGAACGAACTGACCGAGGCGCGCGCCGGTCTGCTTTCTTCCCTCTTTCCGGCCATTCCCGTCACGCGCTTCGACGCGGCCCAGATCGACGATCATCTCGATCCCGCCACCATGCCAAGTGTTGTGCTGATGAACCCGCCGTTCTCGGTCATGGCTAATGTCGAGGGCCGCGTCGCCGACGCCGCCTTCCGCCATGTCGCCTCGGCGCTCGCGCGTCTCGCGCCCGGCGGCCGTCTCGTCGCGATCACCGGCGCGAGTTTCGCGCCCGACAATCCGGCCTGGGCATCCGCTTTCGCCCGTTTGCAGGAGCGCGGCCGCGTGGTGTTCTCCGCCGCGATCGACGGCGTGGTCTATGCCAAGCATGGAACGACCATCGATACTCGGCTGACCGTCATCGACAAACTGCCCGCCGACGATCCGGCCGTGTTTCCGCCTCCTCCGGGCGTCGCGCCGGATGTCGGCATGCTCATAGGATGGCTCGACGAGCAACTGCCCGCGCGGCTTCCCGTCGATCCGTCCGTCGTCATTCCCGTGATCACCACGGCCGCGCCCCGCAGCGTGCGTGGCTATCTCAATCGTGCCGCCAGCGCCGCCCCGGCCGTGCCGATGGCCGAACCGGAGGGTCTGCCGCTCGCCTATGAGACGCTCGACTGGCAGGCCAATGAAGCGGGCCGTCTCTCCGACACCATCTATGAGGAATACGGATTGCAGGCGATCCGTATTTCCGGATCTCAGGCGCATCCGACCAAGCTCGTGCAATCGGCTGCGATGGCGAGCGTGGCACCGCCGAAACCGGCCTATCGGCCGCACCTCCCAGCGAACGTCCACGATCTGCTCTCCGACGCACAGTTGGAGACCGTGATCTATGCCGGCGAGGCGCACGCCGATTACCTCGCCGGATCATGGA
>CALMZV010000075.1 GCA_937870755.1 uncultured Methylocystaceae bacterium
ACGGGCGGGGTGATCGACAGCCAGAAGCGCACATAGAGCGCCAGTGTTTCGGCGGTGACACCGAGATCGCGCTCCATCCGCTGGACCTGTCGGGACAACCTGTCGAGCCGGCGTGCGAAGGCCGCTTCGCGCGCGTCCGCGTGGTCTGGCGACAAGAACGAACTGACGGCCGCCTCGACGATCGCGGATCGAGGTAATTTCTTGCGATCGGCAAGCTCATTGATGCGCCCGATGAGTTCGACGGGCAAAGTGAGATTGAGACGGTCGCGCATGGTGTCACAACTCCATGTTGTCGCCGGGATCGAGCGAGACCTGGCGGGCGATGCCGGTCATTTGGCGACGAAGCGCCTGGCGCTGGCGCGCGACGTCTTCCGGCTCGTCGTCGAGGATGCGCGTGAACTCCTCGGCGGGACGCATCTCGGTCGTCTCCTTGACGATCGCAACATGGTCGGGAAGCTCGGGTTCGCGGCGCAGGCCCGCATTGGCCTTGTCGGGCTTGTGGGCGGCTATCAGCGCGGGATCGGGCTTTTGCGGCTGGAGCGTCGACCAGCCATCCTTATGACGGGTGCGCCCGGACTTCGTCGGATCGGGGGGCGGCAGCACGCGCTCGCGGAATCGCGCATCCTCGTAATAGCGCGCCTTCTTCGCCCGCACGGGCGGTGTGCCGGCAGCCATGACGATCTCGTCGGTCGGCGGGAGCTGCATGATCTCGCCTGGGGTGAGCAGCGGCCGGGCGGTTTCCGAACGCGACACCATCAGGTGGCCGAGCCAAGGGGAGAGCCGGTGCCCGGCATAGTTTTTCATCGCCTTCATCTCGGTCGCGGTGCCCAGCGCATCCGAGACGCGCTTGGCGGTCCGCTCGTCATTGGTTGCGAAGCTGACGCGGACATGGCAGTTGTCGAGGATCGAATTGTTGGCGCCGTAAGCTTTCTCGATCTGGTTGAGCGACTGGGCGATGAGGAAGCTCTTGATGCCGTAGCCGGCCATGAAGGCGAGTGCCGACTCGAAGAAGTCGAGGCGGCCGAGCGCCGGGAACTCGTCGAGCATCATCAGGATGCGGTGCTTGCGCTCCTTGGCGTGCAAATCCTCGGTCAGGCGCCGGCCGATCTGGTTGAGGACAAGGCGGATTAGCGGCTTGGTGCGCGAGATGTCGGACGGCGGCACGACCATGTAGAGCGTGGCTGGCTTTTCCTCCGTAGTGAGATCGGAGATGCGCCAATCGCACCGGCTGGTGACTTCCGCCACGACGGGATCGCGATAGAGGCCGAGGAACGACATGGCGGTCGAGAGCACGCCGGAACGCTCGTTGTCGGATTTGTTGAAGAGTTCGCGCGCGGTCGAGGCGACGACCGGATGCGGGCCGGCTTCACCGAGATGCTTCGTCGCCATCATCGCGGAGAGCGTCGCCTCGATCGAGCGTTTCGGATCGGAGAGAAAAGCTGCGACGCCGGCGAGCGTTTTGTTCTCCTCGGCATAGAGGACGTGCAGGATCGCGCCGACGAGAAGGGAGTGGCTGGTCTTTTCCCAATGGTTGCGCTTGTCGAGCGAGCCCTCGGGATCGACCAGGACATCGGCGACGTTCTGCACATCGCGGACTTCCCATTCGCCGCGCCTGACCTCGAGCAAAGGATTATAGGCAGACGATTTCGGATTGGTCGGATCGAACAACAGCACGCGGCCATGCCGGGCGCGAAAGCCGGCGGTGAGCTGCCAGTTCTCGCCCTTGATGTCATGGACGATGGCCGAGCCCGGCCAGGTCAGCAGCGTCGGCACGACCAGGCCGACGCCTTTGCCGGAGCGCGTCGGCGCGAAACACAGGACATGCTCCGGTCCGTCATGGCGCAGATAATCCTGCACCAGCCGCCCTAGCACCACACCGTCAGCGCCGAGCAGCCCCGCCGCGGCCACCTCCTTCTTATCGGCCCATCGCGCCGAACCGTAGGTCTGGATATTCTTGGCCTCGCGGGCGCGCCAGACCGACATGCCGATGGCGACGGCAATCGCGATGAAGCCGCCGGACGCGGCGATAAAGGCGCCTTCCGTGAAGATGCCCGGCGCATAAGCATCGTAGAAATACCACCACCAGAAGAAGGCTGGCGGATAGTGGATGGATACGCCGGCGAGCTTGAACCAGGGTGTTCCGAGCTGCGCCTGAAACCCGAGCTGCCAGGCGACATATTGCGTGGCGCCCCAGGTGGTGGCGAGCACGATGAGGGTGACGACGAGAATCTGCCCCCAGAGGATTTTGGTCGCGGACATGGCGAGATCCTTTCTGCTGATGTCAGATGCCGAGATCGCGCTTGCGGCCGATCGCCCATTCGATACCGCCGCCGTCCTTCGCGATGCCGGCGACGTGCTGACCGAGCTTGCGTTCGAGGTCGCGGGACCACGGCACGAGCTGGAAGCCGAGCCCGTCATCGATCATCGCGAAGCGGCCAGAAGATAGCGTCAGGCGCTGGCGCACGGTGCCGGCGATGTACTCGCCGGCCTGTGCCTTCACATGCGGCAGGCCGGTTTCGGCCGAGAGTTTGTCACCAACTGCGTCGAGTTCGCGCCGACGCAGAGTGTTAAGAAGATCGCGCTGCATCACGATGCGCTGGCCGTCCCGGCGGGCCAGTCCCTGATCGGCGAGATGATCGACCCGCGCATGGATGGCGTCGCGCACCTCCTGCCCGAAGCCTGATTGTGCGAGCGGCATCGCCTCGCGCTCGATAAGGCGATGATCGAGCCAGGTCGCGCCGGGCGCGATCACCTGCGCCTGAAGATCGAGATCGGAGCGCATCGCGAGCACGAGGGTCGGACGTTCGTCCGCGGGGCCACCGAAGCGGCGAACCTCGACGATGCCGCCATTGGCTGGAGCGCGTTCAAGAGCGTCGACGTCGCGAAAGCGGACATGATGCGCACGCCCGTCGACGCCATCGATGACGGCATAGGCCTCACCGTTCAGCTCGTCGTGCAGGCCGCGATCGACGAGCCGGCCGATGATCGGAGCTTCGGCTGCGCCGCCGTCGATTACGAAATCGGAAAAGCCGCGATCCTGGTCGCGCCCGGCGAAGGCGCGATGCATGGTCTTGATGATGTCGCCGCGGATGGCGAGATCGCGCAGCGTGCGTTCGGCTCCGAGTCCGACCGTCCACTGGCCGGGCTCGCCCTCGAACGCGAGGTCCATCTTCTCGAGATGCTGAAGGCGGCCGACCATGAGGCGGCGCAGTTCGGGATCGGAGGGACCCTGCCGATCGGGGCGCAGATCGATGAAGCCGGTCTCATTGGCGGCGCGTTGAATCTCGCCATCGATGCGGGTCCAGCGCTCAGTGGTGATTTCCTTTTCCAGCGCGTTGCGAATTTCGTGTTCGGGCTTCGGGCCGAGTTCGATGTCGACCAGGTCCATGGCGCGGGAGCGCAGGCCCCGGCTGATATAGTCGCGCGAGATGACGAGATCGGCGCCGGTCTCGTCGACGCCACGCACCAGGAGATGGACATGAGGATTGTCGGTGTTCCAGTGATCGACGGCGATCCAGTCAAGGCGCGTGCCGAGATCGGCTTCCATCTGCCGAGCAAGGTCGCGAGTGAACGCTTTGAGGTCGGTCATCTCGGCCGCGTCTTCCGGCGAGACGATGAACCGGAAATGATGCCGGTCGTCCTTGCACCGCTCGGCGAAGGCGAGGTCGTCGGCACGATCGGTCCGGGCGTCGAACATGACGCCTTTCTCTCCGTCGCGGCTCACGCCCTCGCGCTTGAGGTAGCTGAGATGGCTGGTCAGCGGCGCCGAGCGATACGCCTTGCCCTGATGGCGGGCGATCCGCGCCTTGATGACGACGCGGCGTTGCGGGGAGAAGATCCGCGAGCGGCCGAAGACGTTGCGGCCACGCCCGAAGGTCGAGTGGCCAAGGCGCCGGCCTGCCTTGCCTGCCGGCGCTCCGCCAGACGTATGGCCGGCACGCTGCGCAGCGGCGAGCACCTGATTGACGAAGCTCTTTGTCCTCGGCGCGTGCGTCGAACGGACCCGGCCCGGCTTGATGCGGAAGTCGCTGTCGCGCTCGCTCATGGCGGCGCTCCGATCGGCGCGCGAATCGCGCCGTGCATACGAAAGAGTTGAAAACGCTCGCAAAATCCGGGCAGCATGCCCGCGACCGACCGCCATGCCCACGGAAACACAAGCCATACCAATGGCTTGCGTTGATCCGGGCATGGGCTTTTACCTTGCCCTCTTCCGGTCGTTTTGCCTGCCTTCCCCCTCCCTGCACGCCATGACACGCGGGAGCCCGAAACCATGCGACAGATGCCGAACCGGCTCATGGCGCAGTCCTGTCGCCCGAGCGCGCGACGAACAGGTCGCCTAATCGTGGAATGATGGCGGAGAGATCGCGCGCCAGGGCTGCGTTCGGAGCGGTGACGGATGAACGCCCGGCCGGAATGGGATCGACGACCGATCTGCGATCCGGCTGTGCGATGAACAGCGGCGAGCGGGTCCAGGCGAGCGGATGGGCAGCCGCCGTCACTGTCCCGCCGGAGCCGATGGCTGACGCGACAGCGGCGACATAGGCGCGGGTCTCAGCGGGCAGAGGGTGGCCGTTCAATGCTTCGTCGTAGCGGCCGGGACCGGCGTTATAGGCCGCGATCCAGCCCGGCGATCCATAGCGGTCGAGCAGTTCGCGGATATAGCCGCTACCCGCGATGATATTGTCACGCACGTTATAGGGATCGGCGCCGAGACGATGGCGAGCGCGTAGCTCCGCCCATGTCGCAGGCATGATCTGCATCAGCCCCATCGCGCCCTTCGACGAGATGGCGCGCGGATCGCCAGCGCTTTCCGTGCGCATGACGGCGCGAATCCAAACGGCCGGCAAGCGGAAGCGCGTCGCGGCCTCAGTGATATGGGTGGCATAGGGATCGCTGGCCAAGGCCGATGTGACGGCTAAGCTCTGCGCCATCGTGATCGCCGGCATGACGTTCGCGACGGCAAGGCCGGAAAGGAGAAGAAGAGCCATGCGCCGGGCTGCGCGATGCAGCCCGGACACATTCAGATGGCTCCTCAGTGAACGGCGAGCAGGCATCGCTCAATCCTTCTCGCCGCGATCGCGTTGACGCGACCAGTGCAACGACCATGTGTTGCCGGCATCGTCGTCACGGAACAGGTTGGCGCGGATCGGCTGCGCCAACCCCGGATCGTCGATCACCAGCGCGATATATTCGCCGGCCTTCTCGCCGGTGCGGTTCCAGCCCGCGCCGATCTCCGGGCCGATGTCCCGGGCGCCTGGATCGTGGTCATGGACGCGGTAGTCCGGCGCATTCTCCGCATCCGACGGATCGGCCGGAACGATGACGATGTCGTGGAAAAGCGTGAATGTCTCGATGCGCCCGACGATGCGGGATTCCTCGCGCGTGAACTGTCCGATTTGCGGCATGATGGTCTCCATGCGGTGGTGTTAGGAAAGCCATCGGCGAGCACCGCTCCCGCCGAAGGAAAGGCGGTCAGCGCGTCGGGGCGCGCCATTGAAAGCGACCGTCGCCGTCCTCGTCGGTCCACAGCGGGACGGCGCGGCCGATGATCTGGTCGGTGGAGGTCAGGCCGAAATAGCGGCCGTCGAGACTGTCGTTGACCTGCCAGTTCATGAGAAAGACTTCGCCGGTCGCGATGCGGCGGCAGCCCTGCCAGACCGGAAGATCGCGGCCGGCGCGATCGCGGTCGAGCGCCACACCGACATTGACGCCATCGACGGTGATGGCGAGGCCCGCGCGGCAAACCGTTTGCCCGGACACGGCGAGAATGCGCTTCAACAGCGGCACGCCCTTCGGCAGATAGCCGCGCTCGGCGAGGAAGGTGGCGAGTGGTTCCGGTGCATCGACGGCGACCAGATCGGTGACTTCGAACGGTCCCGCGAAGTCGATCGAGTAGAAGCCGATCGGCGCGCTGGCCGATGCGTTCCAGATCAGCTTGATCGGCATCGGCGTAAGCCCCGGATAGCCGACACCCATCGTTGCCAATGCTGTCGCGAGGACGAAGCCGGCGCGTGTCACGGTTCGACCCTCCGGCGCAGCAGAAAGGCGCGATGCTGGTCTGGCGTGTAGGCGCGCGGCTCCTGGCCGGCGGCTATCCGGTTATGAACATGCCGCCAGTGATCGGGCGAGACCGCTGCGGGATCGATGCCGAGACGTTCGATCGCGTCGATCGCCTGCAGCACGCGCTCGACCTTCGGCCAGCCTTCGAGCTTGAGCAGGATGTCGCCGCCGGGACGCACGAAGGGCAGCGTCTGGAACGGCTCGCCGCGGCGCACCGCGCGCACGATGTCGATGCGCGAGATGATCGTGCCGTACTCGCCCGCCGCCCAGCGGACGAAGGCGAAGATGCTGTTCGGCGCGAAACCGACAATGCTGCGGCGGCGATCGAGGATCTGTTCGTAATTCTTGCGGCCGAACCTGATCCAGTGCTCGACCTTCTGTTTCTGGAAGGTCAGTTCGACCATTGTCGTGAACGGCTCAGGCCCGTCCGGCTGCGGACGGCTGTGCGCGCGATGGACCGTTCTGCCGGTCATGGCTGATCTCCCGCGGTGGGTGGAAATTCGCGCGCGAGCAGCTCGCGCAGCGCCTCAGTGACGGTGATCCCGCGTCGGAAGGCCGCGACCTTGATGCGACCGCGCAGCTCAGGCGTGATGTCGATGGTCAGGCGGGCGGTGAACGCATTGCCGACGGCCATGCCGGTCGGTTGCGGCTCAGTCGCTCTGATCCAGCTTTCGGGACTGCTCGGCCGAGACGCAAACCGGCGTTTGTCGGTGCGTTCCGTCATGCCGCGCCTCCGCCATGGAACGGCAGAACGGCGGCGATGCGCGCGCGGGCGCGCTCAACCATGGCGGCGTCGATCTCGCAGCCGAGATAATGACGGCCGCTGAGCCGGCAGGCTCCACCGGCCGCGCCGGAACTGGCGAACCAGTCGCCGACCAGACCGCCTTGCGGACAACTGGTGCGGATCAGGATTTCGAGAAGCGCTGACGGCTTCTCGGTCGGATGGATCGCGCGACCATGACAATTGCGCACGTAGATGACGGAGCGCATGAGCCTTGGCCCGCCGTCATGGCTGAGATAGTGGCCGGCATCGATCTGGCCGGTATGCGGCGGACGTTGCTTGCGCCGCGCGGTGCGCGCCATTGCATCGGGCGTCGTCTGCACATCATTATAGATGTCGCGCCACGGCGTCTCGGTTGGATAGAACTGGACGGCCAGTTCATGCACGCGCTTGAAGCGATCGGCGTGGAAGCTGGAGCCGTTCTGTTTCTCCCAGACGATTTCCTGCGCGATGCGCAAGCCAGCGTCGGCGAAGCCGTCGGCCTTCGCCATGAAGCATCGCAGCGAGCCGAACACCCACAACGAGCCGGTCCGGCTGAGCGCATCGCGAGCGCGCGCAATCCAGCCGTCGACCCGACGGTCCCACGCGAGCGACGTGTCGCCATAGGGCGGATCGGCGAGGATCAGATCGAACGGGCCGTGCGCCGGCATGAGGTGGCGGCAATCGCCGATGAGGATCGTCATGGTGCGATCCTCCCGATGCGAAGTTGCTCGATCTCGCTGGCGAGCGCGGCGATCTCGCGCGCGGCGGG
>CALMZV010000076.1 GCA_937870755.1 uncultured Methylocystaceae bacterium
ACTTCCAGCCCTCGGCGGCGATGGCTTCGGCCTCGGCCTTCAGCTTTTCGCCCACGAGCCGGTCGAGCAGCACCGGATCTTGCAGCCAACCACCATCGTCCTGCTGAAAGAGATCACGCAGCACGCAGCCACCAGCCTCTTCATAGGCATCGATGCCAACGAACCCCGCTCGCTTGTCGGCGGCGCGGACCGTGGCTTCGGTCAGCAAGCGCCGGATGTGGTAAGGTTCCTTTTGCCAGCCATCCTTGATCGCGTCCCAGACCTGCTCCTGACGGCCATGGTCAGAACTGACGCTGAAAGCCATGAGCTGTTCCAGCGTCATGCCGTCCTCGGCATAGACGTCGAGCAATGCCGGTGAGACGGAAACCAGACGCAGGCGCTGCTTGACCACCTTGGCATCCACGAAGAAGGCGGCGGCGATGGTTTCCTCGGTCATGCCCTTTTCGCGCATGGCCTGAAAGGCGCGGAACTGGTCAAGCGGATGCAGCGGTGCGCGCTCGATGTTCTCGGCGAGCGATACCTCATCGATCAGCACATCGGCGCTGGCCTCCGACACGACGCAGGGGACCGGCGCGATTTTGGCGAGGCGCTTCTGCTTGACCAGCAGTTCCAGCGCCCGGAAGCGGCGACCGCCGGCGGGCACCTCGAACATGCCGGTTTCCTTGCCCTCGGCATCCACGACCGGGCGGACATGCAGGGACTGGATCAGGCCGCGACGGGCGATGGACTCGGCCAGCTCCTCGACCGAGATCCCGGCCTTGACGCGCCGGACGTTGGACTGGCTGAGCACCAGCTTGTTGAAGGGAATGTCGCGCGAGGACGACAGGGTGATCTTCTGAACGGCAGTGGCCATGTCAGTTACTCCATGACGGACGCCGGTGAGCCTCTCTCTCCGGCTATCAGCCCGTCACGAAGCGAAGCGCCGCCCTCTTCCTCTGAAGAGAGCGACGCCAGCCGCAGAACCTGAAACCCGGAAATCAGGCACTCCGGTTTTCTGTATCGGCGGATGTACGGGAAAAGCTCGCGCCGACGCGGTAGAGCAGACGCTCGGCGGCGCGGATGCTGCCGGTCTCACGGGCGGCCTCGGCCCAGACCGAGATCGGGAAATCGCCGGTGAACAGCAGATCGCGCTCGATGCCCATGCCGAAGGGCAGCCGGACTGACTGCATCTCGCCAAGGCTCCACGAACCCAGTTCGGGATGGCCGAGATCCGCCAGGCCGAACATGATGTCGTCATCCTCATCCAGTTCGGTAGCGAGCCAGACGCCTTCACCGATGGGATTGAAGAACTTCACGACCGGGATGTGATCCTGATCGCGCTGGCGGCCATTCGCCAGCAGGCGGTCTCGCTGTGCGCCGGTCAGGAGGATCATGCCGCAGCCCTCCGGTCGGTTACGCTCGGATCCGGCTCCCCGGTGTCCTCGGCAGGCAGATGCGACAGCAGCCAGTCCGCCGCCTTGCTGGCCTGCGAGGCCGCGCGGACAATGGCGCGGGAACCCTCGCGCATGACCTCCAGCCACGACCCGATGTAATCGGCATGACGCACGGTCGGTACGATCCCGAGCGCGGCGCAACTGAAGGCCGCGGTCTGTTCCGCAATCATCTCCTCGAAAGCGTATTTCTTCGACCCGAACGAGCCGGTCAGATCGCGGTTGAGACGGCTTTGATGGCCGCTGGCGTGACCCAGCTCATGCAGGGCTGTCCGGTGCCAGTTGATCGGCTCGAAATAGGCTTGCGGAGGCGGCACCTGCACATAGTCGAGCGACGGCATATAGAAGGCGCGATTGCCGCCAATACGGAAGTCGATGCCGGTGGCCCGGATCAGCGCCTCGACCCGAGGTTCGATCAGGCCCGGCGGCGGTGGCGGCGCGACTGCCGTGATGTCATCGGGCAGACCATCGCATTGCGCGGCGTTGAAGACCGTGAACCGCTTCAGGAACGGAATGGCATGCGCATCCTCACCCGTTTCGCGGGCACGGCGCTTTTCGTCCTCGGGGGTGAAACGGTCGGCATAAACGACAGTTGTGCCATGCTCACCCTTCCTGACATTGCCGCCAAGCGAAAGGGCCTGGCGAAAGGTCAGCCACGCCTGACCGGGGAAACCATGCTGGATGACAGCCCCCCAGAGGATGAGAATATTGATGCCTGAATAGGACCGGCCGGTTGAAGCATTTCTCGGCAGGCCCAGCGGGGCAGTGTCGGGCGACGCGCCCCAGGGCTGGACCCAGGGTAGCCGTCCTTGCTCCAGCTCGGCGATGATCTTGTTGGTGATGTCGTCATAAAGGTTGCTGCGCGCGCCACTGTCAGCGGGGCGGCGATCATGTCTGGCCATCGGGATAATCTCCGCGACGGGCGCCGGAAGCCTCTCTTCCAGCCCTCAACCCGTCACGGAAAACCTGTCCGCACTCTCACTCTGAAGGGGGCGTTGCGGGGTCTCCCCGCAGACGGGGTAGGCAGAGACTAAGGCTCGGCCGCAGGGGAAGGCTTTCCCCTATCCGGACTTCCTTGAAAACTGTCAGAAACTTGCGTATATTTCCAACAGGAGAACGGCGATGACACGGCTGACCGAACAGATTCTGGCCCATGCGACGGGACTTCCCGAAGGGATGCCCGTGTCCGCCAAGGGCCTGCTCCACC
>CALMZV010000077.1 GCA_937870755.1 uncultured Methylocystaceae bacterium
TTCCTCCGCCATTCGTCCAAACCGGCCGACTTTCGCCGCACCGTCCTGACATTGCAGCGCTTCAGTCGTGACCGCTGGGTGCAGGGTCGCAATCGTCCGCCGCGCGCCGGCGATGTCCTTCGGGCGTTCGGTCGGTAGACCGGGCAGGCGGCGCACGGTTGATCCACCGCAACGACCGGACATTCGGACCTGCGAGACGATTTCGCGCGCGGGAAACCGGATATGGTCGGCGTTGCGCGCCGCAATCCGGCGGTCGCGAGGCGTCTTCGGGAAGGCGTTGGCTGGTTCGAAGGATAGAGCGCCGCAATGGGACCGCTTGTCTTCGCAGCGCGAAAACTGACCAAGATCTATCAGGTCGGCAGCGTCGAGATCGCCGCGCTGCGCGAACTGGACCTGGAGATTTTCGAGGGCGAGTTCATCGTGCTGCTCGGGCCGTCGGGCAGCGGCAAGAGCACGCTCCTGAACATCCTGGGCGGTCTGGACAGCGCGACGTCCGGGGTCGCCGTCTGGCGCGACCACAATCTGGTCGCGGCCAGCGACGACGAACTCACCCTGTACCGGCGCCAGCATGTGGGGTTCGTGTTCCAGTCCTATAACCTCATCCCGAGCCTGACCGCGCGCGAGAACGTGGCGCTCGTCACCGACATCGCAGAGAGGCCGATGAAGCCGGAGGACGCTCTTGCGCGCGTCGGTCTCGCGGAGCGCATGGATCATTTTCCGACGCAACTGTCGGGCGGCGAACAGCAGCGGGTGGCGATCGCCCGCGCCATCGCCAAGCGGCCGGATGTCCTGCTTTGCGACGAGCCGACCGGCGCGCTCGATTCCAGGACCGGCGTCGGCGTTCTCGCGGCGCTGGAGGAGGTTAATCGCGCATTCGGAACGACAACGATCGTCATCACGCACAACATGGCGATCGGCGCGATGGCGGACCGGGTCATGCATATGGCCGACGGAAGGGTCGGCGCCATCGAGGCCAATGCGCAACGCGCCCGCCCGGGGGAAATCAGATGGTGAGCGCGCTCGACCGGAAGTTGCTGCGCGACTGCCGGCGCCTCGCCGGCCAGATATTCACCATCGCCATGGTCATGGCTTCCGGAATCGCGGTCTTCGTATCCGCGCTCGCCGCATACCATTCGCTTCAGACCTCGCAGGCGCGCTTTTATGAGGACACGCGGTTCGCCGACGTCTTCATGCGCCTCAAACGAGCGCCCCGCGCGATCGCCGAGCGCATTTCCGAAATCCCCGGCATCGCGCAATACGAGGCCCGGCTGGCGTTCGATGTCGCGATCGACCTGCCCGGCGTGTCGCTTCCGCTCTCGGGCCGCATGATCGCGCTGCCGGTCGACGGACGCCCGCGAATAAACAGGCTGCGCCTGCTTTCCGGCCGCGAAATCGCGCCGGATCGCTCGGACGAGGCGGTCGTCACGCAGGGATTCGCGGAAGGCAATGCGCTGCGCCCCGGCGACTCGGTGTCGGCGCTCTTGAACGGACGCAGGCAGACGTTCCGGATTGTCGGCGTCGTCGCTTCGCCCGAATATGTTTTCAGCGTCGCGCCGGGTGAGGCGCTGCCGGATGACAAACGCTACGGCGTGTTCTACGTGGCCCACGATGTTCTGGCTCACGCTTTCGCCATGGAGGGCGCCTTCAACGATGTCGTCGCGACGCTCGCCCCGGGCGCGAATGCGCGGTCGGCGCAGGCCGCGCTCGATCAGCTCTTTGCGCGGTGGGGCGGCCTGATCGCGCACGACCGCGGTTTGCAGCCCTCGCATCGCCAGCTCATGGACGAATTGCGGCAGCAGGGCACGATGGCGATGACGATACCTCCCGTCTTCCTGCTGGTGTCGGCGTTTCTGCTGCGCGTGGTGATGGGGCGGCTGGTCGCCTCGCAACGCGAACAGATCGCCACCCTCAAGGCGCTCGGCTATGGATCGGAGATCGCGTGGCACTTCGCGAAATTCGCCGCCATCACCGTGATGATCGGCGCTGCGATCGGGATCGCGCTCGGCGTCGCCACCGGACAGGCGATCCTTTATTCGTACCGGCCGTTTTTCCGCTTTCCGGAATTCATCTACGACGTGCGCCCATGGACGCCGCTCGCGGCGACCGCGCTCGCGTTCGTGAGCGGCGTCGGCGGCGCGCTCGCGGCCGTGCGGGATGTGGATCGGCTGCGTCCGGCCGAGGCGATGCGTCCTCCCGCGCCGCCCGCCTATGCCGCGCGCAACGCCGCTTCCTGGCGCGGGGTTCCGGCGCGATGGATGATGGCGATCCGCGGCGTGACGGCGCATCCGTTGCGGGCGGGCCTGACGCTCGGCGGCATCGCCACCGCGGCGCCGCTCGTGCTCCTGAGCATCTTCTGGACGGATGCGCTCAACAACATGATCGATGTGCAACTGGCCGCCACGGATCGGTCCGACGCCGTTCTCAATTTCGTCGAACCGCTCCACCCGCGCGTGACGGACGAGGTGCGCCGCCTGCCGGGCGTGATCTTCGCCGAGCCGATGCGCGTGGCGCCGGCGCGTCTGCGCGCCGCCAACCGCTCCTACGAGACGGGCGTGTCCGGCATTTCGGACGGACAGCAGCTGCGCCGGGTTCTCGACGAAAATCTCGCGCCGATCGACATCAAGAGCGACGGCCTGCTCATGTCGCGCCGGCTCAGCGACAGGCTCGGCGTCAGACCCGGCGATCCGGTCGAGGTCGACGTTCTCGAGGGCCGCAGGTTGCGTCGCGAAACGATCCTCGCTGGAACCGTCAACGATCTCATCGGGGTTTCGGCCTACGCCGAGCGCAACTGGCTCGATCGCCTTTTGCAGGAAGGCCCGCGTGTCGGCGCCGTCGCCGTGCGCATCGACGGCAGTCGGTCGGACGCGTTCTACGCGGCCGTCAAACGCACGCCCAGGATCGCGACCGTGAGTTTCACCGCCCAGGCGATGCGCAACTTCCGCGAGTCGACCGGCGCGGTGGTCCTGCTCATGGCGGGTTTCTTCACGCTGTTTGCGGTCACCATCGCCTTCGGCGTCGTCTATAACAGCGCGCGGATCGCCTATCACGAACATGCGGTCGAGCTTGCGACCCTCCGGATTCTCGGATTCACCAAATTCGAAACGGCGCGACTTCTGTTCGCCGAGGCGTTCGCCGAGATCGTTCTGGCGATTCCCATCGGCCTCGTCCTCGGCCGATCGCTCGTGCGCCTTCTGCTCATGGCTTTCGAGACGGAAATGTTCGAAATTCCCGCCAGGATCGACCCCGCTTCCTATGCGCTTGCCGCCTTGCTGGTGGTGGTCGCCGCAATCGCCAGCATGTTGCTGATCGGCCGCCAGCTTTGGCGTTTCGACCTCGTTTCAGTCCTCAAGACCAGAGCCTAGCCATGAAATCGGGCTTCCGCGCTGTCGTGTTCATCGTCGTCGCCCTCGCCGCCGCGGCGGCCGGGTGGATATTCCTGCGCCCAGCGCCGGTCTTCGTCGACACCGCGCCTGCGACGCGCGGCGTGTTCGTGCGCGGCGTTCTCAGCGAGGGCAAGACGCGCGTGCGCGACAGATATGCCGTGTCGTCGCCGATCGCCGGACTTCTGCGCCGGGTGGCGCTGAAGGTCGGCGACCCCGTCGAGGCGTCCGCGACCGTGGCGATCGTTGCGCCCGGCGCCGCTCCGCTGGATGACCGTCGCGCGCGCCGTCAGCTGGAGGAACGGCTCGGCGTCGCCGAGGCCGCGCGCAGCCGGGCCGCGGCGGGGGCGGCCCGCGCCCACGCGCGGCTTGAACAGGCGCGCGCCGATCTCGCGCGCACGACGACGTTGGTCGAGAAGGGCGTGGCGACCCCGACGCGGAAAGAACAGGAGGAACTGGCGGTCAAGGTCGCCGATCGCGAGGCGCAGGTCGCCGAATTCGAGGTGCATCTGGCCGAGCACGAGGAAGCCGTCGCGCGTGCGGCCGTTCAGACGGATGGTCTGAGGGAGGATGCGGCGCGGATCATCGAGATCAAATCGCCGATCGACGGCGTCGTGCTCAAGGTCGTTCAGGAAAGCGAGGGGCCCGTCGCCGTCGGCGCGCCAATTCTGGAGATCGGCGATCCGCGTCGGCTCGAGGTGATCGCCGACCTGCTCACCACGGACGCCGTCCAGATTCGCGTCGGCGCCGTCGCGAAAATCGAACGGTGGGGAGGCCCCGCCGATCTCGACGCGCGCGTCGCGCGGATAGAGCCGGCGGGCTTCACCAAGATTTCCGCGCTCGGCGTGGACGAGCAGCGCGTTCTGGTCGTTCTGGACATCGTGTCGCCGCGAGAACAATGGTTGCCGCTCGGCGACGCCTTTCGTGTCGAGGCCCGGATCGAGGCGGCGCGCGCGCCGGACGCCTTGATGGTTCCCGTGGGCGCCTTGTTTCGCGGGCGCAGCGGCTGGAACGTCTTCGTGGCCGAAGGCGGCCGCGCGCGGTTGCGGGATGTCGAACTCGCGCAGCGCAGCGAGACCGCCGGCCTGGTCGTCAAGGGTCTGGCCGAGGGCGAGCGGGTCGTTCTGTTTCCGCCGCCGATCCTGCGAGACGGCGCGGCCATCGCGTCCTCGGGCGGCGATCGCCGCGAGTGAGGTCGCGTGAAGGCAGCCGGCGTCAGTCGTCGGGACGCCATTCGTGCGCACGCGGCGCGAACAGGCCGAGGAGGTCGATCGCGCGCCGCGCGATCTGCATCGTCATGTCGTCGAGCGTCGCCGGCTTGAGGTAATAGGCAGGCGCGGGCGGCATGACGACGGCGCCGATCTCGGTCGCCGCCGCCATCGCCCGGATGTGCCCGAGGTGCAACGGCGATTCGCGCGTCAGCAGGATCAGTTTGCGGCGCTCCTTCAGATGCACGTCGGCCGCGCGCACGATCAGGTTGTCGGCGGCCGAATGGGCGATCGCCGATAGCGTGCGCATGGAGCAGGGCGCCACGATCATGCCGCCTGTCGAAAAGGCGCCGGAGGCGATGGCGGCGCCGATGTCGTCGATGGCGTGGCGCGCGAACGCGCGCCGCGCGGTTTCCGCGAGCGCATCCGGGCCGATCTCCTGCGCGAAGGTGCGCTCGGCCGCGCGCGAGACGACGAGATGAATCTCCGCGCCGCAGGCGGCGAGCTCCCGCACGAGCGCGGCCGCGATCGGCGCGCCGCTCGCCCCGCTCACGCCCACCACCACGCGCGCGCTCACGCGCGGCCTCGCGTGTCGAGCGCGGCCTGCACATCGCCCCATATGGCGTCGACCCGCCTCACGACGTCGTCGGACATTTCGAGAACCTTTCCCCATTCGCGCTGCGTCTCGGCGCCGATCTTGGTCGTCGCGTCGATGCCGAGCTTGCCGCCCAGTCCCGCCCGCGGCGAGGCGAAGTCGAGATAGTCGATCGGCGTGTCGCGCGTCAGCATCAGATCGCGTTGCGGGTCCATGCGCGTGGAAAGCGCCCAGGCGACGTCGCGCATCGAACGCACGTCGATGTCGGCGTCGAACACCGCGACGAGTTTGGTATAGGAGAATTGCGGCAGCAGGCCCCACAGCGCCATCATCGTGCGGCGCGCCTGGCCGGGATAGGACTTGCGGATGGACACGAACGCCATGCGGTACGAGCAGGCGTCCGGCGGCAGGTAGAGATCGACGATGTCGGGAATCTGTCTGCGGATCATCGGCAGCGCGAGGTCGTTGAACACGCCGCCGATGACGGATGGCTCGTCCGGCGGCCGGCCGGTGAAGGTCGTCAGATAGACCGGATCGCTGCGCGTGGTGATCGCGCTCACGCGCAGCACGGGGAACGGCTCCACGCTGTTGTAGTAGCCGGTGTGGTCGCCGTAAGGCCCTTCGGGCGCTGTCTCCTCCGGCGCGATCCAGCCCTCGATCACGATGTCGGCGTCGGCCGGGACCATCAGCGGCACGCTGACGGCGGGCGCGATACGCGGCGCCTCGCCCCGCAGCACGCCCGAGAACCGGAGTTCCGACAACGTCTCCGGCAGCGGCAGCGCGGCCGACAGAATGGTCGCGGGATCGGCGCCGATCGCGACAGCCACCGGCATCTTCTCGTTCCGCGCTTTCCATGCGCGATGGTGCGCCGCGCCGCCGCGATGGGCGAGCCAGCGCATGATCGCGCGGCGGCCGTCCAGCGCCTGCATGCGATAGACGCCGATGTTCATGCGCGCGGTGTCGTCGGCCGGCGCGTCCGGCGGCCGCGTGATGACGAGCGGCCAGGTGATGAGCGGCGCCGGTTCGCCCGGCCAGCAGGTCTGGATCGGCAGCCGCGCCAGATCGGCGTCGCGCCCGAGCCACTTCACCTGCTGGCAGGCGGGCGCGGCGATCGTCTGCGGCCGCGTGTTGAGCGCCGCGCGCACCATCGGCCAGCGCGCCAGCGCGTCGCGCAGCCCGTCGACCGGGGCGGGCTCCCGCAGCGCGGCCAGCAGTTCGCCGAGTTCTCCGACGCGTTCGGGTCGGACGCCGAGCCCCGCGGCGACGCGCGCCGCCGTGCCGAACAGATTCGTGACCACCGGCATGGACGCGCGCCCGACCGCGGTGGTCGCGTGGTCGAAACGCAGCGCCGGCCCGCCGGCGACCAGCACGCGCCGATGGATTTCCGTCAGTTCGCACTGCGCGGACACTTCGCGCCCGATGCGCGCCAGCTCCCCGCGCTGTTCGAGAAAGCGCACGAACGCGCCGAGATTGCGAAACGTCGGAAATTCTCGAAAACCCATCGAATGTCTATTGACGACCGTCGCGCCGCCCGCCTTATCTTCCGTCAAGGACGCGTCGGCCGCCATCCGTCTGGAGTGGCTCATGAACAGCGAACCCGCCATCCCGATCTTCCCGCGCCTCGGCGCCGCGCTCGTCGCCAGACTGCCGCTTGCGCCCGCCCAGCTCGCCGCCGAACGACTCGTCTCGCAGATCGCCGCCCGCCATCCCGATCTGTTCGCGCGGCTCGGCGACCACGCGCGCAAGACCATCGCGATCGACCCGACCGACACGCCGCTGGTCTTTCTGCTGACGCCGGACCCGGACCTGCCGCGCGTGCGCGTCGCGCGCGCGGTCGCGGGCGAGAGGTGGGATGCGCGCATCGCCGGCCCGCTCGCCGCGCTCCTGGGTCTGGTGCATGGCGCTTTCGACGGCGACGCCCTGTTCTTCTCGCGCGACCTCGTGATCGAGGGCGACACCGGGGCGGTTCTTGCGCTGCGCAACGCCATCGACAATGCGGAGCTGGACATGGGGCACGAGATTGCGTCTCTGTTCGGCCCTGTCGAGCGGCCCTTGGCGGGCGCCATGCGGATCGCCTTGCCGCTGGTGGAGCGCGCGACCGGCGTCGCGCTCATGCGGCGCGCGGGAGAGCCGACGTGAGCGCCCCGCTCGAACTCGTCTGTCCGGCCGGCACGCCGGCGGCGCTGCGCTCGGCCGTGAAGGCGGGCGCGCATACCGTCTACTGCGGCTTCGCGGACGAGACGAACGCCCGCAATTTTCCGGGCCTCAACTTCTCGCGCGCCGAGATGGAGGAGGCGATCGCCTTCGCGCACGGCCGCGGCGCGAAAGTGTTCGTCGCCGTCAACACGTTCCCGCGCGCCGGCGCCGAGCGATTGTGGCGCGCGGCGGTGAGCGACGCGCAAGCGCTCGGCGCCGACGCCGTCATCCTCGCCGATCTCGGCCTGCTCGATCACACCGCCCGCGCGCATCCGGACCTGCGCATCCATCTCTCGGTGCAGGCGGCGGCGGCCAACGCCGACGCCATCGAAGTCTACGCGCGCGAATTCGGCGTGAAGCGCGTGGTTCTGCCGCGCGTGCTGACCGTGCAGGAAATCGCGGCCATCAACCGCGACACGAAGGTGGAGACGGAAGTCTTCGTGTTCGGCGGCCTGTGCGTGATGGCGGAGGGCCGCTGTTCGCTATCGTCCTACGCGACCGGCCAGTCGCCGAACATGAACGGCGTCTGCTCGCCGGCGAGCCATGTCGAGTATCGCCAGGAGGGCGACGCGCTCGTCGCGCGGCTCGGCGGCTTTCTCATCCATCGTTCGCCGGCCGACGCGCCCGCGCCTTATCCCACCTTGTGCAAGGGCCGGTTTTCCGCCGGCGGCGTGGAAGGCCATCTGTTCGAAGACCCCGTCAGCCTCGACGCGGCGAATCTCATTCCGCTGCTCGCGGACGCCGGCGTGCGCGCGCTCAAGATCGAGGGTCGGCAGCGCAGCCGCGCCTATACCGAGGCGGTCGTGCGCAGTTTCCGCCGCGCGGTCGACGCCCATGCGCGCGGCCTGCCGATCGAAGCCGCGGGTCTGGCCGCCCTGAGCGAGGGGCAGGAGACGACCGCCGGCGCCTATCGCAAGACGTGGCGGTGACCATGGACATGAGTGCGATGAAACTGACGGTCGGCCCGGTCCTGTTCAACTGGCCCGCCGACCGGTGGCGTGATTTTTACGCGCGCCTCGCCGACGAGGCGCCGGTCGACCGCGTGGTCCTCGGCGAGACGGTCTGTTCCAAACGCGCGCCGTTCTACGAGGCGTGCGTCGCGCCGGCGGCCGAGCGGCTCGCGCGCGCGGGCAAGGAAGTCGTTCTCTCCTCGCTCGCGCTCGTCACGCTGCCGCGCGAGCGCGCCGCGCTCGCCGATCTGGTGGCCAATCAGGACCACGCGGTGGAGATCAACGACATCGCGGCTCTACGATACATGGAGGCGGGCCGCGCGTTTTCCGTCGGACCGCTCGTCAACGTCTACAACGAATCGACGCTCGATTTTCTCGCGCGCAAGGGCGCGACGGCCGTTTGCCTGCCGCCGGAACTGCCGTTCGCCTCGGTCGCCCCTATCGCCGCCTTTGCCCGCGGGCGCGGCGTTTGCGCCGAAATCTGGGCCTACGGCCGCACGCCGCTCGCCATATCCGGCCGCTGCTATCATGCGCGCGTGCACAAGCTGTCGAAGGATTCCTGCCAGTTCGTCTGCGAGCAGGATCTCGACGGGCTGGACGTGCGCACGCTCGACGACATGGATTTCCTCGCCATCAACGGCGTGCAGACAATGTCGTGGAACTACGCCTGCCTGATCGGCGATATCGAGGCGCTCGCGCTCGCCGATGTGGACGCGTTGCGCCTGTCTCCGCACAGCGGCGATTTCGTCGCGGTGACGGAAATCTTCCGCCGTCGGCTCAATGGCGAAATCTCTGCGGCCGCCGGGTTCGAGCGGCTGCGTGCGTTGCAGCCGGACGTGGAATTCTCCGACGGCTTTCTCGCAGGGCCGACCGGCGCGACGCCGCTCGGCGGCGTTCCGGCCTAGGTCGTTTTCGAGCGAGGCGGAATCCGGTTCCCGCCGCGCCTATGCGCGATCGCGCGCGATGCGGGCGTCGGCCGTGCGGCCGAGCGCCATGTCGGCCGCCATCCGCGCGAGCGCGGGCGCGAGCAGGAACCCGTGGCGATAAAGGCCGTTGACGAACAGCGTGCGTCCCTGCCGCTCGATCCGCGGCAGGTTGTCGGCGAACGCCGGCCGCAGACCGGACCCCATTTCGACCACCTGCGCGTCCGCGAAATGCGGGTGCAGCGCCGTCGCCGCGCCGATCAGCTCGCCGACCGACCGCGCGGTCACGCGCGTGGCCGCCTCGCTTTCGATGCTCGTGGCGCCGATCATGTATTTTCGGTCCGGCCGCGGCACGACATACACGGGCGTGCGCGGATGCAACATGCGGATGGCGCGCTGCAGCTCCAGCGCCTGCGATTCCAGAACCAGCATTTCGCCCTTCACGCCGCGCAGCGTCTTCAGCGAGTCGCGCGCCGCGAAGCCGCGGCAGTCGATGGTCCAGTCCGCGTCCTCGGGCAGTGCGAAGGCGTCGGTCGAAAAGCGCAGCGTGGCGTTGCTCATGGCCGCGAGCCGGCGCGTCAGCTCGGTCAAAGTGGCGCGCGGGTCGAGATGCGCTTCTGTCGGAAAATAGAGGCCCCGCGCAAATCGTCCGGCGAGTTGCGGTTCGAGATCCGCGATGCGGTTGGCGCCGACTTCCTCGTAGTTCCGCGTCCTGCGCGCGTGGCGCGTCAGTTCCGCCTGGTCGCGGGGCGGGGCGACGACCAGGCTGCCGGTGGTCGCGGCCACAGGCACGGATCGCGTCCAGAAATCGAGCGCCTCCACGCCGAGTTCCGCGACGAGGGGCTCGGCCGTCTCCAGTTCGCACCAGGGCGCGATCATGCCGCCGGCGTACCAGGAGCAGCCGAGGCCCGGTCCGTCCTCGCGCTCGACGAGTTCGACGTGCGCGCCGCGTCGCGCGAATTCATAGGCCGCCGTCAGCCCGGCCACGCCTGCGCCGATCACGCGAACGCGCATGAAATCTTCCCCGAATTGGCGCCCCCATCCCTATCCGAGCGCCGTCGCAGGGGCGACGACATCAGTCAAGCGTCCGTTGGTTTCCCGCGTCCGCGCGGCCCGACGCGCATCGTCACGCCGGGTCGAGCATGCGCTCCAGCGTTTCGATCCGGTCGGCGTCTTTCGGATGTTTGTCCCATCGAATGCGCGCGATGCGTGGAAAGCGCATGGCGAGGCCGGACTTGTTGCGCGCCGACCGGTTCAGCCCCTCGAAGGCCACTTCGAACACCAGTCCGCGCTCCGGTTCGTGGCGCACCTCGCGCACGGGGCCGAACCTGTTGGTGGTGTTGGCCCGCACGAACCGGTCGATGCGCGCAAGCTCTTCGTCGGTGAAGCCGGAATACGCCTTGCCCACGGGCACGAGCGCGCCCGCGCGCCACACCCCGAACGTATAATCGGAATAAAAGGACGAGCGTTTGCCGTGTCCGCGCTGCGCATACATCAGCACGGCGTCGACCTCGAACGGATCGCGCTTCCACTTCCACCAGAGACCGCGCGGGCGGCCCGGCAGATAGGGGCTGTCCCAGCGTTTCAGCATGAGGCCCTCGACCGCCGGCCCGTCCGCGCCCGCGCCGAACGCCGCAGGGTTCATGCGCGCGGCCGCGATCTGCGCGTGCGTGCGCGCGTCCGTCAGCGGCGACAGGCTGAAACAGGGCGCGGCGATCGTGCGCGCGAACTCTTCCAGCCGCGCGCGCCGCGCGCTCAGCGGCAGCGCGCGCAGGTCCTCGCCGTCAAGCGACAGGATATCGTAGGCGCGGAAATGTCCGGGAAGGTCCGCCATCAGTTTCACGCCCGGCGTCTTGCGGTTGAGCCGCTGCTGAAGCGCGGAGAAGGGCAGGATGGCGCCCGCGCGCACGACCAGAACCTCGCCGTCGAGCGCCGCATGGCCCACGCAAAGCCCCTGTGCGAGATCCGGAAAGGCGCGCGACATGTTTTCGCCCGTGCGCGAATAGAGCGCGGCGCCGCCGCGCCCGTCCGATACGATCTGCGCGCGCACGCCATCCCATTTCCACTCCACGGCGAAGTCGGCCGGATCGAGCGCCGCCAGATCCTCCCGTTCCAGCGGATGCGCGAGCATCGGCGGGCGGAAGGCGATGGCGTCCTTCGTCGCGATGGCGTCGATGCGCCCCTCGATCCAGTCGAACAGATCGCGATAGGGCGGGGCGAGCGCATGCCAGACTTCCTCGATCTCGTCCGCCGCCTTGTCGCCGATCATGCCGGCCGCGGTCTTGGCCAGCCGCGCCGAAACGCCGATGCGCAGCGCCCCGGTGATGATCTTCAGAAACGCCCAGCGGCCCGTCTCGTCCAGCCGGTCGAGACATTCGGCGATGACGCCGGGCAGCATGGCGCGCCCCGTCTCGCGCAGCCGCTCCACCACGTCTCCAAGCGAGAGGTCGGCGTTGGCGCGCGTGTGCGGCGCGGGCCACAGGAGCGCGACGGTCTCGGAAAGATCGCCCACGTAATCGTAGGAGAGCGCGAACAGCGTGGGGTCCGTCCTTTCGGCGATCAGCTTGCGGATGAGACCGGGTCTGGCGTCGCCGAGATCGAGATCGCCGGTCAGGATCGCCAGCGCGTAGCCGCGGCCGGGGTCTGGCGTCGTTTTCAGATAATCGGCGATCAGCCGCAGCTTGGCGTTGCGGCCGCCCGTCCACGAAAGCCGGTCCAGCAATTCGGCGAAGGCTTTCACGCCGCGCCCTCCGGTTCGCCGTCCTCGGCGTAGCCCAGAAGACGCAGGGGCCGCGCGGCGAGCCCGCGCGCCTGTTGCGCCCAATGCACGAGCGCGTCTTCCTGTCCGTGCGTCACCCACAATTGGCGGCAGCCCGTCGCCTCGACAGCGGCTGTCAATTCGGTCCAGTCCACATGGTCGGAAATGACGAGCGGCAGCTCCACGCCGCGCTGGCGCGCGCGGGCGCGCACGCGCATCCAGCCGGACGCGAACGCCACGACAGGATCGACGAACCGTCGCGACCATCGGTCGGTCGTGGCCGACGGCGGACACACGACGACGCCGCCGCGCGCGGCGACGGATTTGTCGGCGGCCTCGAGCGGTCGGAGATCGCCGAGCGCGACGCCGTGGCGTTCGTAGAGCTGCGTAAGCGTCCCCATCGCGCCGTGCAGGAAGATCGGCGCGTCGTAGCCTGCGTCGCGCAACAGGCGGATGACGCGCTGCGCCTTGCCGAGCGGATAGGCGCCCACCAGATGCGTGCGCTCTGGAAACTGCGCGAGCGAGCGCAGGAGCTTGCCGATTTCCTGCTGCGGCGGCGGATGGCGGAACACCGGCAGTCCGAACGTCGCCTCGCTCACGAACACGTCGCAGGCGACGGGTTCGTAGGCCGCGCAGGTGGGATCGGGCCGCGTCTTGTAATCGCCGGAAACGACCGCGCGCGCCCCGCGATAGGCGATGGCGACTTGCGCGGAGCCCAGAATATGGCCGGCCGGATGCAGCGTGACGGTCGTATCGCCCACTTTCAGCGGCGCGCCGTAGGCCAGCGCCTGGCCGGTCCCGAAGCAGGTCTCGCCGTAGCGCGCGACCATGATATCGAGCGTCTCGCCCGTCGCCAGCACCGCGCGGTGGCCGGGGCGTGCGTGATCGGCGTGACCGTGCGTGACGACCGCGCGATCGACCGGGCGGAGCGGGTCGATATGGAAACCGCCGGCGGGGCAATAAAGCCCCGCTTCGGTCAGCGTCAGAATCTGCGCGCTCGCATCGGCGTTCATGTCGCTGTTCGTGGCCCGCGGCGCCGCGCGTTCGCGCGGCCTGCGGAACATAACGCGGCGGGCGGCGGCCGGTTGCAAGCCCCTTGCGTCAGGCCGCCAGTTTCAGCGCGCGGATCGCGTTCTGCTTGAGGATGAGGTCGTGCACGTCCGGCTTGAACCCGGCCTCGGCGAACTGCTTGATCCAGCGGTCGGGCTGAATGAGCGGAAAGTCGGAACCAAACAGCATTTTGTGTTTCAGCTGGCCGTTGGCGTATTGCACGATCTGCGGCGGGAAATATTTCGGCATCCACCCCGACAGGTCGATGTAGACATTCTCCTTGTGCAGCGCCATCGACAGGCCTTCGTCGGTCCACGGCCACGAAGGATGGGCCAGAATGATCGTCATGTCGGGAAAGTCGACCGCCACGTCGTCGATGTGGATGGGCTGCGAATATTTCAGCCGCAATCCCCCGCCCCCGCGCATGCCCGTGCCGATGCCGGAATGGCCGGTGTGAAAGATCGCCGGCAGCTTATATTCCGCGATCACCTCGTAAAGCTTGTAGGCCATGCGGTCGTTGGGGAAAAAGCCCTGGCACGTGGGGTGGAACTTAAAACCCTTCACCCCGCCGCTCTCGATCAGGTCGCGCGCCTCGCGGGCGCCGAGCGCGCCCTTGTGTGGATCGATGCAGGCGAAGGCGATCATCATGTCGGCGTTTTCGCGCGCGGCGTCCGCGATCTCCTCGTTGGGAATGCGCCGGTTGCCGATCTGCGCCTCGCTGTCGACCGTGAACATCACCAGGCCAATCTTGTGTTTGCGATAATAGGCGACGGTTTCGGCGATGGTCGGCCGTTTGCCGGCCTTGAAATATTTGCTGGCGGCTTCGTCGTAGGGAATCCAGGCGACGTCCGGCTCCTGCCGGCAGGACACTTCCGCATGGGTGTGGACATCGATGGCGACGAGATCGTTGACGTTCATGAGCGATCCTCCTTGAGATGTGGCGGCCGCGTCAGCGAATGGCGGACGAACCTTCCGCCAGACCGGAGCCGCCGTATAGCCATTGCAGCGCGTCGTAGTAGTCGTCGGGCGACATGGAGCGCATCATCGCATTGCGCAGCGCCGCATGGCCGCCGGCGGGATGGTAGATGTGATCGCCGACGAGCCGCGACTGGATCTGGATGCGCGCCGTGCGATGCACGCGCTTCATGCGGTATTGTTCGAACGCGATCGGAACGTCGCCGCCGTGCGCCTCCAGTTCGTGAGCCAGCCGCACCGCGTCCTCCATCGCCATGCAGGCGCCCTGCGCCATGTATTGCAGCGTCGGATGGGCGGCGTCGCCCAGGATCGTCACGCGCCCGTCGACCCAGTTCAGGACGGGATCGCGGTCGCACAGCACCCACAGTTTCCAGTCGACGCCGTGCTCGATGATCTGCCGCGCCACCGGCGCGATGTGCTGGAAACCCTGCTTCACTTCCTCATGCGTGACCGGCTTGCCGGCGACGGGTTCGGGCGCGTTGTTGTGATAGGTGACGACGAGATTGAAATATTTCCATCCCGACAGCGGATAGTGCACGAGATGGCACTTTGGACCGGCCCACAGCGTCGCCGCGTTCCAGCGCAGTTCCTCCGGCATTTTTTCGGTCGGGATGACGGAGCGATAGGTCGTGTGGCCGGTCACGCGCGGCGCGCCGTCGCCGACGAGCTGCGCGCGCACGCGCGAAAACAGCCCGTCCGCGCCGACGAGCGCGGAGCCTTCCACGCGTGCGCCGTCCTTCAGCAGCGCGGTTGCGGAGTCCTTGGTCTGTTCGTAACCGACCACTTCGCAGGATGTGCGCAGCTCGACCAGAGGATTGGCCCGGCAGGCCTTCAGAAACACGCCGTGCAGATCGCCGCGATGAATGACCGCGTAGGGATTTTTGAAACGCGCGCGAAACGGCGCGTCGAGCGGCACGGTCGCGATGCTCTCGCCGGTCATCGCGTCCATCAGTTTCAGCGCGTCGATATAGACGGCCATTTCGCGCGCGGCGTCGCCGACGCCCAGATAGTCGAATGCGTGGAACGCGTTCGGTCCGAGCTGAATGCCGGCGCCGATCTCTCCGAGTTCCGCGGCGCGCTCCAGCACGATGCTGGGAATGTTCTTCTGCGCAAGGCCCATCGCGGTCGCAAGACCGCCGATGCCGCCGCCTGCGATCACGATGCGTCGCTGCGTGGACATTTCGCTTCCCCCCACGTGCGTCATTCGGCGTCGGGCTGGCGGTCCGGATGGGCCGCAGCGAACGCCGGATGGGACTGGCAAGATTTTCTGATGCGTTGCAGATGTGCATGCGCGCCGACGTCCACGCCGAAACGGTCGGCGGAGAAAAGTTGCGGCATGAGGCAGACGTCGGCGAGCGTCGGCGTATCGCCGAAGCTGAACGCGCCGGCGCGCCCCGATCGCGCCAGCATCGTCTCGTAGGCGGCCAGACCCTCGCCGATCCAGCGTCGCCGCCAGCGGCCGAGCGCCGGCTCGTCCAGACCCATGTCGCTCGCGAGAAAGGCGAGCACGCGCAGGTTCTGCAGCGGATGAATGTCGCAGGCGATCGACAGCGCGAGCGCACGCACATGCGCGCGTTCGAGCGCGTCCTTCGGCAACAGCGGCGGCGTGGGGCGCGTCTCCTCCAGCCATTCGATGATGGCGAGCGACTGCGTGATGGTCGCGCCGTCCGTCTCCAGCGCGGGAATGAGCCCTTGCGGATTGGTCGCGAGATAGTCCGCGCTGCGTTGCTCGCCCTTGCGCAGATGCACGGGAACGAATTGCGGCGTCACGCCCTTCAGGTTGAAGGCGATGCGGCAGCGGTAGGCCGCCGAGGACCGGTAGTAGCCATAAAAGCGCATGGCGCGCTCCTTCGCCGGGTCAGTCAGGCGCTCCGATGGTGACGACGACCGGCGCCAGTCCGTCGATCTCGCCGCGCAGCACGTCGCCGGGCCGCACGGGGCCGACGCCCGCCGGCGTGCCGGTGAAGATGAGATCGCCGGGCTTGAGATGATAGAAGCGCGACAGGTGGCTGACGATCTCCGGCGCGCTCCATACGAGATCCGACAGCCTTGCATCCTGCTTCACCGCATCGTTGACGGCCAGGCGAATGCGCTGCGGACCGAGCGCGGGCGTCTGCGCGGCGGGCGTGATCGCGGCCATCACGGCCGATTGCTCGAACGCCTTGCCGAGATCCCACGGCCGCGATTTCTCGCGCGCGGCGATCTGCAGATCGCGCCGCGTCATGTCCAGTCCGCAGGCGTAGCCGAAGATCGCCTTCGGCGCATCGGCAAGGGAGACGCGAAAGGCCGGGGCGCCGATCGCGATCACAAGCTCCATCTCGTAATGAAAGTTGTTCGTCTCCGGTGGATAGGCGATGGTCGCGCCCGAAATCACCAGCGCGTTCGCCGGCTTGGTGAAATACCACGGCGCCTCGCGGTCGACCTCGAACCCCATTTCCTTCGCATGGTCGGCGTAGTTGCGGCCGACGCAGAAAATGCGATGCACCGGGTAGGCGCGCGCCTCGCCCGCCACCGGCGCGAGCGGCGTGGGCTCGGCCGGAAACAGCAGTTGCGTCGTCATCGCGCGCGCTCCTCGTAATAACCGAGCCGCTCTTGCAACGGCGCGTCGTGAATGCGCACGAGGAACGCCGGTTCCGTTCCCTCGACCGCGTGGTCGATGTCGGCGAACGGCGGCGCGGAGAAATTGTCCTTCGGCCCCCACATATGTCGCACGCCGTTGATCGTGGTCGCGCCGCGGCCGCGCACCACATGGAACACGGCGCTCGAGGAACGTTGCGCGGGTCGCCGCTGTTCGCCTGGCCGCAGCATCATGGCCGTGAAGCCCATCGTCGGCAGGCAGCTCTGGCCGGTTTCGGGGTTCACGTAGTCGAGTTCGACCGGCTCGCCGCCGTTGTGTTCGGCCAGCCGCCGCAGCGCGGCTTCGGTGCGCGCCCACGGAAAGCGCATCATGGGAAAGGCGGAGGGCGCGGGCCGGTCGCGCCGGCGCGGCGGCGCGAGGCCGGCGGCGAGATATTCCACCTGCGATGCGTCGGGCCGGTTGCGCGGCGTCTGCAAAGGCGCCTCAACCGCGTAGGAGCCTTCCAGATAGACGAACAGCGGCAGGTCGAGCGCATCCAGCCAGATGACCGGCGCCTTGCCGCCGTGGCCGTGGTCGTGCCAGCAGCCGCCGGGCGTGAGAATGAGGTCCCCTTCCTCCATCGGCAGCTTCTCGCCATCGACGACGGTATAGGCGCCTTCGCCCTCCACCACGATGCGCGCCGCGCTTGGCGTGTGCTTGTGCGCCGGCGCGGTTTCGCCCGGCAGCAGCAATTGCAGGCCAATGTAGAGCGTGGACGTCGCCTGCATGGCGCCGGCGCCGCGGCCGGGATCGGCCAGGAACAGAACGCGCCGCTCGGCCTTTTCCACGGGCGTCAGCTCGCCCGCCCGCAACAGCAGCGGCCGCACGTCGCCAAAGCGCCACAGATGCGAGCGCGTGACGGTCGCGGGCGCGTTGTGGGGCAGGGCGTTGCGCATCTGCGGCCAGAGCGGGCCGATGCCCGCGCGCGCCATCGCCTCGCGATAATCCTGCGGCAGTTCTTCGAGAGTGCCGAGCTGAGCCATGTCCGCCTCCCTGCGACTGGGCGCGCGTGCGCCGAACGGCGGCGCGGCGCGATCCTCGCGCCGACCGTAAGCCTTTTTGCGGCGTTCGCCGTCGAATTATATAGTATCAATACATATAATATGCATACATGTCAAATGCCTTCTGACAATATTGAGCGCGCGGCGCCGGCGGCGCATATTGCGCCCGGGCCGACACGCCGGCGAGGAACCGTTTTGCCGAAGAAGAAAGAGCCGCGATCTGGAATTCATTCCATGCCCGGCTATCTCATCCGGCGCCTGCACCAGAATTCGCAGGCCGTTTTCGATGCGCAGATGGCCGCCGCCGGTTTCGACCTCACGCCCCTGCAATACGCGGCGCTGCGGGTCGTCGCCGACCATCCGGGCCTCGATCAGGCGAGCCTCGCCAGCATCATCGCCTTCGACCGCGCGACCGTCGGCGGCGTGGTCGACCGGCTGGAGGCCAAGGGTCTGTTGCGCCGCGAAATCCGCCGCACCGACCGCCGCGCGCGATATCTGCACGTGGAGCCTGCGGGCCTCGCCAGGCTCGACGCCGTCACGCCGCTGGTGCGCGGCGTTCAGGACAAGACGCTCGCCGCACTCGACGCCAACGAGCGCGCGACGCTGGTGGCGCTCATATCGAAGGCGCTGAAGCTCGAAGCCTGAGCGCGCGATTCAGCACTCGGGCAGGTTGACGGCCAGCCCTCCGGTCGAGGTCTCCTTGTATTTGAGGCTCATGTCGAGCCCTGTCTGCCGCATCGTCTCGATGCAATTGTCCAGCGGCATGAAATGGCGGCCATCGCCACGCAGGGCCAGGCTCGCGGCGGAAACGGCCTTGATGGCGCCCATGCCGTTGCGTTCGATGCAGGGCACCTGCACCAGGCCGTTCGCCGGGTCGCATGTCATGCCCAGATGGTGCTCGAGGGCGATTTCGGCGGCGTTCTCGACCTGCTCATTGGCGCCGCCAAGCACGGCGCACAGGCCTGCCGCCGCCATGGCCGAGGCCGAACCGACTTCTCCCTGACAGCCGACTTCCGCTCCGGATATCGACGCGTTGTGTTTGATGAGGCCCCCCACGGCGGCGGCCGTCAGAAGAAAAGTGCGAATGCCCGCCTCGCTGGCGCCGATGCAATGGTCCCGGTAGTAACGAATGACGGCCGGCACGACGCCGGCGGCGCCGTTCGTCGGCGCCGTGACGACCCGCCCGCCGGCTGCGTTTTCTTCGTTCACGGCCATCGCATAGACCGCGATCCAGTCGTTCACGACATGGGGTTGCTGGCTGTTTGCGCCACGCTCCTTCAGCAATTGCCGATGGATTTCCGGCGCGCGCCGTCGCACCTGCAGCCCGCCGGGCAACACGCCGTCCTTTCGCAGGCCGCGCGCGATGCAGGAATCCATCGCCGCCCAGAGCCCATCCAGTCGCGCGTCGAGATCGCTCGCGCCCGCCGCGATCTCGTTGGCCCGCTTCATTTCCGCGATCCGCAGCCCGGAGCTTCGGCCCATGGCGAGCATCTCCATGGCCGTTCCGAAGGGGTAGGGAAGTCCCAGCCGTTGCTGTTGAACGGGGCGCGCGCCGCGCCGGCGTTCCGACTCGAGCTCCTCGGCCGACAGCACGAAACCGCCGCCGATCGAGAAATAGGTTCTCGACAGGAACACCGCGCCATCCGGCGTGGCGGCGCTGAGAACGAGGCCGTTGGGATGTGCGGCCAGCGGTGGGCCGTAGTCGAAATGGATATCGCGCTCGGGATGGAAGGCGAGCCTCGGAAGACCGGGAAGTTCGATGCCGCCGTTTTGCAGAAGCTGCGCTTCCGCGGCCTCGGCCTCGTCCGGTTCGACGCTATCGGGCGAGAAACCCAGCAATCCCAGCGCCACCGCGCGGTCCGTCTTGTGGCCGCGCCCGGTGAAGGCGAGAGAGCCGTGCAGCGACGCCTTCACGGAAAGGCCCGCTGGCGCAGGGCGCGCCGCGCCGGCGTCGCGCAATTCGGCGAGGAACCGCGCGGCGGCGATCATCGGCCCGATCGTGTGCGACGACGAGGGGCCGACGCCGATCTTGAAGATATCGAAAGTCGACAGGAACATCGCTGCCTCCGTCAAACGGCGCGGCGGAGCATGCGCGTCACCCGGCTGCTGCGGCGTAGCTTTCCAGGGGAGGGCACGAGCAGACAAGGTTGCGGTCGCCGTACACGTTGTCGACGCGGTTGACCGGCGCCCAATATTTGTCGACCCGGAAGGCGCCCCTGGGATAGCACGCCGCCTCCCGACTGTATGGCCTGTCCCATTCGCCAACGAGGTCTTCGACCGTGTGCGGCGCGCGGCGCAGTGGATTGTCCTGCGCGTCGAGCGCCCCGGCGGCGATCGCCTCGGCTTCCGACGCAATGCCGAGCATCCCGTCGATGAACCGGTCGAGTTCCGCCTTCGGCTCGCTTTCCGTCGGCTCGACCATCAGCGTGCCGGCGACCGGCCAGCTCATGGTCGGCGCATGGAAACCGCAATCGATCAGGCGTTTGGCGATGTCTTCGACCGTGACGCCGGCGCGGCTCTTCATCACGCGCGTGTCCAGAATGCACTCATGCGCGACCCGGCCGTCCCGGGAGGCGTAAAGAACCGGATACGCCACCGACAGGCGCGTGGCGATGTAGTTCGCATTGAGGATCGCCACCTTCGTCGCCTGCGTCAATCCTTCGCCGCCCATCAGCAGGCAGTACGCCCAGGAGATCAGCAGGATCGAGGCGGATCCGTAAGGCGCCGACGACACGGCGCCCGCGTCGCGACTTTCCGGATCGCCGGGCAGGAACGGCGCCAGATGCGCCTTGACGCCGATCGGCCCCATGCCCGGCCCGCCGCCGCCGTGGGGGATGGCGAAGGTCTTGTGAAGGTTGAGGTGCGAGACATCCGAACCGATATCGCCGGGACGCACCAGACCGACCAGCGCGTTCATGTTCGCGCCGTCCAGATACACCTGCCCACCGTGGCGATGCGTGATTTCGCAGATTTCGCGAACCGTCGTCTCGAACACGCCGTGCGTGGAAGGATAGGTGATCATGCACGCGGCGAGATTGCGCGAATGCGCTTCCGCCTTGGCGCGCAGGTCCTCGATGTCGATGTCGCCCTGGGGCGTGACGCCCACGACGACGACTTTCATGCCGGCCATTTGGGCGGACGCCGGGTTGGTGCCGTGCGCGGATGTGGGAATGAGACAGACGTCGCGATGGCGGTCGCCTCGACTGCGATGATACGCCTGAATCGTCAGAAGCCCCGCATATTCGCCCTGCGCGCCGGAATTCGGCTGCATCGAAAATGCGTCGTAGCCGGTGATCGCGCACAGTTTCGCCTCCAGATCGGCGATCGCTTCCTGATATCCCTTGGTCTGCGAGCGCGGCGCGAACGGGTGAACGTCGGCGAATTGCGGCCAGCTCAACGCCATCATCTCGGCCGTGGCGTTCAGTTTCATCGTGCACGATCCAAGCGGAATCATCGCGCGGTCGAGCGCGAGGTCGCGATCGGCGAGGCGGCGCATGTATCGCGTCATTTCCGCCTCGGCCCGGTTCATGTGGAAGACCGGATGGGTCATGAACTCGGACCTGCGCAGCAGCGCGGCCGGCAGCCTATAGTCGTGCGCGGGGTCCTCGTCCCTCATGTCGCCGCCGAAGGCGCGCCAGATCGCCTCGGTATGTTCGCGCCGCGTCCGTTCGTCGAAAGAGACGCCGATCCTGGTGGTTCCGATGCGGCGAAGGTTGATCCCCTCGGCCTCGGCGGATTTGAGGATGGCCCCCTGCACCGCGCCGACGTCGATCGTGATCGTGTCGAAGAACGCGCGCGGCTCCACGCGGTAGCCGAGCTTCTCGAGACCTTTGGCGAGGCGCGCCGTCTTGCGGTGAATCCGTTCCGCGATCGCCTTGAGCCCCACGGGTCCGTGGAACACGCCATACATGGAGGCCATGACGGCCAGAAGCGCCTGCGCGGTGCAGATGTTCGACGTCGCCTTTTCGCGGCGAATGTGCTGTTCGCGGGTTTGCAGGCTCAGACGATAGGCGCGGTTGCCCCGCGAATCCACGGACACGCCGACAATGCGCCCGGGCATGGAGCGTTTGAGCGGGTCGCGCACCGCCATATAGGCGGCATGCGGACCGCCGAAGCCCATCGGCACGCCGAAGCGCTGGGTGGAGCCGATGGCGATGTCCGCGCCCATTTCGCCCGGCGGCTTGAGAAGGGTCAGCGCCAGGGGATCGGCGGCCATGCAGGCGAGCGCGCCCGCCTGATGCAACTTTTCGATCGTCGGCGCGAAATCGTGCACGTCGCCGTAGGTTCCGGGGTATTGCAGGATCGCGCCGAACACCTTGGCCGGTTCGAGCGCGGTGAACGGGTCGCCGACGATCACCTGCCAGCCAAGCGGGTCGGCGCGCGTCTGCACGACCGCGATCGTCTGGGGATGGCAGCGATGGTCGACAAAGAACGCCGTCGCCTTGCTCGCGGCGGCGCGCTGGCACAGCGCCATGGCTTCGGCGGCCGCGGCGCCTTCGTCGAGCAGCGACGCGTTGGCGACGTCGAGCGCCGTCAGATCGGCGATCATCGTCTGGAAATTCAGGAGCGCTTCAAGCCGCCCCTGGCTGATCTCCGGCTGGTAGGGCGTGTAGGCCGTGTACCAGGCCGGATTTTCGAAGATGTTGCGCTGAATGACGGGCGGCGTGACGGTCCCGTGATAACCTTGGCCGATGAAACTCGCCATCGGCCGGTTTCTGGCGGCGACCAGGCGCAGTCGTTCGAGCACGCCCTGTTCCGAGAGCGCCTTGCCCCACGACAGCGGCGTCCGCGCCCGGATGTCGGCAGGCACGATGGCGTCGATCAAGGCGTCGAGACTGGAAGCGCCCACCACGCGCAACATGTCGTCCATCTCCTTCGGGGATGGGCCGATATGCCGGCGATTGGCGAAGTCGTAGGGCTCGTAGCCTGTCCCCGAATGGCTCATGATCGTGCTCCGTCAGCCAACGAGCTTGTCGTAGGCGTCCTTGTCGAGAAGGCGCGCCACGGCGTTCGGATCGGCGAGTTTCAGCCGGAAGAACCAGCCCTGTCCTTCGGGATCTGCATTGACGAGCGAAGGATCGCCGCTGATCGCATCGTTCACCGCGACGATTTCGCCGTCGAGCGGGCAATAGACCTCGGAGGCGGCCTTCACCGACTCGACGGTGGCGGCCGCGTCGCCCCGGCCGAGAACGGCGCCGATCTTCGGCAGTTCCACGAACACGAGATCGCCAAGCTGCTCAACCGCGTGCTGCGTAATCCCCACCGTCGCGACTTCGTCCTGCACGCGCAGCCATTCGTGATCCTCGGTGAATTTCAACATGACTTTTCCCTTCTCAAGTCCGCTTGTAGCCTGGCGTGATGAACGGCATGCCCGCCACTCTGACCGGAATGCGGCCGCCCCGCAGGTCCGCGAACAGGCGCGTTCCGCTGGCTGCGTGGCTCGTGGGCGCGTAGCCCATGGCGACAGGCGCTCCCGTGGTGGGCCCGAAACCGCCTGACGACACCGCGCCGATGGCCTGGGACGAGATTTCGGTTTCAAACAGCTGCGCGCCAGCGCGCACCGGCGCGCGCCCCTCCGGCAGGAGACCGACGCGCCGGCGTCCCGCGCCTTCGGCCATTTGCTTCAGGATGGGGCCGGCGCCCGGAAAGCCGCCGGCCCGGGCGCCCCCCGTCCGCCGCGCTTTCTGCACCGCCCATTCGAGACCGGCTTCGACGGGCGTTGTCGCCACGGTGATGTCGGCGCCGTACAGGCACAGTCCCGCCTCCAGCCGCAAGCTGTCGCGCGCCCCCAGACCGATCGGATGGACCCGCCCGTCCGCCAGCAGCGCCTCGGCCAGATCAACGGCGCGGCTCGCCGGAACGGAGATTTCGTATCCGTCCTCCCCGGTGTAACCCGACCGCGAGACGACGCAGTCGACGCCGATCAGCCGGACCTCGGCCACGTCCATGAACGCCATGTCCGCGACGGATGGGACGAGGGCCGCCAGCGCCGCCTCGGCCTGCGGGCCTTGCAACGCCATGAGCGCGCGGTCGCTCCACTCGTCCACCTCACAGTCGTCCGCAAGGCCCTCTCGGATATGCGCGATGTCCAGGGCCTTGCAGGCGGCGTTCACGACAATGAAGAAATGGTCCCCCCGATTGGCGAACATCAGGTCGTCGAGAATGCCGCCGGCGTCGTTCGTGAGGAGCCCGTAGCGCTGGCGACCGGGCTTGAGGCCCAGCACGTCGACCGGCATGAGGCGCTCGAGCGCCAAAGCGGCGTCTTCCATCCGCCCCGAGCGCGGCCGCAGACGGATCTGGCCCATATGGCTGACGTCGAACAGGCCGGCGTGGGCGCGCGTGTGAAGGTGCTCCTTCATCACGCCCTCGGGGAATTGCACCGGCATCTCGTAACCGGCGAACGGAACCATCTTGCCGCCGAGGCGGACTTTGAGCGCCGTCAGAGGCGTCTTCAGCAGCGCTTCGGGCGCGTTCATGGTCGTCTCCTCCCTCGACGGCGATCTCATTGATAGACGGGGAAGCGCCGGCACAGGGCGCCGACGCGCAGGCGCACGCCATGCTCGACCGTCCGATCGCCTTGCGGATTTCCACGCAGAGCGGACAGAACGTCGCCGATCATGTCGCCGATCTCGGCGAACTCGGCGGGTCCGAACCCCCGCGTGCAGCCGGCGGCGGCGCCCAGCCGAATTCCCGACGTGACGGTCGGCTTTTCCGGATCGTTCGGAACGCCGTTCTTGTTGCAGGTGATTCCGGCGCGCTCGAGCGCCTGCGCGGCCGCATCTCCCTTGACGCCGAGCGGCCGCAGATCGACGAGCATCAGGTGATTGTCCGTTCCGCCCGAAACGATGGCCGCGCCGCGCCGCACGAGCACGTCGGCCAAGGTGCGCGCGCTCTCGACGACGGAGCCGATATAGGTCTTGAAATCCGGTTCGAGCGCTTCTGCGAAGGCGACCGCCTTGGCGGCGATGACATGCATGAGAGGCCCGCCTTGCAGGCCGGGAAACACCGCCGAGTTGATCTTCTTGGCGATCTCGGCGTCATTGGTCAGGATGAGGCCGCCACGCGGCCCGCGCAGCGTCTTGTGCGTCGTCGAGGTCACGACATGCGCATGGGGCGCCGGGCTTGGATGATGGCCCGTGGCGACGAGGCCCGCGATGTGCGCCATATCGACCATCAGCAAAGCCCCGACGCGGTCGGCGATCGCGCGGAAGCGCGCGAAATCGATCACACGCGAATAGGCGGAGGCGCCGGCGATGATGAGTTTCGGCTTGTTCGCGAGCGCCGTCCGCTCGACGGCCTCGTAGTCGATCAAACCGCCCGGCGTGAGCCCGTAACCGAACGCGTTGAACCATTTTCCGGAAAGGGCCGGCCGCGCGCCATGCGTCAGGTGTCCGCCCGCATCGAGCGACATGCCCAGTATGGCGTCGCCTGGATTGAGCAGGGCGAGCATGACGGCGCCGTTGGCCTGCGCCCCCGAATGGGGCTGCACATTGGCGAACGACACCCCGAACAACTCCTTGACGCGATCGATCGCCAGTTGCTCCACAACGTCGACATGTTCGCAGCCGCCGTAGTAGCGCCTGCCGGGATATCCTTCGGCGTATTTGTTGGTCAGCGCTGTGCCTTGAGCGCACATCACCCTCGGGCTCGCGTGATTTTCGGAGGCGATCAGCTCGATGCTGTCCTCCTGACGGCGGCGCTCGGCTTTGATCGCCTTCCACAATGCCGGGTCGAACGAAGCGATATCCGATTGGTTCTTGAACATGGCGGGCATCCTGTCGGCATGATGAACTTCAGGCGGCTGCGCGGACTTCCGCGATGCGCGCCAGAAGCGACGCGCCGATCGGCGCGACGTCGTCGTTGAAATCGAACCGGGGATTGTGCAGGCTCGGCCCGTCGCCCTGCCCAAGAAGCAGGTAGGCGCCGGGCGCAGCCTTCAGCATGTCGGCGAAATCCTCGCTGCCGCTCAGCGGGTCCGTGTCGAACTGCGTCAACGCCGGTCCGACGAGATCGCGCGCAATCTCCATCGCGGCCAACGCCTGCGTTTCGCTGTTGTTCAGCACGCTGAAGCGCGCGTCGATGTTCACGCGCGCCCGCGCGCCGAAGCCGTCGGCGATGGCGTGCGCCAAAGACGTCATGCGCTCGGCGACCAGCGCGCGCACATGATCGTCGAAAGTTCGGATCGTGCCGCAAAGGCGGGCGGAATCGGGAATGACGTTGAATGCCGAGCCGGCATGAATTTGCGTGATGGACACGATCGCGGCTCTCAGCGGATCGACGTTGCGGCTGACGATCGTTTGCAACGCCTGGGCGATGTTCACGGCCGCGACCACCGGGTCGACGGCGACATGCGGTTGCGCGCCGTGAGCGCCCCTGCCGAGAATCTCGATTTCGAAATTGTCCGCCGCCGCCATGGCGACGCCCATCTTCAGGCTGATGCGGCCGACGGGCGCGCCGGGCCAGGTGTGAAGGGCATAGATTTCGTCGCAGGGAAATTTCTGAAACAGTCCGTCGGCAAGCATGCGCACGGCGCCGCCGAGACCTTCTTCGGCCGGCTGGAAAATCAGGATCGCCTCGCCGGGAAAGCGTCGGGTCTCGGCAAGATACTTCCCCGCGCCGAGCAGCATCGTCGTGTGGCCGTCGTGCCCGCAGCCGTGAAAGACGTTCGGCCGCGCGGAGGCGTGCGCAAGGCCGGTCGCCTCCGTCATCGGCAACGCATCCATGTCGGCGCGAAGGCCGATTGTGCGTCCCCGTCCGTCGCCCCGGATGACCCCGACGACGCCTGTCTGGCCGATCCCGCGATGGACCTCGACCCCCCAGCCGGCGAGCAGATCCGCAACAAGCGCGGATGTGCGCTCCTCCTGGAAGCCAAGCTCCGGATGAGCGTGGATGTCGCGGCGAATTCTCGTCAATTCATCCGAGAACGCGACGATTTCCGGAACGAGTTTCATCGCTTGTCCTTTCGCCGGGCGTCGACGCGAGGGCGATCCGCCCCCGCGTCGTCTCTATTGTCAGGTCAATACGGTGCGCGCGGTTTCCGGCGTTCCGCGCAGCGCCAGCAACGTGGCCGCGCAACACGCCATGACATACCAGGCCGGCGCGATCGGACTGCCGGTGGCGGCGATCAGCCATGTCACGATGAACTGGCCAAACCCGCCGAAGATCGCCACACCCAGCGCATAGACGACGGACATGCCGGTTGCGCGAACCTCGACCGGAAAGACCTCGGCAAGGCTGATGATGACCGGCGCGCCGCCGCTCGCGTTGAGCGCGCCGAGGAAGACGACCACGGCGAGCAGGGTCGACAGCGTCGGCGCGGCGTTGAGCAGAAGGAAGGCCGGATAGATGGTGAGCGCGATCAAGAGATAGGAGATCGCAATGACCGGCCTCCGGCCAAACCTGTCCGACAGCCGTCCGGCGATCGGCGCCGCGACGAGCGTGACGGCTCCCGCCGTAATGCCTGCGAACAGTGCGGTGGTCGGCGCCATGCCGAGCTGGCGGATGGCGTAGGTCGACATGTAGAGAACGATCACCGCGTTCGCCGCCGTGCCGCCGATGATCAACGCCACGCCCACGAGAATCTTGCTCCAGTGCCGGCCGAACGCCTCGGAGAGCGAGCTGACGTTCTTCGTGCGCGTGTCGCTTTCGTTGGCGTGGGTCTCCCTGAGAGCGCGGCGCAACCACAGGCCGATCGGGACGATCAGAATTCCCAGGATGAACGGAACGCGCCAACCCCACGCCTTCACGTCTTCCGGCGACAAGGTGGTGTTGATCGTCCAGGCGATCCCGGCGGCCGTCAGCACGGCCGCGCCTTGACTGGCAAGCTGCCAGCTTCCGAAGAACCCGCGCTCGGCCGGCGGCGCGTATTCCGCCAGCAGCGTTGTCGAGGCGCCGACTTCCCCGCCCGCCGAAAAGCCCTGGATGAGACGTCCGAGCACCACCAGCAACGGGGCCGCAAAACCGATCTGCGCGTAGGTCGGAGCCAGACCGATCATGGCCGTGCCGAGCGCCATCAGGAACAACGTCAGGACTGTCGCCGCCTTTCGCCCCTTGCGGTCGGCGAACGAGCCGAGCACCAGGCCGCCCAGCGGGCGCAGGAAGAAGCCGACGCCGTAGGTCGCCAGGGACAGCAGCAGCTGCACAGTCGGGTCCTGCGACGGGAAGAACAGCGCGCCGATGACGCCGGCGAAGAAACTGTAGATGACGAAGTCGTAGAATTCGAGCGCGTTGCCGATTGTGCAGGCCGCGATCAGGCGCGTGCGCCCCATGGCCGGGACAGCGCCCGCCGTTGCTGAAGTGATCGTCATGGTTCTCCCCTCCTGGCCGCCGCCGCTCATCTGCGGCGTCGATCATGCTGCGTGTGGTGGTCTCGCCGACGCGCCGTCATCGGTTGGCGGCTACGTTTCGGCCGGCGCGGGCCCGCTCCGTCGCATTCACGAACGCGCGCAGGATTTCGGTGGTTTCCGAAGGTCGTTCGACCGCCAGAAGGTGGGCCGCCGGCGACAGCGTCGACAGTTGCGCGCCACGGACGCCATCGCGGATTTCCTGCGCCATGGTCGGGGGCGTCGCGGGATCTTCGTGGCCGGCGATGATCGTGGTCGGCGCGGCGACGCCGCCGAGGCTCGACCGCAGGTCCATGCGCGCGATCGCCTCGCACGCCGCTGCGTAGCCTTCCCGGTCGAGAGCGCGGAACTCGTCGGCGACCGCTTGCACGGTCGCGGCGCAACCGTGTCGAAAGCCGGCCGTGAACCAGCGCTCGAGCGTCGCATCGAGAATGGCTTGCGGCCCCTCGCGCCGCACGAGCGCCGCGCGTTCTTCCCATGCCGCCCGCGGCGGCATGAAGGCGGATGTCGCCATCAGCGTCAGCGAGCGAAGCCGTTCCGGATGCCGGATCGCGAAGGACTGGCCCGTCATGCCGCCCAGCGACAATCCGGCGAAATGCGCCGTCTCGACGCCGAGATTATCGAGGATCGCGGCGGCGTCGTCGGCCAGGTCCGCGATCTCGTAGCCGGCGGCCGCGACCGTCGAGCGTCCGTGGCCGCGCGTGTCGTAGCGAATGCAGCGAAACTCCGCCGAGAGTTCCGCCACCACGGCGTCCCACATGCGGTGCGTCGTTCCAAGCGAGTTGGAGAACAGGAGCGGTGGCGAGTGCGGCGACCCCGCTTCGCTGACGAACAGCGTGACGGCGCGCGTCTGGACGTAGGGCATGGCTCAGACGCCCAGGTGCTTGTCGAGGATCGACGGATCGGCGTTCAACTCGGCCGGCGTTCCGTCGAAAGCGATTTCGCCCCTCGACATGACGACCATCCGGTCGGCGACGTTGGCGAGCGATCGATGGTCCTTGTCGACCACGATGGTCGCGATCCCTTCGCCGCGAATGATTTCGAGCGTCTTCCAGATCTCCCTGGCGATCATCGGGGCGAGGCCCTCGGTCGCCTCGTCGAGAAGGATGAGATCCGGATTGGTCATCAGCGCGCGGCCGATCGACAGCATCTGCTGCTCGCCGCCGGAGAGTTGATGCCCGCCGTTGCCGCGGCGCTGGAGAAGCCGCGGAAACACCTCGAACACCCGCTCGAGCGTCCAGCGGCGGCCGCCGGACCGTCCGGCGCGCGCCGACATCACGAGATTTTCGACGACCGACAGCGAGCCGAACACGCCTCGGCCTTCCGGCACATAGGCGAGACCTTTGCGGGCGATGTCCTCCGGCTTCGCGCTCAGCGTGCACGCGCCCGCGAAGCGGACCTCGCCGCGCCGGTCTTCCAGAAGCCCGACGATGCTTTTCAGCAGCGTCGTCTTGCCCATGCCATTGCGGCCGATCAGCGCGATCTGCTCGCCGGCGTTCACGGTCAGGCTGAGGCCATGCAACGCCTGGCTGGCGCCGTAAAAACTCCTGAGATCGCTGATCTTCAACAGCGGGGTCATGCCGCTTCTCCCTCTGCCGCCGCATGGTCGTGCCCGAGATACGCCGCGCGCACGGCGGGGTGGCTGCGGACATATTCGGGCGAGCCCGATGCGATCGTCTGTCCGTCCGCCATCACCGTCAGGCGATCGGCCAGCGCAAAGACCGCGTCCATGTCGTGTTCGACGAGCAGAACCGCGCGTCCGTCCTTGAGACCGCGGATGAGGGCGATCATGCGCTGCGCTTCGGCGTGGCCCATGCCCGCAAGCGGTTCGTCGAGCAGGATCACCCGCGGCTCTGTCGCCAGCACCATGGCGATCTCGAGCTGGCGCTGCTCGCCGTGACTCATGAACCGGGCGACCGTGTCGAAGCAGTGCGTCAGCCCCGCCGCCTCGATCGCCGCCTCGGCGCGGGCGTTGACGTTGCCGTCGCGGCTGGCGGCGCCGAACAGTCGCAGCGGGCGCCCGCCATGAGCCTGCGCGGCGAGACGCACGTTCTCGAACACGGTCGCGTTCTGGAAGATCGTCGTCTTCTGGTAGGAGCGCCCGACGCCCGCCATCGCGCGGCGGTTGGGCGCCAGCGCGGTAATGTCGTTCTCGCCCATCATCACGGCGCCGCAGGTGACGCAGACGTCGCCCGACAGCAGATTGATCAGCGTCGATTTGCCGGCGCCGTTGGGGCCGATGACGGCGTGCACCTCGTCGCGATGGACGTCGATCGAGACGCCGGACACCGCTCTGAGACCGCCATATTGCTTTCCGAGAGCCGTCGCCTTGAGGAGAATCTCAGACATTGGACAAGGCCTCCGTGGACTGCGGCGCGGCGGGCGGCCCCTTGCGTTCGACGGGGGCCGCGCGCGACAGCGCCGCGAGCTGCTGGATGCCGCCTGGCGCAAGGAAGACGAGGGCGACGATGATCAGACCCTTGATGAGCTTCCAGTGTTCGAACGAAGCCTTCAGCGCCTCCTCCAGGCCGATGAGCGCGAAGGCGCCGACGATCGGGCCGAGGACAGTGCCCACCCCGCCGAGAACGACCATCACAAGGACCGTCGCCGAGAGATGCCAGCCGAGCATCTGCGGCGCGACGAAGCCGAACTGCGCGGCCGAGAGATAGCCGGCCAGCCCCGCGATCATTCCGGAGATCACAAAAGCCGTCAGTCGCACGCGGAAAACCGGAAAACCGAGCGAAAGCGCGCGACGTTCGTTGTCGCGCGCCGCGCAAAGCGCGCGCCCGAAGGGCGAGCGAACGAGTTCGCGCACCAGCAGCGTGGCGCCCGCCAGCAGCGCCAGCGCCAGATAATAGAACGCGTGGTTGTTCTCGAGGTCGAGCAGCGTCGCGCCGCCGATCGCCAGTTGCGGCTTGACGTAGATGTACAGGCCATCCGAGCCGCCGCCGATCTTCGTGTCGTGAAAGAGGTAGAAGAGCATCTCGCCGAAGGCGAGCGTGACCATGATGAAGTAGATGCCGCGTGTGCGCAGCGACAGCGCGCCGATGACGGCGGCGGCGGCGCCCGCGACGAGCACCGCGGCCGGCAGCGACAGCCACATCGACGCTCCGGCGCTTTCCGGCGTCATCAATCCGAGCACGTAGCCGGCGAGCCCGAAAAACGCCGCATGGCAAAGACTGACCAGGCCGCCATAACCGACGACGAGGTTCAGCGAGAGCGCGAGCATCCCCATCAGCATCGCCTTGGCGGCGAACTGAACATAGTAGGTCGGCGCGAATATCGGCAGCGCTATGGCCATCGCAATGACGAGGGCGAACGCGCCGCGCCTCCAGAGCTTGGAAACGTGCGCCATTTCAGCTCTCCTTCCTGCCGAGCAGACCATTGGGCCGCCACAGCAGCACGCCGGCCATCAGCACGTAGATCAGGATCGAGGAGATCTGCGGAAAGAAGACCTTCCCGAATGTGTCGGTCAGGCCGATCATCAATGCGCCGATCGCGGCGCCGGCGACCGATCCGATGCCGCCCAGCACGACCACGACGAACGAGATGATCAGCATCCCGTCGCCCATTCCGGGAAAAACGGTGGAGATCGGCGACACGAGAATGCCGCCGAGCGCCGCCAGCGCGATGCCGCCGGCGAAAACGTATTTGTTGACGACGTCGAAAGGGATGCCCAGCGCCCGCGTCATATCGCGATTCTCGGCGCCGGCGCGAATGACCATGCCGAGCTTCGTGCGCTGGATCACGTAGAAGATCGCAGCCGCGAGCACGAGGCAGATGGCGCACAGCGCAAGCCGATAGACCGGGTAGGAGAGCACGTCCGTGAGCCTGATCGACCCTTGCAGCCACGTCGGCGCGGCCACCGAATGGACGTCCTTTCCGAACAGGATCTGCCGAACTTCGTCGATCACGAGGATCAGGCCGAAAGACAGCAGCACCTGCGCCAGGTGGTCGCGACCGTAGAGACGCTTGACGAAGATCTGCTCGAGCGCGAGCCCGATCGCAAAAGCCATCGCGACGCCGCCGACGAGCGCCAGCCCGAAATTGCCGGTGTAGCGGGAGATCCAGTAGGCGAAGTAGGCGCCGAGCATGTAGAACGCGCCGTGAGCGAGATTGATGACGCCGAGAATGCCGAAGACCAGCGTCAATCCGCTCGCCACCAGAAAGAGCACAAGTCCGTACTGGACGCCATTCAGCAACTGAACGGCGAATGTGATCGCGTCCATGGGTTCGATCCTTGAATTCGGTAGAGCGCGAAACCGTGCGCCCGCGTGGGCCTCGCGGCGCGCGATCCTGGCGTCAGGCGCGACAGCCGCGGGCCGGATCGTCCACCGCCTGTCCGGCGATCGAGATCAGTTCGTTGCGCCCGTTGCGCACCTCGCGCAGGTAGACATTCTGAATCGGATTGTTCGCCCGGTTGAAGCTCAACGGGCCGCGCGGACTGTCGATCTTGGCGGCCCGCATGCCGGCGACAACGGCGCCGCGCTGCGACCAGTCGCCCTTCGCCGCTTCGAGGCCGGCTTTCAGCAAGGCGGCCGCGTCGTAGCCCTGCACGGCGTAGATGTCGCCGTCCTGGCCCGTCTTCGCCTTGAAGGCCTCGAGAAAGCGTTTGTTGGCCGGATTGTCGAGGTCGTCGGCATAGTGCAGCGTGGTCTTCACGCCATTGGCGGCGGCGCCCTGCGCCGGCGCCGTTCCATCCGTGAGGAACCCCGCGCCGTAAAGCGGGATCGACTTGTCGAGGCCAGCCGCCGCATAGTCCTTCACGAACTTGACCGCGCCCCCGCCAGCGAAGAAGGCGAAGACGGCGTCGGGTTTCAGCGTGGCGATGCGGGTGATCAGCGCCTGGAACTCGACCTCCGGGAACGGCAGCGCGAGATCTTCCGCGATCTTTCCGCCCGCCTTCGTGAAGCCCTCCTTGAAGGCGTCGATCATCTGCGTTCCGGCGGCGTAACGCCACGTGATGGTCGCGACGTTGCGATGTCCGGCGTCGAACATGACCTTGCCCATCGGATGGCAAACCTGCCAGTTCGAGAACGAGGTGCGGAAAATGTTCGGCGCGCACAGCGGCCCGGTCGCCTCGTTCACGCCGGCGTTGGGGATGATCAGCATCGTGTTCGTGTCGCGCGCCACCTTCACCATCGCCATGGCGACGCCGGAGTGAACGGTGCCGATCACAACGTCGACCTTTTCGCGACCGACCAGTCGATTCATGTTGTCCGTCGCGCTTTCGGGCTTCGACTCGTCGTCGACCTGAATGAACTCGATGCGACGTCCGCCGAGCACGCCGCCGTTCTGTTCGACGTAGAGACGAAAACCGTCGTCGATGAATTTTCCGAGCTTCGCGAACGTCCCCGAATAGGGCAGCATGAAACCGACCCGTAGCGGCGCGGTCTGCGCCAGCGCCGGCGTCGCAAAGCGGCTCGCTGCTCCCGCTGTCAGAAGTCCGGCCGAACCCAACAGAAACTTGCGTCGTCCGATCGAGCCCGGCGGGAAAGTCGAATGCGACATGGTGTGCCTCCTGCGGTTCGGGGAGCCGTCGGGATGGAACGCATCGGCGGGCCTGCGCATGTCGATCCTCCCTCGTCGAACGCTTCTCCGGTTTTCACGTTAGGAACGGCGCGTCGCAAATGACAGGATCGATTGAGTGTATGTTGATACCCCGCAGGTATGAGGCGGTCGTGCGGTTCTCGCACCCTCTACAGGCAAGGGACGATCAGGTCAGTCGACGCGCAGTCCCAGCGCCGAGCGCGCCTCGGCAGTCGTCGCGGGGCGGGCGCCATGTCGCGCGAGAATATCCGTCGCCACGCGCACCAGCGCGGCGTTGCTATCGGCGAGTCTGTCCCGGCCGATGCGGATGTTGTCTTCGAGACCGGTGCGCACGGCGTCGGCGCCGCGCGCCAGCGCCCAGTCCATGACCTCGCTCTGGTGGCGACCGATGCCGGCCGCCGTCCATGTCGCGCCCGGAATCACGCGCTTGGTCTCCGCGAGAAGGATGTCGAGCAGATGACGATCCGCGGGCATCGCGTTCTGAACGCCCATGACGAACTGCACATGCGGCGCGGGGCCCATGACGCCCGCCTCGATCAACCGCTTCGCGCCGTGAATGTGAGAGAGGTCGAAAATTTCGATTTCCGGCGCGATGGCGTTCTGCTTCATCGTCGTCGCGAGGTCGACGACGAGCGTCGCATGGTTCTCGTATATGATCGTCGGGAAATTGATGGAGCCGGTCGACAACGAGGCCATGTCCGGCCTGTGGACGAGGCTCAGGCCTCTGGCCGCCGGGTCGCGGCCACGACCGCCTGTCGAGAACTGGACGATCATGCCGGGACAATGCCGGCGCACGCCGTCCTGCACCTGCGCGAAGCGATCCGGGTCGGACGACGGCGTTTCGTCGTCGTTGCGGACATGGATGTGGACCAGCGTGGCGCCCGCTTCGAACGCTTCGTGTGTCGATTCTATCTGCTCCTGCGGCAGGATCGGCACTGCCGGATTGTCCTTCTTGCGGGGCACGGAGCCCGTAATGGCGACGGCGACAACGACAGGACGCATCGGCTGTTCCTTTGATGATCAGCCCTGATCGCCGCCGCCGACGGGCAGCACGGTGCCCGTGATGTAGGAGGCGGCGTCGGAGGCGAGAAAGAGAATGGCGGCCGACATTTCGCGCAGCAGACCGTATCGCTTCAAATAGCTGGACCGGATCGTCTGATCGACGACCTCCTTCATCCAGATCTTGTCCTGCTCGCTCTGCGGGTCCGTTCCACGCGGCGTCTTGCGCGGCGGCGCGATCGTGCCGCCGGGAGCGACCGCGTTGATGCGGATGTTCTTCGTTCCGACCTCGAAAGCCAGCGAAGCCGTCAGCGCGTTGACCGCTCCCTTCGCGGCGGAATACGGGACGCGATTGACGCCTTTGGTGGCGATCGACGAAACGTTGACGATGACGCCGCGACCCTGCTCCAGCATGTAGGGCAGGGCGGCGCGGCAGCCGAACAATGCGGGGTAGAGCGAGCGGTTGATCTCGGCCATCAGCTGCTTCTCGTCGAAGCGCTGGAACGGCTTCATCCAGATCGCGCCGCCGACATTGTTCACGAGCACGTCGATTGCGCCGTAGACGGCGTTCGCGCGCGCCATAGCCTGCTCGTTGCCAGCCCAGGATTCGAGGTCGGCCTCGACGGCGATCGCGGTCCCCTGTCCGTGATCGGAGTTGATCTGTTTCATCACGTCCTGAACGAGCGGCGAGCGGTCGACGAGGGTCAGCCGCGCCCCCTCCGCCGCCGCCTCGAGCGCGACCTGGCGACCGATGCCCTGCGCCGCGCCGGTGACGACCATGCTCCTGGATTGAAAGCGGGGGGACGACATCACTTGCCCTCCGACGGGTTGAATTTCTCGAAGTGGAAGCTTGCGGGCTTGACGCCCGTCGCCGCCAGATGAGCGCGCACGGCCTCGACCATCGGGGGCGGGCCGCACAGATAGATGTCGACGTTTCCGCCATGCAGCGCCGCGTCGGGCATGTGATGCGTGACGTAGCCCTTGCGGTCGTGCGCGGAAGCGGCGTCGGCCACGACGGTCACGAAGGTGAAACCGGGAATGGCCGCGGCGAAGCCCGTCAGCTTGTCGACCTCCACGAGGTCGTCGTCGTTGGTCACGCCGTAGATCAGGTGGATCGGATGCGCCGACCCCTTGGCCTGCAACGCCTCCAGCATCGCAAGGAACGGCGCCAGCCCCGTTCCGCCGGCCAGCATGAGAACGGGCCGCGTCACATCGCGCAGATAGAAGCTGCCGATCGGTCCCGTCAGCGTCAACGCGTCTCCGGCCTTCGCTGCGCTTGAGAGGTAGCTCGACATCAGTCCGTTGGGAATGTTGCGCACGAGGAACTCGACGACGCCATCCTTGGGCATGGACGAGAAGGAATAGGATCGCGTGTGCGTCGTGCCGGGCGCTAAGACGTTGACGTATTGTCCGGGCAGATACGCCATCGGTTCGGCGAGCCGCACGGCGAAGCCGATGCTGGAGGGCGACAATCTGCGCACCTCGGTCATCTCGGCGGCGATCGCGCCCGCCTTCACCTTGCAGACCGCGGACGAAGCCGGAACGCTGATGACGCAATCGGACTTTGCTTTCATCTGGCAGGTGAGCACGAAGCCATCCTTGGCCTCATCGTCGGTCATGGCGTCTTCGATGTAGCTGCCCAGTGTGTAATCGCCGCTCTCGCAATGACACTTGCAGGTTCCGCATGCGCCATCCCGGCAATCCATCGGAATGTTCAGGCCCTCGCGATATGCGGCGTCCGCCACGAGTTCGTCCGGACGAGCTTCGATGAAGCGCGTGACGCCGTCCTCGAAATTGAGCGCGATGCGATGCGACATGGGTATCTCCGCAGCCTGGAACGACTGCCGGCGGCGATCGTCGCCAGCTCCTTCAGATGTGATAGATGTCGACGACATGGTGGATGTAGTCGTTCTTGAGCACCACTTTCTTGGCGGTGATCAGCAGCGCCGGACCGCTGGCGTCAATCGTGTAGTGCGACGCGCCAAAGTAGCTGTCGGTCGTCTTGTAGCGATAGCTCAGGTTGAACCAGTTGAACCGCACCTTCAGCACGCCGCCGTCCTGGGAAACGATCTCGACATTCGAGATGTTATGCGAGGTGCGGGGTTCCGGCAGCGACGTCGCCGAGGAGCGCTCGGTGCGAATGCGGAACACGCGATCTTCCAGCCCCTGCTTCGAGCCGTAATAGATCAGCGAAATCTCCGTCTGCGGATCCTCGGTCAGCTGATCGTCGTCGTCCCACGCGGGCATGTGGAACGTCGCTTGCGGCGCGTAGCATGCGAGCCAGGCGTCCCAATCTCGATCGTCGAGCGCGCGCGCTTCGCAGTAAAGGAACTGCTGCACCTCCTCGATGGAGACGGCGCGCGACTTCGCAACGGGTTGCAGGGCAGCGGACATGATGAAGCCTCCCTTCGGCTGGACATGTGTTGCGGGCGATTCGGAGCGGTCGCGTCGCGGACCTGCCGCGACGCAGCGCGCCTTACTCGGCGGCCTGGCCGAACGCGGCGGCCTGGTCTTTGCGGGCCTGCGCGATGAGCGTGTCTTTCCAAAAGCCGTGCTGGATGACGAACAGGCCTTCGTCCTCCGTTTTCGCGCCCGACAGCAGCGGCTTCATGTTGATGGCGTCGGCCTCCGCGTCCGGTCCCTTGATCCAGTGCGTCGCGCCACGCGACAGGTCGTTCCAGACGGCGTGACGGGCGCCGTAGCCGATCTGACAGGAGCGGAACTCTTCGAGGTCGTCCGGCGTCGCCATGCCGGAAGCGTTGAAGAAATCCTCATACTGGCGGATGCGGTGCGCGCGCGCCTCCGCGCTCTCGCCTTTTGGCGCGATGCAGTAGATCGTCACCTCCGTCTTGTCGACCGAGATGGGGCGATACATGCGGATCTGCGACGAGAACTGGTCCATCAGGAACACGTTCGGGTAGATGCAGAGATTGCGGCTCTTCTCGATCATCCAGTCAGCGCGGGCCTGTCCGAACTTGGCGACGAGTTCGTCGCGCACCGGCCAGAGCGGACGGTCATGCGGATTCGACCAGTTGGTCCACAGCAGCAAATGGCCATTCTCGAAGGAGTAGAAGCCGCCGCCCTTCTTGGCCCAGCCGCCTGCGTCCATCGCGCGGATGTCGTCCTTGGCGGCGACGGCTTGCGCGGCGGCCTTGCGCTGCTGCGTCGTCGCCGCGTAGTTCCAGTGGACCGACGAGACATGATAGCCGTCGGCGCCGTTTTCCGCCTGGAGTTTCCAGTTGCCGTCATAGATGTACTGCGAGTTTCCGCGTAGCACCTCGAGACCCTCCGGCGACTGGTCGACGATGAGGTCGATGATGACCTTCGCTTCGCCCAGGTGGTCTTCCAGCGACTTCACGTCAGGATTGAGCGAGCCGAACAGGAAGCCGCGATAGTTCGCAAAGCGCGCAACCTTGGTGAGGTCGTGCGAACCGTTCTTGTTGAAGGCGTCGGGGTAGCCGGCGCCGTCGGGGTCCTTCGCCTTCAGGAGCTTGCCGGCGTTGTTGAACGTCCAGCCGTGGAACGGGCAGGTATAGGTCGACTTGTTGCCGCGCTTGTGCCGGCAGATCATCGCGCCGCGGTGCGAACACGCGTTGAGGAAGCAATGCAGCTGTCCGGTTCGGTCGCGCGAGATCACGATCGGCTGGCGGCCGATATAGCCGGTGATGAAATCGTTGTTCTTCGGAATCTGGCTTTCATGAGCCAGATAGACCCAGTTGCCTTCCCAGATCGCCTTCATTTCGAGCTCGAACAGCTCGGGATCGGTGAAGATGTCGCGGCGACAACGGAAGGCTCCAGTCGCAGGATTGTCCTCGACGGAGGATTCCAGGCGTTCGATGAGGTTGGTCGACATGGCGTTCTTCCCCGGTCTCTCGTTGATCGGCCCGTCGGGTCGCGTGGACCCGGCGGGGAATGGTCGCGATCAGGCGGCGATGACGTGCTCGCGCTGCACGATCGTCTCGGGCGCGTTCGCCCTTTCCTTCGTCAGCACGATGTCGAACCTCGCGCGGGCGAAGGGGCGGTTCAGGCCCGCGCTGCGAATCTCTTGCGCATCGGTGACGCGCTCGAGCGTGACGATCAGCTCGTCGCGCGTGCCGAAGGCGAAATCCGTGTGCAGATATTTGTCGCCCGTGAAGTTGAATTGCGTCGTCAGCTGGCGATAGCCGGGCGCCGAGATGAAGTAATGGACATGGGCGGGACGCTCGGCGTGACGACCCAGGAGGGTCATCAGCTGGCGCGTCGCGCTCTCGGGCGGGCAGCCGTAGCCGTTCGGCACGATCGTGCGCGCGACGTAGCAGCCCTTCGCGTCGGTCTCGATCCGGCGGCGCAGATTGTAGGGCGCCTGCTCGCCGTCGATGAAGGAATAGCCGCCCTTCGAGTTGGCGTGCCAGATGTCGACGATCGCGCCTGCGATGGGGTTTCCGTCCTCGCCGCGAACCTGGCCGGAGATGAACATCACCTCGCCGGGATCGGCGCCGTCGTCCATGCGGGCTTCGCCCTTGGAGAGCGGCGCGCCGGCGACGTAGAGCGGCCCTTCGATCGTGCGGATGGTGCCGCCGCTGATGCCGGCCCGCTTCTCGGCTTCGTCGAGACGCAAATCCAGGAAGTGCTCGATCCCGACGCCCGGAATCATCAGTCCGAGTTCGCCATTGTTCGCGGTCTTGCCGATGAAGCCGACCGCCGACCAGAACTCGTCCATCGAGACGTCGCACTCGTCGATGACCTGCATGATGCGGTAGAGAAGCCGCTCCGTCACTTCCTTGACGCGGGCGTCGCCCTTGGCGTTGTCGACGCCGGCGGCCTCGGCCGCCAGCTTCTTCATGACTTTTTTCGAGATCAGATTCGCAGGCATGACGTTTCCTTTCCTTCGTGCGCGTTTGGGTCAGCGATCGTCCTGGTGGATCGATGACGGATGCCGGCAGAGCGGCGTGACGACGATCTCCATGAAGGGGAACAGCGGCAGCGTGGACAGGATGTCGTGGAGTTCCTGCGCGTCGCCGACGTCGAAGACCGAGGTGTTGGCGTAGCGGCCGGCGTGGCGCCACAGATGCCGCCACTTGCCTTCGCGCTGGAGCGACTGGGCGCGCGTGCGTTCGGCCTGTTTCAGCGCCTGCGCCGTGGCGGCGTCGAGGTCGTGCGGGATGCGCACGTCCATCTGGACCTGGAACAGCATGCTCACGATCCTATTTTGAGACGGGGCAGCACATGGACGCTGCGCTCGGCGCGATCGCGGCGGAAACGTCCGAGTTTCTCCTCGTCCAGGTTGACGCCGAGGCCCGGCCGCGTCGGCACCGCGAGGCTGAAGTCGCTGTAGACGAGCGGCTCCTCGAGCAGTTCCTCGGTGAGCAGCAGCGGCCCGAAGAGCTCGGTTCCCCATTCGAGTGTGGCGAAGGTCGAAAAGAGGTGGGCCGAGGCGACGGTCGCCACGCCGCCCTCCAGCATGGTGCCGCCGTAAAGGCCGATCCCGGACGCTTCGGCGATCGCGGCGACCTTGCCCGCCGCGAACAGGCCCCCGGACTGCATGATCTTGACGGCGAACACGCTGGCTGCTGCGCGCTGCGCAATGTCGAAGGCGCGCGCGGGACCATGCAGCGCCTCGTCGGCCATGATCGGCAGCGAAGTCTCCCGCGAGAGCCGCGCCAGTCCGCTGACGTTGTGGAGCGCGATCGGCTGTTCGACCAGATCGACGCCCGCCGCCTTCAGAAGCGGCAGCATGGCGGATGCGGTCGCTTCGCTCCAGGCCTGGTTGATGTCGACACGAACGCTTGCACGATCCCCGAGCGCCGTCTTGATCGCCGCGACGTGGGCGATATTCGCGCGCGGATCGCCCTTGCCGATCTTGAGCTTGAAAATGTTGTGGCGACGCCGCGCCAGCATCTCTTCGGCTTCCGCGATGTCGCGCGCGGTGTCGCCGCTCGCCAGCGTCCACGCGACCGGCAGACGGTCGTGCTGGCGCCCGCCCAGCAGCTCGGACATGGCGAGGCCCGTGCGTTTGCCGAGCGCGTCGAGGAGCGCGGTTTCGACCGCGCATTTGGCGAAATGATTGCCCTGCGCGACCCGGCCGATCGCGCCCATGGTCGCGGCGACCCTCGTGGGATCGGACCGCAGAAGAACGGGCGTGAAATAGGCGTCGATCGCGAGCTTCATGCCTTCGGGGCTCTCGGCGCCGTACGCCAGGCCGCCGATCGTCGTGCCCTCGCCGACGCCGACGATCCCGTCGGACGTGCGGATGCGGACGATCATGAGCGTTTGCCCCTTCATCGTCGTCATGGCGAGTTGATGCGGACGGATGGTCGGCAGATCGACCAGAATCGTCTCGACCTGCTCGATCCTGATTTCGGCGTCTGTCACGGCTGCGATCCCTTTCGATGCCGATGACGCTACGGGCGCGCCGGCTTGAATCACAGGATCGTTTGCGTCTATTTTCATACCGCAAAGGTATTGAGCCCGGCGCCTCACGGAGCCGGTCGCGGGAGGAGGACGACCGTGGAGCTCAGGCACTTGCGATATTTCACGACGGTCGCGGCCGAGGGCTCGTTCAGCAAAGCCTCGGAGAAGCTGTATATCGCCCAGCCTCCCCTCAGCCGGCAGGTCCAGCAGCTCGAAGAGGAGCTCGGCGTGCGCCTGTTGGACAGGGGGCGGCCGCTGACCCTGACGGAGCCGGGTCGATACCTCTTCGAGCAGGCGCGGCAGATTCTTCAGCGCATCGAAGACACCAAGGCGATGACGCGGCGCATCGCCAAGGGCATGGTGTTGCAATTCAACATCGGCTTCGTGGCGTCGACGCTTTACGACACTCTGCCTGAACTGATCCGGCGTTTTCGGATCACGGCGCCGGGCGTCGATGTGCAATTGATAGAACTGACGACGGTGGAACAGATGGCGGCGCTCAAGGACGGCCGCATCGACGTCGGTTTCGGACGGCTCAAGTTCGACGACGAGAACATCATCCGGAGAGTCATTCGCGAAGAGAAGCTTTGTCTCGTGACGCCGGTCGGCCATGCGCTGGCGCAGAAGACGACGGTGAAATTGAGCGATACTGTCGGCGAGCCGCTGATCATCTATCCGAAGTCGCCGAGGCCGAGCTACGCCGATCAGGTGCTCGGATTCTACAGGGACGCCGGCGTCGAGCCGACGATTGGCATGGAGGCGCGCGAATTGCAGACCGCATTGGGGCTGGTCGCGTCAGGCGGCGGCGTCTGCGTGGTGCCGGCGTCGGTGCGCCGGCTGGGCCGCGACGACGTGCGTTTCATCGATCTCGACGAGCC
>CALMZV010000078.1 GCA_937870755.1 uncultured Methylocystaceae bacterium
GTTGAGGTTCTATATCGAAGCGAAGCAAGGGACATAACGGCAAAACGCCCGACCGTTGGCGCGGTCGAGCGTTTTTGTAGGCCGTCAGACACACCGTAGAGCCGGGGCCATCAAAGTCTCCCCTTATCTACGCTAGAGCACTCCAATTCGCAAGATTGATTCTTGCGGAAACGGGAAAGCCGTGCCTGCCGTCCGCGCCGTCATGTCCTTCAAATGGAAGGACGAGGGCATATGTTGAGGACGCACTACGCGGCCGTGATCGGCTGCGCGCGCGGGAACGCGCTTGATGAAATCATGCGGGAGGTTTGGAGCCGATACGGTGCGGGCCAGCTCACCGACGACGAGGCCGGGGAGCTTACGACGCTCGCCCATGAACGCCGGGCCGCCCTGCGGGGATCAGGACAGGGAACCTTTAGCCTGGTCCTGCCCCCCCCTGCCCCGCGCTGCCCGACGCCAGTTCGCCGGCATAGTCATATCCGGGGCCGGTCGGAGGGTCGGATATGGCGGCCGACGACGCGCAGGGACGTTCAGGCGATCTTGAAGGCGGCCGAAATCTACAACGAGGCCGGCTTGCGCCAGAAGGGCGAGCGTAGCGGCCCGCTAGGATCGGTGGCGCTGGACGTGCTGCGGCTGTTCGTCAATCTCATCGACTTCCGCACCGGCCGGCTTGAGCCGTCAATCACCACGATCATGGATCGGCTAGGCCGGTCGCGCGATACGATCGTGCGGGCGCTGAAGAACCTGCGGGCGCATGGTTTCATCGACTGGCTGCGGCGCTACGAGCCGACCGGCAACGAGGGGCGCGGCCCACAGGTCCAGCAGACGAGCAACGCCTATCGCCTGTCGCTGCCAGAGAAGGCCCGGCAGTTCCTTGGGCGGTTCGGCAAGACCCCTCCCCCGCCCGACGACTACAGCGCCGCACAGAAAGCCCGCGCGGCCGAGCTGGGCGCCTACCGGAAGACCCTGCCCCTCGATGAGCTGGCGCTGTTCGAGGCCGGCGATAACCCGCTAGGCCGGGCGCTCGCTGCCCTTGGGAAGATGGTGCAGAAACGTGAGTCCGATAACCAGACTGAATCCCCATCTGATCTTTATCTAAGAGGGCAAACATAAGCGGTCGCCGCTGTTCGGGCTGCTTTCGCAGCCCTGCGGCGGTTCCGATCCGCTTATAGGGCGGATCGGGAAGCGGCACCCTCACCACGTAAACCGCAACGCACGCGCCTGCGGCAACCGTCCTATGGGCTTTCGAGAGGGAGCGAGGGGCAAGGCCGGCGCTTAAACATGAAATCATGTAAACATGCTTGCATGAAAGCATAAAATATGCGATTATTATTTCGTACGATACAAAAGGAGCCGCTATGTCCCCGGCAAATCCGACCGCGAAAACCTATGCCGCGCTGAATCAGGCGTTCGATTTTTTCAATGCCCGGCTTTTCGGTGGCGAGCTGCCGCCCTGCCTCGTGACCTTGCAGCGCAAGAACAAAGCCTATGGGTATTTCGCCGGCGGCCGGTTCGGATCGAAGGACGGCGCAGAGATCACCGACGAAATCGCGTTGAACCCGTCGCACTTTAAAAGCCGGACGGATGAGCAAAGTCTTTCGACGCTGGCGCATGAAATGGCGCACCTTTGGCAGCACCATTTCGGCAAGCCGTCGCGCGCCGGGTATCACAACAAGGAATGGGCCGCGAAAATGCACGCGATCGGACTGCACCCTTCCGACACCGGCCGGCCCGGCGGCAAGGAAACGGGGCAGTCATGCAGCCATTACATCGTCGAGGCCGGCCCCTACGCCCGCGCCTTTGCCGAGCTGGCGGCGCAGCCAGACTTTTCGGCGCTCTATGTCGAGCTTTGGGACGATGCCGACGCCCGGAAGAAACGCAAGGCGAAGTCAGCCAGCAAGACCCGCTACACCTGCCCGTCATGCGACATGAACGCTTGGGCGAAACCGGGCGTGCGGTTGGTGTGCGGCGAGTGTGACGAGCCGATGGCGGCCGAGGACGGCGACGGCAGTTAACCGCCCATAAATGTAAACATGCTTTCATGCTTGAAAGAAAGCATGTAGGTTTCCTTGCATGAAAGGATGCAATCATGATTACAGTGGCGTTTTGCACGCAAAAGGGCGGGACCGGCAAGACGACGATCGCGACGGCGCTTGCGGTCGCGGCTCATCTGGCCGGGCAGAAATCGGCCCTGCTCGACCTCGACCCACAGACGAACGCCGTCAACTGGTTCGACCGGCGCGAGGGCGACGGCCCGGACGTTGCCTCGATCCAACCCGGCGCTATCCGGCGCTCGCTGGACGCCTATCGCGGCCTTGGCATGGATTGGGTGTTCATTGACACGCCCGGCAAGATGGAAAGCGCTTCGGTCGAAGCGGCCAAGCATGCCGATATAGTGCTGGTCCCGTCGCAAGCGCAGATATTTTCCATCGAAACGTTGGAGCCGCTAAAGCGGCTTCTCGACATGGCCGGCAGTCCGCCAACGTTCGTTGTGCTCAATCTGGTGCATCCGAACGCCGGGGGCAGGGCGGTTGACGATGCCGCCGCGATTGCCGCGACCTTCAATGTGAAGGTCGCCCCCATCCATGTGTCGCGACTGAAAACCTATGAGGACGCCCCGGCTTTGGGGCAGACGCCGCAAGAGCAGGAACCGCATGGCCGTGCGGCTCAGGAAATCGCCAGCCTGTTCACGTTCCTTTCAGATCAGGCAAACATGATTACAGGTAAACATGAAAGGATGAAAGCATGAGCCGCAAGCCCTCGCTTCTCGCCACAGCCATCAAGACCGCAGAACATCCCGCATCCGCGCCGGAGGCCCTGCCAGAGCCGCAAGGCAGCGCGCCGCGCTCACAGCCTGCCGGGAGCTATGTTTCGCCCTCGCGGGCTAACAAACTCGGCAGAACGCATTTCCTGCCGCCCGCCTATTGGGAAACGCTGGATGAAGTCAGCTTTCGCAGCAGGGACGAGAAGGGCAAGCGGATTCCGAAGGAGCGGCTTGTTGCCGAGGCGCTGAATCTCCTTTTCACCAAATACAATTATCCGGTGGTCCGCGAGGATGGGGAATAGTTGCCATGTTTTCATGATTGCATGTAATCATAAAAGCCTCAACCGTTTGTAGCGTTCCCGATCGCGCCTATATGTGATAGTGTTCAATCCTACTTAGCGCGATCCATGACGGGAGATTCCCATGCGCAGCACACAACAGTTGAGCGTCACGTTGCCGAACGAAATGGCTCAGATGGTCAAGAGCAAGGTGTCGTCGGGCGAGTATGCCAGCGACAGCGAGGTTATCCGCGACGGGCTGCGCGCCTTGCAGGCGCGGGACAAGGCCGTTGAGAACTGGCTTCGCACGGAGGTTGTGGCCTCCTACGACGAAATGAAGGCGGACCCGTCGAAAGGGCGAACGCCCGAACAGGTGTTGGCATCGTTGAAGGCCGAAACCGAGCGTCAGGAGAGGGCGCGGTAAAGGCATGACGCATCGCGTGATCTTCTCGCCTAGGGCAGAAGCGCAGCTCGTGAAGCTGCACAAGGACATTGGCGAGAGATCAGCGCCGGCGATCGGTGAACGATATGCGACGGCCATATACCAATATTGTCTTGGCTTCTCGACTTTCCCACATCGGGGAACACGGCGCGACGACATTCGGCTTGGTCTGCGGACAGTCGGATACCGTCGCCGCGTGACGATCGCGTTCGAGGTCGAGGCTGACACCGTAGTCATTCACGGCGTTTATTATGGCGGGCAGGACTATGAGGCGGATTTGCGGGATGCCGAAGAATAGGGAGCCTCTGACGGGGCGGGGCGAGGACGTTCACAAGGCCAAGGACGCGGAAGACCTATTCAAGCAGTTGGGTATTTGATGCCGGTTCCGGTTCATTCCGGCCGGCAGGGCAGGAGGCAGACATGCTTACCTGTCAGCATGTAATCATCCGCCCCCGGCCGTCCCTACGGCCCTAGATGATGAGAGCGGGCCGGCCGGGGGCTAGCGTCGTGCCTGCGGAGAGCCAAGCCATGACGACGAAGACGGCCGAAACGATCATCCGGGAGCTGGCGGCCCGACATGGGGTTGCCGTCCAGCGCACGGCGCTGGACGATTGGGCCGATGATGCAACCCGGCTTTCCGGTGACGATGGCGTTCTTGATGGAGTCGGAGAGCTGGTCGTTGCCTTGCGGCGCGCGCAAGCCGTTGACGGGATCGAGCTGACCCGGCTCCATTCGCGTTATCTGGACGAACGGGACGCGGCGTAGCCGCCCGGCCCGGAGGCGAACGCGCCCCCATGTCGCGCTGTAGTGAGCCGGAGGGCCGCCAGTGACAAAGCCCCGGTGCGTCAGCGCCGGGACCGCTTTTCCCATCTGGCCGGTTCGGGCAGGGGGGCTTTTCGCTTTTTGCGCAGCTCCGCTTTCATTTCCTCGCCCGAAATCCCCGGCCGGGGATCATCGGCCGCCGCCTCGATGCTGCGCTTGAGCAGTTCCCTGCGCAGATCGGCATGGGGTTCCAGCTCCTTATGCTCGCCCAAGATCACGAACACGGCTTCGGACGGGTCGAGGAACTGGCCTTGTTCGATCCTGTCGAGCAGCCACAGGGCCAGAGAGGGCGGCAAGTAGGCTTCAAACCGCAACCCACCTTCGTTGACCTGGTTGCGGAGCCGCTTGGCCTGTTCGACGGCATGGGCCTTGTCGGCGGGATCGGGCCATTCAAAGGCGTCGGTGTCGGTCATGGCTTCATCCTTCATGCTTGGTCGCGGGGCCGGAGAGGTGTTCGGCGCAGATCGCGGCGACGGCCTCTTGCAGCGCCTTCACGCGATCGACCAGCCACGCCAGTTCCTCGCCGGTGATTTCGTAGGCCGGGGAATAGCGCGCGCCGACATAGGCGCGATCGAGGCGGGTAAAGCATCGCTTGGCGAAACGGGTATCGCGCGGCCATACGGCGATGAGCTGCGGCGCGATTCGTTCGGCATGGGAGCGCAGGACGGAGAGGCGATGCGATTTCGGGCTGTAGAGCGTCAGGACGGTCAGGACGCAATGATAGAGGCGTTCGACGGTCTGATGCAGATCGAACGCGGCTTCCTTCTCATAGCCCCGCCTCATGGCTTCCTGCGCCAGCTCGAAGCGGCGGGCGGCGTTCGGAAACCAATGGTCAAAATGCCGTTGCGCTTCGGCGCGGGCTTCCTCTGGCGCGAGGGTCTTGGGGGAGGCGAGGGGATAGCCCGGCAGCTCATGCAGCACGATTCCGTCGCGGGCTATGTCCACGAAAAAGGGGCGGCCGTGGGTGAGCTGGTCGTTGAAGTCGGTGAGGGTGTGAACGATGAAGTTGACCGGCGTGGAGAGCCGGCGCGTGATGGTCAGTTCTTGCAGGAAGCGTTCGGCCGCCTTTTCCCATGCCTCATATTGTTCGGCAAAGCTGCCGTAGTTGACGACGACGAGCAAATCATAGTCGGAGCTATAGCCGCTCTTGCGGTCCTCAACCCAATCGCCGCGCGCGTAGGAACCGAACAGGATCAGCTTGAGGATGCGGCCGCGCCTGCCTTTCTCGGAGAGCTTGGTTTTCAGGGAATCGTCAAATTCACCGAACAGCACTTGCGCCGCATGTTCCAGCTCGCGGCGCTTCTTGTCGGGCAGATGGGCGAGGCGTTCAGGGAGCGTCATACAGCCCCCGGAACTCGGCATCGGCATAGTAGGCGAGCTTTCCGGCGACGATCGGCCGTTGCCCGGCGAGGAACAGCAATTCGACATGCTGCGGCAGGTTGCGGACCTCATCGGGGGTCAGCAGCGGCCGGGCCGTGTGTTGCTCGCCGTAGGAAATGCCGGATTTGTCGGAATCGAGCGCCCGGCTCATGGTCTGGAACACAACGGTTTCCTGCCCGAGCAGATCGGAGACAAGCCGGGCGCTGTCGTGATCGTTGACGCCGAAGACCTGTAGGACGCCGGCGTTTGACAGGAAGGTGCCGGCGCGCTGCCCGTAGGTGGCGCGGAGCTGGTGAACGTCTTGCAGGATCGGCCAGAGCTGGACGCCGTAGCCGGCCATGAGGCCCATTGCGCGCTCGACGGGGGCGAGGTGGCCGAGGGCGGCGAACTCATCCAGCAGGTAGAGGACCGGCACGGCCGGCTTGGCGGGGTCGCGCGCCATGTCGGTCAGGCTTTGCGCGACGAGCAGGCGCAGCCAGCGGGAATAGGTGGCGAGCCGATCGGGCGGCAGGACGAGGAACACCGAGGCGTTGCGGTGCTTGAGATCGGCAAAGCGGAAATCGGATCGGCCGAGGACCGCGACCATGCGGGGGCTGTCGAGGAAATGGGTATGGCGCTGCGCGGCCGAGAGGACGCCGGCCGCTTCCCGGTCGGATTTGCCGAGGTGGCGGTTTGCGGCGCGGGCGATCAGGCCGCCGGCGGCCGTTGACGCCTGCATGTCCTTCAGGAGCGCCGCGAAGGCTTCAGGGGCGAGGGTGAGGGCTTCGCGCAGGGTGGCGAGGTTTCGCCTGTCGCGCGGCTCGCTGGCGGCAATATGGAGGATCAGGCCGGCAATGAGCGCCTTGGCTTCCTCGTTCCAATGCGCCTCGCCGGCCATGCCGGGTTCATCGAACACGAGGGCGTCGGCCAAGGTGCTGGCATCTTCCGCGACATCGAGGCCGGCCGGGTCGAGCTGGTCGAGGGGATTGAAGGCGGCCGAGGGCTGGCCGGTGACGCCGAAGGGGTCGAGGACGTGGACCGGGCCGAAGGTCTGGCGGGCGCGGCCGGCGATCTTGGCATTTTCGCCCTTGGGGTCGATGCAGATCACGGAGCGGTCGGCGGTGAGCAGATTCGGGATGATGGTTCCCACCCCCTTGCCGGTGCGCGTCGGGGCCATCGTCAGCAGATGGGCCGGGCCGTCATAGCGCAGGAGCTTCCCGGTCTTGCCGTCGCGGCCGATCAGGAGACCGGAATCGGCGCGGGCGAGGGCGGCCGTTTCCTTGTCGGTGGCGAAGCGGGCCGAGCCGTGCGTTTCGCCTTCCATGTCCCCGAAATGCAGGATCAGCGGATTGGTGACGAGCCGGAAGGTGATCGCGGCCAGCACCAGCAACGTGACGAGATCGAGCGCGATGAAGGGGACCGAACCGGGACCGAAGCCCATTTGTTCGAGGAAGAACCGGCCGCCGAAGCCGACCACGAACAGGGCTATGATGAGGATGAACAGAAGCCCGAGAAGCGGTTTCCAGATGCGGAAGGGCAGGGCGAGCAGGGAGAGGAACGCCCATAGCGGATCACGCGCGGCCTGCCGCATCATGTTCTTGAACGCGGCCCATGCAAATCTCGCCTGACTCATGCGGCCGTCCCCCCGGCGCTGCCTGTCGTGTCCCCGGCCGGCGCGTTGCCGATCAGATCGGCAAATAGTTCCTTGTCACCGGGGCGCGTCAGGAAGTCCGGCAACTCACGGCGCAGCCAGTCGCCTAGCCGCCGTGTGAAATCGGGATCGTTGGAGTTTTCGAGGCGATGCAGGACGAGCGCGCCGAGCAGCACCTTGCGGCGCGTATCGTTGGCGCGTTCCTGCTTTGACAGCCGAGCCTTGAGGGCGGCGCGTTGTGCGTCCAGTTGAGCTAGTCTTTCTTCGATGGACTTGCGCGCCATGCTTCAATCTCCTTTTCCGGTCGTTTGCCGAGACTATCATTCCCGGCCGTGATTTCCAGTCGTTTGCCCGTTGAGCTTGAAACATCGGCAGTTTTGCAGCACAATCCGGCCTCAGCTTCATTGCACCGACCTTGCCGCAAGCGCGACACCGAGCAGCGAAAGAGCGAAGCGATTGAGTTGAGAAGGGCGCACTTACGAGTTACTGCGTAACTCAGCGCGCCGCCAGCTTGGAGGCTGGCGGGAAAGGTCGAAACGGGATCGAGGTAACGGGTTGGCGATCTACCATTTCAGCATGAAGCCAGTTTCGCGGGCGAAGGGCCGTAGCGCCGTCGCCTCAATGGCTTATCGTGCCGGGGAGAAGCTGACCAACGAGCGCGACGGGATCACGCACGACTACACGGCAAAGCAGGGCGTCGAACATGCCGAGATCGTCTTGCCGGAAGGCGTGAACGCCGATTGGGCGCGGGATCGGTCGGACTTGTGGAACGCCGCCGAGTTTGCCGAGAAGCGCAAGGATGCTCGCGTTGCGCGGGAGTTCGAGATTGCCTTGCCGCATGAGCTATCGGCCGAGCAGCGGCTAGAGGCGGCGCGGGAGATGGCGCAGGAGCTGGCCGACCGCTACGGCGCGGCCGTGGACTTCGTCATTCATGCGCCGCACGAGGCGAGCGACGTTCGCAATCACCATGCCCATGTGCTTATGACCACGCGGCAGGTGACGGAGGACGGGTTAGGCGACAAGACCTATCTTGAGCGCGAAAACAAATGGCTGTTGGCGCACGACCTGCCGACGACCGATATGCAGCTCCGCGACCTTCGCCAGAGGTGGGAGGGGATCGCCAACGAGCGCCTTGCGATGGCCGGGCTTGATATTCGGATCGACCATCGTTCGCACATGGAGCGCGGGCTAGAGATTGCGCCCACGGAACATATGGGCGTCCATGCCTCGCAGATGGAACGGCGCGGCCTCGACGTGTCGCGGGCGCGGCTGGACGAGGACGCGGCCCGGCGCAATGCCGAGCTGATCCGGGAGAAGCCCGAGCAGGTTCTAACCCTCATCACCGGCGAAAAGAGCGTGTTCGACCGGCACGACGTTGCGCGGGCGCTGCATCGCTACATCAACGACGATCCGCAGGAGTTCCAGAGCGCCTTTGCGAAGGTGATGGCCTCGCCGGCACTGGTCGAGTTGCAGGCCGAGCGCGCGGACCCGGCGACGGGCGAGATCGAGCTTGCCCGCTATTCTACCCGCGAAATGGTCGAGATCGAATCCGGCATGATCGAGAGCGCGCAGCGGATGCACGGTGCGCATGGTCATGGCGTCGATCGCCGGCATGTCGAGCGCGCCATAGAGCGGCAGGACGCCGCCATTCAGCGCAGCGCCGGCGATGCTTCCGCCCGGCTGTCGGACGAGCAGCGCCGGGCGATCGAGCATATCACCGGGCCGGAGCGGATCGCGGCGGTTGTCGGCTATGCCGGCGCTGGCAAGTCCACCATGCTCGCCGCCGCGCGCGAGGCATGGGAGGCCGAGGGCTATCAGGTCCACGGCGCGGCCTTGTCGGGGAAGGCGGCCGAGGGCTTGGAGGAAAGTTCCGGCATCCAGAGCCGCACCCTCGCGTCATGGTCCCGCGGTTGGGAGAACGACCGCGGCACGATCGGCCGCGGCGACGTGTTCGTGATCGACGAAGCGGGCATGGTCGGGAGCCGCCAGCTCGCCGGCTTCGTTGGCGAGGCCGAGGCGCGCGGGGCGAAGATCGTCCTTGTAGGCGACCATGAGCAGCTGCAGGCGATCGGGGCCGGCGCACCGTTCCGGGCGATCACGGAGGAAATCGGCCATGCCGAGCTTTCCGAGATACGCCGGCAGCGCGTGGACTGGCAGCGGGAGGCTTCCGTTGACTTCGCCACGCACCGGACGGCCGAGGGGCTGGCGGCCTATCGGGATCGCGGCAATATCAGCTTTGCCGAGACGGGCGAGGACGCGCGCGGCCAGATCGTGCGTGATTATCTTGCCGACCGCGACGAGCGCCCGGACGGCACCCGCGTAGCGATGGCGCATCGCCGGGCCGATGTTCGCGCGATCAATGACGCGATCAGGACCGAGCTACAGGACCGGGGCGAGCTGGCGCAGGGCGAGGACGCCGGCGCGCTGACCTTCCAGACCAATGACGGCAAGCGCGAGTTCGCGCCGGGCGACCGCATCGTGTTCCTTGAGAACAACCGCGACCTTGGCGTGAAAAACGGGATGCTAGGCACCGTCGAGCATGTCGAGGCCGGCCGGATCGTCGCGCAGCTCGACGGCCGGGGCGGCGAGAGCGTCAGCGTTCCGATGGGCGACTATCAGGCGATCGACCACGGCTATGCGACGACGATTCACAAAAATCAGGGGGCGACGGTCGATCGGTCCTATGTGATGGCGTCGGGGACGATGGACCGGCATCTAACCTATGTCGCCATGACCCGGCATCGTGACGGTGTGCAGCTCTACGCGGCACAGGACGAGTTCACCCATGCCGGCCGGCTGGTCGAGCATGGGGCCGCGCCCTTCGAGCATGACCCGCAGAAATCCGGCAGCTATTTCGTGACGCTGGAAAACGACAAGGGCGAGCAGCGCACCCTATGGGGCGTCGATCTTGAGCGCGCCATGAAGGAGGCCGCGCCCGAGATCGGGGAGAAGATCGGCCTACAGCATGAGGGTTCCACCCCCGTCACCTTGCCCGATGGGACGCAGACGCACCGGAACACATGGAAGGTTCAGGACGCCGGCGAGCTGGCCTATAGCCAGCTAGAACGCCGCCTGTCCCGGTCGGGCGTGAAGGAAACGACGCTCGACTATACCCGCGACTTTGCCGAGCGGCGCGGGATCGCGGAGCAAATGGGCGTCCGTAGCGAGATCGAGATTCCGGCCGAGCGCGCGGCCGGGCTACGTGCGGAGCGGGAGTCGACGGCCGGGGATCATGCGCTTGATCGCAGATCCTCGCAAAAAGTCGGCGCGGATCTTGCGCAGGATCTTCGTGCAGATCCGCGCGAGGATCTCGCCGGCGATCGACAGCAGCGCCGCAATCCGTTCGAGGGCCTGAAACTCGGGCGCGGCGCGGCGGCCGAGAGCCGCGAGCCAGACCGCGCCGGCGAGGATGGCCCGCAGATCGACCAGAAACGCCCGCAGCAGGCCGAGAAGCAGCGGCGCGGTATGTTCGCCGGCCTCAAGCTCAATGCGCGTCCTGCACCCTCACAGGAGCGCAGCGAGCGGCCGGAAAGGGAAGGGAGCTTGCGGCAGGCGCCGGCGCCCGACCGGCTGGCCGAGCGGGCGCGGGGGCCGTCGCCGCTTGAGCAGGCCGTTGACCGCTATTCGCGGGCCTATCAGTCGATCGACCAGCACCGGCGCGAGGGCCTGCCCGTTCTCGACATGCAGCGGCAGGAAATGCGCGATGCCGGCCAGCAGCTCGACCAGGTGCGCGACGGTATGAAAGATTTGCTGCGCTCGACGCTGGAAAACGACCCGGCGACGGCGCGCGCCATGACCGAGCTTTCCGGCCGGGAGCGTGTCGCGCAGGTTATCGACGGGATGAAGCGCGAAAACGCCGCCCTGCAAGACCCGAATATCAGGGCCGAGCGGTTCGTTGAACGCTGGCAGGAGCTACAGGGGCAGCGCCGGGAGCTTCGCGGCTGGCAGCACGACGATGCCCGCGCCAAGGTCGAAAGCCAGATGAACGGCATGACCAAGAGCCTTGAGCGTGACCCGCAGGTAGATTCCATCCTGCGCAATCGCCGGCAGGAACTTGGAATCGGGCAGGAGCTTCGCCGCGAGCAGACCATTGCCCGCGCGCTGCAAGACGAAATGACACGCGGCCACCGGCTTAGCCGGGGCATCGGCATGGAAAGGTAGGCACGGAGAACATGGCGGAGCTGGACGACGACAGGGAAGGAATCGAGCCGGAAGCACTGGACGAGGACGCCGGCGACCCGGCCGCCGCGTTCGACGCGCTACGGCGCACGATCGAGACGCAGGGCGCGCAGATCGGCGCGGAAATGACCGTGATGCGGCGCGGGCTGGAAGCGGCTTTCGACCAGCTCGAAAAGATCGAGCCGGCGCAGGACTACAAGCCCCAGCTCGCCCAGCTCGTGCAGGCGCTCGACAATGTTGCGGAGCGGATGCACGGCGTAGAGCAATCGCCCATTCTCAAGCAGGGCGCGCAGCACTATGCGGCGGTCCTCGAGCGCAGCGGCGAGGCCCTGATACGCACCGCCGCGCAGCAGCTCGAGCGGCAGGCGTCCGACCTCGAGCGCGCCGGCCGGAACCTCGCCGCGCATGTCGCCGGCGCGCGGGAGCGCGATCGGCAAAATTGGTGGCTTGTCGTCGCCTTCGCTATCGGCCTGCTCGCCGGCGCGCTGGTGATGCTGTTCCTTCCGCGCCTGTTGCCGTTCTCGGCCGCGCCGCGTGTCGCCAGCGTCGTCATGGGCGAAACGCCGTGGCGGGCTGGTATGAGCCTCATGGCGTTCGACAGCCCGGAATCATGGCAGCGCGTGGCGTCGGCCGATCAGCTCATTGAGGCGAACAGGGAGGCGGTGGCGGCTTGTTGGAAGGCCGCGCGCACGGCCGGCGCGGATCAGCGATGCACTATCACCGTGCCAGCGCCGGCGCAGTAGCGCAACGTCCGCGCAGTTCTAACCTCGCCGCCCATACCACATGCGCCAGAGCAGGCCGTCGCGGCGAATAAACTGATGATAGAGCGCCGCCCCGATGTGGGCGAAAAGCAGGGCGAGCAGCAGATTTGCGCCGAGGCCATGCGGAACGCGCGGCGGATAAAGATGGAAGTTGGGCAGCGTTGCGCCGGTTCCGCCGAAAATGATCGGTCCCGCGCCGCTCAAGAGCATCATGCCGATGCCGCTGGCGATCATGCCGAGAATGACGACATAGAGCGCGAGGTGAACACCCCGCGCAAGACGCTCATGCCAAACCGGGACACCCTGCACCGGGAGCGGCTTCTTGTCGAAAACCCACCACCAGATGATGCGGAACGCGGTCAGCAGCAAGGCGATGATCGCGGCCGGGATATGTATGCGCAGGAATCCGGCCTTGATTGCCGGGTCGATAGCATTGCCCGCCTGAAACCCGGAACCTAGCGCCAGAACGATGAGAATGGCGGTAAGCCAATGGATCGTGATCGGGATCGCGCCATAGCGGTCAGGGCTGCTTTTCAGCATCTAACTCTCCTTCAAGTCGGTCGCGCAGCGTTGCCATGACGCGGTGCGCTGTCCTGATTTCTTCGAGCGAAAGGCCCTCTGCCAGCGCATTAGCCTTCGGATAGTAGGTGCCGATTGCGGCTTCATAGGCGTGGCGGCCTTTGTCGGTCAGCACCACCAGATGCGCCCGGCGATGGTGTGGGTTGGGCTGGAACTCGACTAGCCCTTCCTTGTGCAGATCGTTGACGATGCGCTGCACGTTCTGCCGGTTCGCGCCGAGATCGCGGGCGATCCACGCCACCGGCTGCGACCTCTGCGAAAGGACGATCGCGCCGAGAATCTGCCATCGGGCGCTTGTCAGCCCGAAGGGTGCGACAAGCCTGTCGCCCCATGTGAGCGTCAGGTTGTTCGCCCGGAACATGGTCAGGATCAGGTCGGTCAAGGCTTCGCCCTTCGGCTTCGTCGTCGCTTCGCTCATTTGTCACCGTCTATCTCTGTTGACATCATCATGTCAAGTTATTATGTCTCGATAGTATCGAGTTGACATTATCATTACAACATGAACGGAGCCGCGAAATGTCCCTTCTGAAGCCTATGGACGAGAAATTCCCCATTGAGCGCCAGCTCGCGGTCGAAGCCGCGCCGGTCGTGCTCATCAACCTGTTCACGCTCGACGCCGCCGACGAAGCTCGCTTTCTCGAAGTCTGGAAGGACGATGCCGAGTTTATGAAGCGGCAGCCGGGTTTCATCTCGACGCAGCTTCATCGGGCCATCGGGGATAGTCCGACCTACCTGAATTATGCGGTGTGGGAGTCGACCGAGGCGTTTCGCGCGGCGTTCACGCACCCCGATTTCCTCGCCAAGCTCGACGCCTACCCCTCATCCGCCGTCGCCACCCCGCATCTGTTCCAGAAGGTCGGCGTCGGCGGTATCTGCACGGCCTGACCCCCGGAAAACGGCACTCGAACACAAGGAGAAGGAGCATGTCGCTTCTGTTCAAGATTCTCGCGGTCACGGGGTCAGCGATGTTCGCCGGCGTCATGCTCGCCATCGGCGTTATCCTTGGCGGATACTGGAAAAGCCTTCCACCCGCCGACTTTCTCGAATGGTTCGCCCAGCATAGTCAGCTTGTCATGCAGGCGATCCCGATCGTCGTCATTCCGACGCTGATCGGGCTGGCCGGCGCGCTCTGGTTCGATTGGGGCAACGGCACCAATCGCGCTATTTGGTTCGGCGCGACCGGCTGCATCGTGACAGTTCTCGCGATCACAATAGCCTACTACGTGCCAAGCAACGCAGCGTTCGCCGCCAAGGCCGTTCCCGTCGATCAGGTTTCGGGCAAGCTCGATACTTGGCTGATGATCCACAATCTTCGCATCGCACTCGCCTTTGCTGCTTCGGCGCTCGGCGTGTGGGCCATCAGCCGGTGAAAGGAAACGCCATGCCAAGGTTTATCCATCCGGTCGCCGGTATAATCGCCATCCTGACAATTTCGACCTTCTGGCTCTCGACGGCGATTTCGGAATTGTTCCTCTCCGAATCTGCCGTTGTGGCCGTCAAGACGGCTATTCCGTGGGGCTTCCTGCTGCTTGTGCCGGCGCTGGCCGCGACGGGCGGCTCCGGCTTCTTCTTGTCGCGAGGGCAGCGGGAGGGGCTTGTCGGCACGAAGCTGAAACGTATGCCCTTCATTGCCGCAAACGGCCTGCTGATCCTGATTCCGGCTGCGCTGTTCCTCGCCTCTAAGGCGCGGGCCGGTGAGTTCGATACGATCTTCTATGTCGTGCAGGCCGTCGAGCTGATCGCCGGCGCGACGAACATCACGCTTCTTGCCCTTGAAATGCGCGACGGCATGAAGCTCACCCAATGGCGGCGCGGAAACTTCCTTCGGCCGGCCGCGAGCTACAAGACCACCCTCGCCGGCAAGCAGGAGATCGCGCGCGGCACGGTCGCCTTGCATCTGAAAAAGCCCGAGGGCTTCACGTTCGCGGCCGGCCAGGCCGTCTATCTCACGTTGCCCGGCCAGAAGGAGGCCGACAGCAAGGGCAATGTCCGCACCTTCTCGATCGCCAGCGCGCCGCAGGAGCCGGAATTGGTGATCGCCACCCGCATGACCGATACCGCCTTCAAGCGTTGCCTTGCGGGCCTGCCTGCCGGCTCGCCGGTGGGAGTCGAGGGGCCATATGGCGATTTGACGCTGGACGGCGACACGAGGCCGGCCGTGTTCCTTGCGGGTGGCATCGGCATCACGCCGTTCCGCAGCATGATCCTCGACGCGGCGGCGCGCGACCTCACGCTGTTCTACAGCAACCGCAGCGCCGGCGATGCCGCCTTCCTCTCGGAGCTGGAACAACTCGCGCAGGAAAACCGCCGGTTCCGGCTTGTGGCGACGATGACCGATGCGGCCGACTGGCAGGGCGAGCGAGGCTATATCGCGCGGGATATGATCGAGCGGCATGTTGGTGACGTTTCTAGGCCGGTTTTCTATCTCGCCGGCCCCCCGGTTATGGTCGCCGCGATGGAAACCATGCTCAAACAGGCCGGCGTCAAACCCGAGAGCATCCGCGCGGAAATGTTCGCCGGATACTGACGTGGCTGTCGCGGAACTCCTAAGTTTTGCGACAAAATCACCGGCGCTGAATTTTCAGGGAAATATCTGTCG
>CALMZV010000079.1 GCA_937870755.1 uncultured Methylocystaceae bacterium
TGGTGAAGTCATAGGCGCGCAGCCAGTTCTGCCGCACGATGATGGCGTCGGCCGGAATGCCCCGGACCTGCTCGATGAACCGCGCGAGGTAGAAGGCGATCTGCGCGTCGTTCGGCTGATAGTCGGCGGTCGCGGGCGCAATCGCCTGCGCCTGTCCAAGCCGATCGACCTGCACCACCCATGGCACGATCGAACCGTTCATCGACTGCCAGAACAGTCCGGCCGAGAGAGCGGCGGAGAGCGCCAGCGAGCCGAAGGCCATCAGCCGCCAGTTCTTCGCCTGTACACGGGCCGAGCCGATGCGGTCGTCCCAGACCTGGGCGGCGCGCTGATAGGGCGTCTCGGGTTCGGGGGATTTGCCGTAGTGGGTGGAAGGTCGCTTGAACATGGTCAGTCGCTTTCGGAGAGGTTGACGGAAGAGCCGCCGCCATGGGCATCGCCGGATTTGACGGCGTGGGCAGCGGCCTGGACGCCATGCGTCAACTGCTGGCCGCGCTTCATGCGTTTGGCCCAGGCGGGCGGGCTGTCGGCGGACGATGGCGTGGCGGAGGCGGCGGGTGCAGATGCGGCGGAGCTGGCATCTGCCTCGGCCGCGCCCGCATCACCGGATACGGCGCGGCCACCCGCTTCAAAGCTCGCGCGCATCGAGGCGGCGGCACGCCGGAATGGGCTGGCGATGGCAGAGCCGGCTTTCGATGCGCCGGTCGATGCGACATTGCCAAGACCGGAGGCAACGCCGGATGCGCCGGACTGGCCGGCCGCGCCAAGGCTGTAGGCGGTGGACGCGCCACCCGCGAGTGTGGCCCCGCCACGGGCGGCAGCGGCAGCGCCTCCGGCAAGGGCAGCTCCACCCGATGCCACGGCGCCGACCGTCGCTGCACCCGCCGCGACCATGCCACCGGCGGCGAGACCCGTGCCGACCGCCGCGCCCGCACCAAGCTGCGGGCCGCCGGAAACGAGACCGTTGGCGATGCCGGGGCCGAAGATGCCCAAGCCCAGCAGTGCCAGGGCCGCGAGCACGATGGTCATGGCGTCGTCGATCGAGGGCGTCGCGCCGTTGAAGCCGGCGGTGAACTCGGAGAATAGGGTCGAGCCGATGCCGATGATGACGGCGAGCACCAGGACTTTGATGCCCGACGAGATGACGTTGCCGAGGACGCGCTCGGCCATGAAGGCGGATTTACCGAACAGGCCGAACGGGATCAGCACGAAGCCGGCGAGCGTCGTCAGCTTGAACTCGATCAGGGTGACGAAGAGCTGGACGGCGAGGATGAAGAAGGCGAGCAGGATCAGCGCCCAGGCGAACATCAGGCAGGCGATCTGGATGAAGTTCTCGAAGAACGAGACCCAGCCCATCAGGTCGGAGATGGAATCGAGCAGCGGCCGGGCGGCGTCGAGGCCGGTCTGCGCGACCTTGCCGGGGCGCAGGAGATCGGCGGTGGTGAACCCCGTGCCTGACGCCTTCAGCCCGAGACCGGCGAAGCTCTCGAAGACGATGCGGGCGAGGTTGTTCCAGTTGCCGATGATGTAGGCGAACACGCCGACAAACAACGTCTTCTTGACCAGCCGCGCGATGATGTCCTCATCGGCGCCCCACGACCAGAACAGCGCCGCCAGCGTCACGTCGATGACGATCAGCGTGGTCGCGATGAACGCCACTTCGGGGCGCAGCAGGCCGAAGCCGCTGTCGATATAGCGGGTGAAGACATCCAGGAAATGGTCGATGACGCCGGCGCCCTGCATCTCAGCGGCTCCCGTTCTGGTCTGGTATGGACGGGGTTGGAGCGGTCGGCTCCTGGGATGCGACCGGCGCGGGCTGGCCCAGGAAGCGGCGACGGTTTTCGGCCCAGGCGTGAAGGCAGGACGGATCGCGCCCACCGGCTTCGCCCATTGCGCCACACCGCGCGAGTTCCACGCGCAGCGGATCTCGCGCCGGTGCCGGTCGCACCTGCGCGACCGGGTCGTCCGCCCGCTCGGCGGGCCGGTTCATCTCGATCGCTGTGGCGGTGATCGCGAACGCGACGAAGATGATGGCGCCGATACGCGCGAGGGTCTTGCCGTCCATCACACCCTCGCTCAGTTGTTACCGTGGAACATCTGCGCGTTGCCCGGCTGGTAGCCCGATCCCGGCGTCAGGAAGCGGCGGCGCTGTTCCTGCCCCTGTGCGGCGGCGGCGGCGCGCTCGGCATCCGACAGCGCCTGCGCCCGGCCATTGGCGGCGACAAGCGCGGTGAGGTCGGCGAGCTGCTGGGCCTGGAGCGCGAGAAGCTGGTTGCCCGCCTGCGTCGCCTGAAGCGCGCCTGTCGCCGACTGGCTCGATCCGACCAGCGCCGACATCTGCGTGCGGTTGGTGTCGATATTGCCGACCACGGTGGCCTGCACACGCATCGCGTCCTGCAAGCCGCCGACCGTGTTCTGCCAACGCGACTTCGCATCGGCGACGAGCTGTGCGTCCGACGCCGACATCGAGGCGGTCGAGTATTTCTGGCTGAAGACCTGATCGATCTTCTGGACGTCGTAGGCGATGTTTTGCGCTTGGGCGAGAAGCTGCTGGGTGCGCTGCACCGACTGCTGAAGCTGTTGCAGCGAGGAGTAAGGCAGGCTCGCGAGATTGCGGGCCTGATTGATAAGCGACTGCGCTTCGTTCTGGAGCGAGGTGATCTGGTTGGTGATCTGCTGGAGCGAGCGCGCCGCGGTCAGCACGTTCTGTGCATAGTTGGACGGATCGAACACGACCCATTGGGCGTGGGCGGGTGCGGCCAGCATCGGCGCAACGGCGACAGGGGCGATCAGCAGCGCAGCGGCGAGCCGCGCCGCACGGGTGCGGCACAGTTTCATTGGGACTTCTCCTTGTTGGTGAGGTTGGGAATGAGATCGGCGGCCCAGCCGACGCCGCGATGGCGCAGCCAGGCGTCGAGGAATCCGTCCGTGCCATGCTCGGCGGTGACGCGGGCGATGGCGGCCTGATCGGTCTTCGAGGATGCGGCGCAGAGCGCCAGCGCCACCTCCGACAGGCCCAGCTCGAACAGCCGGTTGCCGCGCCGCGACTGGCAGTAATAGTCACGCTTGGGCATGGCCCGCGCGATGATCTCGATCTGCCGGTCGTTGAGACCGAAGCGGCGATAGATGGCGGTGATCTGCGGCTCGATCGCGCGCTCGTTGGGAAGCAGCAACCTGGTCTGGCAGCTTTCGATGATGGCGGGCGCGATGGCGCTGCCGTCGATGTCCGACAGCGACTGCGTAGCGAAGATGACGCTGGCGTTCTTCTTCCTGAGCGTCTTCAGCCATTCGCGGAGCTGGCCGGCGAAGCCCTCGTCGTCGAGCGCGAGCCAGCCCTCATCGACGATGATGAGGGTCGGCGATCCGTCGAGCCGGTCTTCGATGCGATGGAACAGATAGGCCAACACGGCGGGCGCGGCTTCGGTGCCGATCAGCCCCTCGGTCTCGAACGCCTGCACCGTCGCCGTGCCGAGATGTTCGGCCTCGGCATCGAGCAACCGGCCCCACGCCCCGCCGATGCAATAGGGACGCAGCGCCTGCTTGAGGTCGTTGGACTGCAAGAGGACGCAGAGGCCGGTGATCGTGCGTTCCTCGATCGGCGCGGAGGCCAGCGAGGTCAGCGCCGTCCAGAGATGCTCTTTCACCTCCGGCGTGATGGCGACGCTTTCGCGGGCGAGGATCGCGCCGAGCCAGTCGGCCGCCCATGCCCGTTCGGCGGCGTCATCGACGCGGGCGAGCGGTTGCAGCGATACGCTGTCGGCACTGCCCTCGGTCAACCCGCCGCCGAGATCGTGCCAGTCGCCGCGCATGGCGAGCGCCGCCGCGCGGATCGAGCCGCCGAAGTCGAAGGCGAAGACCTGCGCGCCGGCATAGCGCCGGAACTGCAAGGCCATCAGCGCCAGCAGCACCGACTTGCCCGCGCCGGTCGGGCCGACGATCAGCGTATGGCCGACATCGCCGACATGAAGGGAAAACCGGAACGGGGTCGAGCCTTCGGTCTTGCCGAACAGCAGCGGGGGGGCTGCGAAGTGCTCGTCCCGTTCCGGCCCCGCCCACACCGCTGACAGGGGAATCATGTGGGCGAGATTGAGCGTGGAGATCGGCGG
>CALMZV010000080.1 GCA_937870755.1 uncultured Methylocystaceae bacterium
CACCCTCGGCATTGCCTGATTTGACGCTCTCGGTGATGCCGGTGGCAGCACGACGCAGGGGCGAAGCGACGGCGGAGCCGGCGGCGCGCGCGACCCCACCCAGACCGGACGCGACACTGGATGCGCCGGATTGGCTGAGGGAGCCGAGCGTGTAGGCGGACGAAGCCGCGCCGACTGCCGTGGCGCCTCCGCGAGCGGCCGCGGCGCCACCTGAGATCGCTGCTGCTCCTCCCTTGGCGGCCAGGCCCGCCACGCCGGCGGCGGCCACTGCCGCTCCACCGACAGCCAGGCCGGTGCCGACAGCGGCGCCCGCGCCGAGTTGCGGACCGCCTGAGACGAGGCCATTGGCGATGCCGGGACCAAAGATGCCTAAACCCAGCAGCGATAGCGCGGCGAGAACGATCGCCATGGCCTGATCGACGGTCAGCGTCTGCGCACCGGCGCTTTGCGTGAACTGCGAAAATAGTGTCGAGCCGATGCCGATGATGACGGCGAGCACCAGCACCTTGATGCCGGACGAGACGATGTTGCCGAGGACGCGCTCGGCCATGAAGGCGGTCTTGCCGAACAGGCCGAAGGGGATCAGCACGAAGCCGGCGAGCGTCGAGAGCTTGAACTCGATCAGCGTGACGAAGAGCTGGATCGCCAGAATGAAGAAGGCCAGGATCACCAGCGCCCAGGCGAAGAGCAGGCAGGCGATCTGGATCAGGTTTTCGAAGACCGAGATCCAACCCATCAGAGGCGAGATGGCCTCAAGCAGCGGCCGGGCGGCGTCGAGACCTGTCTGCGCGACCTTGCCAGGGCGCATCAGGTCGGCGGCCGAAAAGCTTGTCCCGCTCGCCTTCAGGCCGAGGCCGGCGAAGCTATCGAAAATGATCTTGGCGAGATTGTTCCAGTTGGAGATGAGATAGGCGAAGACGCCGACGAACAGTGTCTTCTTGACGAGGCGCGCGATGATGTCGTCATCGGCTCCCCAGCTCCAGAACAAAGCCGCCAGCGTCACGTCGATGACGATGAGCGTGGTGGCGATGAAGCCAACCTCGCCGGACAGAAGTCCGAAGCCGGAATCGATATAGCGAGTGAAAACCCCGAGAAAATTGTCGATGACGCCGCTACCCATGCATCACCGCCCTTCGCCCGAGAACGCAGAGGAAGCACGACCGAGAAAACGATCGCGGGTCTCGGCCCAGACGCGCAGACATGCGGCATCGTCGGCTGCCTTCTGGCCGAGCTGCTGGCAACGGCGCTGTTCCTCACGCAAGGGATCGCGTTCGGGCTGAACGATGCGCGCTGCCGGCGATGCCGCCGGTTCATCCTTGCGGTTGAGCTCGATCACTGTCGCCGTGATCGCGACCGCGACGAACATGATGGCGCCGATCCGGGCCAGCAGGTTGCCGTCCATGCGCCCGCCCTCAATTACCGTTGTTGAACATCTGCGCGCTGCCGGGCTGGTAGCCGCTGCCCGGCGTCAGGAAGCGGCGACGCTGCTCGCGGCCCTGTTCAGCGGCAGCAGTGCGCTCGGCTTCGGTCAGCGCCTGTGCCCTCCCATTCGCAGCGCCTACAGCGGTGAGATCGGCGAGTTGTTGCGCAAGGAGCGCAAGGAGCTGGTTGCCAGCTTGCGTCGCCTGCAACGCGCCCGTTGCCGATTGGCTTTGGCTGACGAGCGCGGACATCTGTGTGCGGTTGCTGTCGATATTGCCGACGACGCCGGCTTGCACCCGCATCGCGTCCTGCAAGCCGCCGACCGTGTTCTGCCAGCGTGAGCGCGCGTCGGTGATGAGCTGCTGATCGGTCGCCGACATCGAGACGCTGCCGTATTTTTGGCTGAACATCTGGTCGATCTGCTGGACGTTGAAGGCGATGCCCTGCGCTTGCTGAAGAAGTTGCTGAGTGCGCTGGACGTTCTGCTGCAAGGTCTGGAGCGCGGAGAACGGCAGGCTCGCGAGGTTCTTCGCCTGATTGATCAGCATTTGCGCCTGGTTCTGGAGCGACGTGATCTGGTTCGTGATCTGCTCCAGGGATCGCGCCGCCGTCAGCACGTTCTGCGCATAGTTCGACGGATCGAACACGATCAGCGCATGCGCGGGCGTGGTCAGGCTCGGCGACAACGCGATGGGTGTGGCGAGCAGGCCTGCGGCGAGGATTGCAGCACGCGAGCGGATAGAGCGAGTTTTCATGATTCAATCTCCTTCTCGGCTTGGGGAATCAGGGATGGGAAAGTCGGGATGAGATCGGCGGCCCAGCCGGCGTCGCGGGCTTGAAGCCAGGCTGCGAGAAAGCCGTCGCGGCCATGTTCGGCGACGAGGTTCGCGATCAGGGTCTGGTCGGATTTGGAGGATGCTGCGCAGAGCGCGAGGCCGACTTCGCTGAGGCCCAGCTCGAACAGGCGGTTGCCGCGCCGGGACTGGCAGTAATAGTCGCGTTTGGGCGTCGCTCGCGCGAGGATTTCGATCTGACGATCATTGAGGCCGAAGCGGCGATAGATGGCCGTGATCTGCGGCTCGATCGCGCGCTCGTTCGGC
>CALMZV010000081.1 GCA_937870755.1 uncultured Methylocystaceae bacterium
GGTTCGGTGGGGATGGTTTCCGCACCACGATCATGTTGCTCAGGACCGGCGCCGATCAGGAGATCGAGCTACCGCTGACCGTCACGCCGCTCGGGGCCATCGCCCGGCTCGAGCATGCGGTCTCCGGCTTCGAGGAGGAGCGAGAGCGGCAGCGTCGCCGGTGCGACGAGGCGAAGAGCCGTCTCGCCTCCTACCGTTCACGCCAGGGTGGTACGTTCGCCTTCGCCGAGGATCTCGCCGACAAGCGGCGGCGGCTCGCCGAGATCGAGAAGGCGCTGGCGGCGGAGGTGCATCAGTAGCGCGCCGAAGATGTAAGTATTGGTTGGCTCGCCCTTACCGAACTTGCTGCTCAAGAAGTGGCAAATACAGTAACCTAAAATAATCCTCCGCTAGTCTGCGCGCAGTTTCGGGAAGAAGTTTCTTGATCGTCCCTGTAAATGCCGAGCCAAAGAAAAGCGGCTTGCCTGGGGCGCCCTTCGCGTGCGTTTGGAACAGATTGAACATGACACCGACCAGGTCGCGGCCACGATCATTGTGAAGGTAAGTCTCTTCGCTTGGATCTACTGTTATGCAGTCCCACTCGAGTTCAGCGTATGTGCGAGCCATCTTCACCATCATCATCGGTCGCCCAAGGCGTTTGCAATGTTGATAATGGCTGTCATTCGCGAGTCTATCGCCACACTTGAACGACGCATAAATGGGATGCGGCACCGCACTTGCGGAGAATGCGGCATCGAAATGCCCAAGCGCTATGTCCGGATAGCCCAGCTGGGCAAGGCGCTGAACGAAGAACGTATCGTGACCAAGTGCCAGCTCAGCGTGCCGTCTGCCATCCATTTGGATTTTGGCAACGATGCTGGCGTGCTGGCGAGCGCCTAAACCGGCCGCGATCGCTTCGGTCAAATGGCCGGAGCGCACAGCGGGTAATGCAGCGTGCAGGGTGGCTTTTCCTGCGCGCCAATTTTCATCGGACAAAATGATCGGAAACACGGCAAACCGTCCCTGCTGGAAAGCCGCTTATCGCCGATTACAAAGCGGCCACAAGGCCGGTCGCATAGTCAGGTCTGAAACTTTGCTCCTCTTTGACCCGGCGACAGGTCTGGCCGGAGGCGCCGAAGTAATCCCTTATCACAAAAGAAGAGTGATGCAAACGGTTGCCCTGCGGTCCTACGTCCGGTGCTTGAGCTTGAATGCTTCAAAGCTCGAATAGAGCGCATAGCCTTTCGCCGCATTGCTCCTGCCGAGGCGTGTCTTCGCGATGCGCTGCTGAAGATAAGCGCAGAGGCCCGAGAAGCGGTCAAGGCTGACCAGTTCCCATTGCGATCCGAACTCCCGTTTGATGGTCGCGTAGATGACCGCAGGCTTGAACTGACCGGTCCGGGAGGTATCGCTTTTCGCGAACTCGATATAGCGATCTATGAGATGTTTCACATATCGCCGCGCATCGCCATCGGCGCCGATCGATCCGGGTGGCGGATTGATCTTGGTCGTGCCCCGCGTGGACTTGACGACCAGAGTTCCCGCCTGAATGGCCCCCGGGCTGTTGATCGCGATATTGCCTTGGTTGTCGTTGATGACCACATCGCGCAGCTTCCCCAACAGTCCGCCTGCGAAAATCCTGTCCGAAGGGCGCTCGGTCCCGTCGAGGTTCGCGATGGCCTGTGCCTTCATCTCCTGCAACACCTCGACGGTGTAGGCCGCAGGCTGGGCGTCGATGACGCGGTGATGCGTAGGGCAAAGCAGCAATAGATTGTCGTAGCCTTGCCGCTGCGCGTCGCTCTGGTTGAGATCATGGCGCGGCCCGCGCGCATTGCGGGCCCTGATGTGACAGATCTCGCCGATGATCTCCCCGCTCTCGAGGACGAGCGGCGTTTCGCACCCCGGAAAGGCGCATCGACGTCCTGACTCGATGAAGAGCCGCTTGATCGTCGGGAGGGACGGCTCAGCCATGGTATCCTCCGGCCCATGGCAGAGACGATGCGGTCGAGCTCGACGGTCTCGGGCGCATGGATCGGAGCGAGCTGCCGCAGCTTCCAGGTGAAATAGTTGGTTGAGCAACAGATACCCGCAACGCCGATCCTCACTGTTTCCCCTGTCCGTGCGACGGGATCATTTCGACTTCTTCCTTCAACTGCCGCAGCGCCGCGTCGGTGACGGCCATGTCGTCGCCGACGTGAATGCCGTCGTCCCCCTCTTCCGGGTAATATCCGGCCAATTCGACGGTCCGGCTGTGTCCTCCGTAGGAGACGACGAAGGGTCGCGTACCTCGGCGGAGGAGTTGGCCGGTTTCCGGAAAAACGATGGTCTTCGGCGCCGGTTCGTACGGCGGTGGCATCGGCGTCACATCACTTCGCTGGAGCGTCGATTTTTTCGGCCAACCACGTCTTGATGAGCGACTGATACGGCACGTCGCGCTTGTTGGCGGCGATCTTGATCCGCTCCAGAAGCGCATTCGGCAATCTCAACGAGATCGAAGTCGAAGACGGCTTCAGGTTCGGAAGACGCACACGTGCAGCCTTGCTCCAGTCGATGTGGTCGACGGAATCGTGGCTTTCCCAATAGGCCCTTTCTTCCGCTTCGGAACGGAACTCGGGCGTAGGCTCATGTTTCCTTGCCATAGACGACCCTCTCTCGTCGGCTCATGTCTCGCGCCGAGATCACGCGGATCTTGCTCCCGTCATCCCGAAGCGTGAACGTGACGTGCAGCAATCTGCCGTCGTCTGTCTGCCCCAGGGCATGAATGCGCTGCTCGGCAGCACTATGGGCGAGATCGGGAACCATCAGCAGAGGGTCGTTGAAGAACACCTGCTCGGCTTCGGACTGACCGACGTCGTGCTTGTCCGCGTTCTTGCGGGCGTTGCCGGCGTCCCAATCGAAGCCCGTGATCCGTTCCCAATCGATCATGCTGTATATTCCCATGATATACACGAAATTCAAGAGGGGAAGAAGGGAGGGAGAAGGCAACCCTCCTCGCGGATCGGCCGGTTCGGCGCCGCTGGCGCTCAACCGCCGCGATCGCGATCCCTGCCCGTCGTTCGTCGCAGGGCTCTCCGTGCCCCGCTCGACCTGCCGGGCAGGGCCGCTTCGCCGCGGTTGCCCCGCCCCGTCCGCTCCGCGGGGTCGTGGGGGTCTTCGGAGATGAAGACGAGGAAGGGTTCGCGGACCGCGAGCCCGGCAACCCGATGAAGGAGCTTCCCCCATGCAG
>CALMZV010000082.1 GCA_937870755.1 uncultured Methylocystaceae bacterium
TGGCCGAGATTATCGACCTGCACCACCCAGGGCACGACGGTCCCTCGCGCCGATTGCAGAACGAGCGCGGCAGCGAAGCCCGCCGAGAGGATCAGCGAGCCGAAGGCCATATAGCGCCAGTTCTTGGCCTGCACGCGAGCCGAGCCGATGCGCTCGTCCCAGACTTGTGCGGCTTTCTGGTAAGGCGTCTCGGGTTCGGGCGATTTGCCGTAATGGGTCGCTGGACGTCTGAAGATGTTCATGAGCGGTCACTTTCGGAAATGTTGACGGAAGAGCCGCCGCCGTGGCTGTCACCGGAGCGGACGGCATGGGCGGCCATGGTCGTGCCGTGATTGAGCGCCTGGCGGCGGTGCATCTGCTGCGCCCATGCAGGCGGTCCGCCCGCCGGTGCGGAGGCGGGTGCGGCACCGGCCACGCTCGCACCGCCAATGGTTCCCTGCGAGGACGATCCACCGGTGACGCCGAGCCCGCCGCGCGCGCCATCGGAGAAGCTGGATTTGACGCTTTCCGCTGCTTTCGAGGCCGTCCGTTTCAGGGGCGATGCGGCGGCGGAGCCTGCCGCGCGGGCAACACCGCCGAGGCCGGAGGCAACACCGGCAGCGCCTGACTGGCCGAGCGATCCGACACTATAGGCGGCGCTCGCCGCCCCTGCGGCAGCAGCACCGCCACGGACGGCAGCAGCTCCACCCGACAGCGCCGCTGCCCCTCCCTTCGCGGCCATGCCTGCGGCAGCGCCGCCGGCAAGCATCATGCCGCCAGCGGCAAGGCCGGTTCCAACTGCTGCACCTGCGCCAAGCTGCGGGCCGCCAGAAACCAGACCGGAAGCGATGCCGGGACCGAAGATGCCGAGGCCGAGAAGGGAAAGTGCGGCCAGCACGATCGCCATGGCGTCGTCGATGGTCGGCGTCACGCCGCCGAAACCGGCCGTAAACTGCGAGAACAATGTCGAGCCGATGCCGATGATGACGGCGAGCACCAGCACCTTGATGCCGGAAGAGACGACATTGCCGAGCACGCGCTCAGCCATGAAGGCGGTCTTGCCGAAGAGGCCGAAGGGAATGAGGACAAAGCCCGCCAGCGTGGTCAGCTTGAACTCGATCAGCGTGACGAAGAGCTGCACGGCGAGAATGAAGAAGGCCAGCAGCACCAGCGCCCAGGCGAACATCAGGCAGGCGATCTGGATGAAGTTCTCGAAGAACGACCAATAACCCATCATGTCCGAGATGGATTCGAGCAGCGGGCGACCGGCATCGAGGCCGGTCTGCGCCACCTTGCCGGGCCGCAGCAGATCGGCGGCGGAAAAGCTGGTGCCCGAACCTTTCAGGCCAAGACCTGCGAAGCTGTCGAAGATGATCTGGGCGAGATTGTTCCAGTTGCCGATCAGGTATGCGAAGACACCGACGAAGAGCGTCTTCTTGACCAGCCGGGCGATGATGTCGTCATCCGCGCCCCAGGACCAGAAGAGTGCGGCCAGCGTCACGTCGATGACGATCAGGGTGGTGGCGATGAAGGCGACCTCGCCGTCAAGCAGGCCGAAGCCGCTGTCGATATAACTGGTAAAAACGCCCAAGAAATTGTCGATGACGCCGGTGCCGCCCATGGTTCACTGTCCCCCGTTCTGATGCGGGGCGGCGGGCACCGGCGTCCGGCCGAGGAACCGGTCGCGGTTCTCGGCCCAGGTGGCGAGGCAGCCGGGATCGTTCACGGCGGCCTCGCCTAACTGCTGGCAGTGGCGCAGGCTCTGGCGCAGTGGATCGGCAGGCGCCTGAAGCGCCGGGGCCGTACGGGGCTGCGCTGGTTCGTCCTCGCGTGTCATTTCGATCACCGTCGCGGTGATGGCGATGGCCACGAATATGATCGCGCCCAGCCGGGCCAGCATCTTGCCGTCCATGTCGCGCCCCTCCTGTCCGGTCAGTTGTTGCCGTTGCCGAACATCCGGGCATTGCCGGGCTGATAGCCCGATCCCGGCGTCAGAAAGCGCTCGCGCTGGATGCGGCCCTGTTCGGCGGCGGTGGCGCGTTCGGCTTCGATCAGAGCTTCGGAGCGACCATTGGCGGACATCAGCGCGATCAGGTCGGAAAGCTGCTGCGACTGGAGCGCGAGAAGCTGATTGCCCGCCTGCGTCGCCTGCAACGCGCCGGTCGCGTTCTGGCTCTGCCCGACCAGAGCGGACATCTCGGCGCGGTTGGTGTCGATATTTCCGACGACACCAGCCTGCACGCGCATGGCGTCCTGCAAGCCGCCGACCGTATTCTGCCAGCGGGACCGCGCATCGGCGACGAGCTGGGCGTCGGTCGCGGATAGCGAAACCTTGCCGTATTTCTGTTGGAACATCTGATCGACATTCTGCACGTCGAAGGCGATGTTCTGCGCCTGGGCCAGAAGCTGCTGCGTGCGGCTCACGTTCTGCTGCAAAGTCTGGAGCGAGGAATATGGCAGACTGGCGAGATTCTTCGCCTGATTGATGAGCATCTGCGCTTCATTCTGAAGCGAGGTGATCTGGTGGTTGATCTGCTCCAGCGTGCGTGCGGCGGTCAGAAGGTTCTGCGCATAGTTGGTCGGATCATAGACGATGCGGCCGAAGCCAAAAGCGTGAGCGGGGCTTGCCAGCATGGGCGACAGTGCAGCAGGCATGGCGAGCGTCAGCGCCAGCACGGATGCGCTGACATATCGGGAAACGGGGATACGGATCATGGCAGGGTCTCCTTTTCTTGGCTGTCATCTGGATGGATTTGATCTGGCGCGACCGGCCGAGCAGGCTCTGTCCGTTCGACAAGATTGGTAAGGTTCGGGATCAGATCGACGGCCCATTCGACGCCGCGATCGCGCAGCCAGGCCGCGAGAAAACCGTCCTGCCCATGCTCGGCGACGAGTTCGGCGATACGGGTCTGATCGGATTTGGATGATGCGGCGCAGAGCGCGAGGCCGACTTCGCTGAGGCCAAGCTCGAACAGGCGATTGCCGCGCCGCGATTGGCAGTAATAGTCCCGCTTGGGCGTGGCCCGCGCGAGGATCTCGATTTGCCGGTCATTGAGGCCGAAGCGGCGGTAGATTGCCGTGATCTGCGGCTCGATGGCGCGTTCATTCGGGAGAAGCAGCCGCGTCGGGCAGCTTTCGATGATGGCGGGCGCGATATTGCTGCCGTCAATGTCCGAGAGCGACTGCGTGGCGAAAATGACGGAAGCGTTCTTCTTCCTGAGCGTCTTCAGCCATTCGCGGAGCTGATTGGCGAAACCTTCGTCATCCAGCGCCAGCCAGCCTTCGTCGATGATGAGCAGGGTTGGCCGACCGTCGAGGCGGTCGCCGATCCGATGAAACAGATAGGACAGGACGGCAGGCGCAGCCCCAGTGCCAACCAGCCCCTCGATCTCGAAGGCCTGTACATCGGCTGATCCGAGATGTTCGGCCTCGGCGTCGAGCAACCGGCCATAGGCGCCGCCAATGCAGTAAGGGCGCAATGCTTGTTTCAGATCGTTGGATTGCAGCAGCACGGCAAGGCCAGTGATGGTCCGTTCCCCCGCCGGGGCGGATGCCAGCGATGTCAGCGCCGTCCAGATGTGTTCCTTCACCTCCGGCGTGATGGTCACGCCCTCGCGCATCAGGATCGCGGCGATCCAGTCGGCGGCCCAGGACCGCTCATAGGCGTCATCGATCCGCACCAGCGGTTGTAGGGAAACGGACGCCTCGTCCCCTTCGGTCAGCCCACCGCCCAGATCGTGCCAGTCGCCCCCCATGGCGAGCGCTGATGCCCGGATCGAGCCGCCGAAATCGAAAGCGAAAATCTGGCTGCGATCATAGCGGCGAAATTGCAACGCCATCAGCGCCAGCAGCACGGACTTGCCCGCGCCGGTCGGGCCGACGACGAGGGTATGGCCCACGTCGCCGACATGAAGGGAAAGCCGGAACGGCGTCGAACCCTCGGTCTTGCCGTAAAGCAAGGGGGGCGCTCCGAGATGTTCGTTCCGTTCCGGCCCCGCCCACACGGCCGATAGCGGGATCATGTGGGCAAGGTTAAGCGTCGAGACCGGCGGCTGCCGGACATTGGCATAGGCATGTCCGGGGATCGAGCCGAGCCAGGCATCGACGGCATTGACCGTTTCGGGCATGGCCGTGAAATCGCGGCCCTGAATGATCTTTTCGACCAGCCGCAGCTTCTCGTCGGCGATACGCGGGTCGGCATCCCAGACGGTGACGGTGGCCGTGACATAGGCCATGCCTGCCATGTCGGCCCCAAGTTCCTGCAAGGCCATGTCGGCATCGAGCGCCTTGTTCGACGCATCGGTGTCCACCAGCGCCGATTGCTCGTTGGTCATCACCTCTTTCAGGATCGCGGCGATGCTCTTGCGCTTGGCGAACCATTGCCGCCTGATCCTGGTCAGCAACTTCGTTGCGTCGGTCTTGTCCATCAGGATCGCGCGGGTGGACCAGCGATAGGGAAAAGCCAGCCGGTTCATCTCGTCGAGCAGGCCGGGCGTCGTCGCAGTCGGAAAGCCTGTGATGGTCAGGATGCGCAGATGCGACAAGCCCAGGCGCGGCTCCAGCCCGCCGGTCAGCGGCTGATCGGCCAGCAGTGCGTCGAGGTGCATCGGCACCTCGGGCACGCGCACGCGATGGCGGCTCGTGGATATCGTGGAATGGAGATAGGTCAGCGTGCCGGCATCATCGATCCAGTGGCATTCGGGCATGAAGCCGTCGAGCAGCGCCAGCACGCGGTCGGTGCGGTCGATGAAGCCGCGCATCAGCTCCCATGGATTGACGCCGGATTGCTCACGGCCCTCATAGAGCCAGGTCTCGGCGCGGGCCGCATCTTCGGCGGGTGGCAGCCAGAGGAAGGTCAGGAAATAGCCTGACACGAAATGCGTGCCCGCTTCCTCGAAGGCAGCTTTGCGCTCGGCATCGACCAGAGCGGAAGCCGGGTCAGGGAATTGGCTGCCGGGATAGGTCGCGGCTTCGCTTCGTTGTGCCTCAACAAAGATCGACCAGCCGGAGCCGAGGCGGCGCACGGCATTGTTGATACGCCCGGCGACCGCGACCAGCTCGGCGGCGACAGCGGAATCCAGATCCGGCCCGCGAAACTTCGCAGTCCTCTGGAAACTGCCGTCCTTGTTCAGCACGACGCCCGAGCCGACCAGCGCGGCCCAGGGCAGGAAATCCGCGAGGCGGGTGGCGGTACGGCGATATTCGGTAAGGTTCATCATGGCCGCGCCCTCACACCGACAGATGACCGGGGATGCGCAGATGCCTACGGCCCACCTCGACAAAAAGCGGATCGCGTTTGGCAGCCCATACCGCGAGGAAATGTCCGACCGCCCAGATGGCGATGCCAACCAGCCAGAGACGAAGGCCGAGGCCGACGGCGCCGGCCAGCGTGCCATTGACGATGGCAATCGAACGCGGTGCGCCGCCGAGCAGGATATGCTCGGTCAGCGCCCGGTGAACCGGGATGGAGAAGCCCGGCACCGCATCGAGCTGTTCGAGGCCGCCCGCCATCAGATGAGCGCCCCGCCGCCGAACGAGAAGAACGACAGGAAGAAGCTCGACGCGGCGAAGGCGATGGACAGGCCGAAGACGATCTGGATCAGGCGGCGGAAGCCGCCGGAGGTATCGCCGAAGGCCAGCGCCAGGCCGGTGGCGATGATGACGATCACGGCGATGATCTTGGCGACAGGACCCTCGATCGACTGGAGGATCGACTGAAGCGGTGCCTCCCAGGGCATGGAAGAGCCGGAGGCGTGTGCGGCAGGCGCCAGCATCAGACTGATGGAAACAGTGGCAGCGGCGGTTGCCATGATGCGGCAGCCGCGTGAAATCGTGCGGATCATGAAGGGTTTCCTTTCGGGGTGGTTGCCAAAGTAATGGGATGCGTGATGGCGTAGTCACCGTCCGGTCCCAGCCCATCGACGCGGGCGAGTTCGACCAGGCGGCGGGACGATCCACGTCCGGCAAGAACGGCGACAAGGTCGATGGTCTCGGCGATCAGGGCGCGCGGGACGGTGATGACGGCTTCCTGGATGAGCTGTTCGAGGCGTCGCAGCGCGCCAATGCCGGAACCGGCATGGATGGTGCCGATCCCGCCCGGATGGCCTGTGCCCCATGCTTTAAGGAGATCGAGGGCTTCGGACCCGCGCACCTCGCCGACCGGGATGCGATCCGGGCGCAGGCGTAGCGACGAACGGACCAGATCGGAGAGCGTCGCCACGCCATCCTTGGTGCGCATCGCGACCAGATTGGGCGCGGCGCATTGCAGTTCGCGCGTGTCTTCAATGATCACGACGCGATCCGAAGTCTTGGCGACTTCTGCCAGCAGCGCGTTGGTCAGCGTGGTTTTTCCGGTCGAGGTGCCGCCCGCGACAAGGATATTGGCGCGCGTGGCGACGTTCAGGCGCAACACCTCGGCCTGAGCGCTGGTCATAATTCCGGCGCTTACATAGTCGTCGAGCGTAAACACCGCGACGGCGGGCTTGCGGATGGCAAAGGTCGGCGCCGTGACAACAGGCGGCAGCAGGCCCTCGAAGCGCTCTCCAGTCTCAGGCAGTTCGGCCGATACCCGCGGACTTCGGGTATGAACTTCGACGCCAACATGATGGGCAACCAGCCTGACGATCCGCTCGCCATCAGCCGCCGACAGCCTCTCCCCCGTATCGGCCAGACCTTCGGAGAGCCGATCCACCCAGATGCGGCCATCGGGATTCAGCATCACCTCGACCACAGCCGGATCTTCCAGAAGCCGGGCAATCGATGCCCCGAGTGCGGTGCGCAGCATCCGCGCACCACGCGCAATCGTCTCGGGTTTCTGATGTGATGCGGTCATGGCGGCCCCATTCATGGCGGGACGCGCAAAAGACGGACCCCGGATTGGGGTCGATTAAAAGAACCTGATTTAGGGCCGTTTCAACAGATGTTTATGCGCGTGCGGGCATCGGCGGCGCAGGGCGGTAAATCGGATAGATCGAATTTTCAGGGCCGATTTCCATCGGCTTCAGACTGGCCTTGCGACGTAAGATCGTGAAGCGAATCCATATCCCGCGACAACTCTTTCAGGAACCTGTCTCCGGAAGCCAGGCGCTTGCCGAGTGTCTGCATGAAGCCTTCGAAGCGCTCGTTGCCCTTGATACGTGCCGACTGTTTCGCGTTGTCTGACAGCGGCGGCGTCATAGTGAGCCAGAATTGCACGAACAGCGAAAGCGTCTCGCCGAGGATGGCGATATCTTCGTCCAGCATGTCGAACTGGCGGCCAAGCTTGTCCAGGCGTCGCGACACTGCGGCTTCCAGCCGTTCGGTCGTGTCACCGGACAGGAAGGATGCGACCGCCGCCTCGATCACTGCGGATTTTGAAACATTGCGACGCAGCGCCAGACCCTCGACCTGCTTCAGCAGATCCGGGGAGAAGTAGACATTCATGCGGGTGCGACTCGTCATGCCTGTCTTCCTTCTCAAAGCTCGATGCCGTCATTTGGGTCGAGTGACGCCTGCCGCGCGACCATGCGCATCCGCTGACGCATGGCACGGGCTTTGCCGGCATCGACGTCGGGCTCATCATCGAGAAAGTCGAACTCCTGCGATGGCGGCGG
>CALMZV010000083.1 GCA_937870755.1 uncultured Methylocystaceae bacterium
CACCCTCGGCATTGCCTGATTTGACGCTCTCGGTGATGCCGGTGGCAGCACGACGTAGAGGCGAAGCGACGGCGGAGCCGGCGGCGCGCGCGACGCCACCCAGACCGGAGGCTACGCCGGATGCGCCGGACTGGCCGAGGGAACCGAGCGCGTAGGCCGACGAAGCCGCGCCAACGGCCGTGGCACCTCCGCGAGCGGCCGCAGCGCCGCCCGAGATGGCTGCTGCTCCTCCCTTGGCGGCCAGGCCTACCGCTCCGGCGGCAGCCACTGCCGCACCCCCAACAGCAAGGCCGGTCCCCACGGCGGCGCCCGCGCCGAGCTGCGGACCGCCGGAGACGAGACCATTGGCGATGCCGGGACCAAAGATGCCGAGACCGAGCAACGACAGCGCGGCCAGCACGATGGCCATGGCCTGATCGACGGTCAGCGTCTGCGCACCGGCGCTTTGCGTGAACTGCGAAAATAGTGTCGAGCCGATGCCGATGATGACGGCGAGCACCAGCACCTTGATGCCGGACGAGACGATGTTGCCGAGGACGCGCTCGGCCATGAAGGCGGTCTTGCCGAACAGGCCGAAGGGGATCAGCACGAAGCCGGCGAGCGTCGAGAGCTTGAACTCGATCAGCGTGACGAAGAGCTGGATCGCCAGAATGAAGAAGGCCAGGATCACCAGCGCCCAGGCGAAGAGCAGGCAGGCGATCTGGATCAGGTTTTCGAAGACCGAGATCCAACCCATCAGAGGCGAGATGGCCTCAAGCAGCGGCCGGGCGGCGTCGAGACCTGTCTGCGCGACCTTGCCAGGGCGCATCAGGTCGGCGGCCGAAAAGCTTGTCCCGCTCGCCTTCAGGCCGAGGCCGGCGAAGCTATCGAAAATGATCTTGGCGAGATTGTTCCAGTTGGAGATGAGATAGGCGAAGACGCCGACGAACAGTGTCTTCTTGACGAGGCGCGCGATGATGTCGTCATCGGCTCCCCAGCTCCAGAACAAAGCCGCCAGCGTCACGTCGATGACGATGAGCGTGGTGGCGATGAAGCCAACCTCGCCGGACAGAAGTCCGAAGCCGGAATCGATATAGCGAGTGAAAACCCCGAGAAAATTGTCGATGACGCCGCTACCCATGCATCACCGCCCTTCGCCCGAGAACGCAGAGGAAGCACGACCGAGAAAACGATCGCGGGTCTCGGCCCAGACGCGCAGACATGCGGCATCGTCGGCTGCCTTCTGGCCGAGCTGCTGGCAACGGCGCTGTTCCTCACGCAAGGGATCGCGTTCGGGCTGAACGATGCGCGCTGCCGGCGATGCCGCCGGTTCATCCTTGCGGTTGAGCTCGATCACTGTCGCCGTGATCGCGACCGCGACGAACATGATGGCGCCGATCCGGGCCAGCAGGTTGCCGTCCATGCGCCCGCCCTCAATTACCGTTGTTGAACATCTGCGCGCTGCCGGGCTGGTAGCCGCTGCCCGGCGTCAGGAAGCGGCGACGCTGCTCGCGGCCCTGTTCAGCGGCAGCAGTGCGCTCGGCTTCGGTCAGCGCCTGTGCCCTCCCATTCGCAGCGCCTACAGCGGTGAGATCGGCGAGTTGTTGCGCAAGGAGCGCAAGGAGCTGGTTGCCAGCTTGCGTCGCCTGCAACGCGCCCGTTGCCGATTGGCTTTGGCTGACGAGCGCGGACATCTGTGTGCGGTTGCTGTCGATATTGCCGACGACGCCGGCTTGCACCCGCATCGCGTCCTGCAAGCCGCCGACCGTGTTCTGCCAGCGTGAGCGCGCGTCGGTGATGAGCTGCTGATCGGTCGCCGACATCGAGACGCTGCCGTATTTTTGGCTGAACATCTGGTCGATCTGCTGGACGTTGAAGGCGATGCCCTGCGCTTGCTGAAGAAGTTGCTGAGTGCGCTGGACGTTCTGCTGCAAGGTCTGGAGCGCGGAGAACGGCAGGCTCGCGAGGTTCTTCGCCTGATTGATCAGCATTTGCGCCTGGTTCTGGAGCGACGTGATCTGGTTCGTGATCTGCTCCAGGGATCGCGCCGCCGTCAGCACGTTCTGCGCATAGTTCGACGGATCGAACACGATCAGCGCATGCGCGGGCGTGGTCAGGCTCGGCGACAACGCGATGGGTGTGGCGAGCAGACCTGCGGCGAGGATTGCAGCACGCGAGCGGATAGAGCGAGTTTTCATGTTTCAATCTCCTTCTCGGCTTGGGGGATCAGGGATGGGAAAGTCGGGATGAGATCGACGGCCCAGGCGGCATCGCGGGCTTGAAGCCAGGCTGCGAGAAAGCCGTCGCGGCCGTGCTCGGCGACGAGGTTCGCGATCAGGGTCTGGTCGGATTTGGAGGATGCGGCGCAGAGCGCGAGGCCGATTTCAGCGAGGCCCAGCTCAAACAGACGGTTGCCGCGCCGCGACTGACAGTAATAGTCGCGCTTGGGTGTCGCCCGCGCCAAGATCTCGATCTGCCTGTCATTCAAGCCGAAGCGGCGATAGATGGCCGTGATCTGCGGCTCGATCGCGCGCTCGTTCGGCAGCAAAAGCCGTGTCGGGCAACTCTCGATGATCGCGGGCGCGATATTGCTGCCGTCGATGTCGCTGAGCGACTGCGTGGCGAAGATGACCGACGCATTCTTCTTGCGCAGCGTCTTCAGCCATTCGCGGAGCTGACCGGCGAAGCCGTCATCGTCCAGCGCGAGCCAGCCTTCATCGATGATGAGCAGCGTCGGGCGGCCGTCGAGCCGGTCGCCGATGCGGTGAAACAGATACGCAAGTACGGCCGGAGCCGCCCCGGTTCCGACAAGCCCCTCGATCTCGAATGCCTGCACGGCGGCGCGGCCAAGCTGTTCGGCCTCGGCATCGAGCAGCCGGCCATAGGGACCGCCGACGCAGTACGCACGCAGCGCCTGTTTCAGATCGTTGGACTGAAGCAGGACACAAAGGCCGGTGATAGTGCGTTCCTCGACCGGCGCGGAGGCGAGGGAGGTCAGCGCCGTCCAGATATGCTCCTTGACTTCGGGCGTGATCGTGATGCCTTCGCGCATCAGGATCGCCACGATCCAGTCGGCTGCCCAGGCACGCTCATAGGTGTCGTGAATGCGGGCGAGCGGCTGGAGCGACACGGAGACGTCGGAGCCTTCCGTGAGCCCGCCGCCGAGATCGTGCCAGTCGCCGCCCATGGCGAGCGCGGCGGCGCGGATCGAACCGCCGAAGTCGAATGCGAAGACTTGGCTGTTCTCGTAGCGCCGGAATTGAAGCGCCATGAGCGCTAGCAGCACGGATTTACCCGCGCCGGTCGGGCCGACGACCAGCGTATGGCCGACGTCGCCGACGTGCAAAGATAACCGGAACGGGGTTGAGCCTTCCGTTCTGCCGTAAAGCAGTGGGGGCGCACCGAAGTGCGAGTCCCACGCCTCGCCCGCCCACACCGCCGAAAGCGGGATCATGTGGGCGAGATTCAAAGTGCTGATGGGAGGCTGGCGGACATTGGCGTAGGCGTGGCCGGGCAAGCTGCCGAGCCAGGCATCGACCGCATTCACCGTCTCGGTCATGGCCGTGAAATCGCGGCCCTGAATGACCTTCTCGACCAGCCGCAATTTCTCGTCGGCAATGCGCGGGTCGGCATCCCAGACCGTGATCGTCGCCGTGACATAGGCCATGCCGGCGACATCCGCGCCGAGTTCCTGCAAGGCCATGTCGGCGTCAGCCGCCTTGTTCGACGCATCGGTATCAACGAGCACGGATTGCTCGTTGGTCATCACCTCCTTGAGGATCGCGGCGATGGACTTGCGCTTGGCAAACCACTGCCGTCTGATCTTCGTCAGCAACTTTGTCGCGTCAGTCTTGTCGATCAGGATCGCTCGCGTGGACCAGCGATACGGGAACGCCAGTCGGTTGAGATCGTCGAGCAGGCCGGGCGCGGTCGTGGTCGGAAAGCCGGTGATGGTGAGGATGCGGACGTGCTGATCGCCAAGGCGCGGCTCCAGCCCGCCGGTCAGCGACTGATCAGCCAGCAGCGCGTCGAGATAGATTGGCGTCTCGGGAACACGGACGCGATGACGTTTCGTCGAAACGCAGGAATGGAGGTAAGTCAGCGTCTCGCTATCATCGAGCCAGGCGCATTCCGGCATGAAGCCGTCGAGCAGCGCGATAATGCGATCGGTGCGGTCCGTGAAGGCGCGCAGGATTTCATGCGGATCGACGCTGCTGCGCTCACGACCTTCGTAAAGCCACGCTTCGGTGCGTGCGGCTTCCTCGGCCGGCGGCAGATAGAGGAAGGTGAGAAAATAGCCCGATACGAAATGGCTGCCCGCTTCTTCGAAGTCCGCCTTGCGCTCGGCGTCGACGAGGCCGGAGGCCGGATCGGGAAAGACGCTATTGGGATAGGTCGCGGCCTCGTGACGCTGCGCTTCGACAAAAATGCTCCAGCCCGATCCGAGACGGCGGAAGGCGTTGTTGATGCGGCCGGCGACGGCGACCAGCTCGGCGGCGACAGCGGAATCGAGATCAGGGCCGCGAAATCGCGCCGTACGCTGGAAGCTGCCGTCCTTGTTGAGCACGACGCCTTCGGCGACGAGTGCGACCCATGGCAGATAGTCGGCAAGACGGCTGGCGGAACGGCGATATTCGGCGAGGTTCATCATGGGCCGCGCTCCTCAGACCGACAGATGACCGGGAATGCGTAGATGACGGCGGCCAACTTCCACGAAGAGCGGATCGCGTTTCGCCGCCCACACCGCCGCGAAATGTCCGACGGCCCAGATAGCCAAGCCGACCAGCCAGAGGCGCAGGCCGAGGCCCACGGCCCCGGCCAGCGTCCCGTTCAGAATCGCGATGGAGCGGGGTGCGCCGCCGAGCAGGATGTGCTCGGTCAGTGCGCGGTGGACCGGGACTGAATATCCCGGCACGGCGTCGAGTTGTTCGAAGGCGGCAGCCATCAGATCCGCGCTCCGCCGCCGAAGGAGAAGAACGACAGGAAGAAGCTCGATGCCGCGAAGGCGATCGACAGGCCGAACACGATCTGAACCAGGCGGCGGAAACCGCCCGAGGTGTCGCCGAAGGCGAGGCCGAGGCCCGTCGCGATGATGATGATCACCGCGACGATTTTGGCGACCGGCCCTTCGATTGACTGAAGGATTTTCTGAAGCGGTTGCTCCCACGGCATGGAAGAGCCGGAGGCATGGGCGGCCGGGAGCAGAATGAGATTGATGGTCGCGATAGCGGTGGTCGTCGCGATGGCGCGGTGAATGCGGATGGCTGTACGGATCATGCGGACTCCATGGCGTTCGAAGTGATTTGAGTGATGCGGTAATCGCCGTCGGGGCCGAGCCCTTCGACGCGAGCAAGTTCGGCGAGTCGGCGAGCGGAGCCGCGGCCGGACAGAACGGCGACGAGATCGATGGTCTCGGCGATCAGCGCGCGGGGGACGGTGACGACGGCTTCCTGGATGAGCTGTTCCAGCCGACGCAGTGCGCCGATCCCGGTTCCGGCGTGGATCGTGCCGATGCCGCCGGGATGGCCCGTGCCCCAGGCTTTGAGGAGGTCGAGCGCTTCGGCGCCGCGCACCTCGCCGATCGGAATACGGTCGGGGCGCAGGCGTAAGCTGGACCGCACGAGATCGGAGAGCGTCGCCACGCCGTCTTTCGTGCGCATGGCGACGAGGTTCGGTGCGGCGCATTGCAACTCGCGCGTGTCCTCGATGATGACGACGCGATCCGCGCTCTTGGCGACTTCGGCCAGCAGCGCGTTGGTCAGCGTGGTCTTGCCGGTGCTGGTGCCGCCTGCGACAAGAATGTTGGCACGGGAGGCAACCGCGATACGTAGCGACGCGGCCTGATCAGCGGACATGATGCCGGCGGCGACATAGTCGTCGAGCGTGAACACCGCGACGGCAGGCTTGCGGATGGCGAAGGCAGGCGCCGCGACGACCGGCGGCAATAACCCTTCGAAGCGTTCACCAGTTTCGGGAAGCTCGGCGGAGACACGCGGGCTCCGCGCATGAACCTCCGCGCCAACGTGATGCGCGACCAGACGCACGATGCGTTCGCCATCGGTCGCCGACAGTCGCTCGCCCGTATCAGCCAGCCCTTCGGAGAGCCGGTCGATCCAGATACGTCCGTCCGGGTTCAGCATCACCTCGACGACGGCAGCGTCTTCCAGAAATCGCGCGATGGCCGGACCGAGCGCCGTACGCAGCATGCGCGCGCCGCGCGCGTGACGTTCTGAATGTTGATGCACAGCCGCCATATCGCCCCGATTTCCAGCCGGGACTGACAGACGCACCCCCATGCGGGGCTGATTAAAAGAGCCAGATCTGAGGCGACTTCAACAAGAAAACAGAGGCGTAGCAGTGTAGCGCGCAAATACAGGAGATCGGCGGGATCAAAGACCCGAGGTGAGCAAAAAAGAAGGTCGTCGAAAGGAAGATTCCATGATCGACGGACAGATTCGGCATTGCTGCTGCGCCATTTTTTTGCGCGCTGCGTGCGTTCGTGGGGCAATGATTGAGAACGGTTTTCAACGCGGCCCTATAGTCGACGGGCGCAAGGGCAGCGGGCTATTCGGACACTTCGCTCGGCCCAGCTCCCGGTACATCGTCCGGGATTTCGCGCAGAAAGCTCTGGCCCTTCTGCAATCGCTTGCCGAGTGTCTCCACGAAGCCGTCAAACCGCTCGCGGCCTTTGGCCTGCGCGGCAGCGTGAGCGTCCGGTGGTACGGGCGGGGTGATCGACAGCCAGAAGCGCACATAGAGCGCCAGTGTTTCGGCGG
>CALMZV010000084.1 GCA_937870755.1 uncultured Methylocystaceae bacterium
CCGGGGTGGAAGAGGCTGAGGAGAGATCCGACGAATATCTGTGGTTGTCGCGTTTAGTTCCCGATTTCAATTGAAGCAGTAAGCTGAAACTGAAGCGCTGGAATTTCACCTTAGCGCTTCACCAACGCGTCAAGTTTCTTGAGCTTCACAGCCCTGCCGCTTTGGTCAGGTTCACCCGGAACCTGTCGCGCCTGCGCTGGTAGCGCCGGGTCATCTCGGCCGACGCATGTCCGAGTTGCTTTTGAACATAGCGCTCATCAACCTCTGCCGACGAGGCGAGTCCGGCGCGCAAGGAATGACCGGAGAACATTTCCAGCCGCTTGGCTTCCGGCAAATCGGATCTGACGCCGCTCTTCAGAACGGTTGCCTTGATCAGCCGTGCGACGTGCTTGTCGGAGAGGCGGGCTTCGAGCGCACGTTTGCCATCCCGCGATGTGCGTACGAAGACCGGGCCATAGTCGATCTTGGCAAAGTGTAGCCATTGCTCCAGCGCGTGGACGGGACAGGTCTGGTCGCTTGAGCCGCGCCCGACCTCGACCTCGCGCCATCCGGTCTTGGCATTGAGGGTGAGCAGGGCGCCTCCATCGAAGATCTCGATCCAACCGCCGGAGTCCGGAGTATCGTCCTTATGCACATCGAGGCAGACCACCTCCGACCGGCGCAAGCCGCCTGCATAGCCCAAAAGCAAGATCGCCCGGTCTCGGAGCCCGCGGAGATCGTAGGGAAGGCTGGCCACCATGGCCTGGATGTCCTCAGGCAGGATCGCCTCTTTCTGAACCGGCGGGCGCGCATGCTTGCGTTTGATCCCGGCCAGAACCGTGGCGATGTGGCGGTTCTTGCGATCAAGAGTGAACCCGCGCTGCCTATAGTTCCAGGAAAGCCCCGAGAGACGACGCTCGATCGTGGAGACCGAAAGGGCAGGGGTCTTCCCGGTTGGTGCAGCCAGATCAGCCACATAAAGTCCAATCATCTCGGGTGAGGGGGGCAGAGGTTCCGTGCCTTTCAGTCGGCACCAGCGGGTGAAGTGTTTCCAGTCGGCCGCGTAGGCCTTGTTGGTGTTCCCGGCCGTCGAGGCCTCGGCGTAGTCTCGGGCGGTATCGATCAGCCGGTCGAGCGCGCCGGACCCCGCGACATGAGAGGGCAGGGCGATTGCATCGCGGTCTGAACGATCTCTCTCGTCGTGTTCGTCACCGTTCAGCGAGTCATAGGACGCTGAGCTCGAAATCTCGGATTCTGACCCGCCCGACCCCTCGATTTTGGTGCTGTTATTTGTGAGACGACCCATGTTCTTGAGTATATCATTTTTACGTCCGATAAGGCAAGGTTATTGGACTTGATTAAGACATGACATGCGCGGCGGATATATCAGACGTACGTAGTATAAAGCGCCGATAGATGCTAGCCTTCCGGCATGGTCCGCGCCCCGAACCCTCTTCATCTCGCCCCAATCCCTCCGGCGCTGCCGCGCTGGCTCCGGCAGGCTGTTGGTCGCGATGATATTGAAACGGTGATGTTTTCCACCGGTGCTGCGCTTGCCGCCCTCGATCCGGTGGTCCGGTCCGACGACCCGGTCGGCTTCCTCTGGCGCAAGCGGCTGGCGCTTTCGGGTGCAGTGGCGGTCTCGCAGCTCGAGGGGCGCCGGGAAGATGCTGCTCGGCTGGCGTGCCTTGGGCGAGGCGCGGTTGGTCAGGCGGGGGCGAGGTCCGTGACCCGGCGGTCCGGCTTGCGGGTTGAGAGGTGGATGACGAAGTCTGAACCGCCGGGATAAGTGGATTTTCCACGCGACAGCAGCATTGTGCCGGGAGCAGGGAGAATGCGATGGGAAGACAATCGCGCCGAAACCACAGCCTGGCCTTCAGGCTGTGTGGAGGATCAGCAAACTGTCCGGGGCACTGTTTTCCAGACGCTTGAGTGCCAGTTGCCGTGGTCAGGGGCGAAAGAACGCCGATCGAACTGGTGCAGGATTTCAACGTTCACCCAGGCAGATCTGTCAGTGGAGCGACCATCTCCCTGGGGCGGGACGGGGTGTTCGGGGAGGCGATTAAGGCAGAACCGCAATCGACCATCGACGATAAGAACCTGCTCGCAAAGACTGGAGAGCTATCGCCGGACAATGGTTTCTGTTCGCCCCAACCGGCGTGGCGGGGCTGTAGCCGGGCGCGAAAAGAAGGGCGATCTTACGTATCGCTCAGCACCGGCCGCCAGGTCTTCGCGCCGGGGATCAGCCTGGGCATGCCATGGGACTACACCGCCTGAACGGCCAGGGCTTCTTCTCCGGAACCCGGTTCGGTCGAGCGGGCGCGATATCCTCAGGCCTGGCCGCGTTCCGGTGGAAAACAGCGGCCTGTTGCGCACAGAAGCACTGGTCAGAAATGCGAAGGGGCGCCGACCTCGGCCATCGTCAGCCTGCGGTCGGGCTCGGCACGGGCAAGTCTCGTTCGATGGAGTGACCTGGAGGGGCTGCCGAGGGCTGGCCGGCCGATTTTCCGCCTGCCTCAGTCCGGTCGGGATATGTCGTCCGCGCTGGCGGGCAAGCCGAAGCGCGACAGCAGCTTGTCGGCATAGCTGGCCTTCTCCGCGCCAAGGTGGTTGACGCCGATGGTCTCGGCCAGAAAGTCATAGCCTTGCGAGGCGGCAATCAGCGCGAGCGACATTTCGTCCAGATCGCTCCCGGCGGCAAGCGCTCCGGTTTCGACCAGCTCCTGCAGCGCCATCATGATCTCGCGCTGCATATTCGCGATCCCCTCGGTGAAAGCATCCCGGATTGCGGGGGTTTTGCGACTGTCCCACGCTTCCTGCCAGAGGTGATGCGCGACGACCAGAAGCGGGTTGAGCGCCGGATCGATATCCGCCACGCAGCCGGAGAGGATGGTCGCGATACGCTCACGCGGGGCATGGCGGCGCAACAGCGCGACGAGATCCGGCTCCAGCCGGCGCCAGACCTCGCGCACCGCCTCGGCCCGCAGCGCGTCGGCCGAGGCGAAATGATGGTGGATCTGACCGGGAGAACATCCCAGATCCTGGGCGATGCGTCGTACCGTGGCGGCTGCCAGGCCCTCTTGCGAGACGAGGTCAACCACCGCGTTCACGATCTGCTCTCGCCGCGCCTCACGTGATAAATATGCCACAATCAGCCCTCCCGGCGCCGCTTTCGTGCAGTATAGCGGTGATTTCCCGCCCGAGCAATATGGACACGCGTCCAACTTGGACATATAGCCAGGATTGAAATCATATCTTCCGTTCCCAGCTTTGGACTCTCCCATGCCCGCTTTCAGTCGCCTCCTCGCGGGGGCACGGTTTCTGCCGTTGATCCTTCTTTGCAGTCCGGCATTGGCCCAGGACGGGCAGATGCCGCCCTCGGGGGTTGGGGTCATTGTGATCCAGCCCGAAAATCTTGCCGTCACCTCAGAGCTGCCGGGGCGGATCTCGGCGACGCAGGTTGCCGATGTGCGGCCGCGGGTGAATGGCATCATCGAGAGCCGCGATTTCGAGCAGGGCAGTGTGGTGGCCGAAGGGGATGTGCTGTTCCGCCTTGACCGCGCGACCTATGAGATCGCCGTCGAAGCCGCGAAGGCCACAGTTGCCCGTGCCGAGGCGGTTCTGGTCGATGCGCGGGCAACCGAGCGGCGCTATGCCTCGCTCAATGAGCGCAATATCACCAGCCAGGCCGAATATGAGACCGCGATGGCGGCACGGCTCCAGGCCGAAGCGGCGCTGGCCGAGGCCAATGCGCAATTGCGCGCGGCCGAAGTCAATCTCGGCTTCACCGAAATCCGCGCGCCGATCTCGGGGCGGATCGGGCGGGCGCAGGTGACCGAAGGGGCACTGGTCTCGGCGCAGGGCGAGGTGCTGACCACGATCCAGCAGCTTGATCCGGTCTATGCCGATATGCAGCAGCCGGTCTCGGAACTGCTGCGGCTGCGGGCCGAACTGGCCTCGGGGCGGCTGACCGAGGTCGAGCCGGGCGCGGCGCGGGTGGTGCTTCTGTTGGATGACGGGTCACAATATGAACATGCCGGCAAGCTGCTCTTTGCCGAGGCGGCGGTGGAGCGGTCCTCGGGCCAGGTGACGCTGCGCGCCGAATTCCCCAATCCTGACGGGGTGTTGCTGCCGGGCATGTATGTGCGCGTCTCGGTCGAGCAGGCGACTTCGGCGGCGGCCATCGCGATCCCCAGCCAGGCAGTGCAGCGCAGCGCCTCGGGGGCGGCCCAGGTCTATGTCGTGACCGCCGAAGGCACCGCCGCGCTGAAGCCGGTCGTTCTGGGCCGGGCAACCGGTAATCGGGTGATCGTGGAAGAGGGGCTGAGCGAGGGCGAGACGCTGATCGTTGACGGCTTCCAGAAAATGGGCCCCGGCGCGCCGGTGGCTCCGGTCTGCTGGGCCGATCCCTCCCTCTCCGAGCCACCCGCAGATGTCTGCATCCAGCGCCTCGGCGGTGATGCGGCCGCTGGCGATACGAACTGAGTTCTGATCCATGGCACGTTACTTTATCGACAACCCGGTTCTGGCCTGGGTCATCGCGATCTTCATCATGCTGGCGGGCGCGCTTTCGCTGCCGATGCTTCCGGTATCGCAATATCCTGATGTGGCCCCTCCCCAGGTCTCGATCTCAACCCGTTTCGCGGGCGCCTCGCCTGAGGATCTGTATCAGCAGGTCACCCAGCCCATCGAGGAAGAGCTGAACGGCATTCCCGGGATGCTCTATTTCCAGAGCACCTCGGAATCGACCGGCGCCGTCACCATCGATGTGACTTTCGAGGCCGGGACCGAAGTCTCCCAGGCCGTGGTCGACACGCAAAACCGTCTGCGCCGGGTGGAATCCGCCCTGCCGCAGCAGGTGCAGCAGCAAGGCGTCCTGGTCGAAGAGGCCGGTGCGGGCTTTCTGATGATGGTGACGCTGACCGCGACGCCGGAAACCGGTCTCGATGCCGTGGCGCTTGGCGACTATATTTCGCGCAATGTCGTCAATGAGTTGCGGCGTGTGCCCGGCGTGGGGCGCGCCCAGGTCTTCGCGACCGAACGTGCGCTGCGGGTCTGGATCGACCCGGCAAAGCTTGTTGGTCTGGACCTTTCTGTCACCGACATCACCAGCGCCATTGCCGAGCAGAATGCTCAGGTCACCGCCGGCTCCATCGGTGCGGAACCGGCGTCTGCGGGCACGCAGCTTCAGGCCACGCTGCTGGTGAGCGGCCAGCTTTCCACCCCCGAGCAATTCGGCAATATCGTGCTGCGTTCGGCCGAGGGTGGCGGGCTCGTCTTGCTGAAAGATGTCGCGCGCATCGAAATCGATGCCGAGATGTATGCCTTCAAGACTTTCCTCAATGGCCAGGAAACTGCGGCTATCGGTGTCCAGCTCTCGCCCACCGGCAATGCGCTGGATACGGCATCTGGCGTGCGCGATGTGATGGAACGGCTTGCGCCGCTCTTCCCCGAGGGGATCGACTATCAGATCCCCTATGACACCACGCCCTTCGTTTCCGCCTCGATCCACAAGGTGGTGATGACGCTGCTGGAAGCCGTTGGCCTCGTCTTTGTCGTGATGTTCGTCTTCCTGCAGAACTTCCGCTATACCGTGATCCCGACCCTTGTGGTGCCGATCGCACTGGCGGGGACGCTGGCGGTCATGCTGGCGGCGGGTTTCTCGATCAACGTGCTGACCATGTTCGCGATGATCCTCGCCATCGGCATTCTCGTCGATGACGCCATCGTGGTGGTGGAAAACGTCGAGCGGATCATGTCCGAAGAGGGGCTATCGCCGAAAGAGGCCTCGAAAAAGGCGATGGGGCAGATTTCCGGCGCGATTGTCGGGATCACGCTGGCGCTGATGGCGGTGTTCATTCCGCTGGCCTTCTTCCCGGGCTCGGTGGGCATCATCTATCAGCAGTTCTCGCTGACCATGGTCGTCTCGATTGCGTTTTCCGCCTTCCTTGCGCTCTCGCTGACGCCGGCGCTTTGCGCGACCTTCCTCAAGCCGGTCGCCAAGGGTCACGGTCACGCCAAACGCGGCCTCTTTGGTTGGTTCAACCGCAATTTCGACCGCGCCACCAAAGGTTATACCGGCGTGGTCGGCGGGCTGACACGTCGCGCGGGCCGGATGATGATCATCTATGTTGCGCTGGTGGCAGGCCTGGCCTGGTTCTATGTCAAAATCCCTTCGTCCTTCCTGCCCGAAGAAGATCAGGGCTATCTGGTCGCCAACCTTCAGGCCCCGCCCGGCGCCACCACCTACCGCCTGCGCGAGGTCACCAAACAGGCTGAGGGCTTTGCGCTTGGCATGGATGGCGTCGATTCCATCGTGGTGATCCAGGGTTATTCCTTCTTCGGTCAGGGGCCGAATTCGGGTCTCGCCTTTGTGACACTGAAAGACTGGGCCGAGCGCAAAACCCCCGAGCTTTCCGCCGGTGGTCTGGCAGGCCAGCTTTCGGGGATGCTGTTCTCGATCCGCGATTCCATCGCTTTCGCGCTGTCGCCCCCGGCGATCCAGGGCCTTGGCACCAGCTCGGGCTTTGCCTTCCGGCTGCAGGACCGCGCCAATATGGGCAATGCGGCGCTGCAGGAGGCCGCAGGCCAGATCATGGCCGGTGCCGCTGACAGCCCGATCCTTGGCCAGATGTATATCGAGGGTCTTCCCGCCGGCCCGCAGCTGAGCCTGCGTGTCGATCGCGAAAAGGCCAATGCCTTCGGCGTGACCTTTGGCGAGATCAACCGCACCATCTCGGTCGCGCTTGGCTCTGGCTATATCAACGACTTCCCGAATGAAGGCAAAATGCAGCGCGTCATGGTTCAGGCCGAGGCGTCGAGCCGGATGAACATTGAAGACGTGATGAAGATCAACGTCCGCAATGTGCAGGGTGGTATGGTACCGCTCTCATCCTTTGCGACGGCGGAATGGGGTTACGGCCCGACGCAGATCGTCGGCTATAACGGCTATCCTTCGCTCCGGATCAACGGCGAGGCCGCACCGGGCTATTCCTCGGGCGAGGCCATCGCCGAGATGGAACGCCTGGCCGGCGAGCTGCCGACCGGTTTCGCCTATGAATGGACCGGTCAGTCGAAACAGGAGATCGAAAGCGGCTCCCAGGCACCGATCCTGATCGGCCTCTCGATCCTCTTCGTGTTCCTTTGCCTTGCCGGGCTTTACGGCAGCTGGTCGATCCCGCTTTCGGTGATGCTGATCGTGCCGATGGGGGCGATTGGTTCGGTGGCGGCGGTGATGTGGGCGGGGATGGCGAATGACGTCTTCTTCACCGTCGGGCTGATCACCATTGTCGGGCTTTCGGCAAAGAACGCGATCCTGATCGTCGAGGTCGCCAAGGATCTGATCGCCGAAGGGATGGAGCTGATGGCCGCCACGGTCGAGGCCTGCCGCCTGCGGTTCCGCCCGATCCTGATGACCTCGCTGGCCTTCACCATGGGCGTGGTGCCGATGGCGATTGCCACCGGTCCCTCGGCTGCCAGCCAGAATGCCATCGGCATCAATGTGGTGGGCGGCATGCTCTCGGCGACCATCCTGGGTGTTTTGTTCGCGCCGATCTTCTTCGTCTTCGTGATGAAGATTTTCGGGACGCATAAGCGCCTTGGCAACAAGGCCTCCGTTGCGGGCGCCCCGATGTCCTCGCATCCCGCGGAGTAGCCCTGGCGGGGGCATGGCAGAGCATGCCCCCGTTTCCCCTTCCTCGCCCATAACAAAAAGACGAAATCCATGAGTAGAGCATCCCTTACTCCCCGTCGCAGTTCAGGTCTGGGTCGTTTTCTGACCATTCTGCCGCTGACGCTGGCGCTTTCCGCCTGTGTCACCACCGAATATTCCGCGCCAACCTCCGATACGGCGGCCAGTTTCGCCGCCTCCGCCCCGGGGCGCAGCGCGACGGGGTCCTGGTGGCTCAGCTTTGGGGACAAGACGCTGGACGGTCTGATCTCCACCGCGCTGGCGCGCAATCTGACGATCCATGAGGCGGTCGCCGCGATTGATGAGGCGGGCGCCGGCGTCGGTATCGCCGGGGCGGGCGCGCTACCGCAGGTCAGCGCCGGCGCCAATGCGACGCGTGGCGACAGCCAGGGCAGCGGTGTGATCTCGGACAGCACATCGGCCACGCTCTCAACCTCCTGGATGGTCGATATCTTCGGCGGCAACCGCGCCGCGCGCACGGCAGCCATCGCCGAGCTGGAGGCGGCAAAGCTCTCGCATGAGGTGGCGCGCCGGGCGGTGACCGCTGCGGTCGCCACCGCCTATGTCGATCTGCGCTATTACCAGGAAAGCATCGCGCTGACCCGCCAGAGCATCGCAAGCCGCCGCGAGACGCTGAACCTGACGCAGGAGATGCTGGAAGTCGGTCAGGCCAGCCGCCTCGATGTGCTGCAGGCCGAACAGGCGGTGGCGCAGGCCGAGGCCGGGCTGCCCGCGCTGGAGATCGGCTTTGACCAGGCGGTGAACCGGCTGGCGACGCTGACGGCCTCGCGCACGGCCGAGCTGCGCCCGGGCCTGCAAAAGGGCCGCGCGCAGCCATCGGCGCGGGCGAAACCCTCGGTCGGCTTTCCCGCCGAGGTGATCCGCGCCCGCCCCGATGTGCAGATCGCCGAGCGCAGCCTTGCCGCAGCGGTGGCCCGTATCGGCGTCGCGAAGGCCGAGTTCTGGCCCTCGGTCAGCCTGTCGGGGTCGATCCGGCCCAGCAATATCCGGGGCGGCGCCAATCCGACCTCCTGGTCTCTGGGGCCGCAGATCAACCTGCCGATTTTCACCGGTGGTGCGAACCGGGCCAATCTGAAAGCGGCGGAATCGCGGGCGGTCCAGGCCCATATCCGCTGGCAGGCCGCCGTGCTTGATGCGGTGGAAGAGGTGGAGAACGGGCTTTCCGCCTGGCGTCGCGGCGGGGCCAATGTCGCTGCGCAGCGCAAACTGGTGGGAACGGCGCAGGAGACGGTGACGCTTGCGCGCGATTCCTGGCGGGCGGGGCAGACGGATTTCTTCACCGTGCTCGATGCCGAACGCACCGCGCTGACCGCGCGCACCGCGCTTGCCGCCGCCCTGCGTGACCAGGCGGCAGCCTATATCGCCGTTTCCATCGCGGCAGCCGCCCCGATGTAAGGGGCAAAGGACTAGGGCGGCACAGCCCGCCCCGGTCCCGTTCCGACAAGCCCATAGCCAAAGCAAAGAGATGAAACATTTCCTCCTTTTCCTGGCCATATTGCCTGGTCTTGTGATGACGGGCGACGCGAGGCCCGGCTTCGCGGATGAGGTCATCGCAGGTCTCGGCCAGTCCTCGTTCAACAGCCGCGACGGGAAGGATTCTGTGGTCCTCTCGGCTGAGTATCGACCCGATCCGTTTGGCCGGTTTCTTGGGGCAGCTGCGAGTTTTGCAGTCGCGTTTGATGCCCATGCCGAGGGTGATGTCTTTGCCGGGTTCGGTCTCGGGCTTCGCTGGGATCTGAACCGCCGCTGGTTCCTCGATCTGTCGGTGATGCCGGGCCTGTGGCGTGCCTCAACCCCGGGCAATGATCTCGGCGGCGATTTCCAGTTCCGCTCGACCATCGGGCCTGGCTACCGCCTGACCGACACTTCGGCCATCTCGTTTGTCCTGAGCCACAAATCCAACGCCCATATCGAGGACCGCAATCCCGGGCTCGATATGGTGCTGCTGCGCTGGCATATGGCCTTTTGACGATGACCGATGTCTTTCGCCCCGGAAATGCCCTCACGGAACTGATCGGCCTGATCCGCTCGGGCGATGACTGGGAGTCGGGGCTGGTGGTGCGGGCGTTTGGCACAGGCGCCCATGTCGCGAAAGTCCATCACGCCTGCCATGGATCGCTGGATGCGGCGCGGGCTTTGCAAGAGGCGCTCTTGCCGGAATGGAGCGTGAGCCACAGCCAGACCTCGTCCGAATGCTGGGTCTCGGTGTTGCGGCGGCCGGATCGCAGCTTTCGACCGCTGTGCAGGGGGGCAGGGCGGCCGGCCCAGGCCTGGCTACTGGCGATCCTTTATGCTGTCCAGGCCGAGAGAAACGAGACAACATGAACCGGCAGCGCCGGATCTCATGCCTGCAATCAAGGGTCAGACTGCAAGGAGGGCAGCCCTATGAAACCGATCTGGAGAGACATCGCCGTTTTCATCGATGCGTCACCTGAGGGAGAGATCCTCGCAGGCCATGCGGTCAGGCTGGCCGCGCAGCACCAGGCGCATCTGGTCGCGGTCTATGGCCTGTCGCGCCATGATGAAGGCGCAAGGATGCCGGGTTATATCCGCGGCAGGGCCGCCATCAGCAGCCTGATCGAGCGCGAAAAGGCAGAGGAGACCCGCAAGGTCGTCAGGGCCGGTCAGCGATTTGCAGAGCTGACGGCAGGGTCCGGGATCACCTCCGAATTCCGTATCGTCTGGCGTGACGATATGGGCGATGAAAAGGTGCTCAGGGCGCTGCATTGCGATCTGGCGATTGCCGCCCATCCAAGGCTCGCTGGCCTGCCGACAAGCTGGTCGGCCGAGCGCATCCTGATCGATTCCGGCCTGCCGGTGCTGATGATCCCGCAAGGCTGGCAGGGCGACACGATCGGTCAGAAGATTGTCATCGCCTGGAATCGCAGCCGTGAGGCCCGGCGGGTGGTCAGCGACGCCATGCCCTTCATCGAGGCGGCGCAGAGCACGACCATCCTGACCGTCGATGCCGGGCGCGATCCCGACTATTACGGCGACGATCCAGGCTCTCACCTGCGCCAGCATCTCGCGCGCCATGATGTCAGCGCCGAGGTCACGAATGTCAGCTCGGCCGGGCTTTCCGTGGCTGAAACGATCTTGCAGCAGACCTCGCAGGCGGGGGCGGATCTCCTCGTTGTCGGCGCCTATAGCCGGCCCCGCGCCAGCGAAATCCTGTTTGGCGGCACGACAAGATCGCTTATCGGCGAGGCCCGGATCCCGATGCTGATGTCCCGCTGACCAGGGTCAGCGCCCCTCGGGGGGCTTTCGCCAATCGTTCAGGCGGGTCGCCAAAGCGACGACGCATCTCTGCAATCACCTGTATCGCGGCACGGGTTTCCGGGGTGTCTGGCGGCCTGTTGCGCTCTTGATTGCCCCGACAGACGGGGGTGGTGCTTCCCTCGGTCGAACCCTGAGCGGGTGTCAGGGACCATCCGGTGGCATCATCGCATTCAGCAACGCCATTTCGAGCATATGGTATTGATCCTCTTCCGGGATCGACACCAAATCCTGCGGGCACAGCACCGCCCGATGCGTCACAAAGCCGCTCAGCAGGCTGAGGGCAAAATGTGCCCTTCCCATATCGGAATGGCCGAAGGCTCTGCTGAGGGGAATGGCAAGCGAGGCCTCGATAAAACCGGCAATGATGGTGCGGGCTTCGCTGCACAGGCTCGATTGTATCAGGAGGTGCAGCGGCCGGACATCCTCAAGCTTGCGGGGATTGCGCAGGAAGGCCAGATTGCAGATCCGCCGGATCATGGTTGCCCCATCCGGTTGCCCTGTCGCGATGTCGTCAATCGGCCCGAGCGCCAGCAGAGCATGGCGGAAGATCTCGGCCTTGGAGCCGAAAGCGCGATGGACATAGGCCACATCGACCTCGGCCGCCGCCGCAATATCGCGCAGGCTTGTGTCGGAATAGGGCATCCGGGCGAAAAGCAGCATGGCCGCATTCAGGATGCGCTCTTTCCCGCTTGTCGTCTGGACGGGCGCGCGGGCGATATCGCTGGCTGGGGTCACATTTCTGGGCATGGGCGGGTTTGTTTCGTCCGGATTGTCTTACGGAAAGCAACTGGTGATTGTTCCTGGCGCGGTCGACGCACCTCTGGGCGGCTCCGAACAGGTTCTGGTATTTAGCCCTTCTGCTGTCGCGGAACAACCGGCACCGTGTTTCGGGATATTGGAAATACAGGATTTCTGCCGGGTCATCGTGTGTTGACAAGTCCGGAGCCGGGGGTGAAAACCGCAGGGGAACAGGCGTTAAGCCTCCATCAGCACAGTGTCAGAGGCGGGTCATGGCAAAGCGGAACGGAATCATCCTGGCGGGGCTGGCCGCAGCGGCGGCGCTTGGCTGGCTGGCCTGGGACAGGTTGCAGCCGGCGGGTCTGCCGGCGGGGTTCGCCTCGGCCAATGGCCGGATCGAGGCGACCGAGATTGATATCGCGGCCCTGACCGGCGGGCGGATTGCAGAGATTACCGCAGCCGAGGGCGATCTGGTCAAGGCGGGTGATCTGCTGGTGCAGATGGATGTGGTGCAGCTGAACGCGCAAAAGCGCCAGGCCGAGGCGCAGCTGGCCCGTGCCGAAATCGGGGTCGAGACCGCAAAGGCCTTGGTCGCCCAGGCCGAGGCCCAGGAGCGCGCCGCGCAGGCTTCGGTCGATCAGGCGGCGGCGGTCGCCGATGCCGCCGCCCAGCGTTATGCGCGCAGCGTGCAGCTTGCGGCCAATGCCACCGTCTCGCAGCAGGTGCTCGATGATGATCTGGCGCGCGACCGCCAGGGCAAGGCCGGGCTCGCCTCGGCCGAGGCCAGCCATGCGGCGGCGCTCGCCGGGGTCAGCAGCGCCGAGGCCCAGGTCGTCGATGCCGGGGCTGCGGTCGAGGCGGCGAAGGCCTCGATCGATGCGATTCAGGCCAGCCTTGATGACGCGACTCTGACCGCGCCGCGCGCGGGCCGCATCCAGTACCGCATCGCGCAGGAGGGCGAGATTGTCGGCTCCGGCGGGCGGATCCTCAGCCTCGTTGACCTGGGCGATGTCTATATGACCGTCTTCCTGCCGACCTCGCAGGTCGGTCGGGTGCAGGTCGGCTCTGAGGTGCGGCTGGTGATGGATGCGGCGCAGGAGCTGGTGATCCCGGCGACGGTCTCTTATGTCGCCGATGTGGCGCAGTTCACGCCGAAGACGGTCGAGACCGCCGATGAGCGCGAGAAGCTGATGTTCCGCGTCCGCGCCCGCATCGACCCGGAACTGCTGTCGCGCCATATTGAATATGTCAAAACCGGCCTGCCGGGCATGGCCTATCTGCGGCTTGACCCCAACGCCGCCTGGCCCGACTTTCTGGCCAATGTCGTGAAATGAGCGGGTCCGTTTCTGGTGCAGTTGCCGGGGTCTCCGGCCTGACGCTGCGCTATGGCAAGGTCACGGCGCTCGACGATGTGACGCTTGAGATCCCCTCGGGCCGGATGGTCGGGCTGATCGGGCCGGATGGGGTCGGCAAGTCGAGCCTTTTGTCGCTGCTGGCGGGCGCGCGGGTCATCCAGGACGGTCATGTGCAGGTGCTGGGCGGTGATATGCGCGATGTGGCGCATAGAAACCGCGTCTGTCCGCGCATCGCCTATATGCCGCAGGGGCTGGGCAAGAACCTCTATCCGACGCTTTCGGTTGAAGAAAACCTCGATTTCTTCGGCTCGCTGTTTGGTCATGACAAGGCGGAACGCGAACGCCGGATCACGGATCTGCTGGCAGCAACCGGCATGACGCCGTTCCGCACGCGCCCGGCTGCGAAACTCTCGGGCGGGATGAAGCAGAAGCTGGGCCTGTGCTGCGCGCTGATCCATGACCCGGATTTCCTGATCCTCGACGAGCCGACCACCGGCGTCGATCCGCTCTCGCGCCGCCAGTTCTGGGATCTGATCGACCGCATCCGAGTGACCCGGCCGGGGATGAGCGTGATCACCGCCACCGCCTATATGGAGGAGGCCGCGCGCTTCGACTGGCTGGTCGCGATGAATGCGGGGCGGGTGCTGGCGACCGGCACCACCGAGGATCTGCTGTCGCGGACCGGGGCCGATAACCTCGACGCGGCCTTCATCGCGCTTTTGCCGGCGGAAGACCGGGGCGAAGACAGCGCCGTGGTGATCCCGCCGCGCACCCGTGATGACAGCGAGATCGCCATCGAGGCCGAGGGGCTGACACAGCGCTTCGGCGATTTCGTCGCAGTGGACAATGTGTCCTTCCGCATCCCGAAGGGCGAGATCTTCGGCTTTCTCGGCTCAAACGGTTGCGGCAAGACGACGACGATGAAGATGCTCACCGGTCTCCTGGAGCCGAGCGAGGGGCGCGCGAAACTCTTCGGCCATGAGGTTGATGCGAGTGATCTCTCGGTGCGCCGCCGGGTCGGCTTCATGTCGCAGGCCTTCTCGCTTTATGCCGAACTGACGGTGCGGCAGAACCTTGATCTGCACGCGCGGCTCTTTGATATGGCAGCGGAGAAGATCCCCGCCCGGGTCGAAGAAATGATCGCCCGTTTCGATCTGGGCGATGTGACCGACAGCCTGCCCGAGGCGCTGCCGCTGGGCATCCGTCAGCGGCTCTCGCTGGCGGTCGCGATGATCCATGCGCCCGAGATCCTGATCCTGGACGAGCCGACCTCGGGGGTGGACCCGGTGGCGCGGAATGGTTTCTGGCGCATTCTGGCGGAGCTGTCGCGCAAGGATGGCGTGACGATTTTCGTCTCGACCCATTTCATGAACGAGGCGGAATGGTGCGACCGCATCAGCCTGATGCATGCGGGCAAGGTGCTGGTCTCGGATACCGCCGAGGGCATCACCAAGACCAAAGGCTGCGCCACGCTGGAGGATGCCTTCATCGCCTATCTGGAAGAGGCGATTGGCGAGACGGCACCCCCGCCTGAGACCCCGGCTGCCCCGCCAGTCGAGGTGGCGCATCCCGCGCCGCAATCCGGCTTCAGCCTGCGGCGGCTGCTCAGCTATTCGCAGCTGGAAAGCCTGCAGCTGCAGCGAGACCCGATCCGGCTGACCATGGCGCTGGTCGGCAGTCTTCTTCTGATGATCGTGATCGGGCTGGGCATCAATATGGATGTCGAGGATCTGAGTTTCGCCGTGCTCGACCGTGACCAGTCCACCACCAGCCGCAGCTATATCGCCGATATCGCGGGCTCGCGCTATTTCATCGAGCAGCCGCCGCTGACGAGCTACGATGAGATCGACGCGAGGATGCGGTCGGGCGAGTTGGCGCTGGCGATAGAGATCCCGCCCGGTTTCGCCGCCGATATTGCGGCAGGCAGGACTGTTCAGGTCGGGGCCTGGTTTGATGGCGCCAACCCCACCCGTGCCAATACGGTGCAGGGCTATGTCCAGGGCATGCATGGCGACTGGATCCTGCGCCAGGCGCGCGAGCTTTACGGCGATGCAGCCACCAGCGGCAGTTTCGAGCTGGTGACGCGCTACCGCTACAACCCCGATGTGCGCAGCCTGAATGCGATGGTCCCGGCGATCATCCCGCTGCTTTTGCTGATGA
>CALMZV010000085.1 GCA_937870755.1 uncultured Methylocystaceae bacterium
GGCATGGGCGGCATGGGCGGCATGTCCGGCATGGGCGGCAACCGTCGCTAAAGCGAGCGGCCGGGCCGCAGGGCCCGGCCGTCTTTCCGTGATTCCAGAACAGGCCGAAAACGCGATGACGATCCCCACAGGACGTTTCCTCCATGCTCTCAACGGAGCCGCCTTACTGGTCGCGCTGGCGATCGGCGGCGTGGGGCTGGCGCCGCAGGCGCGCGCGCAGGCGGGCGACGCGAAGGCGATCGCCGATATCGAGGCGGTGAAGAAACGCGCGGCTGCGGCCGCCAACGATTACGAGCGCGCGCGCTACGATCCCATCCATTTCAAGCCGGCGATCGACGCGGCCAAGGACGAGGCCTGTCTCGTCTGCCACAGCGAGATCGGCAAGGCGAAACCACGCGCCGCCTCTCCCGCCGGCGTGAAGGCGGACCAGACGGAAGCCTGGTATCAGACGCTCGACACCTATGCGGGCAAGCAGGAAGATTTCCACTGGCGGCACATTCAGTCGCCGCTTGCCAAACAGGTGATGAACCTGAGGTGCAACTTCTGCCATCAGGGCAACGACGTGCGCGAGGAAGCGGCGAACAATTCGCACGCCTCGCTCAACACGAGGACGGACTGGGCAAAGAATGCGCCCGCCTTCACGCTGCGCAAGATGGTCAATCCGAGCGAGACGTGTTTGCGCTGCCACGGCAATTTCCCGGCCGAGAACATGGGCCTGTCCGGCACGTGGCCCGAAAATCGCGAAGGCCTGGAGAATGCGGAGACGCCGAACGGCTGTCTCACCTGCCATGCCGAGCAGTTCCGCACAAATCGCCACCAGGTGACCTATCTCAACGCCAAGGCGATCGAGGAGCTGGCGAAGAAGGGTTCGGACGTCTGCTACGGCTGCCATGGCGGGCGTCAATGGTACCGGATCGACTATCCGTATCCGCGGCACGATTGGCCGGGCATGCCGACCGACGTTCCAGACTGGGCGAAGGATCGCCCGAAACAGTCCGACGCGCGGTTCGCGCTTCCGGCGAAATGAACCCCCGGCGCGCGCGGGCGAAAGCGACAGCTTCGCTCGCGCGCCGTCCGGATTTCGAAACCGATCTCGTTTTCTGCGAGGGGCGACCTTCACCCCGCAGCGTCATCCACCGGAGAAGATCATGACCACCGCGAAACCCCACGCTCCGGGCGCGCTCATCGACACCGACCGTCGCGGCTTTCTGAAAGGCGTGGCGACGGCGGCGGCCGGCGGCGGCCTCGCGCCCGTGCTGGCGTCGAACGAGGCGGCGGCTTTCGCCTACGAGCCCTATCCGCGCGACGACCAACTGGAGACGGTGGTGACGAGCTGCGCGCACAATTGCGGCTCGCGCCATATGCTGGTCGCCCACAAGAAGGGCGACGTGATCGTGCGCCTCTCGACCGACGACGGGCGCTACCAGCGCGACGGCGCTTTCGGCAAGGACACCGAGGAGGAGCCGCAGGTGCGCGCCTGCCTGCGCGGGCGCTCCTATCGCGCACGCCTCTATTCGCCCGAACGCCTGCTTTATCCGATGAAGCGCGTAGGCAAGCGCGGCGAGGGCAAGTTCAAGCGCGTGTCGTGGGACGAGGCGCTGAGCGAAATCGCCGAACGCATGGTCTATCTCAAGACCAAATACGGCCCGCAGGCGCTGCTCGACCAGTCCTACGCCGGCGCCTCCTACGGCGTGCTGCACAAGTCCGACCAGATCGAAGGCCTGCTCGGCCGCTTCCTCGGCATGTTCGGCTGCCGCACCTCGTCGTGGTCGGTGCCGTCGTATCAGGCGACGACCTTCTCCTCGCGCATGACCTTCGGCACGATCGAAGACGGCAACGAGGACGACGCCTACGCCCATGCCAAGCTGATCATCATGTGGGGCTGGAACCCGGCCTACACGTTCCACGGCGGCAACACGTTCTGGTACATGCGGCTGGCCAAGCAGCGCGGCTGCAAGTTCGTGCTGGTCGATCCGCAATACACGGACTCGGCCTCCACCTACGACGCATGGTGGATTCCGATCCGTCCGAACACCGACGCGGCGATGCTCGCGGCGATGGCGCACTACATCTGGGCCAACAATCTGCACGACCAGAACTTCATCAACCGGTTCACGCAGGGCATGGACCGCGGCACGATGCCGGCGTGGGCGCAGAACCAGGAGAGCTTCAAGGACTACATCATGGGCGTTTCGGACGGCGTTCCGAAGACGCCCGAGTGGGCCGAGAAGATCTGCGGCGTGAAGGCCGACGACATCAAGAAGCTCGCGCATATGTATGCGACGACCAAGCCCGCGGCGCTGAAAGCCTCGTGGTCGCCGGGCCGCAACGCCTACGGCGAGCAGTACAACCGCATGGCCGCCGCCGTGCAGGCGATGACCGGCAATATCGGCATTCTCGGCGGCTGCGCGGAGGGCGTGGGCAAGGGCTATCACAACGAAGCCGTCGCCTATCCCTACGACCAGTACGCCAACGTGTGGTATGCGGCGATCAAGTCCGACCGCTGGGCGCATATCGTTCTCAACTATCCGAACGTGAAGCGCGAGGAAGTGGGCCTGTGGCCGCGCAACGACCAGCTCGACGGCGTGGTGCCCAACATTCGGGGCATTTTCTGGCAGGGATCGGACTGGCTCAACCAGCTCACCAACATCAACAAGGAAATCGCCGCCATCCGCAAATGGGATTCGCAGGGCGAGAAGGAATCGCTGCTGGTGTGCATGGATTCCACCATCACGCCGACCGGCATCTGGGCCGATTTCCTCCTGCCCGTCGCCACCCATTTCGAGCGGCACGACGTGGCGCTGCCCTGGTACAAGGGGCACTATTACATTCACCGTCCGAAAGTGATCCAGCCGCTCGGCGAGTCGAAATCCGACTTCCAGATCTTCACGGAACTGGCCTACCGGCTCGGCTTCGGTCCCGCCTACAACCCGCGCGCCACGCGCGACTATTTCAACAACGACGATCCGGTGGACGAGGCCTATCTGGTCGCGTGGTGGGAGAAGGTGCAGCACCACCAGCACGCCGACATGAGCTGGGAGGAGTTCAAGAAGCGCGGCGTCTACAAATTCAAGCTGCCGCAGCCGCATGTCGCGTTCCGCGATCAGGTGGAGAAGGGCATACCGTTCCAGACGCCGTCGGGGCGCATCGAGATCTTCTCGACGGTGCTCGCGCAGACGCCGGACTTCACGCGCACGCAATACGGCTCCTACATTCCGCCGATCCCCAAATGGATCGAGCCGTGGGAGTCGCTCAACAGCCCGAAAACGGCGCAGTTCCCGTTCCACATGGTGAGCCCGCATCCGCGCTGGCGCACCCATTCGATCTTCAACAACATTCCGTGGCTGCGCGAGACGTTCAGCCAGGAACTGACGGTCAACGCCAGCGACGCCAGGAAGCTCGGCATCCAGACCGGCGACACGGTGGAAGTCTACAACGACCGCGGAACGTGCGTCGTGCCGGTCTATGTCACCGAGCGCGTGATGCCGGGCGTCGTCGTGCTGCACGAGGGCGCGTGGATGGACATCGACGAGAACGGCGTGGACAGGTCGGGCAATCCGGACTTCCTGACGCTCGACGAACCATCGCCCGCCGGCGCCTTCGCCTACAACACGGTGCTGTGCAACATCCGCAAGACCAATCTGGCCCACCGGCCGGGCTGGGACCAGCTGGCGAGCGCGCGCTCCAGCGTGTTCCGCCGCGACATGTGACGACTTCGCCTTAGATTCTTCAGGAGATTTCCATGGCCAACCCGCAGGACAAGGCGAAGATCAAGGAAGCGGCCCTCGCGAAGAAGCGCGAGGTCTACGTTCCGGTCAAGCCCGACATGCAACTCGGCTTCGTGCACAACAACGTGGACTGCATCGGCTGCCGCGCATGCGAAATTGCGTGCAAGGACAAGAACGGCCTGCCGCCGGGCCCGCGGTTCCGCCGCGTGCAGTATATCGAGGGCGGCTCGTTCCCGGAGGTCTACGCCTACAAGGTCAACATGTCGTGCAACCATTGCGCGGAGCCGGCCTGTCTGCCGGCGTGCCCGACCGGCGCGATCTTCAAGCGCAAGGCGGACGGCATCGTGGATATCGATTCCACCTTGTGCATCGGCTGCCGGCGCTGCGAGGCGACATGCCCGTTCGGCGCGCCGCAATACATTCCCGAGCAGAACATCGTCTCGAAATGCAACATGTGCGTGGACGAGATCGAGGCCGGGCGCAAACCCTATTGCGTGATGGCGTGCATGATGCGCGTGCTCGACATCGGCCCCATCGACAAGATCGCCGACGGCACGTATCAAACGAAGGCGGTCGGACCCAGCGACAAGGTGAGCCGTCAGGTGCGCGACATGGCGGACCCCGAACTCACCAATCCGTCGATCCGCTTCGTCGTGCACACCAAAGGCGCCGTGTAATGGCTTCCCGCGATCCCGCTCCGCCCGCCGGCCGCGTTCGTCTGACCGGCGATGAGCGGGCGGCGCTTGCCGACGATCTCCAGGTGCTGATCCGGCTGCACGACCGCGAGCCGGATGCGACGCTGATCGCGCGCCTGAAGAGCGCGGACCCTGCCGCGTGGTTCAGTCTGTCGCTGGACGGGCCGGCGTTCGCGCAGGCGCGCGCGCTGTTTTCGGAGGCGCTGGGCGCGCTCTCCGATCCGCTGTCGGAACGCGATCTCGACCTGCTGGCGGCCGAATACGCCGCCATCTATCTCAACTACGACTATCAGGCCGCGCCGACGGAGTCGGTGTGGCGCGACGAGGAAAATCTCGAACGGCAGGCGGCGATGTTCATGGCCCGCGCGTGGTATGCGCGCTATGGCGTGCGCGCGGCCGACTGGCGCATGCGCTCCGACGACCATCTGGTGACCGAGCTTCAGTTTCTCGCGCTTGCGCTCGGCGCGGTCGATCGGCCTGACAGCCTCGCGGATTCGGCGCGGTTCCTGCGCGACCATCTGATCGTCTGGGTTCCAGAATTCGCCAAACGCGTCACGACCCGCTGCGAGGCGGCGTTCTATGCGGCCGCGGCGCTCGTCACGCACGCATGGCTCGAAAAGCTCGCCGCCGTGCTCGGCGCGGCGACCGGCGTCGACATGACCCCGCCGCAACTGACGCTCAAGCCGATGGCCGCGTTCTCGTCCGACACGCCCGATTGCGGCTCGCCGCGGGGCGAAAAGGTCGCCGCTTCGGATCCGGCGCCGGCGCGGAAACCCGGTCACATATTGTTCCAGAACAATGCGGACGGCCGCCAATCGCGCATTTGAAGGCGGCGGGGCGTGTTTGCGACGAACGCCGCCCCGTTCCGGGCGAACGCATGACGGATCGAGCGGCCGAGCGGCCGATGCAGGGCATCCACGAGGCTCGCGGGCTGGCGCCGCGCGGCTTGGGCGCGCGCGTTCTGGCCGCGCTCGGCCTGGTGCTTGTCGTCGCCTCGCTGGCGAGCCTTGCGCTGTTCGTGCCGCTCTACCGCCACGAGCTGAAGCTGGAGCGTGAAGCGGTTTCCACGCGCCTGGGCGCCTTCCTCCAGATCGCGCTCGAGAACGCCATGCTCAAGCGCGACATTCCGGGCCTGAGCGAGATCGTGCAGCGGCTTGGCGGGGTTGAGAACGTCATCAACGTTTCCATCCTCAACCCCGCGCTCGAGGTTCGCTTCTCGTCGGACGCCAGCAAGATCGGCGTCAAACATCCAGATCTTGCCGCGCTGTGCGATGGGTGCGCCGTCAGCGTGACCAGGGGCGGCATCGCCGCGGCCTTCCTGAAGGGCCCGGACGGGCGCGAGTTCCTGCGCAGCGTCAACGCGGTCGCCAATCGCGACGCGTGCAAGGGCTGTCATGGCGAGGCCAGGGACCATCCCGTCAACGGGCTGTTGGTCATCGACTACGAAGCCGACAGTCTGAAATCGCGCGCGTGGGCGACGGCGTTGCTGTTGTCGGGCGTGGGCTTTGCCGTGCTCGCCGCCACCTTGCTCGCCGCCTGGTTTGCGCTCGATCGCCTGGTGCTGCGGCCGGTGGCGCGGCTGACGGCCGCCAGCCGGCGTCTGGCGGCGGGCGATCTCGACGCGCGCGTGTCCGTAGGGCAGGGCGCGCCGCAGGACGAAATCGCCGTGCTCGCCGCGACATTCGACGACATGGCGGGACGCCTGAAGGCGACCGTCGTGCGGCTTCAGGAGCGCGAACATTTCCAGCAGGGGCTGATCGACGCGGCGCCCGACGCCATTCGCGTGATCGCCGACGATTTCACGGTGGTCGCGGCCAACCGGGAGTTCTGCAACCAGATGGGGCTGTCGCATGGCGAGGTCGTGCACATGCCGTGCTACGCGTCGAGCCACGCGCGAACCGAGCCGTGCATCCCGACGCTCGTGGTGTGCCCGCTGGCGAAGCTCGCGCAGTCCGACGACGTCGTGAAATGCATGCATATTCACAAGCGCATCGACGACGGCGCGGAATTCGCGGTCGAGGTGATCGCGGCGCCGCTCGTTCTTTCGACGCCGGACGGCCCGCGTCGCTTCGTCGTGGAAGCCATTCGCGATCTATCGATGGCGCTCAACATTTCGCAGGACCAGAGACTGTCCGAAATCGGCCAACTGGCGACCGGCGTCGCCCACGAGATTCACAACCCGCTCGCGTCCATCCGGCTCGGCCTGAGCGCGCTGCGCAAGACCATGGATGGTCCGCCGCAGATCGAGGAGACGCGCGCCTATCTCGACCTCGTGGACACGGAGGTCGAACACTGCATCGATGTGACGGGCCGGTTGATGAAACTCAGCCAGACGTCGGGAGAGCGCGGCGCGCTGGTCGATCTGTCGCGCATCGCGCGCGACGCGGCCTCGCTTCTCAACTACGAGGCCAAGACGCGACGCGTTACGCTCGATGTGCGGATCGAGGAGGGCGCACGGATCGTCGCGCACGAAGGCGAAGTGGGAATGATCTTCGTCAACCTCATCCAGAACGCCTTTCATGCGACCGCCGCCGGCGGCGCCGTCAGCGTACGACGGGCGCCCGGTCCGCCGGGCCAGATCGTGATCGAAGTATCGGACACCGGCGTCGGCATCGAGCCCGACAATCTGAAAAAGATCTTCCATCCGTTCTGGAGCTGGCGCGCCGACGGCAGCACGGGCAGCGGACTCGGGCTGGCGATCTGCAAGGCGGTGATGACCAAATGGAGTGGAACGATCGCGGTGCGCAGCGTAGTTGACCTGGGCACGACCTTCACGCTCTCCTTTCCCGACGCCGATCGGATGGCCGACGCTTCATGACCGTTTCCGCCCCCCGCAAGGTCCGCATACTCGTCGTCGACGACGACGCCACGCTCAACCGTCTCATCTGCGCGCAATTGAAGGGCGCCGGTTACGACGTGACGAGCGCGCAGCGCTGGAGCGAAGCCAGGGAGGCGCTCGAACGGTTCGAGCCGCAGCTTGCGCTTCTGGATGTGAAACTGCCCGACGCCGACGGGCTCGAAATCCTGCCGCAGATCTCGGAGTTCTGTCCGGTCCTCGTGTTGACGGCGTTCGGCTCGATCGGCCACGCGGTGCGCGCGATCCGGCAGGGCGCGATCGACTATCTGACCAAGCCGATCAATCCGGAGGCGCTGGAACTGGCCGTCCAGCGCGCGCTGGCGACCAGTTCGATGCAGCGCGAGTACGAATATTACAAGCGCCAGGCGCAGTCCGGCGCGGGCAAGGCGCTGCTCGGCGGTTCGCTGGCGATGGCCAAGCTTCGCAAGATGATCGGCGTGGTGGGTCCGGCCGAAACGACCGTGCTGGTGCTGGGCGAGTCCGGCGTCGGCAAGGAACTGGTGGCCGCCGCGATCCATCAGGCGAGCGCGCGCGCGGCCAAGAATTTCGTCGCCATCGATTGCGCGACGCTGCAACAGAACCTGTTCGAATCGGAGTTGTTTGGCCACGAGCGCGGCGCGTTCACCGGGGCCGACCGGCGCAAGGAAGGCCTGATCGAGGTGGGCGAGGGCGGTACGGTCTTCCTCGACGAGATCGGCGAAATGTCGCTGGCGTTGCAGGCCAAGCTGCTGCGCGTGCTGGAGACCGGCCACTACCGTCGGCTCGGCGGGACGAAGGACCTCAATTCCAACGTGCGTTTCGTGGCCGCCACCAATCGCGATCTGGAAGCGATGTGCCGGCGCGGCGAATTTCGCGAAGATCTCTACTATCGGCTTTCGGCGTTCGTGCTGACGGTGCCGCCGCTGCGCGAACGGATCGGCGACGTGCCGCTGCTGGCCGATCATTTTCTCAACACGCGCGATTTCGCGCGCCACGCCCACAAGCGCTGGTCGCCGGCCGCGCTGGACGCGCTCATGTCCTATTCCTGGCCGGGGAACGTGCGCGAATTGCGCAATGTGGTGGAACGCGCCGCGCTCGTCTCCGGCGCCTCGGACGAAATCCGGCCGGGGCATATCGGCGATCTGCGGCGGACGCCGGGCGCGCGGCGCGACTTCACCCTGTCGTTCGACCATGCGCCGACGCTCGACGAGATCGCCGACCTCTATCTCGAACAATTGCTCGGCGACCGGGCGCTCAGCCGCGCGGAGATCGCGCGCACGATGGGCATCAGCGAGCGCAACCTCTATCGGAAACTGAGCGAGCGCGACAACAGAAAGGGCGCCAGGGACGCCGATACGCAGGAGGTGCGATAGAGCGTTGCGAGCGAACCGGCCTCAGCCGCCAACGGGCGGAAGCGACGCGACGATGCGCGCGCGCGCCGCGGCGAGAATTTGGCCGGACAGGTTCGCGTCGGTCTCGCGCAGGCTCCGCGCGAGGGTGAGCGCGCCGACGAGCGAGGCCATCATCGCGGCGGCTTCGTCATGGGCGCGCGGTCCTGCGAAGGCGGGGGCGAGCGCGTCGATGAACGCGCGCACGCCCTCGGCGTAGCTTTCGCGCGCCGGACCGCTTTCGCGCGATACGTCCGTCGCGAAGGCGGCGAGCGGGCAGGCCGCGGCTTCGGCGTCGCGCGCCTGCGGCGAGAGGTAGCGTTCGATGAAGTTTTCGAGCGCGGCGCGACGGCGCAGCGCATCCTGCTCGCCGCCGATGCGCGCCACCCGCTCCCGCGCGCGGCGGAAAGCGGCGGCGCAGGCCTGCGCCTGCAATTCGTCTTTCGACGCGAAATGGTTGTAGAACCCGCCGTGGGTCAGCCCGGCGGCCGCCATGGTTTCGGCGACGCCGACGCCGGCGAAGCCCTTGCGGGCAAACAGGTCGGCTGCGGCCTGAAGCACGCGCTCGCGGTTTTCGGCGACCCTGGCCCTGGAGACGCGCATTGCGCCCTCTTGACAGAATGATGATCGTCGTCATCAAATAATGATGACAGGTGTCATCATAAGTGAATTTTCTCGAAGCGCCAAGATGTCGAAGCGCCAAGAGCGTGTCCGCGCCGGGCGCGGCAGGATCGGAACCATGTTGGCAAGAGCGCTGGCGCGAAGGCTCGACGGGGCGGGGCTCCATTACGGCTGGGTGATCATCGCGACCATCTTCCTCTCGACGCTCGTCATGTCGGGAGCGGTCGGCCTGCCCGGCGCCTTCATCGTGCCCCTGTCCAAACATTTCGGATGGGACGCGGCGCAGATTTCCTCCGCGCTCGCCATTCGCTTCATTCTCTACGGGCTCATGGCGCCATTCTCAGCGGCGCTGATCGAACGCTACGGCGTGCGCGCGGTCGTGGCGGGGGCGCAGGTTCTGGTCGTCGTCGGCCTTCTGTCGGTCCTGTTCGTCGATTCCGTCTGGCAACTGGCCATCGGATGGGGGCTGCTGATCGGAGTCGGCACCGGCATGACGGCGCTGGTGCTGGGCGCGTTATTGACCACGCGCTGGTTCGTCGAGCGGCGCGGGTTGGCGATGGGCGTGTTGTCGGCGGCGATGGCGACCGGACAACTCGTCTTCCTGCCTCTGGTCGCGTGGCTGATCGATCACGTGGGCTGGAAGCTTGCGCTCGTTCCCTCGGCCCTCGCCATCGTCGTTGCGGGGATCGCGGCGGTGCTGCTGCTCGCCGAGCGGCCGTCCGACGTCGGACTGAAACCCTACGGGGCGACCGGGAACGAGCCAGCGCCCGCGCCGGTCGAGACAGGAGCGGCCATTTCGCGCGCGTTCAAGGGGCTGGCGGAGGCTTCGCGCGTGCCGGCCTTCTGGCTGCTGGCGGCGAGTTTCTTCGTCTGCGGCCTTTCGACCAACGGCCTCATCCAGACGCATTTCATCGCCTTCTGCGTGGACAACGGCATGATCGCGCTGGCGGCGGCCTCCACGCTCGCGATGATGGGACTGTTCGACATCGTCGGCACCATCGGGTCAGGCTATCTGTCGGACCGCTACGACAGCCGCAAGCTGCTGTTCTGGTACTACGGGTTGCGCGGCCTGTCGCTGTTGTGGCTGCCTTCGTCCACCTTCACCATCTACGGCCTGTCGGTCTTCGCCGTGTTCTACGGTCTGGACTGGATCGCGACCGTGCCGCCGACGGTCAAACTCACCGCGCGTGTGTTCGGGCCGGAAAAGGCGGGCCTTGCGTTCGGCTGGATTTTCGCGAGCCATCAGGTCGGCGCGGCGGTCGCGGCCTACGGCGGAGGGCTGTCGCGCTCATGGCTGCTGACTTACGCGCCGTCGTTCTACGTTGCGGGATTTGCGTGTTTCCTCGCGGCCATCATGAGCCTGATGGTGATGCGCGGAAAACGCGATCCGCAGCCCGTCGCCGCTTCCGCCTGAGGAGACGCCATGACAGTCAAGACCCGCCGCCGCGTCGTCGAATGGGAAGATCCGCAGCGCGGCGCGCTTCTGGCGCGCCAGATGTCCGGGATCGAATTGTTCCGCAAGGTGCAGACGGGCGAGGTTCCGGCGCCGCCGATCTCGCTGCTGATCGGCCAGACGATCGAGGAGGTGGAGGAGGGGCGCATCGTGATGGCGCTGCATCCGGACGAACATCTCTACAATCCGATCGGCACGGTGCATGGCGGGGTCATCGCCACCATTCTCGATTCCGTCATGGGCTGCGCGGTGCACACCATGCTGCCGAAGGGGCGCGGCTACACCACGCTCGAGATCAAGGTGAACTATCTGCGCGCCGCGCTGGTCGAATCCGGCCAGTTGCGCGCAGAGGGCAAGGCGATCCATGTCGGGCGGCGCTCGGCCGTGGCCGAGGGGCGCCTGACGGACGCCCAGGGCAGGCTCGTCGCGACCGCCAGCACCACCTGCCTCGTCTTCGACATTTGAGGCATTGCGTGTAGGCTCGCGCGATGTTCGGCCTCTACGACCGTTATGTTCTGCCCTGGGCGATCGGCTGCGCCTGCGGCGCCAAGCCGATTGCGCGCCAGCGGCGCAAGATCGTGCCGCAAGCGGAAGGCGAAACGCTCGAATTCGGCATCGGCGCCGGCCATAACCTCAAATATTACGATCCGGCTCGGGCGAAGCGCGTGGTGGGGCTGGAGCCGTCGCCGCCGCTGCGGGCCATGGCGGCGGCCGCGCCGCGCGCCGAAGGGCTCGCGCTGGAACTGGTCGACGGCGTGGCCGAGGCCATGCCGTTCGACGCCGGTCGGTTCGACAGCGTGGTGTGCACGTTCACGCTGTGCTCGGTGGCGAGCGTCGAGCGGGTGCTGGCGGAGGCGCGGCGCGTGCTGAAACCGGGCGGCGCGTTCTTCTTCTGCGAGCACGGGCTTGCGCCGGATCCGGATGTGGCGCGCTGGCAGAAACGGCTGGAACCGGTCTGGAAGCGCATCGCCGGCAATTGCCATCTGTCGCGGCCGGTCGCGCGGTCCATTTCGGCGAACGGATTTTCGGTCGAGACGCTCGATACGATGTATCTGCCCGGCACGCCGCGCTTCGCCGGCTGGAATGAATGGGGCCGCGCGCGGCCGGCGTGAAAAAAAAGGCGGCGTTTCCGCCGCCCCTTTCAGGTCAGCGCGCCCGTCTCAGGCGCGCGAACCGGAGAAGGTCGACTCGCCGAAGGCGCCGAGCGTGACGGAGCCATCGATGGCGTCGCCCGAGACGACGCCCTTGAAGGCGAGCGTCATCGGCATCGGCACGACTATGTCCGTCGTCCAGCCGACATTGTCGCCATCGACCGTTCCGTTCTCGATATTCTGCGCGCCGGCCATGGCGGACATCGTGCCCGTCAGCTTGCCGCCTTCGGTCTTCACGCTCAGCGTCGCCGTCTGCTGACCCATGGGCGTGTTGATCGTCAAATTCCAGTCGCCGTCGATCGCCATGTCGCATTCCCTTGTTGCGTCCAGCGCAAAACCTATTACGCCGCGAACTGGACATAAAGTCCGCCCATGGCGCGACAGGAAACGCCAACCGGCAGCTTATTGGCGCGGCGACGCGCCGCCTTGCGCCTCGTCAAGCACATCGGCGAAAGCGGCCGCGAACGCATGCGCGTCGCCCGGCCAGCGCGCGGATACGTAATTGCGGTCGCGCACCACAAACGCCGGGCGCGCATCGGTCGGCGTATCGCGCCACAGACCGAGCGTCTTGCGCAGGTGGTCGGGCGCGTCGTCCGGCACGTTCTGGAAATCGGCCGGGCGCGCGAGCGCGCGTTTCACTTCGTGCTCCACCGACATATAGCCTTCGGGTTCGCCCGCGCCCTCGCGATAGGTGCGGTAATAGAACGGGTCCCAGAACCGCGACACGCGACCGATGCGGCTGGCCGCGCGTTCCTGCGCCCATGTGAGCGCCGTGGTCCTGTATCCGTGCAGCACGGAACGGCCGGTCGCCGGATGGCGGCTGCGGGCGGCCAGCAGAACGCCGTGGCAGATGGCGGCGACGGGTTTTGCACGGGCGAAGAAAACGGCGACCAGCGCCTGCAACAGCGGGCTTTCGAGATAGGCGCGCATGCCGCGCGCGCGATGGCCGCCGGGCAGCAGCAGTCCATCGAAATCCTCCGCGCGGGCCTGCTCCCAGGCGAGCGGCGCGCGGAATTCGGGCGCGCTGACCATCTGCGCATGGGCGGCGCGGCCGCGCGCATCGGCGCGCAGCAGCAGGCCGACCAGCGGAAAGCTGCGCAGCGCCGGAATGCGGCCCCACGGATCGAGGCCGCGGCCGTCGAGCATCATGGCGTCGGCTTCGGCCGGCGCGCCGTCGGGCGTGGCGAAGGCGACGGCGTGGCCGCGCGCGGTCAGCGCCTGCCATGGGACGGCCGCCTCGGTCGGATCGAAATCGCGCGCGGGCAGGGGGATGAGGACGCGGGCCATGCGGACAGGGTAGCTCAATCTGGAGTGCGGCCAAGCAGATGCTGGAAAAAGCGGCCGGGCCGGGATAGGAATAGTCGATGTGCGCTCTTCCCGCGGAGGAGCCCCTCCCATCCCGATCGAAAGACGCCGTCATGCCAGCCTATCGCTCCCGCACCTCGACTCACGGCCGCAACATGGCCGGCGCGCGCGGCCTGTGGCGCGCCACGGGCATGAAGGACGGCGATTTCGGCAAGCCGATCATCGCGGTGGCCAATTCCTTCACGCAGTTCGTGCCGGGCCACGTGCATCTGAAGGACATGGGCCAGCTCGTCGCGCGCGAAATCGAGAAGGCCGGCGGCGTCGCCAAGGAGTTCAACACCATCGCGGTCGACGACGGCATCGCGATGGGTCACGACGGCATGCTCTATTCGCTGCCCTCGCGCGAGATCATCGCCGACAGCGTGGAATACATGGTCAACGCGCACTGCGCCGACGCCATCGTGTGCATCTCCAACTGCGACAAGATCACGCCCGGCATGCTGATGGCGGCGATGCGGCTGAACATTCCGGCCGTGTTCGTGTCCGGCGGGCCGATGGAGGCGGGCAAGTTCGTCGCCGAAGGCGTGACCAAGAAGGTCGATCTGATCGACGCCATGATCGCGGCCGCCGACGACACGGTGTCGGACGTGGCGGTGCGCGAATACGAACGCTCCGCCTGCCCGACCTGCGGTTCGTGCTCGGGCATGTTCACCGCCAATTCGATGAACTGCCTCGTCGAGGCGCTCGGCCTCGCGCTGCCGGGCAACGGTTCGACGCTGGCCACCCATTCCGACCGCAAGCGGCTGTTCGTGGAGGCTGGCCATCTGATCGTGGATCTGGCGCGCCGCTACTACGAGCAGAACGACGAAAGCGTGCTGCCGCGCGCCATCGCCAACCGCAAGGCGTTCGAGAACGCCATGACGCTCGATATCTCGATGGGCGGTTCGACCAACACCGTGCTGCACCTGCTGGCGGCGGCCTACGAAGGCAACGTCGACTTCGACATGGCGGACATCGACCGTCTGTCGCGGCGCGTGCCGGTGCTGTGCAAGGTCGCCCCGTCCGTCGCCAACGTGCATATGGAAGACGTGCACCGCGCCGGCGGCATCATGGCGATCCTGGGCGAACTCGACCGCGCCGGTCTGATCGACTCGAACCTGACGACCGTCCATTCGCGCTCGCTCTCCGACGCGCTCGCGCAATGGGACATCGCCGTCACGAAATCCGACACCGCGCGCCAGTTCTACCTCGCCGCGCCCGGCGGCGTGCCGACACAGACGGCGTTCAGCCAGTCGCGACGCTACGACAGCCTCGACACGGACCGCGAAAAGGGCGTGATCCGTTCGGCTGAACACGCCTATTCGAAAGATGGCGGGCTGGCGGTGCTCTACGGCAATATCGCGCGCGACGGCTGCATCGTGAAAACGGCGGGCGTGGATGAATCGATCCTGAAATTCTCAGGTCCGGCGCGCGTGTTCGAAAGTCAGGACGCCGCCGTCGAAGCCATTCTCGCCAACCGCATCAAGAAGGGCGACGTCGTCGTCATCGTCTACGAGGGCCCGCGCGGCGGACCGGGCATGCAGGAAATGCTCTATCCGACGAGCTATCTGAAATCGAAAGGGCTCGGCAAGGATTGCGCGCTCATCACCGACGGGCGGTTCTCGGGCGGCACGTCCGGACTGTCGATCGGCCATGCCTCGCCCGAGGCGGCCGAGGGCGGGGCGATCGGCCTGGTGGAGGAGGGCGACCGGATCGAGATCGACATTCCCAACCGCACGATCTCGCTCGCCGTGAGCGACGAGGAACTGGCGCGCCGCCGCGCTGCGATGGAGGCGAAGGGCGCGGCGGCCTGGAAGCCGGGACCGCGCAAGCGCAACGTGTCGACCGCGCTGAAAGCCTACGCCGCCCACGCCACCAGCGCCGCCAGGGGCGCGGTGCGTGTGGTGGAGTGATATTGCGTTTATCGCAACAGTTGCGAATGAGTCACGCCGGCTGTTGCGCCAGAATTTTCGTCACGTTGGGCTGGCCGGTGTGCGCGGTCAGGCCGCCGTCCACCGGCACGATGGCGCCGGTCATGAACGAGGCTTCGTCGGAGGCCAGAAACGCCACGACGGCCGCGATCTCTTCGGGACGGCCGAAGCGGCCCATCGGCACGCATTCGTCCCAGGCCGCCTTCACCGCCGGCGCCGCCTTCACGCGCGCGATGATCGGCGTGTCGACCGGGCCGGGGCAGACCGCGTTCACGCGCACGCCATCGCGCGCGTGGTCGATGGCGGCGGCGCGTGTGAAATTGATGACGGCCCCCTTGGCCGCGTTGTAGGCGGCCAGACTGTAGTCGGCGGCCATGCCCGATATGGAGGCCGTGTTGACGATGGCCCCGCCGCCCTGCGCGCGCATGATCGGAATGGCGGCGCGGCAGCCGTAGAACACGCTGTCGAGATCGACGGCGATCACCCTCTTCCATTGTTCGATGGCCATGTCCGGGATTGGCGCGCGCCCGCCGACGCCGGCGTTGTTGAACAGGATGTCGAGCCGGCCGAAGGCGCGCGCGGCGTGGGCGACCAGCCCCGCCACATCCTCCCACACCGACACGTCGGCGCGATGAAACAGCGCGCGCCCGTCGCCGAGTTCGTCGGCGAGCGCCGAGCCTGCCGCCTCGTCGAGATCGGCGAGCGCGACGGCCGCGCCCTCCGCGTGCAGGCGACGCGCGGTCGCGGCCCCGATGCCGGACGCCGCCCCTGTCACCACCGCGACTTTTCCCGCAAAACGCATGCGTTCCTCCGCTTCCGGCGCGCGTGTCGGCGCCGTTCGATTCATTGTAATCTGCCACCGGATCAAAAACACAGCGGCCCATGACCAACCCCAGAATCGACGCGCTTCTCGCGCTGCGCAGCGAAGGCCGCGTTCTCGTCGGACGCGACCGCATCCGCCTGCTGGAAGCGGTGGCCGAGCACGGCAACATCACGCGCGCCGCCAGGGCGACGGGGTTCAGCTACAAGACGGCGTGGGAGGCGGTGAACGCCATTAACAATCTCATGCCGACTCCCGCCTTCGTCACGCGCACGGGCGGCCGGGCGGGCGGGGGCGCTGAAGTGACGGCGGAGGGACGCCGCCTGATCGCGACCTTTCATCGGCTCGAAAAGCGACTCGCGGATATTTCCGAAGCCATCGCCGACGAGGGGCTGGAGGGGCGCGACGAGGCGCTCCTGTGGATGCTCGGCGCGCAGGTTTCGGCGCGCAACGTTTTCCAGAGCGAAGTGGAGGAAGTGCGGCGCGGCGCGGTCGATGTCGATGTCGTGCTGAAGATCATGGGGGCGCGCCGCCTCGTCGCCACGGTGACGAATTCGGCCGCGACGAGTCTCGCGCTCGAACCGGGCCGCAAGGTTCTCGCGCTGGTGAAGGCGCCCTTCGTGCGCCTGGCGCGCGGCGACGACGAGCCGACCGCGAACTACTTTCCCGGCACGGTGGTTTCGCGCGTCGACGGCGGGCGCAACAGCGAAATCGCGCTCGACATCGGCGAGGGCAAGACGCTGGTGTCGGTCGGGCCGCTGTCGGTCGTGGAGCGACTGGGGCTGAAGCCCGGCGCTCCCGCCGCGGCGACGTTCGAGCCCGACCACGTCATTCTCGCCGTCAACTGACCGGAGCATCATCGCGCAGTCGCGGGCAGGCGCGAGCCGGTCGGGCGCCGATCTGCATGGACAGCCGCCGTCGCCATCGTTATGTAATGTGGCTCTATAACGAACGCAACGCGCGCCGGCGGCGCAGGGAGCGACGGCATGACCGGGTGGCGCATTCTCGCGGCGGCGCTGGTCGCGATCGCAATCCTTGGTCCGAGCGCAGCGCGCGCCGGCAAGGCGCATATCGCGGTCGCGGCCAATTTCACCGAGCCTGCGAAGGAGATCGGCGCCGCTTTCAAGGCGGCGACGGGCCACGAGGCGGTCCTGAGCTTTGGCTCTTCCGGCCAGTTCTATACCCAGATCAGGCAGGAGGCGCCGTTCGAGGCGTTCCTGTCGGCCGACGACGAGCGGCCGAAGAAGCTGGTGGAGGAGGGGCTGGCGATCGCCGGCAGCCGGTTCACCTATGCGCTCGGAAAACTGGTGTTGTGGAGCCGTGATCCGGGCCTCGTGAAGGGCGAGGAGACGCTGAGGGCCGCGCGGTTCGACAAACTGTCGATCTGCAATCCGGTGGCCGCGCCCTACGGGGCGGCTGCGGTGGAGACGATGAAGTCGCTCAGTCTCTACGACGCGCTGAAGCCCAAATTCGTCGAGGGCGCGAACATCTCGCAGGCTTTCCAGTTCGTCGCCACCGGAAACGCCGAGATCGGATTTGTGGCGCTGTCCCAGGTTGCGAATGACGCGAAAGGTTCGCGGTGGGTCGTGCCGCAGGAACTCTATTCGCCGATCCTGCAGGACGCGACGCTACTGCGCAAAGGCGCGGACAACCCGGCGGCGATCGCATTCCTGGCTTTCCTGCGAGGGCCGCAGGCGCGCGCGATCATCATCCGATACGGATATGATCTGCGCGAGAAAGAGTGATTGCGAGGCGTCATGGACTGGCTGTCGTCCGAGATCTGGATCGCGATCCGGCTGACGTTCACGCTCGCTTTCGTCACCACCGTGCTGCTGCTGGTCGTCGGGACGCCGCTGGCGTGGAAACTTGCGCGCTCGCGCGGGCGCTGGACCGACATCGCGACGGCCGTCGTGGCGATGCCGCTGGTTCTTCCTCCGACCGTGCTGGGCTTCTATCTGTTGCTGGCGCTGGGGCCCGGCGGGCCCGGCGGCTGGATCGCCGGCCTGTGGGGCGCGCGCACGCTCGCGTTCACTTTCGAGGGACTGGTGATCGGCTCGGTCGTCTATTCGCTGCCGTTCGTGGTGCAGCCCATCCGCAACGCGTTCGAGGCGATGGGCGAGCGGCCGATGGAAGTGGCGGCGACGCTGCGCGCCTCGCCGACACGCGCTTTCTGGACCGTCGCGCTGCCGCTCGCCCGGCCCGGTTTCCTCACCGGCGCCGTGCTCGGCTTCGCCCATACGGTCGGCGAATTCGGCATCGTGCTGATGCTGGGCGGCAATATTCCCGGCACGACCAGGACGCTGTCGGTGGCGATCTACGATTATGTCGAAACCTCGCAATGGCGCGAGGCGAACATTCTGGCCGGCGGGATGGCGGCTTTCGCGTTCCTCGTCATTCTCGCCACGATGGCGATCGACAAGCGGTTCCGGCGGAGCGCGCCATGAGCGGCGCCATCGACGTCGCCTTCCGCGGCAGGCTCGGCGCGTTCGAACTCGACGCCGCCTTCATCGCGCCGGCGCACGGCGTGACGGGCCTGTTCGGCCCGTCGGGCTGCGGCAAGACGAGCGTGCTGCGCGCCATTGCCGGCCTCACGCGGCTCGAGAACGGGCGCTGCAAGGTGAATGGCGAAATCTGGCAGGAGGGCGCGGCGTTCACGCCCACGCACAAGCGCGCCATCGGCTATGTGTTTCAGGAGCCGAGCCTGTTTCCCCATCTCGATGTGCGCGCGAACCTGACGTTCGGCGCCGGGCGCGGCGGCGGCGTGTCGTTCGACGAAGCGGTGGAGCTGCTCGGTCTTGCGCCGCTCGTCGATCGCGCGCCCCACAACCTGTCGGGCGGCGAGCGCCAGCGCGTCGCCATCGGGCGCGCGCTGCTGTCGCAGCCGAAACTGCTGCTGATGGACGAACCGCTCGCCGCGCTCGACCGCGCCGCGAAAGACGACATATTGCCGTTTCTCGAACGACTGCACGACCGACTGGCGTTGCCGGTCGTCTATGTCAGCCACGACATGGCGGAGGTGGAACGGCTGGCCGACCATCTCGTGCTGATGGAAGCGGGCAGGGTGCGCGCGACCGGCCCGCTCGCCGAATTGCAGAGCGATCCGGCGCTGCCGCTCGCCGCCGCGCGCGAGGCCTCCGTCAGTCTCGATGCGACGGTGGAGAGTTACGACGCGACCTACGGGCTTTCGACGCTGGTCGTGGACGGCGTGCGGTTTCAGGTTCCCACCCCGCCGCAGAAACCGGGCGACCGCCGGCGCCTGCGGATCGCGGCCGGCAACGTGTCGCTCGCGCGCACCGCGGCGCACGACAGCACCATCCTCAACGTGCTGCCGGCCCGCATCCTCTCTCACGCCGCCGGGCCTTACGAGGTGGTGGCGGTGCTGGGCCTGGGCGCGGGCGCGCGGCTGCTCGCGCGCGTGACACGCCGCTCGTGGGACCATCTGGCGCTGGCCGCGGGGGACGAGATCTACGCGCAGGTGAAAAGCGTGTCGCTGGCGCGGTAGGCTATTCGGTGGTCTTGCCGTCGAAATGTCTGCCCGCCGTTTCGGCGTCCTTGCGGGTGGCGTGGACGAGCTTGTCCGCGTGTTCCGGCGGCCCGTAGATCGTATAGAGCTTCAGCTCTTTGGAGCCGGTGTTGACCACGTTGTGGCGGGCGCCGGCGGGCACGATGAACGCGTCGTCGTCGCCAACTTTGGTGGCCTTGCCGTCGATCCGCACTTCCCCGTCGCCGGATTCGATCCGGAAAAACTGGTCGATTCCCTCGTGCGTCTCCTCTCCGATCTCCTCGCCGGGCTTGAGCGTCATCAGCACGAGCTGGAGGTTCTTGCCGGTGTAGAGGACGCGGCGAAAATCCCTGTTGGACGTGGTGAGCTTCTCGATGTCGCCGATGAAACCCTTCTTGGGCGCCTGCGCGGCGGCCGGAGCGGGCGAGGCGACCTGAGCCAGAAGGACCGCGCCGCTTGCGGCGAGCGCGAACAAACCTGAGGAAAGAACGGAAGCCATGCGAAATCTCCTGAAGCGGCGGCGAAACCACGACGAACTGTTTCGCCGCGTCTTCCCGCCGATGGGATGAGTCGCATCTAGGCGCCGCCCGACCGAAAGCCAGTTCGGCCGGCTGGCGCAAAACGCCGCATAGCCAAGACGCGCTTGTTGAACGTGCCCGGCATATCCTTTGGAAGATTGCACAAGGTCACTTGCCGAAGGTTGCTGTCGCGGGTTTGGCGTCGCAAGCGACAACCATTCAATCGGCTTTGAGCGCAGCCGGGCTTGGAAGTTTGAATACGACAACGCGCGGCGTATTGGCCGTGCCCCAGTATGCCTTTGCTACCTTCCAACGGAATGAAATTGGTACGAAACTGCCAATAGTCTAACAATCGAATCGTTTTAGGCATGGCGCATCGACCTATCGGCATCATCGACCCGGACCGATTGAAATTAATGCCGCAGCGTTGTCACGCTGCGCACGAGTTCTGTTTTAGATTGCATGATCAAATGTTGCAGCTCTTGGCGGAAGGCGAGGCGCGTAAAGTAGCAAACGTTGTTGTCAAATTTCAGTCCGTAGAAGAATCAAAAGCGTTCGCTGAATCGGATGACACTCTAACTTTTTTGCTTCAATCTGGTTATGCGGATGCGCACAAAAGAATTGTGTTGAATAAGGTTACGATGGCGCTTTTTTCAGACTTCCTTCATTTTATATATGAGGCGCTTGTAACATTTGAAAAAAAGAAATTTGCGGTTTCAATGTCGTTGCTCCGCAAGCCTCTTCGTGAAACTTTGATGTTCGCGACTTGGATGAAGGCTGACAGTGTGGATTTTTATGATAGACTTAGAGCGTCGCCTGCTGACTTAATGGAAAGCAATTATCTGACACCTGAACGCCGAAAAAAATTAATCAACGGCGCTATTTCAGCTTGCAAAGGAATGAATTTCGCGAGTGCTGATAAAATATACCATATTATTTATGATAAATCCAACGATTTCGGATTTGCAAGGCTTTTCGATAAAGCTACGCACCTAGTTACTAGCCATCCAAAACTTCGTACAGAAGAATTAAATTTGAATTTCATTTTCAAAAATCCGACAGACAACGATCTATATTATACGATATATGCAGATTTGGCATATATCCTTGTGTATGGCAATGTTCTTATGATTTCACTATTTTCAGAGATGTCCGATATCGACGATAAGTATCTTGATTTTATTCTTATGAGTTCGCTGGGAGCTTACTCGTCATTATTTCAAGACGGCCGCAACCCGATTGCGGACAATTTGAACCGACTTCTTCGAGAGTTTTTACATTGCCCGCACTGCGGTAGCCCGGTTCGTATACGGAAGGCAAACGCTCCACATTTCTTCCTGACTGAAACGCTCGATTGCACCAAGTGTGGCTTGGATCACACCTTTCCATTGCATTGGCTCATGTCGAAATCGAAATTCAAACTGACCGATGATCGGCGTTCGGTCGCGGAAGAAGCGTCAGTAGGTAGTTAGTAGAAACCCACAAATGCGAGAAAATACAATAAAATCAATGGCGATTGGTGGAAGGGGTGGGATTCGAACCCACGGTGAACTTGCGCCCACGGCGGTTTTCAAGACCGCTGCCTTAAACCACTCGGCCACCCTTCCCGGCGCCGGCGCTTCGGCCGGCGCGCCAGCCATATCGCAGGCGCACGGGGAAGGCGAGCGGGCGGGCGCAACTTCGTCTTTCGTGCGGCGTTGCGCCGCGAAAGGCGCCGCGCCACATGCGTGGAGCCAATAAATATGACGCGAATGCAATTGGATAGCAGCCATCCTTCAACCAATGCTGCGCCTCAATTGCGACCTTCGCTTCATCGGCGCGCCGCATTTCCGTCACATTGAAAACGGTCTATGCTTCGGCAAATCGCGGCGGAGTTCGCGAGTCCGGATAGCGGGGTCAGGAAACGGCGACGGTTCTCGTCGGCCGCCTCTCGGCTTTGCACGAAACGATCGGCCATGCGCGGCAGGTCCGCGGTCGCGGCCGGGCGACCTTTGTGGGCGACCTTGGTGGGCGACCTTTGTGGGCGACCTTAAAGGTCGCTTAAAGGAAATGTTGCATTTTGACCGCGCCGGGCATCTCGGTTCGTGCGGTCGTCGAGGGGGCTGCGACGTGACGAAATCCCAGCATGTGTCGATTAGCCAGCGTCGTGCGTCTTTCATGCATCTGAAACATTCCGGGCCCCGCGTCGGGCTCGCGCTTTTCGCCGCCGCCGCGCTCGCCGGCTGTGCGCAGAACCATCAGCGCATGGCCGCGCAAGGGACGAGCGGGGGCGTTGATCCGAAATACGGCGTGTCCGCCAGTCCGCGCGTGGTCGCCGACGGGCAGGACGTGCCCAAGGGCGGCGGCAAATATCATGTCGGCAGGCCCTATACGATCGCCGGCAAGACCTATTATCCGAGCGAACGCGCCATCGTCTCAACCGGCGTCGCCTCCTGGTACGGGGCCGATTTCCATGGCCGCAAGACGGCCAACGGCGAGATTTTCGACCGCAACTCGATCACCGCCGCGCATCCCACCATGCCGCTGCCGTCTTATGCGCGCGTGACCAACCTGCGCAATTCCTATTCGATCGTCGTGCGCGTGAACGATCGCGGGCCCTATCACGGCGGCCGCGTGATGGACGTGTCGCAGCGCGTCGCCCATGCGCTCGATTTCAAGCACCACGGCACCGCGCGCGTGCGCGTGGAATATCTGACGCGAGCGGGACTGGCCGGCTCCGACGACCGGCGGCTGATGGCCAGTCTGCGCACCGACGGCGCGCCAGCCACGCTCGACGGCGTTCCGACCCTCGCGCCGACGATGGTGGCCGAACGGCCGCCGGAGCGGCCGCGTTTGGCGGCGACGCAGCCCGCGCCGCGCGACGCCGAGCGCGCGATCGAGCCGGACGACGAGGGCGAGACCAGCGTCGCGCCGTCCACGCCGGCGCGCGCCGGCGGCCCGCCGACCGGGGCGCAGCTCGCCTATGCGGCGCCGCTGCCGCCTTCGCGGCCGTTCGACCTCGGCACGATTCCCGGCGCCGGCGTTCCGATCGGGCCTTCGCGACGCTGATTTCGCCCGACTTTTTTTAAGCATCCGCTCCAGCTACACTCGCGCGGCGCCTGTCGTGCGCCTGTTCCGGAGTTCGTATGTCCGCCCGTTCGCCGCGTCTGTCCCTGATCGCCATCTGCGCGCTGGCGCTTGCGGCCGCCCCGGCCGCCGCCCAGTCGGTGCAGACCAATTGCAGACAGGCCGTGCTGATGGACGCGGAGAGCCACGCGTTCCTTTACGAGCGCGGGGCGGACGAACTGGCGTCTCCCGCCTCGCTCGCCAAGATCATGACGGCGGAAATCCTGTTCGGCCTCATCAAGGCGGGCAAGGTTTCGCTGGAGGACACCTATCCCATTTCGGAATATGCGTGGCGCACGGGCGGGGCGCCGTCGCGCGGCTCCACCATGTTCGCGCAATTGAACAGCCGCGTGCGGGTGGAGGACCTTATCCGCGGCCTCGTCATCATGTCCGGCAACGATGCGGCGATCGCCCTGGCGGAGGGAATTGCGGGCACGGAAGAGGCCTTCGGGCTGATGATGACCAAGCGCGCGCGCGAACTGGGGCTGCGGTCGTCGACCTTCACCAATCCATGGGGGAGAAGCGATCCGGGCCAGAAGGTCACCATGCGCGAGATGGCGCTGCTGTCGGACCATCTCATCAAGACCTATCCCGATCTCTACCGCTATTTCGCGGAGAAGGATTTCACCTGGAACAAGATCACGCAGGCCAACCGCAACCCGCTTCTGCTCTCCAACATCGGCGCCGACGGATTGAAGACCGGAAATATCGATGAATCGGGCTTCGCCATCGTCGGTTCGGCGGTCGAGAACAACCAGCGGCTGATCGTGGCGCTCAACGGCTGCAAGACGGCGAGCGAACGGTCGGACGACGCGCGCAAGCTGCTGCTGTGGGGGTTCCGTTCGTTCGAGCCGCGCACGATATTCGCGGCCGGCGAGGTGGTGGGGTCGGCCTCGGTCTACGGCGGGTCGCGGTCGGATGCGCCGCTCGTGTCGGAAAAGCCGATCAAGGTGTTTCTGCCGCGCGGATCGGGCGAACGGATAACGGCCAGGATCGTTTACGACGGGCCGCTCGTGCCGCCGGTCAAACAGGGCGCGACGGTGGCGCGGCTGAAGGTGATGCGCGGGCAGACGCTCGCGCTCGATGCGCCGCTGACGGCGGCCGAGGACATTGGCGTCGGCTCGCTGCCGCGCCGCGCGTTCGACGCGAGCCTGGAACTCGCCGGCGGCCTCATCCGCAAGCACGTATTCAAGAAATGACGGGTTCGCGGGGCAGGTTCATCACATTCGAGGGCGGGGAGGGCGCCGGCAAGTCCACGCAGGTCGCCCGTCTCGTGGCGCGGCTCAAGGCGCACGGGATCGAGGCGGTGGCGACGCGCGAGCCGGGCGGCTCGCCGCGCGCGGAGGCGTTGCGCGCGTTCATTCTGTCGGGGCGCGCGAAACCGCTCGGGCCGGTCGGCGAAGCGGTGTTGTTCTCGGCCGCGCGGGCCGATCATGTGGATGTGCTGATCCGGCCGGCGATCGCGCGCGGGGCGTGGGTGGTGTGCGACCGGTTTTCGGATTCCACGCGCGCCTATCAGGGCGCGGCGGGCGCGGCCGATCCCGCGCTGATCGAGGCGTTGCAGCGCGTGGCGATCGCGGACATGGATCCGGACATGACGATTCTGATGGACATCGCGCCCGAGATCGGCCTGGCGCGCGCCGAACAGAGACGCGGCGCGGACGGCGCCGACCGGTTCGAGGGCGAGGGGATCGCATTCCACCGCGCGCTGCGCCGGGCGTTTCTCGACATCGCCGGGCGCGCGCGCAAACGCATCGTGGTCGTGGACGCGAGCATGGAGGCCGACGCGCTCGAGGCGCAGATCTGGTCGCGGGTGAGCGAGCGGTTCGCGGCCGACCTGCGGAAGCAGGCCTCGTGAAGGCGCCGCGCAAACGCGACGAGGTCGCGCCCGAAAGCGACGTGCAGCCGGACGCGCCGCCCCCCCGCCGCACCAGGCATTTCTTCGGCAATCCGGCCGCCGAGCGCGCGCTGCTCGACGCCTACCGATCCGGACGCATGCCGCACGCCTGGCTGATCGGCGGACGGCAGGGGATCGGCAAGGCGACGCTCGCCTGGCGAATGGCGCGGTTTCTTCTCGCCCATCCCGACGCCGACGCGCCGGAGGTGGAGCGCGCCGTCGATCTGTCGGTCGATCCCGATCATCGCGCCGCCCATCTGATCGAGTCGCTGGCCGCGCCCGATCTCGCGCTGCTGCGGCGCGAGTGGAACACGGAGCCGGACCCGCCGCGCCACTTCACGGAAATCCGCGTGCAGGACGTGCGGCGCATGCTCAACCTGTTCCGTCACAACGCGGCGGGCGGGGGCTGGCGCATCGCCATCGTCGATTGCGCGGACGATCTCAACCGCGCGAGCGCCAACGCGCTGTTGAAGATGATCGAGGAGCCGCCTGAAAAGTCGATCTTCCTGATTGTCGCCCACCAGCCGGGCCGGCTTCTGCCGACCATCCGCTCGCGCTGCCGGCGGTTGATGCTGGAGCCGCTGAAGGAGCGCGACATCGTCGCCGCCATTTCCGCGTTCGATACGCCGCTCGCCGACACACCGCCGGAGACGATCGCGGCCGCCGCGCGCCGCGCCGACGGGTCGGTGACCAACGCCCTGCGCATTCTGGCGCGCCACGGCGCGGCCTCCACGCGCAAGCTGGAGGAGCTGTTGAAACAACTGCCGTCGGTCGACTGGAGCGTGGTGCAGACGCTGAGCGAGGACCTCGGCCGCAACAAGGCGGAAGCCGACTACAACGCGTTTCTGGACACGGTCTTCCAGTGGCTGGACACGCAGGTGCGCGCGCAGGCCGATGCGGGGCCGCGTCGCCTTGCGCCCTATGCACAGGTGTGGGAGAAGACCGCCGACGCCGCGCGCGCGGTGGAGATCTACAATCTCGACCGGCGCGCGCTGGTGCTTTCGATTTTCGAGGATCTCGGCGCGGCGGCCGCCGCCGCGCGGCGCTGATCCCGGATCGCTCCTCCGCCCGAGGGTAAGAGATGGCCGCGCGCACCTTCATGATTTCGACCGCCATCCCCTACGCCAACGGCGCGCCGCACATCGGCCACGCCTACGAGCGGATCGCCACCGACGCCATCGCCCGCTACAAACGGCTCGACGGGTTCGATACGCTGTTCGTCACCGGCATGGACGAGCACGGCCTGAAAGTGCAGCAGACGGCGGCGAAGGCGGGCGTGACGCCGAGGGAATTCGTGGACCGGATCGCCGCCGAATTCGAAGCGATGGGCGACAAGCTGAATGCGCGCGCCGACGACATCGTGCGCACCACGCAGGAGCGCCACAGGAAATCCGTGCAGGCGATCTGGGAGGCGATGCAGGCGAACGGCGACATCTATCTCGCCAAATATTGCGGCTGGTACTCGGTCCGCGACGAAGCCTACTACGACGAGAGCGAACTGACCGAGGCGCCGGATGGGGCCAGGCGCGCGCCGACGGGCACGCCGGTCGAATGGATGGAGGAGGAAAGCTACTTCTTCCGCCTGTCGGCCTACGGCGAACGGCTGCTGGCGCACTACGAGAAGCATCCCGACTTCATCACGCCGGAGCACTACAGGAACGAGATCGTCGCCTTCGTGAAGCGCGGACTGGCGGACCTGTCCATCTCGCGCACCACGTTCGACTGGGGCATTCCCGTGCCCGGCGATCCCAAACACGTGATGTATGTGTGGGTGGACGCGCTGACCAATTACATCACCGCCACCGGCTTTCCCGATCTCGCCGACGAACGGCGCAAATACTGGCCGTGCGACGCGCATGTGATCGGCAAGGACATCACGCGGTTCCACGCCATCTACTGGCCAGCCTTCCTGATGTCGGCCGGCCAGCCGTTGCCGAAACAGGTCGTGGTGCACGGGTTTCTGTTCAACCGCGGCGAGAAGATGTCGAAGTCGACCGGCAACGTCATCGGGCCGGACGATCTGATCGCGCAATACGGCCTCGATCCGGTGCGCTATTTCTTTCTGCGCGAAGTGTCGTTCGGGCAGGACGGGTCCTATTCGCACGAGGCGATCGTCAACCGCATCAACGCCGATCTCGCCAACGACCTCGGCAATCTCGCGCAACGCTCGCTTTCGATGATCGCCAGGAACTGCGAGGGCAGGGCGCCGGACTACGGCGCGCTGGAAGATGTCGACCGCGCGATCCTCGATCAGGCCTATGGGCTGGCCGCGCGCACGCATGCGGCGATGGAGACGTTCGCGCTGCATCAGGCGCTCGCAGAGATCTGGAAAGTGGTGGCGGACGCCAACCGTTATTTCGCGTCGCAGGAGCCGTGGACCAAGCGCAAGACCGATCCCGCCCGCATGGGCGCCGTGCTGGCGGTGACGGCCGAACTTCTGCGCGTGATCGCGATCCACGCGCAGCCGGCGATGCCGGGCTCGATGGCCGCGCTGCTCGATCTCGTCGCGCAGCCCCAGGACAAGCGTTCGTTCGCGCACGCGAGCGCCGCGCACCGTATCGCGCCGGGGACCGTGCTTCCGGCGCCCCGGCCGATTTTCCCGCGCTACGTCGAGCCGGAGGCCGGAGACGCGAAGGCAGGCTGACCGTGCTCATCGACACGCATTGCCATCTCGATTTCGAGGAACTCGCCAACGATCGCGCGGGCGTGCTGGCGCGCGCGAAGGCCGCCGGCGTCTCGCGCATGATCACCATCTCGACGCAGGTGCGGAAATTCTCGACCTACGCCGCGATCGCCGAGGCGCACGACAACGTGTTCTGCACGGTCGGCACGCATCCCCACCAGGCGCACGAGGAGCCGGAGGCGCGTGTGGACGACATCGTGCGGCTGGCGGCCCACCCCAAATGCGTGGGCGTCGGCGAGGCGGGGCTGGACTACCATTACGACCGCGCCCCGCGCGACGTGGCGGCGCGCGTGTTCCGCACGCATATCGCGGCCGCGCGCGAGAGCGGCCTGCCGCTCGTCATCCACGCGCGCGACGCCGACGAGGATGTGGGCGACATTCTGGAAGACGAGATGGGGAAGGGGGCCTTCAAGGCCCTGCTCCACTGTTTCACGGCTTCGCGGCGGCTGGCGGAGCGGGGGCTGGCGCTGGGGCTCCATGTGTCTTTCTCGGGCGTGGTGACCTTCAAGAATTCCGACGAACTGCGCGCGATCGCGCGCGACGTGCCAATGGACCGGCTGCTGGTGGAGACGGACGCGCCGTTTCTGGCCCCTGTCCCGTATCGTGGAAAACGCAACGAGCCGGCTTATGTTGCGTCTACGGCAACAGTGCTGGCCGAGATCAAAAGCGTGACGCCGGCCGCGCTGGCGGCGGCCACGACCGCGAACGCGCTGCGGCTGTTCTCGAAAATGCCGCCGCTATGAGCCTGACGATCACGATTCTCGGGTGTGGCTCGTCGGCCGGCGTGCCGCGCGTCGGCCAGGGCTGGGGCGCGTGCGACCCGTCCAATCCGCGCAACCGACGGCGGCGCTGCGCCATTCTGGTGGCGCGCGGCGAGCGCGGCGCGGCCGACGGCGAGCGCACGCAGGTGCTGGTGGACGCTGGTCCGGACCTGCGCGAGCAGCTTCTTGGCGAGGATGTGCGGCGGCTCGATGCGTTGCTGCTGACCCACGCGCACGCCGACCATCTGCACGGCATCGACGATGTGCGTCCGCTGGTGCTGATCCAGCGCGCGCGCATTCCCATCTATATGGACGAGCCGACGGCTGCCGAGGCGCATGCGAAATTCGGCTACGCCTTCAAGACGCCGCCCGGCAGTTCCTATCCGCCGCTGTTCGTGGACCATCGGTTGAAACCTGGGCTGGGCGTGGCGATCCGCGGCCCCGGCGGCGCGATCGACGCGCTGCCGATCCTGCTGCGCCACGGCGACATCGATGCGCTCGGGTTCCGGTTCGGCGATGTCGCGTATACGCCGGACGTCAGTTCGATACCGGAGGATGCGTTCGAGGCGCTGCGGGGCCTCGATCTGTGGATCATCGACGCGCTGCGCTACACGCGCCATCCAACGCATATCTGCGTGGAGGAAGCGCTGGCCTATATCGCGGCGCTCAAGCCGCGCCGGGCGATCCTGACCAACCTGCACACCGACCTCGACTACGCGCGGCTGAAGGCGGAACTGCCGCCGCATGTGGAGCCGGCCTACGACGGCATGCGAATCGTCGTCTGAGCGACCGGACAGCCGGGCGTCGAAACCGCGATCGGAAGATCGACCTGCGTTCACCACGTTTTTTCAGCGACCGGAAACGGGTTCGCCGCGATGCTGCACGCGTCGCGCCGAAGGTCCGGGCGCGGCATATCGGAACGGCAATTTGGTTCCATAATATTGATTATGCGAATCGTGTATTTGCAATTCGTGCAAATTCAGAGGCCTGAAGTTTCTCCATCGGAAGCTGTTCCCGCGCGCTGCGGCGGCCGGCGTCGCTCCCGCCAGGCTTGCGCTGGGCGATCGCGCGCTCCGCCGCTGCCGAACTGTCCACTCATGAACCGCGCCGCGCACCGTTTGGCATTGTTCTGGCGCGGTTTTTCGGCGTCTTTTTCCTGCCTTCGGCGCGCGGTTTGCTGTAGCCAGAGCTGGATTTTGGCTGTAAAAGTATCCATGCGCGGGCTTGTCGCTTCAGACCGGAAATAAATCGGCGGCGTGCGGGCGGTTCGAGATCAGAACCTCCCTGGCGGTGTTGCGCATGGAGATCGGCGGGCCTTCAAAGGTTTCGTCGGCGTCGGTTGAGAGGTCGCGCCAGCGGATGCGCCTGTCGGGTCGGCGTTTGGATTGTGGAAGATGAGCGATTACGCATGAGCAAAGGTAGAGATTTCCGCGGTCCGCGGAAGCGCGGTTTCGACGACGATGGTCCGTCTTACGAATACTCGCGCCCGCAACGTTCGCATCGCGCCCAGCAGTTCGGCGGCCCTCCGCAAGGTTTCCCCGACATGGCTAGTTCAGCGCCGTCCAGCCCGCCGATCGGCGCGACCGTGAAATGGTTCAAAGCCGACAAAGGCTTTGGATTCGTCGAACTCGACAATGGCACCGGCGACGCCTTTCTGCACATCGGCGCCGTCCAGCAGGCCGGCTATGACGCCCTGCCGCCCGGCGCCAAGCTCAAGGTGAACGTGACGACCGGCCAGAAGGGCCAGCAGGTCACGCGCATTCTGGAGGCCGATCTTTCGACGGCGCAGGAAGTGCGTCCGCGCAGCGGGTTCGGCGATTCCCCTCGCCCGCGCCGCGTCGCGCCCGATCCGTCGACCGCCGTGTCGGTCTCCGGCAAGGTGAAGTGGTTCGACGAGGCCAAGGGCTTCGGCTTCGTGCAGTCGAACGACGGCGGCAAGGACGTGTTCGTGCACATTTCCGTACTCAACGCCTCCGGCGTGCAGCGGCTGGTGGAAGGCCAGGCGGTCGACATGCAGGTGGTCGACACGCCGAAGGGACGTGAGGCGCTCTCGATCTCGGCGTCCTGACCAATCGACGCCTTCATGGAGAAGGCCCGCATGGAGAAGGCCCGCGTCCGCGCGGGCTTTTTCTTTTTGTGCCCAGCCCCGCGCCCGCGCGGGCTTTTTCTTTGTCCCCGCGCCGTCGTTCGTGCGAGGTAGGGCCATGAAACCTTCGCGCGACATTTCCCGGCTGGTCGAAATCATGGCGGCGCTGCGCACGCCGGGCACGGGCTGCCCGTGGGATCTCGAACAGACATTCGCGACCATCGCGCCCTACACGGTGGAGGAAGCGCACGAGGTGGCCGAAGCGATCGCGCGCGGCGATTTCGACGACCTGCGCGAGGAGCTGGGCGATCTGCTGCTTCAGGTCGTATTTCATGCGCGCATGGCCGAGGAGGACAAGCTGTTCGATTTCGGCGGCGTGGTCGAAGCGATCACCGCCAAGCTCATCCGGCGCCACCCCCATGTGTTCGGCGATGCGCGCCACCTGTCGCCCGCCGAAGTGTCGGCGCTGTGGGGGCGCATCAAAGCGGCGGAAAAGGCGGAAAAGGCTGGCGGCGCGCGACCGTCCCTGCTCTCGTCCGTCGGCGCGGGCCAGCCGGCCCTGGCGCGCGCCGAGAAATTGCAGGCGGCGGCGTCCAAAGTCGGATTCGACTGGAACGACGCCGGGCTGGTGCTGGCGAAAATCCGCGAGGAAGTCGAGGAAACGGCGGACGCCGTGGCGCAGGGCGAGCGCGCGGCGATCGCGGAGGAGATCGGCGACCTGTTGTTCGCCGTGGTCAATCTCGCGCGTCATGCCGGGGTGGACGCCGAACAGGCGCTGCGGGGCGCCAACGCCAAGTTCGAGCGGCGCTTCGCCTATATCGAGCGTGCGCTGGCGGCGGCTGGAAAGCGACCGGACGAGGCCGGCCTTTCGGAAATGGATGCGCTGTGGAACGCCGCGAAAGCGGACGAACGTCAATCCTTTAGCGAGTGAAGTAATCGAGCCGCAGGGCGCCGAAGGGCGACACCTCGGGCCTGGCGTAGGCTTGCATCAGGTGCGGCGGCATCGGCCCCGGCGGAATATCGGCGGGGGCGGCCTCCGTTTTCGCCACCACGGTTTCGCCGATGGCGTCCGGTCGCGGCGGCGGAACCTTGATCGGGCTCGCCACGGGCGCGCGCCTGGCGACCGATGCGACGACGATGCCGGCCTTGAGGGCGGCCGCCTTTTCCATGCATACGCCCTTGGACACGCGGAAGATCTGGCCCGCAGGACACTGTTTCGCCGCCGCGGGGGCCGCAACCGCCGCACACAGGCAGGCGGCGAGAATGGCTGATCGTTTCATTCGTCTCCCCTTACGCGAAACCCGGGAGCAGGCGGACGCTGCCGCCAAACGACAGGAGACCTTCATCTTGACTGAAATATGACCGCGCGAACGGCCATTTAGGGGCGCTCAGACGGCCTTGACGGCCTTGGGAAAGCGCCTGAGAACGCGCTCCACGCGTTCGGGCGAGACGCGCGCGGACACGACCAGTCCGCCCTCGGGGCGCTCGGTCCGCCGCAGCACCTCGCCGTTTTCGTAGAGCCAGGCGAGACCCGCGCCGTCCTCGGGCGCAAGTTCGATTTCGAGCATGGTGCGGCCGGAGGCGACGCGCGTCTGGATGGCGGCGAGCAGCCGATCGACGCCAGCGCCCGTCAGCGCCGAAACCAGCACCGGACGCCCCTCCTCCGCGTGGCGGCTGGCGGCCGCCTGCAGGAGCCCGGCGCGGCGCTCGGCGCTCAGGAGGTCCGACTTGTTCCAGACTTCGATCAGCCGGCGATGGTCTTCCGGCGTCACGCCCAGATCGCTCAAAATGCGCTCTACATCGGCGTTCTGCGCCTCGGTGTCCTCGTGCGAGACGTCGCGCACATGCAGCACCACGTCGGCCTCCACCACCTCCTCCAGCGTCGCGCGGAAGGCCGACACCAGCATGGTCGGCAGGTCGGAAATGAAGCCGACGGTGTCGGACAGGATGATTCGCGCGCCGTGCGGCAGTTTGACCGCGCGCAGCGTGGGGTCGAGCGTGGCGAACAGCATGTCTTCGGCCGGCACCTCGGCCTGCGTCATGCGGTTGAACAGCGTCGACTTGCCGGCGTTGGTGTAGCCGACCAGCGCGACCACCGGATACGGCGCGTCGCGCCGTTTCTTGCGATGCAGGCCGCGCGTGCGCTTGACCTGTTCGAGATCCTTCTCGATCCGCGTCATGCGCTCCTGAATGAGCCGCCGGTCGGTCTCGATCTGCGTCTCGCCGGGACCGCCGAGAAAGCCGAAACCGCCACGCTGGCGCTCGAGATGGGTCCATGAGCGCACGAGCCGGGATTTCTGATAGGCCAGATGCGCCAGCTCCACCTGGAGCGCGCCCTCGCGCGTGCGCGCGCGACGGCCGAAGATTTCCAGAATGAGCCCGGTGCGGTCGATGACCTTGGCGGAGAACGCCTTTTCCAGGTTGCGCTGCTGCACCGGCGAGAGCGCGCAATCCATCACGACCAGGCCGATGTCGGCCGCCTTGAGAACTGTTGCGAGTTCCTCAACTTTCCCCTTGCCAAGATAGGTCGCCGGCCGCACTTCGGCGAGCGCGACCGCGCGGCTCTCGACGACGTCGAGGTCGATGGCGCGGGCAAGGCCGATCGCCTCCTCCAGCCGCGCGGCGGGCGCGCGCAGGTTGAGGTCGCCCTGCCCGGCGCGACCCGTGAGATACGGACCGACCACACACGCGCGCATGGTCGCCGGCCTGTCGGAGGCGTCGTAGCCGAACGTCATGCGTTCGTCGGCCATCGCGCTATTTTTCGGCCCCTTCCTCGCCGCCCTCGAACATCTGGATCGGGTGGCCGGGCATGATGGTCGAAATCGCGTGTTTGTAGACGAGCTGGGAATGCCCGTCCCGCCGCAGCAGCACGCAGAAGTTGTCGAACCACGTGACGACGCCCTGAAGCTTCACGCCGTTGACGAGGAATATGGTGAGAGGGATTTTGTTCTTGCGAACGTGGTTGAGGAAAGTGTCCTGAAGGTTCTGTGCGCGTTCGGCCGCCATTTTTGATCCTGTTCTTCTTTGGGCTGCCCGCACGAATGCGACGCCTGTCGCATCCCTGGAGGCCGCCTGTTGGCTCCGCCGGCAAGTTGCACGCCATGTGGTCGGCTATACATATCGCCGACCTTGCCGGACGAAGCTTCCCTCGCTTGATCTGGCGCAAGATAACACGCCGATTCGCATGTCCGCCAGACGAGTGCGTCGGTTCTTCGACGTTATGAACATAGGAAACAATCTGGCGAATTCACGACAGAATGCGGCGCGGAAACGAATTGTCCGCGCCCGCGCGCCGGCATTCACGCGAGGCCGAGCCGCGCGGCGGCGACGAACGCCCCCGCCCCGCCCGCGATGGCGATGAGCGGATTGGCTCTCGTGAAGATCACGAGCGCCGCGGCGGCGACCGTGACGATCAGCGCCGGAAGGTTTCGGCCGGCCGCCTGCGTCAGCAGGAAGCCGCTGGCGAGCATCAGGCCGATGGCGAGCGGGGTCAGCGCCGCCTTGAGGCGCGCGATCCAGACCGATTGCGCGGCCCGCCCGAGCGCGCGCGAGACCGCGAACGCCAGCAGGCCCGCGGGGGCGAGCGCGGCGACCGTCACGACGGCCAGGCCCGCCAGCCCCGCCAGCTCCCAGCCGAACAGGCTGAAGGCGATGACGTTCGGCCCCGGCGCCGTCTGGGCGAGCGCGAACAGGTCGGCGAACCGCCGCGCGCTGAGCCAGCCCGTCTCCTCCACGAGCTGGCGATGGACCTCCGGCAGCACGGCGGTCGCGCCGCCGACGGAGACGAGCGAAATGGCGGCGAAGCGCCAGAACAGCGAGGCCAGCAGGTCGTCCTTCATCGCCGCTCCTCCCAGATGACGGCGGCCAGGCCCAGCGGCAGCAGCAGCGCGAGCGTGAGCGGCAGCGAGACGCGCAGCACGCCGGCCGCCACGAAGGCGAGCGCGACGAACGCGCCGGCCCGCCAGCCGATCTTCAGCGTGCGCGCCATCTTCAGCGCCGTGCCGATGACAAGGCCCGCCGCCGCCGCCGCCGCGCCCGCGATGGCGAAGCGGATGTCCGGCAGCCGCGACAGTTCCGCGAAGGCCGAGGCGATGGCGACGAGTGCGGCGAGCGGAACGATCAAGAGGCCGCCGAGCGCGACCAGCGCCCCGCTCCATCCGCCGATTCGGTCGCCGATCATGACGGCGAGATTGCAGGTGTTGGCGCCCGGCAGCGCCTGGCAGAGGCCGATGAGCGCCGCGAACTCCGCATCGTCGAGCCATTTCCTGTCCTCGACGACGACGTGACGCGTCATCGGCCCCGTGCCGCCGAACGACATGGCGCCGAGCTTGAGGAAGCCGAGAAACAGCTCGCGCTTCGTCGGCGCCGGCGCGGGTTGTCGCTCAGTCAATCGCCAGCGACTTCAGCTTGCGGTGCAGCGCCGAACGCTCCATGCCGATGAATTCGGCGGTGCGCGAAATATTGCCGCCGAACCGGTTGATCTGCGCCACCAGATATTCGCGTTCGAACACCTCGCGCGCCTCGCGCAGCGGCAGGCTCATCAGTTTCTCGCCGCCCGATCCGTTCGGCGTGGAAGGCACGAGCGCGCCGATTTCGGCGGGCAGCATTTCGGCGGTGATCTCGGCCTCGGGATCGCCGGCCGCCAGAATCATCAGCCGCTCCACGTTGTTGCGCAACTGGCGGATGTTGCCTGGCCAGTCGTGCGATTGCAGCACCGCCATGGCGTCGGGCGCGATGCGCCGGCGCGGCATGCCGGTGGTCTGCGAAACGTGCTCCATGAAATACTCGATCAGTTCGGGGATGTCGTCGCGCCGTTCGGCGAGCGCGGGCACCCGGATCGGCACCACCGACAGACGATGGAACAGTTCCTCGCGGAAGGCGCCGTCGGCGATTGCGAGCATGAGATCGCGCGAGGACGAGGAGATGATGCGCACGTCGACATGCACGCGCGTGGCGCCCTCCACGCGCTGGAAATTCTGCTCCACCAGCACACGCAGGATTTTCGCCTGCGTCTCGCGCGGCATGTCAGCCACCTCGTCGATATAGAGCGTTCCGCCGTGCGCCTCCTCCAGCGCGCCGACCTTGCGGCGTCCGTCGCGGCCCTCCACGCCGAACAGCTCCACCTCCATGTTGTCGGGCGTGATGGTGGCGGCGTTGATGACGACGAACGGCCCGCCCGCGCGGGTGGAGGATTCATGAATGGTGCGCGCGCATAGTTCCTTGCCCGCGCCCGGCGCGCCGGAAATGAGGATGCGGGAATTGGCGGGCGCGATGCGTTCGATGAGCGTGCGCAACTGGTTGATGGCGGTCGAGCGGCCGATGATGCGATTGACGGCGCCCGCGCGTTCGCGCAGCTCGCTCACCTCGCGTTTCAGGCGCGAGGCCTCGAGCGCGCGTTCGGCCACGATGACGAGGCGATCGGCCTTGAACGGTTTCTCGATGAAATCGTAGGCGCCGGTGCGGATGGCGCTGACGGCGGTTTCGATGTTGCCGTGGCCGGAAATCATCACGACGGGCAGGTTCGGATGCTGGTCCTTGATCACTTCCAGCAGCTGCAACCCGTCGAGCCTGGACCCCTGCATCCATATGTCGAGGAACACCAGGTTGGGCCGGCGCGCCTCAATGGCGGCGAGCGCCTCGTCGGAGTTCCTGGCGACGCGCGTGGAATGCCCCTCGTCGGACAGGATCCCTGAAACGAGTTCGCGAATGTCGGCTTCGTCGTCGACGATCAGAATGTCAGCAGCCATGGTCCGTCACGCTTTCGAAGAGTCCTGCGGCGGAGATTCAACGGCGCCGTGCGCGGACGCACGGTCGTCGCTTTCGGTCTCCAGACCGAGTTTCATGTACAAACGCACGTGCGCGCCCGGCCCGTCGGGCGCATCCAGAAGCTCGATGCCGCCACCGTGCTCTTCCATGATCTTGGCGACGATCGGAAGGCCCAGACCCGTGCCTTCCGCACGCGTGGTCACGTAGGGTTCGAGCAGACGCTGGCGGTTTTCGCTTGGAAAGCCGCGCCCGTTGTCGACCACGTCGATGACGGCGAAACCGTCCGACGCCGACAGGCGCACGTAGATCGCGCCCGGTCCGTGCGCGCTTTCGGCCGCGGTCACGCCTTCGGCCGCATTCTTCACCACATTGGTGACCGCCTGCGAGACAAGACGCCGGTCGAACCGCGCGGCCAGCGCCTCGTCCTCGTAATCCTCCACGAACCGGATGTCGGCGTGGCCGACGCGCATGAGGAACACCACCTGTTTGACGCAGGCGGTCAGGTCGTCGCGTTCGGGCCGGGCCTTGGGCATCCGCGCGAACGACGAGAACTCGTCGACCATGCGCTTGATGTCGTCGACCTGCCGCACGATCGTGTCCGTGCATTGATCGAACACCTCGCGGTCCTGCGTGATCACGCGGCCGTATTTGCGCTTCAGCCGCTCCGCCGAAAGCTGGATGGGCGTGAGCGGGTTCTTGATCTCGTGGGCGATGCGGCGCGCGACATCGGCCCACGCCGACGTGCGCTGCGCGGTGACGAGTTCGGTGATGTCGTCCATCGTCACGACATAGCTGCGCCCGGCGGCGTCGCTCGCGCCGGTCGTCACGCGCACGTTGAGGATGCGCTCGCGTCCGCCGCGCAACACGGCGATCTGCGCCTGCGCCGGCCTGCCATGGGCGGCGGCGTCCTGCAGGATGGGCGCAACCTCCGGCAGAACGTCGGCGAGCGGCCTGCCGACCTGCTCGCCGGCCGCGCCCATCGCCAGTTTCTCGGCGGAGGGATTGAGCACCGTCACCTCGCCCTTGCGGTCGACGCCGACGACCGCCGCCGGCACGCCCGACAGCACCGCTTCCGTGAAGACGCGGCGCTCGTCGATGAGCTGGCTGGCCGCGATGAGGCCGTTCTGCTGCTGGCGCAGTTCGGTCGTCATCTTGTTGAACGTTTCGCCGAGATGGGAGAGGTCGCCGTCGCGCGAGTCGATCGGCACGCGCACATAGAGATTGCCGGCCGACACCTGGTCGGTCGCCGCGATCAGCCGGCGGATCGGCGCCACGAGACGGTTGGCGAAGTTGAGGCCCCAGAACATCGCCGCCATCAGCATGACGAGCGACAGCAGGCCGAACAGCGCCGCGAAGGCGTAGATGATGTTGCGCCGATGCGATTCGAACCCGTTGTAGACGGCGATGAGATTGGCCGCCTGCTGGGGAAATTCGAGCGTGAACGGATCGACCGGGCGCGCGACGTAAAGAAATACGCCGGGGAAGGACGCGATGGGGCGCAGCGCCACGAAATTGCGGCCCTCGTCGCGCACGATGCAGGTCGGCTCGTCCTTGCGTGCGTCGTCGAAGTCGGACTGTTCGGGCTTTTCGATCGTGGTCCTGGGCTGTCCGTCCGGCGCGAATTCGGCTTTCTCCAGCACAGTCCCGTTCTCGCGCATGAGCGCGGCGGAGGTGAATCCGAGATAGCGCGCGCGCGAGGAAAAGAACTCGTGGAACAGCGCCCGGTCGGCGTCGTACATGGGCTTGGCGCGGTCGAGATCGGCGGCCGTCAGATTGGCCACCTGCAGCAGCGAGCGGCATTGCGACTGGCCGAACAGGCGTGCGGCCTCGGCCGTGTTGAAGATGAAGCCGCGCACGTCCTGCATGAAGGCCGGGTTCATCGCCCGGTCGAGGGTCAGCGTGCCCACGATCGCGATGACGATGGCCGGCATGGCGGCGATCAGCGCGAACACCCGCACGATGCGCAGATGCAGCTGCGAGGCGGCCGCGCCGGCGCGGCGCGCCGAAACCAGGCTCCAACCCTCGCGGATCACCAGTCCGAGCAGGATCAGCACGGCCGCCAGGTCGAGCCCGAACAGCACGGTCGCGACCTGATTGGTGACCTCCAGCGGCGTCAGGCCCGCCAGAACGAAGAAGCTCGACAGCGCGCACACGAGCGCGAACACGACCGCGGCGGGCGCAATGTTGGCCCACAGGCCGCGCCCGCGCCGCGGCTCGATTCGCGCGCCCGCCATCGGCTCGTCGCTCATGCCTGCCCGCCCGCTGAGATCAAGCCGGAACCCCCGTCGTCCTTTCGAATCGCGCCGGCGGCCGGCGCTTCCCGCACCCGCTCGTGGACCGTTCGCAGCGCCCGCGAGGTGCGCCAGCGCACGTTACCGCACCGCAGCGAAGTTGCAACGGCGCCACGGTGTTGCCGAATTGCGACGATTTTCCGGCCTGCGGCGGGCGACGCAAGGTCGCGGACCCCCAAACGGCGCGCGAGCGCTTCCGGCGGCCATTTCTAGCGCGGCAGGCGCATCGGCCGGATGTCGAGATCGCGAACCTTCTTGCGCAATGTGTTGCGATTCAGTCCCAACAGTTCGGCCGCCTTGATCTGGTTGCCGCGCGTCGCCGCCAGAGCGGCGGAGAGCAGCGGGTGTTCGATCTCGCGCAACACGCGATGGTAGAGGCCGGGCGGCGGCAACCCGTCGCCATGGGCCTTGAACAAATCCGTCATGTGGCGCTCGACCGAGGCCGAGAGCGACGCGTCCCGGTCGCGCGCGCCGCCGGCGGCCGATTGGGCGGCGGGCGCGCCGGTCAAGTCTTTCCCCGGGAAGTCCTTTCCCGGAAAATCCTGGCCGGGGAAGTCTTTTCCCGGGAAGTCCTGCCCCAGTTCCGCCTCCACCAGCGCTTCGGTGATCGTTTCCTGCGGGTAGAGCGCGGCGAGCCGGCGGGCGAGGTTTTCCAGTTCGCGAATGTTGCCCGGCCAGCGGTAGCGTTTCAGCCGGTCGAATGCGGCCGGCTCCATGCGCTTGAGCGGCAGCCCCTCGTCGGCGGCGATCTGGAAGAAGCGCCGCACGAGATCGGGAATGTCCTCGGTGCGCTCGCGCAGCGGGGGAATGCGCAACGGCACCACGTTCAGCCGGAAGAACAGATCCTCGCGAAACAGCCCCTGCGCGATCGAGGCGCGCAGGTCCTTGTTCGTGGCGGCGACGATCCGCACGTTGGTCCTGATCGGCGTGCGGCCGCCCACGGTCGTGTATTCGCCCTGCTGCAACACGCGCAGCAGGCGGGTCTGCGCCTCCATCGGCATGTCGCCGATCTCGTCGAGAAACAGGGTGCCGCCCTCGGCCTGCTCGAATCGGCCGGCGGCGCGCTGGCTGGCGCCGGTGAAGGCCCCCTTCTCGTGCCCGAACAATTCGCTCTCGATGAGATCGCGGGGGATCGCCGCCATGTTGATGGCGACGAAAGGCCCCTTCTTGCGCTTGCCGTAGTCGTGCAGCGCGCGCGCCACGAGTTCCTTGCCGGTGCCGGATTCGCCGGTGATCATCACGGTCAGGTCGGTCTGCATCAGGCGCGCGAGCGAGCGGTAGATTTCCTGCATCGCCGGCGAGCGGCCGACGAGCGGCATCATCTCGCTGTCGTCGCCCACGTCCCGCTCCGGGCGGGCGCGCGGCGCGGCGATGGCGCGCCCGACGATGGCGACCAGCTCCTTCAGATCGAACGGCTTGGGCAGATATTCGTAGGCGCCGCGCTCGGAGGCCTTGATCGCGGTCATGAACGTGTTCTGCGCGCTCATGACGATGATCGGCAGATCGGGCCGCATTTTCTTGATGCGCGGCAGAAGCTCGAACGCGTTTTCGTCCGGCATCACCACATCCGTGATGACGAGATCGCCGTCGCCCGCCTGCACCCAGCGCCAGAGCGTGGCGGCGGTTCCGGTCGCGCGCACGTCGTATCCCGCCCGCGTCAACGCCTGACTCAGCACGGTGCGGATGCTGATGTCGTCGTCCGCGACCAGTATGGAGCGACCCGCCATAGACCCGATCTCCTCAAACCTCCGGTCGGCGGCCCGGCGGGTCACCCGCCAAGGCTGCGCCCGTCACGAATGTCGCCGCGATGGACCGGCAGCAGAACCCGGAACGTGGTGCGCCGGGGTTGCGACTCGCATTCGATGACGCCGCCATGGTCGCCGACGATCTTGGCGACCAAAGCAAGTCCGAGGCCAGTTCCGCTCGCCTTGGTCGTCACGAACGGATCGTAGAGACAGGACACGAGATCCGGCGGCACGCCCGGCCCGTTGTCGCGCACGGCGATTTCGAGCGGCAGGCTGACCAGCGCGCCGGACCCCGGCGTTTTCAGCCGCACGCCCGCGCGATAGGCGGTCGACAGTTCTATTTCGCCGTCGATGGCGTCGCGGCCGATGGCCTCGGCCGCGTTCTTCACCAGATTGAGGAACGCCTGGACGAGCTGGTCGCGGTTGGCGAAAACTGGCGGCAGCGACGGATCGTAGCTCTCGGTGAACCGGATGTGGCGCGCAAAACCGGCCTGCGCCGACAGTCGCGCCTTCTCCAGCACCGTATGGATGTTCACGCTCTCGCGCTCGATCGGCGGCCCTTCGGCGAACACCTCCATGCGGTCGACCAGTTTCACGATTCTGTCGGTCTCGTCGCAGATGAGACGGGTGAGCGCCCGGTCCTCGTCGCCGACGGCGGTTTCCAGCAATTGCGCGGCGCCGCGAATGCCGGCGAGCGGGTTCTTGATCTCGTGCGCCAGCATCTGGCCGAGCGCGGAGACCGAGCGGGCCGCCCCCTGATGCGTCAGTTGCCTGTCCATTTTGTCGGCAATTGTCCGCTCCTGCAGCATCAGCACCACGCCGCCTGCCTCATCTGCGAGCGGGGCTGCATGAATATCGGCCACGCGGTCCGGTCCGTTGCGCGGCGTGCCGAGGTCGACGCGATATTCGTTGATGGAGGATCCGCGCGCCCGCGCCTGGTCGAGCAGGCCCAGAACCGGCGAGCCGAAGGGCAGAAGGTCCTCGATGCGCTGGCGCTGCAGCATGGCGCGGCTCATCTCGAAGAAGCTTTCGGCGGCCGCGTTGGCCTCCACGATGCGATTGGCCCGGTCGACCGCCAGCACCGGGTTCGGCAACGCCGACAGAAGCCGCGCGGCGTCGAACGCGCCGGCGCGCGGCGCGAACCGGGCGACCATCAGGCGGCCCTCCGGCCGCCGGGCGCCGACCAGCAGGCCGCCAGAAGACCGGCCGCGTCCTCGGCCGACGCGGTTTCGACCAGGCGCGCGCGCTCGGCCGGCGCGAGGCCGAAGCCTTCGGCCGCCGCCACGTCCGCATAGGCGGCCAGATGTTTGCGGGCGTGGCGCAGGCCCTTGTCGCGCCCCATGGCGCAAAGCAGCGCATCGAGATGGGCGAGCGCCGCCTCGGTCCTATCCCCCGGCGCCGGCGCGCGCCATGCGGCGCCGGCAAGACCGGCGGCGATCTCGCCGACGAGCCAGGGCCGGCCGACCGCGGCGCGGCCGATCATGACGGCGTCGGCGCCGGACAGGCGCAGCATGTCGCGCGCGTCGGGCAGGCTCGCGCAATCGCCGTTGGCGACCAGCGGCAACGCCGTCGCCGCGCGCACGTCGGCGATGGCGGCCCAATCGGCCGCGCCCTTGTAGAACTGGTTGCGGGTGCGGCCGTGGACGGCGACCATCGCCGCGCCCTCCAGTTCCGCGCGGCGGGCGATCTCGGGCGCGTTTTTCGTCGCCTCGTCCCAGCCGAGCCGCATCTTGACGCTGACCGGAACGCGGCCGGCCGACGCGACCGCCACGACCGCCACGACCGCGCGCACGAGGCTGGCGGCGAGATCGGGCTCGCGCATCAGCGCCGCGCCGGCATAGCCGCCGACCACGCGCCGGGCCGGGCAGCCCATGTTGATGTCCACCATGTCCGCTCCGCAGTCGATCGCCATGCGAGCGGCGTCGGCGATGGCGGACGGATCGCGCGCGGCGACCTGCACCACATGCAGATCGAGCCCGTCGCCGCGCGCGCGCGCCGCCGAACCGGCGTCCTCCAGAAAATCGGCCGCGAGCATTTCGGAGACGACCAGACCGGCGCCAAAGCGCGCGGCGGCGCGGCGCATGCCGAGATCGGTCACGCCCGCCATCGGCGCCAGAAAGGCGCGGCCGGGCACGGTCAACGCGCCGACCGACAAAGCGCCCGTCGCTGTGCTGCCTATTAATTGGGCATCGCCGTTCATGCCTAGACAATAGCCATTTGGCGACTACGCGCAAGCGCGTTGACCGGCGTGCGCTTTAGTGGAATTTAGCGCCATGACCGAGGGGTGGCGCTTTTCCGATACGGCGGCTCTGATCGTGGCGGCCGGACGCGGGTCGCGGTTCGGCGACGGCGCGCCGAAACAATACCGTCTGCTGGCGGGCCGTCCCGTGCTCGCCCGGACGATCGAGGCCCTTGTGGCGGCCCTTCCCGGCGCGGCCATACGCGTGGTCATCCACCCCGACGATTTCGATCTCTACGAGGGGGCGGTCGCCGGGCTGGACGACGCCGCCAAGGCCGCGCTGCTTGCGCCCGCGCCCGGCGGCGCCACGCGGCAGGAGAGTGTGGCGGCGGGTCTCGAAGCGACATCGGATGAAAATCGAAAATACGTTCTCATTCATGATGCTGCGCGGCCATTCGCAACAAAAGAATTAATTCGTTTGGCCCATGCCGCCGCCGTTGCCCATGGCGCGGCGGTCCCCGGCGTTCCGGTGGTCGACACGATCAAGCAGGTGGACTCTTCCGGCATCGTCGTCGGCACGCCGGCGCGTGCGGGACTTCGGGCGGTGCAGACGCCGCAGGCGTTCCGGTTCGACCTGATCCTCGCCGCCCACCGCGCGGCGAAGGGTCGCGATCTCACCGACGATGCCGCCGTCGCCGAGGCCGCCGGCCACAAGGTTCATGTCTTTGCGGGGGACGCCGCCAATATGAAGATCACCCATGGGGCCGACCTCGCCGCCGCCGAACGCAGGCTTGCGGACGATCTGCCGGATGTGCGCGTCGGTCAGGGGTTCGACGTTCATGCCTTCGCGCCGGGCGAAAAGGTCTGGCTCGGCGGCGTTCCCATTCCCCACACGATGAAGCTCGAAGGCCATTCGGACGCCGACGTGCTGGCCCATGCGATCACCGACGCGCTGCTGGGCGCGATTTCGGAAGGCGACATCGGCGATCACTTCCCGCCGACCGATCCGCAGTGGAAGGGCGCGCCTTCTTCCATCTTTCTCGAACACGCCGCGCGCCTGGTGCGCGCGCGCGGCGGCATGATCGCCCATATCGACGCCACGGTGGTCGCCGAGAGGCCGAAGATCGGTCCGCATCGCGATGCGATCCGCGCGCGCATCGCCGAGATCGTGGGTCTGGAGCCGTCGCGCGTCGGCCTCAAGGCGACGACCGCCGAACGGCTCGGCTTCGTCGGCCGCGAAGAAGGAATCGTCGCCATGGCGACGGCTACGATCCGCTTGCCCCTGGTGACATCATGACCTTCTCCCCGGCCCTTCTCGTTCAGGCGCAGGATCTCATCGCGCTTTACCGCGCGCGCGGCCTGAAACTCGCGCTCGCCGAATCCTGCACCGGCGGCATGGTCTGCGGCCTGCTGACGGAAATCCCCGGCTCGTCCGACGTGGTGGAGCGTGGCTTCGTCGTCTATTCGAACGAGGCCAAGAGCGACATGATCGGCGTGCCCGGGGCGACGCTGGCGGGCCATGGCGCGGTGAGCGGGCAGACCGCGCGCGCGATGGCCGAAGGCGCGCTCGCGCGCTCGCGCGCCGACGTCGCCATCGCGATCACCGGCGTCGCCGGCCCCGGCGGCGGAACGGCGGAAAAGCCGGTCGGACTCGTGTGGTTCGGCGTCGCCCGGCGCGGACGCGACGCCGCGACCATCGAGAAACATTTCGGCGATCTCGGCCGCAATCACGTGCGGCTTGCCGCCATGAACCAGGCGCTGGCGATGGCGCGCGCCGTCGCCGAAGCCTAGACGCGTGGACGCGTCCAGCTCATGATGTTGCGTTGCGGTAACATACAAGAGTGTTCGGGCCGTTCCCTATTTTGGCTGCGTGTTTCGACTATTTCGCCCTGGCCGCGCGTGTAGAATCCGAGTGCGCGAATACAATATTCGGCTAGTGCGAGACGCTTGTGCTCACTATTGCCTGAACTTGTTTTCTTTTTCTCATTCTCGCCTCATTTCTCTTCGAAAAGCCGCGCCGTGTTTTTCGTGGAGTACTCATTTTGAAAAAGACCATTGCCTTTCTCGCGGTCGCGCTCGCCGCCCCGCAGGCCGCGCTCGCCGGCGAACGTCACTGTTCGGGTCAATTCTGCTTTCAGCCGCAGGCGCGCACTTCCTGCCTCAAGCCGCAGATGTGGAGCGTGCTGAACCGGGTCGCCGCGCGCGTCGGTCCGCTGGAGATCACGTCGGGCTGCAACGGGCGCCACGCCCGCAATTCGTTTCACTATCGCGGCATGGCGGTCGATTTCCGGCCGATGCGCGCCTCGCAGGGCGCCGCGATGGCGGCGCTGCGCGCCGATCCGGAGGTGGGCGGCGCGATCGCCGAGGGGCGCGGCCTCGTCCACGCCGACATCGGCGACCGTGGCCACGGCAAATATGTGGCCTACCAGCGCGGCCGAAAGTTTGCGGCGGCGGGCCCCTACGGCCGCAAGAAACTGGTGCGGCTCGCCGCGCGCTGAGGCTGTCGGCGTCCTCGCCGCGCCCTCGATCGCCGGTGTAAGAACCTGGCATGACGACGCATGATTCCCATTTGCGCGGGCTGAGCGAGGCGGACGCGCGCGCGCGGCTGGAGCGCGAGGGCTACAACGAGCTGCCGCGCACCGAGCGGCGCACGTTCGTCAGGATCGTCGCCGACGTGGTGCGCGAGCCGATGCTCGCGCTGCTGATCGGCGGCGGGGCGATCTATCTCGCGCTCGGCGATCTGAAAGAGGCGCTGATCCTCATCGTCTTCGCGCTGATGTCGGTGGTCATCACCGTCGTGCAGGAAACGCGCACCGAACGCGTTCTCGAAGCCCTGCGCGATCTCACCTCGCCGCGCGCGCTGGTGGTGCGCGACGGCGAGCGCAAACGCATCGCCGGCCGCGAGGTGGTGCGCGGCGATCTGATCGTTCTGGCCGAAGGCGACCGGGTTCCCGCCGACGCGCGGCTGATCGCCTGCGAGGATCTGCAGACCGACGAGTCGCTGCTGACGGGCGAATCCGCGCCCGTGCGCAAGATCGCGGACGAGGGCGCCGCCGCGGACGCCGCGCGGCCGGGCGGCGACGATCTGCCGTTCGTCTATTCCGGGTCGCTGGTCGTGCGCGGCGGCGGCCTCGCCGAGGTTTTCGCCACCGGCGCGGCGAGCGAGATCGGCAAGATCGGCCAGGCGCTCGGCGCGCTCGAAAGCGAGGCGCCGCGCCTGCAGGCGCAAACGCGCCGCATGGTTCTGATCTTCGCCCTCGTCGGCGGCGCCGTGAGCGCGCTGGCGGTTGTCCTCTACGGACTTCTGCGCGGGGGCTGGCTCGACGCCATGCTCGCCGGCGTCGCGCTCGGCATGTCGATGCTGCCGGAAGAATTTCCGGTCGTGCTCACGGTGTTCATGGCGATGGGCGCATGGCGCATTTCGCAGGCGCGCGTGCTCACCCGGCGCGCCGCCGCCATCGAGACGCTGGGCGCGGCGACCGTGCTGTGCACCGACAAGACGGGCACGCTGACCGAAAACCGGATGGCCGTCGCCGAATTGCGGACCGCCGACGGCGCGATCCATCGCGTCGAATCCGGAGACGAAGCCGCGCCGCATCGCGATCTGGTCGCCTTTGGCATGCTGGCGAGCGCCCGCCATCCGACCGACCCGATGGAGAAGGCGTTCCACGCGCTGGCGCGCGCGGCGCTCGACGACTACGACGATCTGATCGGCGACGCATGGCGGCTCGAGCGCGCCTACGGGCTGCGGCCCGATCTTCTGGCGATGACGCATGTCTGGCGGCCGGGCGCCGGTGAGGCGCGCATCGTGGCGGCCAAGGGCGCGCCGGAGGCGATCTTCGACCTGTGCCGGCTGGCCCGGGCCGAACGCGCCGCGCTCACGGACGCGGTCGACGACATGGCGGCGGCGGGACTGCGCGTGCTCGCCGTGGCGCGCGCCACGATCGCGGGCGAGCCATGTCCGCAAACGCAGCGCGAGTTCAATTTCGAGTTCCTCGGGCTCGTCGGTCTGGCGGACGGATTGCGGCCGAGCGCGCGCGCGGCGGTCGCTGAATGCCGCAGCGCCGGCATCCGCGTGGTGATGATCACCGGCGACTATCCGGCGACCGCGCGCGCCATCGCCGCGCAGGCCGGTCTCGACGCACGCAGCATCCTGACGGGCGCGGACATCGAGGCGATGAGCGCGGCGGCGCTGGCCGAGGCGGTGAAATCGACCACGGTGTTCGCGCGCATCATGCCCGAACAGAAACTGCGCATCGTCGAGGCGTTGAAGGCGAACGGCGAGATCGTGGCGATGACCGGCGACGGCGTGAACGACGCGCCCTCGCTGAAGGCCGCCCATATCGGCATCGCGATGGGCGGGCGCGGCACGGATGTCGCGCGCGAGGCGTCCTCCATCGTGCTGCTGGACGACGATTTCGGATCCATCGTGAAATCGGTGCGACTGGGGCGGCGCATCTACGACAATCTGCGCAAGGCGATGGGATTCATCTTCGCGGTCCATGCGCCGATCGCCGGGCTGGCGCTCGCCCCCCTCGCCTTCGGCCTGCCGATCCTGTTCGGCCCGGTGCATATCGCCTTTCTCGAAATGGTGATCGATCCGGTCTGCTCGCTCGTGTTCGAGGCGGAGACGGAGGAGGACGACGTGATGAAACGCCCTCCGCGCGCGCCGGACGCGCCGCTGTTCTCCGCGGCGCTCGTTGCGTGGAGCCTCTTGCAGGGCGTGGTCGCGTTCGCGGTGGTGGGCGGCATCTATCTCGTGGCCCATGCGCGCGGCATGCCGGAGACGGAGCTGCGGGCGCTCGTGTTCTTCTCGCTGGTGCTGGCCATCGTCAGCCTCATCTTCGTCAACCGCTCGTTCGGCGCCTCGCCCTGGCGCGCGCTCGCACGGCCGAACGCGGCGCTGGGGGTCGTTCTCGTCGTGGTCGCGGGGCTGCTGGCGGCGACGCTGCTGTGGCCGGCGGCGCGCGAGCTGTTCCGCTTCGGTCCGCTGCACGCCGACGATCTGGGCCTCACGCTTTTGGCGTGCGTCGCGATCCTCCTGGCGCTCGAGGGGTTGAAAATACCGCTCGGCCGGCTGCTGCGGAACTAACCGGATCCGCTTCGCCCGAACCCGCGTCAGTCGCCGCTGGCGATCGCGCGGCCGTAGACCTGGTCGGCGCGCTGCTCGAACGCCTCGGCGAACTGGCGGAACGCGGCGTCGAACATGGCGCCCATCA
>CALMZV010000086.1 GCA_937870755.1 uncultured Methylocystaceae bacterium
CCCATCGCGCCCCACGAAATGCCGTAGCGCGCGCGGTTGAGGCAGCCGAACGGACCTTTGAGGCCGGCCACGTTCGGCAGCAGCGCGCTTTCGGGAACCTCCACCCCATCCATGACGATCTCGCCGGTGATGGAGGCGCGCAGGCTCAGCTTGCCTTCGATCTTCGGCGCCGAAAGGCCCTTCATGCCCTTTTCCAGCACGAATCCGCGAATCTCGTCGCCATGGGCGGCCGACTTCGCCCACACCACGAACACGTCGGCGATCGGCGCGTTGGAAATCCACATCTTCGCGCCGTTGAGGCGATAGCCGCCGTCGATCTTTTCCGCGCGCGTCTTCATGCCGGCCGGGTCGGAGCCCGCGTCCGGCTCGGTCAGGCCGAAACAGCCGATCCATTCCCCGCGCGCGAGCTTCGGCAGATATTTGCGGCGCTGCTCCTCGCTGCCGTAGGTGAAGATCGGATACATCACCAGCGAGGATTGCACGCTCATCATCGACCGGTAGCCGGAATCGATCCGCTCCACCTCGCGCGCGACGAGGCCGTATGCGACATAGCTCGCGCCCGCCCCGCCGTATTCCTCCGGCACGGTCACGCCGAGCAGGCCGAGTTCGCCCATCTCCGGGAAGATCGCCGGGTCGGTGTGTTCGTCGAGATAGGCCCGCGTCACGCGCGGCAGCAGTTTTTCCTGCGCATAGGCGCGCGCGCTGTCGCGGATCAGCCGTTCGTCCTCGCTCAACTGATCGTCGAGGAGGAAGGCGTCGTCCCACACGAAGCCCGATTTCGACGTATGGATTTTCGTTTCGCTCGCCACGCTGCGGCCCTCGCTGAAAACAGGTCGCCGGCACTATCGCGCGCGTCGGCCGACGGTCAAGCCGAACGATCTCGCCTTCCGCCGCCGGGCGCGATAATCTGGGCGTGCGCCGGTTTCGGCGTTCTGGCGGTTCTCCATTGCGATCGATCACATTGCGCACCTTTTCCGTTCCCCGCGCAGCCATTCTGTGCGCGTTGGCCGCCTTGCTCGCGGCGCCGGGCGCCGCGCAGGCGCAGCTTCAGTTGCCCGGCGCCTTCGCGCCAGCCCCCGCCGGCACGGTCGTCGGACCGGCCGCCCAGCCGAAAAAGCCGAAGTCGCCGGGCGCCGGCGCGGCCGCGCCGGCCGCGCGCGTTCCCGCCGACGAAGCGGTCCTCGGCCGCACGCTGGCGCTCAACGGCCGTTCCGGCGGGCTCGAATTCCGCAAGGACGGAAAGGCGCTGGTCGTCGCGCGGCTCAAGCTCGCCGGCGACCAGATCGGCAAGCCTGGCGAGGCGTGCGAGGTCGATGTCGGCGGCCCGCTGGAGCTGAAGGCCGAGGGCCGGCCGGCCGGCGCCAATCGCTATGCGGTCGCGCTGCCGGCCTGCCCGTTCGCGTTCGACATTCTCAACGGCGCCGCGCTTGCGGTGACGGACGGCAAGGTCTGCGAGTTCAAGGCGGCCGATTGCCGGGTCGACCCGGCCGGCCTGTGGGGCCAGCCGGCGAGCGAGATCGGCCCGCAGCGGTCCAAGGAGATCGAGCGCGAGCGCTATCGCGCCGAACAGGGCCTGCGCGCCCAGTTCCGCGCCTGGATCGCAGGCGCCGGCAAGGACAGCGCGCTCGTCAGTCGCATCGCGCGCGAGCAGGCGGCCTTTTCCTCGAAACGCGAGGAACTCTGTCGTTCCTACGCGCGCGAGACGCAGCACGGCTATTGCGCGCTGATGGCGACAGAGGCGCGCTCGCTGGCGGTGGCCGCCCACATTCTGCCGCCGGCGCCGCCGGAGGAGGAGGAATCGCCGAGGCGCCGGAAGGGCGCGACGCGCTGACGCTCATGCGCGGGCCTGTCCCGCCTCCCAGCCGAGGATCGCCTGTTTGCGGCTCAGCCCCCAGTGGTAGCCGGTGAGCGCGCCGCTCTTGCCGAGCACGCGGTGGCACGGCACCACGAACGAGATGGGGTTGCGCCCGACCGCGGCGCCGACCGCGCGCGCGGCCTGCGGGCGCCCGAGCGCGCGGGCGATGTCGGAATAGGTCGTGGCGCGCGCCAGCGGGATCGACAGCAACCGCTCCCACACGCGGATTTCGAAATCCGTGCCGATCAGCACCACGCGCAGTTTCCTGTCGGCGCGCCATTCGGCGGGGTCGAACACGCGCCGCGCATAGGCGGCCGTCTCCTGCGCGCGCTCCACGAATTGCGCGCCCGGCCAGCGCCGGCGCATGTCGTCGAGCGCGGCCTCGCGCGCGCCGTCCGACCAGCCGAGGCCGGCCAGCCCCCGGGGCGTCACGACCACGATCGCCTCGCCGAACGGGGTGGGGTGAAAACCGTAGGAAAACGTCAGGCCCGCGCCGCCCGCCCGATATTCGCCGGGCGACAGCGCCTCGTGGGTCACGAACAGGTCGTGCAAACGGCCGGGGCCGGACAGGCCCACCTCGTAGGCCGTGTCGAGCACGCTCGCGCTGTCGCGCAGCAGCGCGCGCGCATGGTCGAGCGTGATCGCCTGCAGAAAAGCCTTCGGCGTGATGCCGGCCCACCGGCGGAACAATGCGTGCAGCCGCGTCGGCGTAAGGCCGATCTCGGCCGCGATCTCGTCCACCTCGGGCTGGTGGCGACGCCGGGCGGAGACGAATTCGATCGCCGCGCGCACGCGGTCGTAGTCCCGGTTCGGGTGGCAGGGGCGGGGGGCGGGGAGGGTCGTGTCGAGCATGGCCGCAGCATCGCCCCGATCGCCGCGGGCCGCCACCCGATTCCTAACCGAAAACCGGGCCGCGCCGCGCTTCCTCCAGCGCGGCCGACACGTCGCGCGCCACGGTCGCCTTTTCGTCCGGCCCGAGAAATCCGCCGAACTCCACCGCCTGCCCGCGCGAAACCAGCGACAGGCGGCGCAGCCCGTAGGCCTCGTGCGTCTCGCGCTCCAGGCGCACCCACACCGGGTTGAAACGCCACGAGCGGCGCGCGCCGCGCGCGCTCACCTTCTCGAGCGCCAGTTCGATCGGCGTCACGCTCACGTCCTCGTAGGCGCGCGCGGCGCGGAACGACAGGGCGAGCGCCGCCCACATGGCCAGCGCGTCCAGCCCGAGAAAACCGACGACCGGCCATGCGCCCATCGCGAAGAACGGCGCGCTGACGGCGGCCGCGGCGAGTGCGAACATGACGACGAACGCTTGCCCCTGCGCGCGCGTCAGCGAGCGGTGGGGGCGCAGGCGGGCGGCGTATATGGTGCGTTCGGCGGCGTCCATTGCGATGATCGCGCTGTCCGGACTTGCGCTTTGCTCGGGCGCGGGGTTTGAGTGATCCCATGCATTAGGAACCACGGTCACAAGATGGTCAAGCCACCAGCGGCGGCGCGCGGCGGGGCGCCGAAACGATTGGCCGTCGAACGCGCGCAGGCGATCTTTGCGCGGCTCGCCGCTCACAATCCCCAACCGAAGGGCGAACTCGCCTACGTCAATCCCTACACGTTGCTGGTGGCGGTCGTTCTGTCGGCGCAGGCGACGGACGCCGGCGTCAACAAAGCCACGCGCGCCCTGTTCGCGGCGGCCGACACGCCGCAAAAAATGCTGGCGCTCGGCGAGGACCGCGTGCGCGATCACATCAAGACCATCGGCCTTTTTCGCGCCAAGGCGCGCAACGTGATCGCGCTGTCGCGGAAACTGGTGGACGAACACGGGGGCGCGGTTCCGCGCGACCGCGCGGCGCTCGAGGCTCTGCCCGGCGTCGGTCGCAAGACGGCCAATGTGGTGCTCAACATCGCCTTCGGCGAAGAGACGATCGCGGTCGACACGCATGTGTTCCGCGTCGCCAACCGATTGCGTCTGGCGCCGGGAGAGACGCCGGCGCAGGTGGAGGCGGGGCTGGAGAAGATCGTGCCGAAGCCTTTTCGCCTGCACGCCCACCACTGGCTCATTCTGCACGGCCGCTACGTGTGCAAGGCGCGCCGCCCGCTGTGCGGGACCTGCGTGGTCGCCGATCTCTGCACGGCGCCGGACAAGAACCTCTCCTGAACGAAAAAGGCGCCCCGCGGGGGCGCCTTTGGCGATCTGCGACGCGACGGCCGTTACGGATTGGTCGGGCAGTTGGTGGCGTTGGTCGTCATGTAGGACGTGATCGACTTGCCGTCGTTGCGGGTGCGCATGTACTGGATCTGCGTCATCGTCAGCTTTGTCGTGCTGCTCTTCCATTCCTCGATCTTGTAGCCGAAGCCGGGGTAGTAATCGTAGGTGACGTCGGCGACGATGATCGATCCGGTCGACCCGCCCGCAGCCGTGTAGCTCGGCGGGAAGTTGTTCTGATAGCCGGCGGTCTTCATCGCGACATCCGCCTCGATCAGCGAGGTGTTGGACGAAAGCGCGGTCTGCTTGCGGCCGCCGGCGGCGCAGGGGCGCGGCAAGCCGCCGCCCGACGTGACGGACCATTTGGTGTAGGCGTAGAGCGTGGAATTGTAGGAGACGACGTCGATCTGCGAGATCGTCATCTTGAGGTTGGCGTTCGTGTAGGGCGCCATGACCGCCGACGCCGCGCTGAAGATCGTGTTCATGTCGGCGTTCGTCAGGCACGGAACGGTCGCCGTGTTGCTCGGGCAATCGAGCTGCTGGGCGGCGAGGTCCGACAATGTGCGCGCCACCAGCGTCACCTTCCGGCTCGCCAGCACGCCCTTCGTCAGTTCGACGGAGCCGAGATAGAGCGTCAGCATGAGCGGCAGGATGAGCGCGAACTCCACCGCCGCAATGCCGCGCGTGTCGGCGAGGCGCCTGCGCGCCGCTGCGAGGCGGGCGATCGCGCCCGCAAACATGCGCCGCTGGATCATCAGAACGGCTCCACCTTGAACACCGCGATCCCCATGATGATGCGCGTCCACACGCCGTCGACCAGCGTCTGGCCGGCGCGACTCGGCTGCACGGTGCTCGCGCCGAAGCCGTTCAGGACCGAGAGAAAGACAGGCAACGGATAGATGACGCGCACGACGTTGATCTGCCCCGCGGCGCCCGGCTGGAACACCGCGTTGGCGGGATTGGCGTAGAGCGCGTTGGTGGTGTCGACGTTGAAGTCGTTGGACGCGCGCACGTCGATGATGACCTTGCTGCAATCGAAATTGCGCGGCAGCGCGCCCGCCGGGCGCGGGCCGCTGGTCGGGCAGATGAGGTTGACGAAGGTCGATTTCTGGGTGGCGGCGTTGGGCGAACTCTGCTGGATTTCGCCGGTCAGCAGCTGGCGCGCCGCATTGGCCGTCACGTTCTCCAGCGTCTCCTGGTTCAGGAACATGAAGGCGGTCTCGAAAATCGCGAACAGGATGGCCAGAAACGGAATGGAGATGAGCGAGAATTCGACCGCTGTGGTCGCGCGCTCGTCGGCGCCGTAGCGGCGTCCGGTGGAGGCCAGCCGGGCCAGGCGCCCGATTCTGAAACGACGGAGGTAGGCGATCATCGCATATACTCTCACGGGCGAGCGAACGCGCGCAGCCAAACACATGGCCGCCATTCAGGCGACAAATTCGCTAAACCGTCGTTAAAATCCGCGCGAAAAGCCCGTTAACGGCAGCGCGCCCGTCACGGGCGCGCGGATCTTTCCTGCTGTGGAAGAGCGAGACCCTCGCCTATCTGCCGCCGGAGGCGGACGCGCCGTTGCGCGCGCGCACGGCGCCGATGCTCTCGTTCATGTATTTGGCTTCGTCGCCGAGCGTGACGGTCGGCGCGCAGCGCGGATTGCAGGAGTAGGACTGCTGCGCTCCCCCGCGCATGACGATCAGCGACTGATCGCCTGCCGTCACCTTGATCATGGATTCGGCCACAGGGTTGCCGGCGCTGTCGAGCGCGATCATGTTGGTCGAGCCGAAGCTGCGCCCCGTGATCACCATCGAGTGGTTGTTTTTCAGCAGCGTGACGTCGGCGATCAGCGGGTTGCCGATGATCAACGTCTGGGTTCCGTCCGGAACACGAATGATGCGGGCGCGATCGAGGGCGACCATCACTGTCTCCGAGCCGGCTTGCGCGCCCAGTCCGGAGCAAGCCACGAACATCGCCGCGACGATGAGCGCGCTTTGCGAAATCCCGAACTTCACTTTCGACATGGAACCCTCGCCGCCTTGAACAGCCGCAAGAAAAACACCACGGAAAGGTGAATGAACTCTGAATGGCGCGCTTCCCGAAGCGATTTGCGCAAATCTATGCAGTTTGACGCCCAGGGTTAACCACGCCCCCGCAATGGGCCTCAATGGTCGTGCGTCGCGGACCCGATTAACATTCCTGCAACGGAACGCTCCTATAAGAAACGCATTCCGACGAAAAAAAACGCCATCCGGCGGTCGGAGTTTTCGGAGCCTAGGAGCCAGTTCATGATCAAGCTTTCTCGTTTCCTGAAGGACGAATCCGGCGCCACCGCGATCGAATACGGCCTGATCGCCGGCCTGATCGGCGTCGTCATCATCACCGCCGTCCGCACGCTCGGCTCGAACGTGTCGGGCAAGTTCAACGCGATCGCGGGCAACCTGACCTGATCGCGTTCCGGCGAGACAACAAGGCGGTCCCCTGGGGCCGCCTTTTTTTTTTGTCGCGCGCCGTCTTCCGGGCGCCGCCGCGCGTTAACGAAACCCTAACGCGGCGCCGCTAGATTTTCGATCATCGGCCGCGCCGCCTCCAAACTGGACACGAACATGCTGGACTTTGTCGCCCTCGCGCTGTTTCCCGGGCTCATGCTGTTCGCCGCCGTGTCCGACATCATGACCATGACCATCCCCAACCGGGTGTCGCTCATTCTGGTCGCCGGCTTTTTCGTGATGGCGTTCTGGACCGGCATGGCGCCCGCCGCGGTCGGCTGGCATGTGCTGGCCGGGGTGTGCGTGCTGGCGCTCTGTTTTGTTCTGTTCAATTTCGGATGGGTCGGCGGCGGCGACGCGAAACTGGCGGCCGCGACCGCCCTCTGGTTCGGCTTCGGTCCGCTGGCCGACTACGGCGTCGTGACCGCGATCTTCGGCGGCCTGCTGACAATGCTGATCGTCGGCCTGCGTCAGATCGAGTTGCCGGAGGCCCTGCGCGCCCGCGCCTGGCTCGCGCGCCTGCACGACAAGGCGTCCGGCATTCCTTATGGCGTGGCGCTCGCCGGGGCGGGCCTCGTCGTTTACCCGCACACCGCCGTTTGGCTCGCCGCCGTCGCGCACTGAACCGCGGCGTTAGCGCTTCCTCCGCACATTCTGGGCCAAACGCGCGGGTTTCCGGCGTTGCGCGCCCGCGCCCGCCCGTGCGGCGACAGTCTTTCGAACCTGCGGATTGGAGACGAACGGTTAACCTTAATTTGACGTTTCGCTGATCAAATCCACCTGGACACACGTGCAACAGACGTCGGGTTGGTCGGCTATGAACAAAGCACAAATAGCCATTCTGGGTGTGGCGCTCGCGGCGGGCGGCCTCGCTTTCATGATGCTGCAATCCGGCGAGCCGCCGAAGGTCGAGACGGCCGCGGCTCCGCCGCCGGTTTCCACCGACGACGTGCTGATCGCCGCCGGAAATCTGGAGTTCGGCTCCACGCTCGATGCGACGAACGTCCGCTGGCAGGCCTGGCCCAACACCGTGCCGCTGCAGGGCGTGATTCGCAAAAGCTCGACGCCCAATGCGATCGAGGAATTCAAGGGCGCGGTGGTGCGCGGACAGTTCCTGCAGAACGAACCGATTCGCACCGACCGGCTGGTGAAGGGACCGACCTCCAACTTCATGTCGACCCTGGTCTCCTCCGGCAAGCGCGCCGTCGCCATCAATATCGACGCCAGCGGCGCGACGTCGGCGGGCGGCTTCATCCTGCCGAACGACCGCGTGGACATCATCCGCACCTATCGCGACGAAGAGACCGCGAAAACGGGGCAGGGCGAAGCCTTCATCAGCCAGACGATCATGCAGAACGTGAAAGTGCTGGCGATCGGCCCGAACGTGCAGACCGAGAACGGCAAGGCGGTGGTGGTTGGCACCAACGCGACGCTGGAACTGGAGCCGCGCCAGGCCGAATACATCATTCTCGCGCAGCGCACCGGTCAATTGTCGCTGGTGCTGCGCAGCCTGACGGACGCGCTGCAGAACGGTCCCACCACCGACAACGCCGACGACCAGCAATCCGACAAATCGATGATGATCGTGCGATTCGGCGTGCCCGCCGCCCTGAGGGCGAAGTAATGCGCGCCTCTGTCCGCGGTTCCAACGCACCCTGCCTTTCCAAGAGAGCGACCATGGCCGGATTGACCCATACCAAACTCGGCGTTCTGGCTTGCGGCGCGCTGGCGTTGAGCTTCGCCGCGCTCGCTCCGACCATGGCGCAGGCCGGCAAGGCGCCGCGCGCGCCGGCGGCCGATGTCGACGGTGTCGGCGCGCGCGCCTACACCAAGCGCATCACGCTCGGCGTCGGCCGCACCATCATCTACGATCTGCCGGCCGAAGCGTCCGAAATCATCGTCGGCGATCCCAAGGTCGCCAACGCGGTCGTGCGCTCCACGCGCAAGCTCTACATCATCGGCGTCGGCGCCGGACAGACGACGATCATCGCCATGGACCGCGACGGCCGGCAGATCGCCAATGTCGAAATGAACGTCGGGCGCGACCTGGACGAACTGTCGAAAATCCTGGGCACTGCGCTGCCCAACAGCCGCATCATCGTCAAACAGGTGAACGACGCGCTGGTGCTGAGCGGCGAGGCCTATTCGGCCGGCGACGTCGCCACCGCCATGGACATCGCCAAGGCGTTCGCCCAGCGCGCCTCCGCGCCTGGCGGCGCCGCCGCGGCCGAAGGCGCGATCGTCAATGCGATGAAGGTGCGCGGCGGCGATCAGGTGATGGTGAAGGTCACCATCGCGGAGGTGCAGCGCTCGATTCTCAAGCAGCTCGGCGTGTCCACATCGCCCGGCGGCGCGGACACGCTGCTGAACGCCTCGTGGGCGACGCTGCGCCAGCAGAACCCCTTCGCGCTCAACGGCACGCTCTCAAACGGCGGCCTTACGGTGCCGCTCGGCAACGGCGCCGCCGCCACGCTCAGCGCCTTCGAGCGTTACGGCGTTTCGCGCATTCTGGCCGAGCCGACGGTGACGGCGGTGTCCGGCGAATCCGCGAAATTCACGGTCGGCGGCGAGGTGGCCTATCCGGCCAGTTCGGCTTGCGACCCCTCCGGCTCCAGCTTCCGCTACTGCTCGGTCGGCGTCGCCTACAAACCCTACGGCGTCTCGCTCAACATCACGCCGATCGTGCTGTCGGAAGGGCGCATTCTGGTGCGCGTGGCGACCGAAGTCACCGAGATCGACACCACGCAGACCGTCACCATCGCCTCGATCGCCGTGCCGGGATTCCGCACGCGCAAGAACGAGACGTCGGTCGAACTGCCCTCGGGCGGTTCGCTCGCCACCGCCGGCCTCATCACCTCCAATTCGCGCCACGCCATCAACGGTCTGCCGGGCCTGCTCAACCTGCCTATCCTCGGTGCGCTGTTCCGCTCGCGCGACTATCAGCGCCAGGAGACGGAGCTGATGGTGGTGGTCACGCCCTATATCGCCAAGTCCGTGACGCCCGCCGAAGTGCAGCGGCCCGACGACGGGTTCTCCGACGCGAGCGACCCGCAGGCCTGGCTGCTCGGCCGGGTGAACAAACTCTACTCGACCCCCTCCAATCCGCAGGCCGTGCAGAATTGGAAAGGTCGCTTCGGCTTCATTCAAGATTGAGCGTGAGAAGGAAGACCCTGCAATGGCGTTCCACAACGAACATGCCGGCGAGACCGCGGCGCGCGCCGCAAGCCGCTCGCCTGTCGCCCTCGCGCTCGTGGCGCTTCTGGGCGCGGCGCTCGGCGGCTGCGGCGTCAACCGCACGCAGATCGCAACGGACATTGAAACCGACGCGCGCCTGCGTCACCCGATCGCCCTGACCGAACGCGCCTACACGGTCGACCTGTTCCCCACGGGCTCGACTATCGATCGCCGCACGCAGGAGCAGGTGGCCGCCTTCGCGCATCGCTATCAAAGGCTGGGCCGCGGCCCCATCTCCATCATGACGCCGGCAAGCGGTCCGGCCGCCGGACCGAGCCACCGTTCGGTCGATGCGGTGCGCCGCGAACTCGCGCGCAACGGCGCGGGCGCGCACGTGACCGTGTCGAGCTACCCGGTCGCCGACCCCGCGCTCGCTGCGCCCATGCGTCTCGCCTTCGACGGCATCGGCGCGAAAGTTGCGCACAAGTGCGGCGAATGGCCGAGCGATCTCGCCTCCGGCTCCTCCAATCGCGGCTGGGACAACAAGCCTTACTGGAACTTCGGCTGCGCCAACCAGAACATGATCGCGACCCAGGTGGCCGATCCGCGCGACATCGCCGAGCCGCGCGGTGAGGCGCCGAGCGATATGTCGATGCGTCTGCGCGCGATCACCAACATCCGCAAGGGCGACGACCCGGCCACCAACTGGAAGATGAAGAACACCTCGATCGGAAGCGTAGGGAACTGACCATGACCGAACCCGAAAACGCGCCGCGCAACGCCCAGCGGGACGCGGCGGAGATCGCGCCCGTCCCGCGCATATCGCTCCAGGCGTTTTGCGAAACGTCCGATCTGGCGGCCGTCATCGCCGACGCGTCGGCGGACCGGCGCATGGACAAGGCGCATGTGAAAGTGCAGATGGGCGGCGCGGCCGCAGCCATCGAGGCCTATCGCAACGCGCCGACGCCCAACGTCATCGTCATCGAGGCCGACCGCGAACGCGGCGAGCTGCGCGAGCAGCTGGACGAATTGTCCCAGTTCTGCGACGCCGGCACGCGCGTGGTGGTGGTCGGCCGCACCAACGACATCGCGCTCTATCGCGAGTTGATCGCGCTCGGCGTGAGCGAGTATCTCATCGCGCCGATCGATGTGCTGGATTTCATCCGCGCCATTTCCGGTCTCTACGGATCGGAGGGCCGCGAAAACATCGCGCGCATGGTCGCCTTCGTCGGCGCCAAGGGCGGCGTCGGCGCCTCCTGCATCGCGCACAACGCCGCCTGGTCCATCGCACGCGATCTGGAAATCCAGACGGTCATCGCCGATCTCGATCTGGCGTTCGGCACCGCCGGTCTCGATTTCAATCAGGATCCCCCGCAGGGCATCGCGGACGCCGTCTACGCGCCCGACCGCGTCGACACCAATCTCATCGACCGTCTTCTGTCGAAATGCACCGACAGGCTGAGCCTTCTGGCCGCATCCGCCACGCTCGAGCGCACCTACGATTTCGACGAGAACGCATTCGATCTGGTCATCGACATCATGCGCTCCAACGTGCCGGCGATCGTGCTGGACGTGCCGCACGCATGGACCTCGTGGTCGCGGCGCGTGCTCGCCGGCGCCGACGAGGTGGTGGTGGTGGCCTCGCCCGATCTGGCCAATCTGCGCAACGCCAAGAGCCTGATCGACCATCTGCGCGCCGCCCGCCCGAACGACCAGAAGCCGCATCTCGTGCTGAACGGCGTCGGCATGCTCAAGCGTCCCGAGATCGACGCAGTCGATTTCGCCAAGGCCGTCGAAACCGATCCGCTCGCCATCATTCCGTTCGACGCCAAGCTGTTCGGCACCGCCGCCAACAACGGGCAGATGATCGCGGAGGTGGAGGCGGCCAGCAAGACCGCCGAAATGCTCGCCGACATCGGCCGCGTCGTCATGCGCCGCGCCGAAATCAAACGCCCGAAGAAGACGCTGCTGGCGCCGATCATGCAGCGGCTCGTCAAGCGCAAGGCTTCGTGAGCGGCGCTGTCCGCGTGTAGAGACAAGGAGAGCGCGCAATGTTTGGCAAGCGACCGGTGTCCGGCGGCGGCAACGCAAGGCCGTCTGCGGCTGCCTCGGAAAAGCGCGTTCCGATGGCGGCCGCGCCCGTGCTCGCGCCCGAGCCGCCGTCCGCGCCGCCGCCGCCGGAGGTGCGCCGGTCGGACGAGTACTATCTCACCAAGAGCATGATCTTCGGCGCCCTCATCGAGGCGATCGACCTTTCGCAATTGTCCAAGCTCGATGCGGAGAACGCGCGCGAGGAAATTCGCGACATCGTCAACGAGATCATCTCCATCAAGAATGTCGTGATGTCGATCTCCGAGCAGGAGGAGCTGCTCGACGACATCTGCAACGACGTGCTCGGCTACGGGCCGCTCGAACCGCTGCTGGCGCGCGACGATATCGCCGACATCATGGTCAACGGCGCGCTCAAGACCTACATCGAAGTCGGCGGCAAGATTCAGCTGACCAACATCCGTTTTCGCGACAACGCGCAGCTGATGAACATCTGCCAGCGCATCGTCAGCCAGGTCGGCCGTCGCGTCGACGAGTCCTCTCCCATCTGCGACGCGCGCCTGGCCGACGGCTCTCGCGTCAACGTCATCGCGCCGCCGCTCGCCATCGATGGTCCTGCGCTCACCATCCGCAAGTTCCGCAAGGACAAGCTCACTCTCGACCAGTTGATGAAATTCGGCGCCATTTCCACCTCCGGCGGCGAAATCCTCAAGATCATCGGCCGCGTTCGCTGCAACACGCTCATTTCGGGCGGCACGGGCTCCGGAAAAACCACGCTCCTCAACTGTCTCACCAACTACATCGAGCCCGACGAGCGCGTCATCACCTGTGAGGACGCGGCCGAACTGCAATTGCAACAGCCCCACGTGGTGCGGCTGGAAACGCGCCCGGCCAACCTCGAAGGCACGGGCCAGGTGACGATGCGCGACCTGGTGAAGAACTGTCTGCGTATGCGCCCCGAACGCATCATCGTCGGCGAGGTGCGCGGACCAGAGGCGTTCGATCTGCTGCAGGCGATGAACACGGGCCACGACGGATCGATGGGCACGCTGCACGCCAACTCCCCGCGCGAGGCGCTCAGCCGTCTCGAATCGATGATCACGATGGGCGGCTTCTCCCTGCCGGCGCGCACCATCCGCGAGATGATCGTGTCGTCGGTCGACGTCATCATCCAGGCCGCACGCCTGCGCGACGGTTCGCGTCGCATCACGCACATCACCGAGGTGATGGGGCTCGAGGGCGACGTCATCATCACCCAGGATCTGTTCGTCTACGACATCGTCGGCGAGGACGCGAACGGGCGGCTCATTGGCCGCCATCGCTCCACCGGCGTCGGCAAACCGCGCTTCTGGGAACGCGCGCGCTACTACGGCGACGAGGAACGGCTGGCGGCCGCCCTCGACTCGTCCGAAGTCGACGATTTCTGATCTGCGAGCAGGAGCGCGCGCAACGTGGACGGCAACACGCTATTCGGTGTCATTCTCATCACGGTATGTGTGACAGCGGCCTTCTACGCCCTGTTCTACGCGCGCCTTTCGGGCAAGGACATCGCGGAAAAGCGCAAGGCGCAGTTCAAGGCGCACAAGGCGAAAGGCGAGCGCGACCGCTCGGCCGATCTCAACAAGCGTCGCCAGCAGATCGCGGAGAGCATCCGCGATATGGAGAGCACGGCCAAGAAGCGAAACGCGAAAAGCCTCGACAACATGATCGAGCAGGCCGGGCTCGATTTCTCCAAGCAGCAGTTCCTCATCGGGTCCGGCGTGGCCGGTCTGGCGGTCGGCGCGCTCGTCTATTTCATCAACGGCAATCCGATCATCGCGCTGGCGGGCGCCTTCGCCGGCGCATTCGGCCTGCCGCGGTGGGTCATCTCCTTTCTCGCCAAACGGCGCATGAAGAAGTTTCTCGAAGAATTTCCCGGCGCGGTGGACGTCATCATTCGCGGCGTGAAAGCGGGCCTGCCCATCGGCCAGTGCCTTGACATCATTGCGGCCGAGGCGGCCGAGCCGGTGCGTTCGGAATTCCGGCGCATCATCGAATCCCAGTCGATCGGCCTGTCGGTCGGCGAGGCCGTCGATCGTCTGCCCGAGCGCGTGCCGCTGGCCGAAACGAGCTTCTTCGCCATCGTCATCAATCTTCAGCAAAGGTCGGGCGGCAATCTGTCGGAAGCCCTCGGCAACCTGTCTCGCGTGTTGCGCGACCGCAAGAAGATGCGACTGAAGATCATCGCCATGTCGTCGGAAGCGAAAGCCTCCGCCATGATCATCGGCGCCTTGCCGTTCATCGTCTCCGGCCTCGTCTACATTACGGCGCCGGATTACATTCGCCTGCTGTTCGTCACCACCACGGGCCAGATCGTTCTCGGCGTCTGCGCGTTCTGGATGTCGGTCGGCGTGGCGGTGATGAAGAAACTCGTGAACTTTGATTTCTAGCGTCGGTCGGGTTCGTCATGCTGCAACTTCTGCATAGCAAGCTGTCCAATCCGCAGAACGTGGCGGCGATCATCGTCGGCATCGCGATCGTGGCGACCATTCTCACCATCGCCATGCCCATGTTCGCCCGCGATTCGCTGGCCAGCCGCATGAAGAACGTCGCCACAGAGCGCGAGCGCATCCGTCAGCGCGAACGCGAGCGCCTGGCCCAGCGCGAAAAGCGCGTCTCGCTGCGCATGGAGCCGAAGGCTTACATGAAGAACGTGGTTGAGAACTTCAATCTCAACCGCTGGCTCGGCACCGATCAGGCCAAGCAGCAATTGACCATGGCCGGCTTTCGCGGGCCGCAGGCCGAAATCGCCTTCCTGTTCTTCCGTCTCGTGCTGCCGATCAGCCTTTTTCTGCTCGGCCTGCTGTACATGTTCCTGTTGCAGGCCGATATGCCCATCACCTTCAAGATCGGCGCGGCGGTCGGCGCGGCCTACGCAGGCATCAAGACGCCGGAACTGTTTCTGAAGAACAAGATCGCCAAGCGCCAGTTGTCGATGCGTCGCGCGTTTCCGGATGCGATGGACCTTCTGCTCATCTGCGTCGAATCCGGCATGGCCATCGAGCCGGCGTTCCGCAAGGTCAGCGGCGAGATCGGCGTGCAGTCGGTGGAGCTGGCCGAGGAATTCGCGCTCGCCACGGCCGAACTCTCCTATCTGCCGGACCGTCGCTCCGCTTACGAAAATCTGGCCAACCGCACGGGCGTCGACGGCATCAAGCAGGTTTCGACCGTGCTCATCCAGGCGGAAAAATACGGCACGCCGCTTGGCCAGGCGCTGCGCGTCGTCTCGCAGGAAAGCCGCGACACGCGCATGATGGAAGCCGAGAAGAAAGCCGCCGCGCTGCCGCCCAAACTGACCGTGCCGATGATCGTGTTCTTCCTGCCGGTTCTGTTCGCCGTCATCATGACGCCGGCGGGCATCCAGATCGCCGCGCAGATGTGATCGCGCGCGCACGGCGACAAAAAAGCGCGGGCCGGAAGGTCCGCGCTTCGTCTTTCAAAGGTGGACTTCTCAGCCGTCCCGCGCGGGCTTGCCGGCGGTCTTGCGGTCAACCTTCTGAATGTCGCGCCAGGTGTTCGACTGCGCGATCATGCGGCGAATGCTTGCGACGTTGGCGGCGGCGTCGGCGGGCGCCAGATCGCGCCGCGACCATTCCTCGGCCTCTGCGAACTTGCCCTCGAGCGCCAGCACGAGCGCCAGATTCTGGCGCACGCGCATGTCGGCGCCGGGGCTCGCCACCGCCTCGCGCAAGGTGGCTTCGGCCTGCGGCAGATTGCGGGCGAGCGCGTAGGACAGTCCGTAGTTCGACAGAATGGTCGGGTCGCCGGGCCGTATCTTCAGCGCGGCCGCGTAATAGCGTTGCGCCTGCGCATGGTCGCCCATCTGGTCGGCGACCGTGCCCTGCGTAGACAGGATCGACCAGTTCGGACGTTCCGGCGTGTGCGCGTTCTGCAGCACTTCCGCGGCCTGGCGGAACTGGCCGGCTTCCGCCAGCGCCTTTCCATAGGCGCCGAGCACCTCCTGGTCGCGCGGGTGGCGGATGGCCAGCCCCTGCAGCACGGCCACGGCCTGCGCGTGTTGCGAGAGCGCGCGCAGCGCGCGCGCATAGGTCATGGCGGCGCGCTTGTTGGTACGGTCGGCCTCGTAGCGCCGCCCCCATTCTTCCGAATGCTGGCGCAGCGCCGCCTCGCCGCGCGGCAGGCTCGCCTCGCTGCCGATCGACCCCGTGATGTCCTGCAAACCCGCTTTCGAACAGGCGCCGAGCGGAAGCGCGAACACGCCGGCCAGCAGGACGGCGCGGGCGACCGGCCGGAAACGCTGCACGCGGCGAACCGGACCGGTATGGGAGATCTGCATGTCGCTCAACCTGTTTCGATATGGTCTTGCACGAACCTGGCTCCCAGCAATAAAGCGTTAACCCTAATCGATTGTTAACGGGAGGGCGCGCGATGAACCTTCGACTGGGCGAACCGACCCGCGCATCCGTCGCCATCGAGCGTGTGGACCGGGCCGGCTGGAAAAAGCGGCTGGCGAAACTGTCGCCCGCCGCGCGCGCAAGTCTGAAGGCCCGCGGGTTCGAGCTCCGGCCCGGCGCGCATATTCTTCTCGACAAACCGGACGGCTCGCCCGACCGCGTATTGTGGGCGGGCGGCGAGGAGGGCGATGCGCTGGCGATCGGCAAACTGGCGAGCGCGCTGCCTGCCGGCCGCTATCGTCTGGACGGGAGCGCCGCGCCGGCGATGGACGCGCTGGCCTTTCTGCTCGGCGGCTACCGGTTCGACCGCTATCGCAAGAAGCCTGCGCCCGCGGCGGTGCTGGAAGCGCCGGCGGGCGTCGACCGTGCGGAGGTGGAGCGCATCGCCAACGCCGTCGCGCTGGGGCGCGATCTGGTCAACACGCCGGCCAACGATCTTGGTCCCGCAGCCCTCGAACGCGCCGCGCGGGCGCTGGCCGGCGCGCATGGCGCGCGCGTGAAATCGATCGTCGGTCCGGCGCTGCTCAAACAGAATTTTCCGCTCGTGCATGCGGTTGGCCGCGCCGCGCGGGAGGCGCCGCGCATCGTCGACATTTCATGGAACGCGCGTGGGAAAGGCCCGTCCGTCGCGCTCGTGGGCAAGGGCGTGTGTTTCGACACCGGCGGTCTCGACATCAAGCCGGACGCCGCCATGCTGCTGATGAAAAAGGACATGGGCGGCGCCGCCGCCGCGCTTGCCGCCGGCGCCATGATCATGGGCGCGCGATTGCCCGTGCGGCTGCGCATCGTGTTGCCGATCGTTGAGAACGCGATCTCCGGCGACGCGTTCCGCCCCGGCGATGTCTACAGCAGCCGCAAGGGCCTGACCGTCGAGGTCGGCAACACGGACGCCGAAGGCCGCTTGATCCTGGCCGACGCGCTCGCGCTCGCGGACGAGGCCGCGCCCGATCTCCTGATCGATTTCGCAACCCTCACCGGCGCGGCGCGCGTCGCGCTGGGGCCCGATCTGCCGGCCTTCTTCACCGACGACGACGCGCTCGCCGACGAGATCGCCAAGGCCGGCGCGCGCGTGGCCGATCCCGTCTGGCGTCTGCCGCTGTGGAAACCTTACGCGGCGGGCCTCGCCGGCAAGATCGCCGATCTCAACAACGTCGCGGGCGGCGGCTTCGCCGGGTCGATCGTCGCGGCGTTGTTCCTGCGCCGCTTCGTGGAGCGCGCCGGCGCCTGGGCGCATTTCGACATCTACGGCTGGAACCCCTCCGCCAAAGCCGGTCGCCCCGAAGGCGGGGAGGCGCAGGCCGCCCGGCTCGTCTACGATCTGGTGCGCGATCGCGCGGCGCGAACGCGAAATTAACACGGCTCCGAAACTATGCGGGCCACCAACCCGCGAAGGCGAACAGATGGCGTCTTTGAAGCCGGCCGAGGCGCTGAAACTGCTCAGCGAGATCGCGCTCGCCATCGTGCGCGACCGCGGCCCGAAAGATCATCCGGATTTCACGTTCCGCCAGTTGTCGATCCTGCTCACCGTCTATCTGGAGACGCCGCCGCACACCGTGCGCGCGCTCGCCGCGCGCCACGGCGTCACCAAGCCCGTCGTCACGCGCGCGCTCGATGCGCTGGGCGCGCTCGATCTTCTGTCGCGCCGGCGCGACGAGCGCGACCGCCGCAACGTCATCGTGCAGCGCACGGTGAAGGGCGCGTTGTTCGTCGAACAGCTCGCCGATCTGGTCATCGAAAAACACGAGGAGCTTGGCCCGTGACAACGTTCGACAGGCGTCTCACGCCCGCCCGGCCCGATCTTGCGGCCGCGCGGCTCGAAGGAACCGTGCCTGCCGCGCGCTATGTCGCGCCGCGCCTCATGCAGGTTGCGTCCCCGCTCGCCGATCTGCGCCGCGCGCCCTCGCCCGAGGCGAGCCTCGACACGCAGGCGCTCTGCGGGGAACTGGTCGATGTCTACGAGGTTGAGGAAGGCTGGGCGTGGGGGCAGTTGCGGCGCGACGGCTACGTCGGCTATCTCGCCGCCGCCGATCTCACCGCGCGCGTGGAGGCGACGACCCATCGCGTCGTCACGCGCGCGACGTTTCTCTATCCCGCGCCCGACATCAAGACGCCCCGGCTCGATGCGCTGCCGCTCGGCGCGCAGGTGCGCGTGGAGGCGACGAACGGCGATTTCGCACGCACCGCGCGCGGCTTTCTGTTCGCCGCCCATCTCGATGCGCGCGCCCCGCACGCGCGTGATTTCGTGGCGGTCGCCGAAACGATGATCGGAACGCCCTATCTGTGGGGCGGCAAGTCGCCGGCCGGCCTCGACTGTTCGGGCCTGGTGCAACTCGCGCTTGCCGAGGCCGGCCTCGACGCGCCGCGCGACACCGACATGCAGGAGAAGGCGCTGGGCGAGGCGGTCGCGTTCGACGATGCGCTGACAGGGCTTGCGCGCGGCGATCTCGTCTATTGGAAGGGCCATGTCGGGATCATGCGCGACGCCGATGCGCTGCTGCACGCCAACGGTTTTCATATGCTCACGACGAGCGAAAACCTGCGCGCGGCCGCACGCCGCATCGCCGGCGCCGGCGCCGGCGCGATCACGTCGATCAAGCGGTTGCTCTAGCCGTCATTGCGGGCGAGGCGCGCAATCCGGCATCGTGTCGCGCCTCCCGTGACGGTCAGACCACTTCGCCCAGCATCGCCGGCCGCGCGGACGTGGCATCGGCGAAACGATAGGCAGCGCGCACGGCGGCGACCGCCGAGTCCGCGCCGGCCCCGTCGCGCGCGTGCACGCGCGCGATCAGCGGCCCGCGCGCGCCGACGGGGGCGAGATCGCTGAGGCCGACCGACAGGTCGATGGCGTCGCCCGCAAACCGTCGCCCGCCGCCCAGTGCGACGACCGCCATGCCGAGAGCGCGCGTATCGATGGCGCAGACGACGCCCGCGCCGTCGCAGACGACATCGCGCACGACGGGCGCGCGGGGCAGATGCGCCTGAGTCCGTTCCATGAGATCGCGCGGGCCGCCGAGCGCGGCGACCATGCGCGCGAACCGTTCCGCCGCGGCGCCGCTCGCGATGGCGCGCGCGATTTTCGTCGCGCCTTCCCCGTCGTTCTCCGCAAGCCCGCCCATCGTCAGCATCGCGCCGCCGAGCGCGACGACGACCTCCATCAGGCGACTGTCCCTGCGCGCGCCGGTAAGATTGTCGAGCGCGTTGCGGATTTCGAGCGCGTTGCCGGCGACGGGCGCGAGCGGCTCGTCCATGTCGGTCACGAACGCGCGCACGCGCAGCGTCGCCGCCGCGCCGGTGGCTGCGAGCGCGCGCGCGAGCGCGTCCGCATCCGCGCGCCGCGCCATGAAGGCGCCGCCGCCCGTCTTCACGTCCATCGCCAGCGCGTCCAGGCCCGCCGCGAGTTTCTTCGACAGGATGGAGGCGACGATCAGCGGAATCGATTCCACCGTCGCGGTCGCGTCGCGAATGGCGTAGAGCCGCCGGTCGGCCGGCGCCAGATCGTCGGTCTGGCCGACGATCGCGCAGCCGACATCGCGCGCCACGGCCTGAAACCGCGCACGGTCCGGCGCGGTCTGGTAACCGGGTATCGAATCCAGCTTGTCGACGGTGCCGCCCGTATGGCCGAGACCGCGCCCCGCGATCATCGGCACATGCGCGCCGCAGGCCGCCACCGCCGGCGCGAGAATGAGGCTGACGTTGTCGCCGATCCCGCCGGTCGAATGTTTGTCGACGACCGGACCGCGCAGGTCGCACGCGCGCCAGTCGAGCCGCGCGCCGCTGTCCGTCATCGCGCGCGTCAGCGCGGCGGTTTCGCGCGCATCCATGCCGCGAAAGAACACAGCCATCGCGAAGGCCGCAGCCTGTTCTGCGCTCACGCGGCCGTCCGCCAGACCCTGCGCGAACCACGCGATCTCTTCGTCCGGGAGGGCGGCGCCGTCGCGTTTGCGGCGAATGATTTCCTGCGCGAGAAAGTTCATGCCGCAGGATTGCGGTCATCGTCGCGCAAATCAATCGCAATCGGCGTCGCGCTGTCGCGCGCTCAGCCCGTCGAGGAGCGCAGAGCCGGCTCCCATCTCTCCGGCACCGCCGATCGTTCCAGGTCGCGCGCGCGCAGAAAGGCGCGCAGCAGCCGTTTGACGGGGATGGAGCCCGCCTGCGCCTGTTTGATCGTATCGGCGTAGTTCGGCCTGCCGCCCGAAAACCCCGCGCCGAAATGGGTGATGACGGTGAGCGCGGCGACGTTGACGCCAAGCCGGCGGCACAGAATGACCTCCGGCGCGATGGCGTTGCCGACGATGTCGGCGCCGAGCGTGCGCGCCATGCGGATCTCCGCCGGCGTCTCGAAAGACGGGCCGGAGAACCACATGTAGACGCCTTCGTGCAGCGGCGCGCCGCTGAGCGCGCCGGCGCGTTTGAGCCTGTGGGAAAGCTTTCCGTCGTAGGCGCTCGTCAGGTTCACGTAACCGCCGCCGTCGGCCTGGCCGATCAGCGGATTGGCGCCGCCGAGACTGATGTGGTCGGACACGACCACGAGATTGCCCGGAAAATAGTCGGCGCGCACCGAACCGACGAGATCCGTCAGCACGAACTGTTGCGTCCCCAGGAGCGCCAGCGTTTCGAGCGGCGTCGCCATCGCTGCGAAATCGCCTGTCTCGTGATAATGCGCCCGCCCGAGCATGTAGGCGACATGCGCGGCGTCGTGCTTGACGAATGCGAGCGCGCCGTCGCGCGCCCCCACGATGCAGTCGAAACCCGGCAGCTCGGCATAGGGAATGACGATCGCGCCTTCGAGATTATCGGCGACCGACCCGAGTCGACCGTCGAGCACGATCGCGACGTCGACCGGGTCGCGTACGCCGCGCGCCGCGATCGTCGCCTGGGCCTGTGCGGCGGGCGTCATGCGCTCAGCGTCCCGCATCGGCGCGCGGATGGTCGGGAGCGAATGCATGTGGCAGCAGGTCCTGGAGGGAAAAGGTCGCGACGATTTTTTCGAGATCGGCGCAATGAACGGGAGTGGCCGGCCCGCCGAATTCGGCCAGCTTCTGCCGGCACCCGCCGCAGGGCGTCACGCACGGCGCGTCCGCCGTCACCAGCGCCGCGAGGATGCGCGTTTCGCCGGCGGCCGCCATGGCGCAGAGCGCGCCGGCTTCCGCGCACGTTCCCTGCGGATAGGCGGCGTTCTCGACATTGCAGCCGGCGTAGATGCGGCCCGACGCGCCGACCACCGCCGCGCCCACCTTGAAGCGGGAGTAGGGCGCGTAGGCGTTGGCGCGGGCCGCGCGCGCGGCGGAAAAGAGCGTGTCGATATCGAACATGGTCAGGTTCGATGCGGGTTGCGAAGACTGTCGATTGCGCCATGCTGCGGGGCGATGCTTGCGCAAGGCTCGCCTCGCCGCGCGCGGCGGTCAAGCCTCGTACGATGGAGGCGTCCATGGGCATGGTCCGGCGTGTGGTTTGCGCCGCCTTGTGTGCTGTCGCGCTGGCGCCCGCGCCCGCGCTCGCCGATGCGACGGGCGCCGATGCGGGCCCGCCGATCATCGCCTATTCGGCGCGCGTGCTGCCGGTGGTCGCCCGCAACGGCATGGTGGTCGCGCAGGAGCGGCGCGCGGCCGAGATCGGCGTGGACATTCTCCGGCGCGGCGGCAACGCCGTGGATGCGGTGGTCGCGACCGCCTTCGCGCTCGCCGTCACGCTGCCGCGCGCGGGCAATCTTGGCGGCGGCGGATTTCTGGTCGCCCATCTCGCCTCGCAGGGCCGTCAGATCGCGCTCGACTTTCGCGAGACCGCGCCGGCCGCGGCCAGTTCCGGCATGTTCCTGAACGCGGACGGAGCGGCCGATCCGGCGAAATCGCGCGACACGGGGCTGGCGGTGGCCACCCCCGGTTCGGTCGCCGGCCTTCTCCACGCCCATGCGCGCTGGGGCTCGGGCGCGATCACGCGCGCCGATCTCGTCGCGCCCGCCATCCGCCTGGCGCGCGAGGGCGTGGAGGTCGCCGACGATCTCGCCGATTCCCTGCCGCGCGCGGAACGCCGGCTGGGGCGGTTCGAATCCAGCCGCCGCATTTTCTTTCGCGCCGACGGCGGGGCGCTGCGGCCGGGCGAACGGCTCGTGCAAACCGATCTCGCCGCCACGCTCGAAAGGATCGCGCGCGACGGCGCGAGCGGTTTCTACGAGGGCGAGACCGCCGTGCGCATCGCCGCCGCCGTGCGTGCGGCCGGCGGGGCGATGGACGAAGCGGACCTGAAGGCGTATCGGCCGGTCGAGCGGCCCGTGCTGCGCGGAACCTATCGCGGGCGCGACATCGTCTCCATGCCGCCGCCGTCCTCGGGCGGCGTGCATCTGGTCGAGCTTCTGAACATTCTGGAGAACTTTCCGCTGCGCGACATGGGAGCGGGCGGCGCGGCGACCATCCACACGATGGCGGAGGCCATGAAACTCGCGTTCGCCGACCGCGCGGAATGGCTCGGCGATCCCGATTTCGTCGCGGTTCCGACCGCCGGCCTGCTGTCGAAGGCCTATGCGCGCAAACTCGCCGGCCAGATCGCGCCCGACAGCGCCCGACCGGCGCAGGACATCAAGGCGATCGACCCCGCGCCGTTCGAGGGCGATCAGACGACGCATCTGTCGGTGGTCGATGCGGCGGGCAATGCCGTGGCGCTCACCACCACGCTCAATTTCTCATACGGCGTCGGGCTGGTGGCGGAGGGAACGGGCGTGCTGCTGAACAACGAGATGGACGATTTCGCCGCCCGGCCCGGCGCCGCGAACGCGTTCGGCCTTATCGGCGGCGTCCGCAACGCGCCCGCGCCCGGCAAGCGTCCGCTGTCCTCCATGACGCCCACCATCGTGATGAAGGACGGCGCGGTCGAGATCGTCACGGGCTCGCCCGGCGGGCCGCGCATCATCACCACCGTGCTGGAGACGCTCTCGAACCTCATCGATCACGGTATGAACGCGGCCGAGGCGATGCTTGCGCCGCGCTTCCACCACCAGTGGCTGCCGGACGAGTTGCGCGTGGAGCGCGGCCTGTCGCCGGACACGCTCGCCATCCTGCGGGAGAAGGGGCACCGCATCGTTCCAACGGAGACGATGGGCTCCACCTCCACCATCCAGCGCGCGGGCGTTTTTCTCACGGGCGTCGCCGACAGCCGGCAGCGCGGCACGGCGGCGGTCGGTTATTGAGCGGCTAGAACTCGACGTCGAGCTCCTCCAGCTCCTCCGGCTCCGCCTGGGCGGCTTTGGCCCATTCCTGCATCGGCGCCCAGGCCAGAATGTGGTCGCGATAGGCGGCCACGTCCTGGTCCAGCCGCACGTCGTAGGTGGCGAAGCGCGAACAGACGGGCGCGTACATGGCGTCGGCGACCGTCGGCGCGGCGCCGAACAGGAACGGCCCGCCATAGGCCCGCAGGCAGCCGCGCCAGATGGAGACGATGCGTTCGATGTCGCCCTGCACGCCGGCCCAGATCTTGAAGTTCGGGAAATGGCCCTTGAAGTTCATCGGCAGCGCCGAACGCAGGTTCACGAAACCCTGATGCATCTCGCCCGAGATTGCCCGGCAGTGGGCGCGGGTGGCCATGTCGGCCGGATAAAGATGGCTTTCTGGCTTGATTTCATTCAGGAATTCAGCGATCGCCAGCACATCCCACACTTCCATGCCGTCGTATTCCAGCTTCGGCACGAGGAAGGAGGGCGACAGGTGAAGCAGTTCGGCGCGCGCGTTCGGATCGTCGGCGGCCAGAATCCGTTCCGAGAACGCCACGCCGGCCATCCTGCAGATCAGCCACCCGCGCAACGACCACGAGGAATAGTTTCGGGTTGTGATCGTCAAAACGCCCTTGGGCGCGGACTTGGCCATGGTTCATCTCCCACTACAGGCGCACAGGACGCCAGGAACGCTGACGCCAGAAACGCT
>CALMZV010000087.1 GCA_937870755.1 uncultured Methylocystaceae bacterium
TCTCGCTGAAGGCGTGCGCTGGCGTCGCGTTGCGGCGCAGATAGGTTTCGTCGCCGCGTCCGGCGAGCAGAGGGCTACGCCCCAGCAGACGCCCGTCGCTATCGCGCCGGGCGCGCGACAGAACGACGGTATCGACCGTCGTGGCGAGGATTGTCTCGAAGTCGCGGCGGTCGGCGAGATTGACCGGCAGCGGATCGAGCACCGGGGTCGAGATAATGTGATCCGGGATCAGGCGGTCCTCGGCGATCCCGCGCGGCCAACGAGAGGAATTGAGGCCGAGGAGCCGCACGAAGCGGCGGGGCGACGCGGCGAGCGCGCTGGCGGGCATCCAAGCGACGCAGACGCACGCCTCCAGCCCGTCGTCCTGCTTCAGGGTTTCCAGCGTCGCGTCGATCGAGGCTGCGGGGCCGGCGAGCAGCGCCTTGCGCCAGATCGCGAGCGCTCGGCCCTTGAGGAAGGCTTCTCCGATTTCGCCGGCGCCGTCCGGCCCTTTCGCTAGGATTTCGACCGCTGCGCGCAGCGCCGGAGCATGGTCGGTGCCGTCGGGCCAGTCTTCCGGCGTCAACCGGGTCAGCAGGCGGTTCCAGGCGCCCTGCGTCGAGAGCGGCGCATCGGTCGGCAGGACCCGCAGCCAGCCTTCGGGCAGGGACTCGAAGGGCTCGCTGTCCCGGCAGAGCGCCGCGAGGCGGCGTAGCCGCGACTGCGATAGGCCGCGGACCACGATGTCGGCGAGTGCTGCGGCCGCCTGGCCCTCGCGGGTGGTGACGGTGCGGACGCCGTGGACGAAGTGCAGGTCGATGTTGGCGTCGGCGCGCAGGGCCAGGAAATGATCGTCATAGTCGGCGGGCGAGGCGGTCGCGATGGCGATCTCCGAAGCCGGGACGCCCGAGGCGAGCAGGCTGCGCGCCCAGCGCATCGCCTCAATGGCCTCGTGATAGGCCGTCGCCGCGCTGGCGGCACTGATTCCCGGCGCATGCGCCGGTGCGCGCGCGACCGTGACGCCGGTGCCGTCCAGCCATGCGGGAACGCTCCTCGGGCCGGCCGTCCACTGCACGGGGATATGCACGGTGAGGGCCTGGAGCAGCGACCGCCAGCAGGGCGAGAGTTCGGTAAGGCCGACGATCTCCATCAGGCCGAGGACCGCTGGCGCATGAGCAATGCGGGCGGTCGCGGCTGCAACGATGTCGAGAGGCCGCATCATGCCGGGCGGAAGCTGTTCGAGGACGGCTGCTTCCAAGCGCGCGATAGCGGCGAGACGCGGATGGTCGCCCGCGCGTGCGGCAAGATCGATGCCCGCACGCCAGGCTTTGTGCAGGGTGTCGGCCGCTGCGTCGATCATGCCGGGAAGATCCTTGATGCTCTCAAGTTCGCCCATCGGCGTGGCGGGTAGGACCGCCTGGATGGCCCCGCGTAGGCTCTCGTCATCGATAGGACGGACAAAGCCGCCGGCCAGCCGGACGGCGGCCTGCTCGAACGACATGATCTGAAGGCCGTGACGACCGTCACGGCTCGCCGCCAGCCGGCTCTCCCGCATGGCGAGGCGGCCGTGAACGACCAGAGTGGAACGGTGCGCGATGGTCATGGCCGCCCTCCTTCCGGGTTCTGCTCAAGGCTTGGCGCAGGAGTGGCGGTCTGACGCTTGAAGCTGTGCTGGTGCATTGTCTGGCCCCTTGCCCGTGTCCAATCGCCCATTGACGAAAGCCCTTAATGGGAATAATAATTACACGGACTATGATGGTTTGTCCATATAGTTTTTATGCTCACTTATGCGAGGCGGAAGCAATGGCAGAGGCCGCGGCGGCGTTGAAATGGGGGGTAGGGCGCCGACTCGAGTTCATCGAGTTCCGGCTGTTCTGGGAAGGCTCGATCAACCGGGCCGACCTCGTTGAGGCGTTCGACGTGTCGGTGCCGCAGGCGTCCAAGGATTTGACGCTCTATCAGGAGCGTGCGCCGGGAAACATGGAATATGACACCCGCGCCAAGCGCTATGTCGCCGCCGAAAAGTTCGTTCTGCGCTTCCTCGAGCCGGACCCTTACATCTATCTCTCGCAGCTTCGTTCGGTCGCCGAAGGCGCCGTGCCCGCGAGCGATTCGTGGATTGCGGCGCTTCCCAGCGCCGATGTCGCACTGACCCCCAGGCGAGACATCGACATCGGGGTTCTGCGCAAGATTCTCGACGCCAGCCGCGAGGGCGTCTCTGTCGACGTCTTCTACCAGTCGATGAACAAGGTGCGGCCCGATCCAATCTGGCGGCGGATCACGCCGCACGCCTTCGGCTATGACGGCTTCCGCTGGCACACGCGCGCCTATTGCCATCTTGAGCACAAGTTCAAGGATTTCCTGCTGCCGCGCATCCTCGACGTTGGCGCGAAGGGCGAACCGGGCGTTCCGGGCGAGCAGGACTGGCTCTGGAACAACTATTTCGATGTCATCATAGGCCCGCATCCGGGGCTTACGGCGAGCCAGAAGAAGGTCGTCGCAAAAGATTATGGGTTGGATCAGGGAAACGGTGTGCTCTCGGTCCGCTACGCGATGCTCTTTTATGTTTTGAAGCGGCTCGGTTTGCTTGGTGACGCCGCGAAACAGAGCGCCCATACACAGCATATCGTGACAATAAATCGCAAAGAAACTGAAGCCGCGCTTGAGAAGGCGGAGCTTCAGCTATGAGAATATCGGGAGACGCCGACTGATGGTGGCAAGGCTTGAGGAAATAAAGAACGGCGCATCCGTGCGGGGCATTGCTTCGGCGCAGGCCGTGCATGTGATCTCGGTGGACTGGATCGGCGATCAGGCGATCAGCGTCGTTTTTCGCGATCACAATGGCACGGTGGCCGAGGCCGTTCTTTATCGGGATGACGAGCACCGGCTTGAGGTCGAGCAGAGCGGGCGGGCCTGGTCGTTCGACGCCGACGGCGCGTTGCTGCGTCTGGTGACGGAAGCCAACCGCATCAAGCTGGCGCACTATTTCGACCCGTATCTGGCGATCCACACGAGCCTGGTCGATCCGCTGCCACACCAGATCTCGGCGGTCTATGGCGAGATGCTGCCGCGGCAGCCGCTTCGCTTCC
>CALMZV010000088.1 GCA_937870755.1 uncultured Methylocystaceae bacterium
CGAACCGGGCCGCCGGTCGGCCGCCGAGTGCCAGACCGAGGTGCCTGACGAGGAAATCGAGACGCCCGGTCCGGCGTGCGCGAGGGGCGAGCACACCGTCAGCGAAACGCTCGGCAAAGATCCGACGCGGGCAAGCGGGATCCTCACAACGGAATCGTCGAACGATGACGTCGAGGACGACGGCGCGGCCGCCGATGGGAAGATCGGCGGCACGGCGTCGATACCGGCTATGGACAAGGCCGGTCGAGCAAGCGCAGAGCGGGCAATGCGCTCGATGGGTGGCACCGCGAAGGGTGAAGGCAATCCGATCCTTATCCGCGGTTACGCGTTCCACGATGAAGCCGGCCGGCACCGCATCACGAGCATGAAGTCGTTGATCCATGGCGCTGATTCCTTCTCGAACCAACACGGATCGGACCAGCGAACTTCATCGAAAGTGAGTCAGACCCAAAGTTCAACGCCGATCCGGGGTCAAGATTGCTCGCCGATTGACACCGCCAAACCAGCAAAGGAAAAAATGAAGAACTTGACCACCACCTGACCGACCCGCCATCATCGAGCCGGGTCAATTCTCGGTGGAAAGCCCGGGTCAGTTCTCCGCGGAAATCAACAGAGAGAACGGCCGGCGAGATCGCCCGTCTGGCGCGCGACCATCATGAATACCTCGACGGCACCGGCTATCCGAATGGCGCCACGGCCGCCGGAATCGATGACCCGACCCGCATCCTGACGATCTGCGATATCTTTGCCGCCCTCGTCGAGAAAAGGTCCTACAAGTCGCCGAAGAAGCCCGAGGAAGCTTACGCCATTCTGAAGTCGATGGCCGGGACCAAGCTCGATCCCGATCTGGTGAGCTTGTTCGAGCGCGTCGTTGACGACTATGACGCGGCCGGACGCCGTGCGCGAGCAGGCAAATCCTTTCCGCCGCCGATGAGACCGCCGTCCGTCGCTGCCGGCAGTCCCGATGACGCCACTCGTCCCGCTATGCACAGGCGAACGGCCTAGCGGGAAGCGTGCAACGGACGGCGAATGGTCCCGCCCCGGCTCGCTCGCATACGTATTTATAACTATGATAAAGTTACCATTTTTAAAGCTCTTTGTACAAAATTACCAGTGTGACTGAATGGCGAGCTATTCTGGCGTTCCCTGTGCAAGGCATTGACCTGCAATGCGTGACAACGGCTATCATCCCTCGGCATGCCGGCCGAACGCGGCCGCTTCCGCCTTCACGCCCCGGATCTGTTCCCCGTCACTCCGTTCCGACCACCAGCTTGTCACAACGCCGCCATTCGCCGGCGGGTGGTCCCAATCGCACCACCCTACCGGAGCATGTCGGCATGCACATTAATCCCGTCAGGAACATCGGCATAACCGGCCGTGTTGCTATCCTCGTCGTCGCGGCCGTGATCGGCGTCCTGGCCGTCGGCGTCCTGTCGCTTCTCAACCTCGACCGGCAGCTCCTGCAGCAGAAGCAGGTCGAGCTCAAGCACAACATGCAGATCGCGGTGACGGTGATCGACGGCTTCCGCGACCGCGCCGCCCGCGGCGAGATGACCGAGGCGGACGCCAAGGGAGCGGCGATGGATGCCGTCCGCAACATCCGCTTCGGCGATGACGAGTATTTCTTCATCTACGACATGCAGGGCGTCAACCTGATGCATCCGGCCAAGCCGGAGTTGCAGGGCAAGAACCTGATCGACCTGAAGGACCAGCGGGGCAACCGGCTGATTGCCGGGCTGATCGAAACGGCCAAGGCCGGCGGCGGACCTTACGAATTCTACTGGGTGAAGCCGGGCGACCAGGAGGCGACGCTCAAGCTCGGCTATGCCACGGCCGTTCCGCAGTGGGACTGGATGGTCGGCACCGGCTTCCACGTGCAGGACCTCAATGCCATTCGCAAGGCCAGCTCCATCGATCTCGTCGTCGAACTTGGCACCGTATTGGTCGTTCTCACCCTCATCGCCGTATTCGTCGCCCGTTCGACGGTGCGACCGCTGATGCGCCTCGCCGCCTCGATGGAGCGGCTGAGGAGCGGCGACGTCGATGCCGCCATCGCCGGCGTCGACCGCCGCGACGAGATCGGCAGCATCGCCCGGTCGGTCGACAGCTTCCGCGACGTCCAGCGCAGCCGTCTTGCCGCCGAGGAAAACCGGCTTCGGCTGATGGAGGCCGAACAGGTCCGCAGCTCGACGCTCGACCGCCTGACGCGCGAATTCGACGCGCTGGTCTCCGGCGTGGTCGACAAGCTGGCCGATGCCGCCCAGGCTCTGGAGACGTCGGCCAACACGCTGACCGTGTCGACCGAGCAGACCCGCAGTCAGGCGGCGGCCGTCGCCGAGGCGTCCGAGATCGCCTCGCGCAACGTGTCGTCGGTGGCTTCGGCCACCGAGGAACTGTCGTCGTCGGTCGGCGAGATCACCCGCCAGGTCACCCGGTCGACCGAGGTCTCCGACGCCGCGCTCAAGGGCGTCCGCCACACCAGCGAGCGCATGCGGCTGCTGTCGGAAGCGACGTCGAAGATCGGCTCGATCGTCGGCCTGATCGCCGACATCGCCTCCCAGACCAATCTCCTGGCGCTCAACGCCACCATCGAGGCGGCGCGGGCGGGCGAGGCGGGCAAGGGCTTCGCCGTGGTCGCCGCCGAGGTGAAGCAGCTCGCCAACCAGACATCGAAGGCCACCGCCGAGATCGATTCGCAGATCCGCTCGATCCAGGGTGCCACGACCGAGGCGGTCGAGGCCATTTCCGGCATCGACAGCACCATCGACAGCATGCATGCCGTCGCCTCGCAGATCTCCGACGCCGTCACCGGCCAGGAGCAGGCCACGTCCGATATCGCCCGCAACGTCCACGACGCCGCCGAGGGCACGGCCGTGGTGTCGGGCTCGATCGTCGAGGTCAGCACCGCCGTGCGCGAGGCAGGTCAGGCATCGAGCGACGTGCTGAGGGCGGCCACCGTGCTCGGCGAGCAGGCCGGCGTGCTACGCAACGAGATCCACCGCTTCCTCACCGAAGTACGGGCCGCCTGACCGGGGTCTGACGATTCCGCCTAGCGGCATTTTCCCCGGCCAGAACCCGCATTCTGACTCTGGCCGGAAACCACGGTCGAATTTACCCCATGCTCCAGAACCACCTCAATTATTGACCGGAACGGCTTACCTGTAAGAAACGGCAACTTTCCGATGTAAGGTTCAAAATGACCACATTGCAATCTTTCGCCGTCACCGGCGACACAACGGCGCAAGCCATTGCGAATCTGGCTCACGCCGTGGGCGAGGCCCCCACCGGGGCACATTTCGTCTGTGTGTTCTACGATGCCGAGCATGAGGACGACGCGATCTTCGACTTCCTGCGTGCCCGTTTCGAGCGCGCCGCGATCCTGGGAGGAACCTCCTGCAACGGCGTCATGAGCCAGAATGGTCTCGCCGGTTCTCGCTCTATCGGACTGCTGGTGCTCGATGATCCGCTGGGCAATTACGGTACGGCTGCCACGCAACTCCATGGCGACGCCGCCGACTGCGCCGAACGAACCTTGCATGCCGCCCTGGAAAATGCCGACTGCGCCGGAGAGTTGCCCGAACTGATCTGGGTCTACCAGACACCCGGCCAGGAGGAAGCGGTCATTGAAGGCCTCCGCCGTGTTGTCGGCGATCGATGTCCGATCATCGGCGGCAGTTCGGCGGACAACGATGTCGGCGGGCAATGGCGACAGATGGGGCCGGATGGTGTGATCCACGACGGGCTCGTGGTCGGCGTCCTGTTCTCCTCCGGCGGGATCGGGTTCGCCTTCCAGGGCGGTTATGAGCCGAGCGGCGAAAGCGGGATCGTCACGCGCATCGGTTACGATCCTGTTGGCGACAGCGGCGTTGTCACGCAGTCGTGCGGGCGGCAGATCATCTCCATCGACGGGGAACCGGCGGCCGAGGTCTACAATCGCTGGATCGGTGGAGCGCTTGAGGACAAGCTGGAGAGCGGCGGCAACATCCTGGCCAATACGACCATGCACCCGGTCGGCATCGATGTCGGCAAGATCGAGGGCATCACCAGCTATCTCTTGATTCACCCGGACAAGATCCTCGCCGACGGCGCCCTTTCGACTTTCGCTTCCATCGAAGAGGGTACGCGGCTCTACAGCATGAAGGGCGAGCGCACGCGGTTGATCAGCCGTGCTGGCAAGGTGTCCGCCGCCGCCGCCGCGATGCTTCCCGGTGGTGAATCGAGCCTTGCAGGTGGGCTGGTCGTCTATTGTGGTGGCTGCATGCTTGCGGTTGGTGAAGAAATGCCCCGGGTGGCCCGCGCCGTCACCGAGAATTTCCAGGGTAAGCCATTCCTTGGATGCTTCACCTTCGGCGAACAAGGGGCGATCCTAGGAAAAAATGCCCACGGCAACCTGATGATCTCGGCCGTCGCCTTCGGGGAATAAGAGTGCCGTCATGGAAGGTTCCGAGGAACTTAGGGAGGCGCTCGTCACGCTGCGCAGGGAAAACGATCTCCTGCGCGTCGAGACA
>CALMZV010000089.1 GCA_937870755.1 uncultured Methylocystaceae bacterium
CGGTCTGGCGCGAAACCGGCGACGGCCACGGCACGACGCTGGTCGCCACCGACGCTGGCCTTGCCGCCATCGGCATCGAGCCGGATGAAGCCGAAACCGCGCCCGCGAGCGCGACAGAAGCGCCGCCGGAGGATCGCGCGCCGGATGCAGCTTCGGAGCACGGATCTTCGACGCGCACGCCTCGCGCCGGGACCAAGCAGGCCGCGCTGATCGCCATGCTGCGTGCGCCAGATGGCGCGACCATCGAGGAAATCACAGCCGTCACCGGCTGGCAGTCGCACACGGTGCGCGGCGCGATTGCCGGTGCACTCAAGAAGAAGCTCGGGCTTGATGTCACATCGGAAAAGGTTGAAGCGCGCGGGCGGGTTTACCGGATCGTCTGACTCGACCACTACGCGGCCGTCGAGGTCAAGTTTCGGCGGCTTCCTTGCTCTCCCGGTACACGCGCAGTCCCTCGAATACTCTTCGCAGGCAGTAGGATCGGCCGATCGACACCACGGTGAAGATCGCGCCGATCGTCATGTTCTCGGCAAGTGTCGTGTGCAGCCCGAACAGGGGAAAGACGAGCATCTGCGTGACGACTGCAAGCCCATAGCCTACCGCGACGTTGGCAAGGGACTCGACCAGCGACATGACGGGCGACTGCTTCATGCGGCCGGGTCCTTACCATAGGCGGTCTCGCCCAGCCGCCCGGTCCTCACCTCCGAGAAGGTCCGTCCGTCGCCGTCGAGGATCGCTTCGCGTCCGGTGTCGGCTTGCCAGCGTTCGATGGCGACATCGACATAGGCCGGGCTGATCTCCATCGCGAAGACACGGCGGCCATTGGCTTCGCCTGCCATGATCTGCGATCCCGAACCGGAAAACGGCTCGTAGCAAAGTCCGCCGCGCGCCACATGCTGGCGCATCGGGATGCCGAACGCGTCGAGAGGCTTCGGCGTCGGATGATCGGGCCGGTCGTCTTTGGCGAAACTCGGCAGCGCCCAAGTTGACGGCAGCGTTTCCTCGGCCACCTTCGGCGGGCGCTTGCCCTTGATCCAGCCCATGAAGCAGGGCTCGTGCTTCCAGAGGTAGTGCGACCGGGTCAGAACCCCGCGGTCTTTCACCCAGATGATCTGCTGATGCACGAAGGCCCCAGCCTTCTCCCAGCAGGCTTCCAGCATCGCCTGACGGCGCGAGGCGTGCCAGCAATACCAGGCGGCATCTTCGGCGATGGCTTCGTCGATGGCGGCGCAAATGAAGCCGTCATAAAGCTCGGCGCCCTGGCTCGAATCGTCCCAGGTGACGCCGTAGGACGGCGACCAGTCCTTGTTGCGGGTCGGATGGTTCGAGCCATCGTAATCGACGAGATAAGGCGGGTCCGTGGCGAACAGGATCGCGCGCTCGCCGTTCATCAGGCGGCGGACATCGGCAGCGAAGGTAGCGTCGCCGCAGAGCAGCCGGTGATCGCCCAGCATCCACAGATCGCCGAGGCGAGATGCCGGATTGCGCGGCGGTTCAGGGATCACAACAGGGGCAACGCCTGTTCCGTCGGACGCCTCGGCGCCCGGTTCCAACGCGAGCAGCCGGTCGAGTTCGCCATCGGAGAAGCCGATCAGCGACAGGTCGAAATCTTCCGCGACGAGCTCCTGAAGCTCGCCGGAAAGCAGCGCATCGTCCCAAGCCCCGAGTTCGGTCAGCTTGTTGTCGGCAATCCGGTAGGCGCGACGCTGCGCTTCGGTCAGATGGTCGAGCACGATGACGGGCGCTTCGGTGAGGCCGAGCTGCGCGGCCGCCATGATCCGGCCATGGCCGGCAATGACCTCGCCATCGCTCGACACCAGCACCGGGACGGTCCAGCCGAACTCCGCCATGCTGGCGGCGATCCTGGCGACCTGGTCCGAGCCATGGGTCTTGGCGTTGCGCGCATAGGGGCGCAGGCGGTCGAGCGGCCAGGTCTCGATCGCTTCGGGGGCGAAGCTGAGGGTCATGATGTCCGGTGATGGCTGGGCGTGTCGTCGTCGATTGCCGTTGGATGCCGGATGCCGAGCCGGACTCCGCGAAGGGTCCAGGCATGGCAGGCGTCATAAGGCAAAAAAGCTTGTGTTCGTCGGGACTTCCGAGCGGCCATGAAAGGCGCTGGACTCCGGGTGGCTTCCCAAAAAATCCGGCCTGGCGCTAGCGACGTTTCGCGCCGCGCCCTCCCGCATACGATAGGGGCCGGGAAGGAACCAAGAAATCAGCGGCTCAGGCCGAATTGGGCGTATTCGGGCGTCGAATTGGCGCGCGCCTCTCCCGAGGGTAGCTGCAAACTAGCCCATCACAGCCGGTTTCGTCTCAGCGAAAAGTGTCCGCCGGACATCTTGCGCAATGCTTCGTTTCACTTCCTTCACGCGCCGAGGAGAGCTCGCAGGTCTTTCAAGAGCAGGAAGAGGTGGTAGGGATCAGTCGGGCTGCTCTCGAAGTTGAGGGCTTCGTACCAAGCGCGCGCCTCGTCATCCTTGGCATGCACGAGCAGCGCCCGCATCCCGGCGATGTCAGCGGCCTGCGAGGTACGACGCAGGGCGTCCTTCAGCAGGGCTCTGCCCAGACCACGCCCTTGCTCGCGTTTGTCGATCGCCAGTCTTGCCAGCAGCATGACCGGGATCGGATGGCGCGCCAGTCCCTTGCTCACCCGAGCTGCAGCGTCGGCATGTTCAACTGCGCCGTAGGTGAGGCTGTAGTAACCGGCAACGCGCCGTCCCTCGCCACAGACGACGTAGGTCTGTGCGCTGCCTGCCTTTAGGTTGACCAGCGCATAGCGCTTGAGGAACAGGTCGAGGGGTTCCTTGCCGCAATCGAATGCGTCAACCTCGTGCGAGGCGTCGAGCTTCTCGATCGCCGAATAGGCTTCGTTTGATGCCGTCACTCAAGGACGCTCTTTTCCGAAAGCAGTTTGGCCAAGGCGGGCTTGTGCGTCACCGGACGGTCGAGCACGGTCTGGAATGCCTGCCACTGCTCGTCATCCAGGCGGAACACCCGCCGATCGAGCAGCGCTTCTTCGGCAGCCTTGATCCCTGCTTCAAGCATGAACTCGGTGACGTTCTTGTGAGAGAACGTTGCGGCGCGCTGCAGCAGCGCCTTCATGCTTGGCGTGGTGCGCACCTCGATGCGCTCGGACTTCTGCGTCTTCGAAGCCTCCGATCCTAACTCATCGGGAGTGCCATAAGATTGCCGAATGCGGCCGTCGGAAGAGTGAATTTTTAACTCTGAACCTGATGACCGACTAATCTCTTTGGCACGGGAAATCGCTTCCTCCTTCGTCGAGAAGTGCCCAGTAGCGCGATCTGCACCACCTTTGCGCACTTCCCAACCACCTTTCTTCGCCGGAAGAACGTGGTAGGCAATGGTGGTCAAATTCCCTTTCACGGAGAGCGAACCCCGCACTTTCGTTTCACGCTTTTGCTCTCGCTTGTTGTTTGCCATCGCAGATGCAGCCTCGAATGTTGTTTTTCGAGCATATCATCCGTACAGCGTCCGGACAAGACATCAATCTCGCTCCAGCTCGGGGAGGTCGCAGACCTGTCGCACCATCTCGATCACATAGCGTCTCGACCGCAGTTTCGGCACGCGGCGCTGGTTGAGACGCCAGGCAATGACGCACAGCGCATAGATCCAATGTTGGTGGGCGGCAGAACGCTGAAGCCCGACCGCCCAGCAGATCGTCTTCCAGCGTTCCCCGTAGGCACGCATCCAGATGATCTTGCCGTCGATCGGGTCGAGACCCACGGTCCAGCTGAGTGTCTCCTCCATGCGGCTGATCGCGGCGGGCGATGGCAACACGCGCATCGGCTTCGGCTCCTGGCCGACGAGATCGCTGAACTCGTACAGCATGGTTGGCCAGGTGCTGAAATAGCCCTGCACCTTCTCCTCGGGCAGGCGCTTGAGAACATAGGCTGCTTCAGCTAGCCGCTCTTCGACCAGGCTCGGTGTCCATTCCGTCATCGCACGCCTCCCTCGGTTTCGATGGCCCAGAGCAGGAGCGCGATCGCGTCGGCTTCGTTATCATCGGCCGGTCGAAACCCGCGCAGGCGAATGGCGGTCAGCACCGCGTCCTTGCCTGCGTTGCCCTTGCCAGTGGCAAAGCGCTTGATGGTGCCGACGGGGACGCCCTGATAGGCGACTTGTTCGCGCTCGCACCATGAGGTCAGAGTGGCGAGGAAGCCGCCGTAGAGATGGGCGGCATCCGTGCCCGCATGACGACGCACCTCCTCGAAGTAGATGGTGCCCAGTCCGCCGCCGTCGTGAGCCAGAGCGTCGAGCCAGCGCTGGAAACGCAGATAGCGCATGCCACCGCCATCGTAGCGGCTGGGGCGGAAGGAGACCGTGCCGCTGTGCACGATGCCACCGATCCGGCTGGCCCAGCCCGTCGTCGTGCCAAGGTCGAGCGCCAGGATGGCGGAGCTTCGTGTCGATGAAGCCAGAGCTGCCGGAAAAGGGGCGGGCTCGGGAACAGGTGACGCAATCATGCTCATGGGGACGGATCCTTCGTTTG
>CALMZV010000090.1 GCA_937870755.1 uncultured Methylocystaceae bacterium
CGTTCGCGGCCAGCTCGTTCTTCCTCAGCTTCTTCAGCTTCGGCGGCGGAGCGCTGGTCTGATGGTGGGCGCCGCCGATCAGGACGTTCCGGGCTTCACGGTCACGGTCCACCGCGCGCTGACCGAGCCGATCCTGCTCGGCGGCGCCCCGCGCGCCATCGCCATCATGAACGGGACACTCGCGGGCGCTGTCGGGCTCGGCCTGCGCCTCTGGCTCGTCGGCATCGCGATCTGGGCGATCGGCCACGTCGCGGCCGTCTGGGCAGCGAAGCGCGATCCGCTTTTCGTCGACGTCGTGCGCCGTCACCTGCGTATCCCCGCGCATCTCGCGGTTTGAGGGAGGGCGCCGCCATGATGAACCTCGCCGAATACCGCAACCGCAACAGCCGGCTCGCCGATTTCCTGCCCTGGGTGGCGCTGGTGGGCTCCGGCGTTGTCCTTAACAAGGACGGTAGCTTTCAGCGCACCGCGCAATTCCGCGGCCCCGATCTGGACTCGGCTGTCCCTGCCGAGCTGGTCGCCGTCGCCGGGCGCCTCAACAATGCCTTCCGTCGTCTCGGCTCCGGCTGGGCGATTTTCGTCGAGGCGCAGCGCCACCCGTCGAACCGCTACCCTGACAGCAAGTTTCCCGACGCCGCCTCGGCCCTGGTCGATGCCGAGCGCAAGGCGGATTTCGAGGAAGCGGGCGCGCATTTCGAGTCGAGCTATTTCCTGACCTTCGCCTGGTTGCCGCCGGCCGAGGACGCCGCGCGTGCCGAAACCTGGCTCTACGAGGGCCGCGAGACGTCGGGGATCGACCCGCGTGAGGCGCTGACCGGCTTTGCCGATCGCACCGACCGCATCCTGCACCTGGTCGAAGCGTTCATGCCCGAATGCCGTTGGCTCGATGACGCCGAAACCCTGACCTTTCTCCACGGCTGCGTTTCGACCAAGCGCCATCGCGTCCGTGTCCCCGAGACGCCCATCTATCTCGATGCGCTGCTCGCCGATCAGCCGCTCGCCGGCGGGCTCGAGCCCCGGCTTGGCGATCAGCATGTCCGCGTCCTGACGATCACCGGTTTTCCGACCGCGACCACGCCCGGCCTGCTCGACGAGCTGAACCGGCTCGCTTTTCCCTATCGCTGGTCGACCCGCGCCATCCTGCTCGACAAGACCGATGCCACCAAACTGCTGACCAAGATCCGCCGGCAATGGTTCGCCAAGCGCAAGTCGATCGCGGCAATCCTCAAGGAGGTGATGACCAACGAGGCGTCCGTACTCGTGGACACAGACGCCGCCAACAAGGCCGCCGACGCCGACATGGCGTTGCAGGAACTCGGCGCTGACTATGCCGGCATGGCCTATGTCACCGCGACGGTGACGGTCTGGGACGCCGATCCGCGCGCGGCCGACGAGAAGTTGCGGCTGGTTGAGAAGGTCATCCAGGGCCGCGACTTCACTGCCATGGTGGAGACCGTCAACGCGGTCGACGCTTGGCTCGGCTCGCTGCCCGGCCATGTCTACGCCAATGTTCGGCAACCGCCGATCTCCACGCTCAATCTCGCCCACATGATCCCGCTTTCGGCGGTATGGGCGGGACCGGAACGGGACGAGCACTTTGCAGCTCCCCCACTGCTCTTCGGCAAGACCGAAGGCTCGACCCCGTTCCGGCTTTCCATCCATGTCGGTGATGTCGGCCACACGCTGATCGTCGGCCCGACCGGTGCGGGCAAGTCCGTGCTGCTCGCGCTGATGGCTCTTCAGTTCCGCCGCTATGCGCGCTCGCAGGTCGTGGCCTTCGACTTCGGGGGCTCCATCCGCGCCGCAGCCCTCGCGATGGGGGGCGACTGGCACGATCTCGGCGGCGATCTCAGCGACGGCGCTTCCGACAGCGTCAGCCTTCAGCCGCTCTCGCGCATCCATGATGTGCCGGAGCGTGCCTGGGCCGCTGACTGGCTGGTAGCGATCCTCGTCCGCGAAGGTGTGACCATCACGCCGGAGGTGAAGGAACATCTCTGGACGGCGCTGACCTCGCTCGCCAGCGCGCCGGTCGAGGAGCGGACCCTTACAGGCCTCGCCGTGCTGCTCCAGTCGAACGACCTGAAGCAGGCGCTCAGGCCCTATTGCGTGGGCGGTCCCTACGGTCGCCTGCTCGACGCCGAGCATGAATATCTCGGTTCGGCCTCCGTCCAGGCGTTCGAGACCGAAGGGCTGATCGGAACCGGCGCGGCGCCCGCCGTCCTTGCCTATCTCTTCCATCGCATCGATGACCGGCTCGACGGCTCGCCGACGCTGATCATCATCGATGAGGGTTGGCTTGCGCTCGACGACGAGGGTTTCGCCGGCCAGCTCCGTGAGTGGCTGAAGACGCTCAGAAAAAAGAATGCGAGCGTCATCTTCGCCACGCAGTCGCTGTCGGACATCGACGGTTCGGCGATCGCTCCGGCCATCATCGAAAGCTGCCAGACCCGTCTCCTGCTGCCGAATGAGCGGGCGATCGAGCCGCAGATCACCGCGATCTATCGCCGGTTCGGCCTCAATGATCGCCAGATCGAGATCATCGCGCGGGCGATGCCCAAGCGCGACTACTACTGCCAGTCCCGTCGCGGCAATCGTCTCTTCGAACTCGGCCTGTCCGACGTCGCGCTCGCGCTCTGCGCCGCATCCGCGAAGACCGATCAGACGGCCATCGCCCGCATCGTCGCCGAACATGGGCGCGACGGCTTCCTCACCGCCTGGCTGCACCACCGCGACGTCGGCTGGGCGGCGGATCTCGTTCCTACCCTCAACACCAAGGAGAATTGACATGAAACTGCACCATTCCCGCGCTGCGCGTTTTGCTGCCGCGCTGCTGACCGCCCCTGTCGCGCTCGCGCCCATGATGGCGACGCCCGCTCACGCCATCATCGTCTACGACCCGACGAACTACGCGCAGAATGTCCTTCAGGCCGCCCGCGCGCTGGAGCAGATCACCAACCAGATCACGTCGCTCCAGAACGAAGCGCAGATGCTGATCAACCAGGCACGCAACCTGACGAGCCTGCCGTTCTCAGCGCTCCAGCAGTTGCAGCAGTCGGTCCAGAAGACTCAAGCGCTTCTCAGCCAGGCGCAGAACATCGCCTACGACGTCCAGAAGATCGACCAGATGTTCCAGCAGAAATACGGGAACGTCTCGATGTCGGCGAGCGATCAGCAGCTCGTCTCCGATGCGCGCTCGCGCTGGCAGAACACCGTCGGCGGCTTGCAGGACGCAATGCGCGTGCAAGCCGGTGTCGTCGGCAACATCGACACCAACCGCGCGCAGATGTCGGCGCTCGTCGGCCAGAGCCAGGGCGCGACCGGCGCGCTGCAGGCGACGCAGGCGGGCAATCAGCTCCTCGCGCTTCAGGCCCAGCAGCTCGCCGATCTTACCGCTGTCGTCGCGGCGAACGGACGCGCGCAGATGCTGACCGAAGCGGAGCGCGCGGCAGCCGCAGAACAGGGCCGTGAACAGCGCCGCCGCTTCCTGACTCCGGGCTCGGGCTACCAGCCCGGAAACGCCCAGATGTTCAACAACCGGAACTGAGCGGGGGCGATCGCCATGGACGGCAAAATGTTCGCCCGGCTCGGGGCCGTCGTCTTCGTCGGCGTCGCCATCACCGCCACCGTCATCGAGCTGACCCGGAAAGAGGAGGAGCCGGAGGTCCGCGCGCTGGGTCTCCGGCCGGAGGGCAATGCCGATCCCCTGCAACGCCTGCTCCGTCAATGCCGGGATATGGGCGAGGCCGCGACCCACGACCCCGCCTGCCTCAAGGTCTGGGCCGCCAACCGCGACCGCTTCCTGCGCCAGAACGCGGAGGCGCCACAGACGGCCGCGCCGGAGGCGCCGACCCCGTCCGCCTCGATCGCGCCTGAGCCCGCCCCGGAGCCGATCGTTAAGGAAACCGCTCCGGTCACGCAGCCAGAGCCCGCGCGTCCGGGGTCGCACTGACATGGGCGGCACCGGCGTCATCGACAATTTCCTGGGCGTCTTCACCCGCTACATCGATTCAGGCTTCGGTCTGCTCGGCGGGGAAGTCGCCTTCATCGCCACCACGCTCATCGTCATCGATGTGACGCTAGCCGCCCTGTTCTGGAGCTGGGGCGCCGATGACGACATCATCGCCCGCCTCGTGAAGAAGACGCTGTTCGTCGGCGTCTTCGCCTATCTGATCTC
>CALMZV010000091.1 GCA_937870755.1 uncultured Methylocystaceae bacterium
TTTGCGCCCGGCAGGATTCCCGGCAGGAGGGGCAGAAAAGACAGAAAGGGCGGAGGGCAAGATTAAAGAAGACGGCACCATGTCGGGCCGCTTCTGGAAATTGTTATTGTCTGCACACTGGTTAGGCGACCGATTCCGGCACCATGGTTTTGAGGGGCCGCGTGCCGCGATTTCGCACAAAGCCTTGGCTTTGCTGGGTTTCGAGCGGCACCATAGGCCCATATCAGCCGTTTTTCGGTGGTTTTATCAGGAGTCGCGCCCATGAGCGCCGACGATGAAAACCGCTTCCGTCCGAAGCCGGGCCGTATCCGATCCGACACACCGAAGGCCGGCAAGACCAAGAGCTTTTTCACGCAGGTCAAGAAGATCACCCGGCAGCATCAGGCAGCCGCCTCCCGCGATCCTTCCATGCCGTCATCCGCTCGCCCGTCATCGCCGGGGCGGTCCCGTGCCGTGGTCGCCAGCGGCAAGGGCGTGAAGCGCGGCCGGGGCGCGAGCTTCGTGCGCGCCCGCAACATCTCCGGCCATTGGCATCATCGCCAGCCGGGCAGCCGCCGCGTCATCGTCAAGCAGCGCAGCGTCCGGGCCGCATGGGAGGGCGGCCGTGCCCGCGCGCATCTGCGCTATGTCCAGCGTGACGGCACCTCGCGCGACGGCGAGCGCGGCCGGCTCTATTCGGCGACCGAGGACCGCGCCGATGGCGACGCCTTCCTTGATCGCGGCAAGGACGACCGCCACCAATTCAGATTCATCGTCTCGCCCGAGGACGGCGCGGAGCTGTCGGACCTCACGGCCTACACCCGCGATTTCATGAAACAGGTGGAAGCCGACCTCGGCACGAAACTGGATTGGGTCGCCGTCAACCACTACAACACCGGCCATCCCCATGTGCATGTCATCGTCAACGGCCGCGACGAGATGGGCGAGGATCTAATCATCAATGGCGACTACCTCGCCAACGGCCTACGGGAGCGCGCCAGCGAGCTTGCCAGTCTGGAACTCGGCCCCGTCACCGAAATCGAGCAGACCCGCAAGCTGTCGGCCGAGATAGACCAGGACCGTTTCACCCGGATTGACCGCGCCATGGCCGAGGAAGCCGATGCCCGGTTCCTCGACCTGCGCCATGAACCGGCCGCACCGCGCCGCCAGTTCGAGCGCACCTTACGCCTGCGCCGTCTCGCCAAGCTGGAGAAGATGGGACTGGCGACCGAGCACGCGCCCGGCGTTTGGGAGTTGAGCAAGGACATGGAGCCGGCCCTGCGCGAGTTGGGCGAGCGCGGCGACATTATCCGCACCATGCAGAAGGCGCTCGGCCCGCAGGGAGGCGAACGCGATCCCATGAGCTTTCAAATCCATGACGGAGCGCCAGAGACACCCATCGTCGGCCGCGTCGTGGACAAGCACCTGTCGGACGAGCTGGGCGAGAACCTGACCATTGTGGTGGACGGGATCGACGGCAGGACGCACCACATCGCAGGCATCGCGCCCGAGCGGCTGGAGGACGCCCGCGTTTGCAGCGTCGTCCAGATCGGCCCGGCCGAGGCGACCGCCCGACCGTCCGAACGCGCCATTGCCGCCATCACCGAGGACGGCATCTATCGTCCGAGCCGCCATCTGGAGCAGGCGAAGTTCGAGGGCCGCGTTCCGGGCGGCGATTATGAGGGCTATGTCGATGCCCATGTCCGGCGACTGGAGGCATTGCGCCGCGCCGGGATCGTCGAGAGGATCGACGCCGACCAATGGCGCATCCCCGATGATCTGGTCAGCCGCGCCGCCGCCTATGACGCCGGCCGTGACCGGCAGGCCAGCGTTCGCATCCTTTCCCCGGTCGATCTAGGCAAGCAGATCGGATCGGACGGCACGACATGGCTGGACCGGCGATTGGTCCATGGCGAAACGGCCGACCTTGCGCCGGCCGGCTTCGGCCAGCAGGTGCGTGAGGCGATGGACCAGCGGCGCGAGCATCACATCGAACAGGGCGATGCCACCCGAGCACGGAACGGCCGCATCTTCTACCGGCGCAGCCTTCTCGCCACCTTGCGCGAGCGGGAGGTTGCCCGCATTGGCGCGGAGATGGCCGAGGGCAAGGGGTTGCCGTTCCGTGCCGCCACGGACGGCGAGAACGTCAGCGGCAAGTTCACCGGGACCGTTCAGCTATCGAGCGGCAAGTTCGCCGTGGTGGAAAAGAGCCATGAGTTCACGCTTGTCCCGTGGCGGCCGGTGATCGACCGCCAGCTCGGCCGCGAGATCACTGGCGTCGTGCAGGGCGGATCGGTGTCGTGGCAGTTGGGGCGAAGGCATGACCTTGGCCTTTAGCACATACGCGTGTTTCATCCGGTATCTATCATGCCCCGTGTATCTCACGCTGGATGCCGGCTATTGTAGGGGCCATCATTCAAGCGAGCAGTAGAAAAGAAGATATGCCGAGACCGAAACTTCATAGCGATGAGTTCATTCTAGATACCGCGCTAGGCATCCTTCTTCAGAAAGGTCCATCGGCCTTCACCCTCTCCGATGTTGCGGAAGCGGTCGGCATCTCGCGGGCTGCACTGATCCAGCGGTTCAAAGACAAGGCGACGCTGCATCTAAAGGTCATGGAGCGCAACACGCAGGAGGTGCGCGACTATTTCGCGGGTGCGAGTCCCGAAAAGGGCCTCGATCCGCTGTGGGCGATGCTCAAGGACCTCATCGCCGGTATGGGTGACGGTGCCGGAACGGAAGGCTACCTTCTTCTATTGTGGGGAGACGTTCAGGAGCCGTCGCTTCGCGCCCTTGCGGCGGAGCGGAACAGACTGGTCCTGAAAGCTATCGAGGCACGACTGCC
>CALMZV010000092.1 GCA_937870755.1 uncultured Methylocystaceae bacterium
TCCCCCGGCCGCATTGCGCGCACGAGATCTCCATACTTGCCGTCGTCGTAGCCGTTTTCCCAGATTCCCTCAGCGACAAATCTCGGCGTCTGATCTTCGGTCCGATTGTACGCCGCGCCAACAAACCAGGAAGGGCGCGCAATCGCTTCTGTTACCATGACGTCCTCTCCAATACCGCGACGATCAGACCGTCAATGACGCCTTCATTTCGCTTAGTCTCTCCATCATCTTGCCGACGTAGGTCGCCTTGTCTTCGTCTTGGAATAGGATGTTCCGTGCTTCCATCGCGGGCTTGTCGACGGCCCACAGTAATCTCATGACGTGTGAGGGCGTATTCGAGACAATGAAGCTGCTTAAGGTCACCGATGGCTCGCCAAGGCGGCGTTCAATATCCTTGATGGTCTGAAAGAACTGAATCTTGGGATCGTTGAACCCGATATTCCGAATGCCTTTAGGATCGACAAAGGCGATGAACTGCTTGCCGCCCGAAATCAGCCAGAGGATGAAATCTGGATGAAAATTGCCGGCTTCGAAAAACCCGACGCCGCGCCCCTTGCTCAGGTTGCGCAGCAGATAGAGCTCTTTGTCAGCGAAAAACGCTGGCGTGCCGTCATGAAATGACTTCACGTCCTCAACCAGATTTCGCTCGCCCTTGTTGAGCGGAACCGGACTGACCTCGACAATGTTCTGATCGAGATACAGAAGCGGCTCATAGAGATGCCGCCCGAACCAGATCGCCTTCATGCCGCTGAATTCCCACGGCTTCAGATCACCTTTCTCGATCAGGTCCTTCAGCTCCGTGAGCTTCGTAACAATCTCTTCCTGCGACCGGTCGAGGAGGATGCGGTAGTAACCTTCGCCGTCTTCATCTCGGCCCTTGGGGAAGTTGGGATCGTTCTCCGCCAGCTCCTGAAACTCGAGATGCGGCAACTCCCATTCACGTTTGCGGAACGTGTAGTAGCGCTCGGTGAACTTTTTCAGCAGGGACAGGGCGATCTCTTCCCAAAGTCGGACTTTCTCGAAGGAGTCGCACGCCAGCTCTTCGGCCGGGATCAGCAGCTGATACCAGCTCTGATCGCCAAGCAGATCGGCAATGCCCTCTGCAGACAGGTTGAGATTGTACCAGCCGCGCTCGGCTTTGAAACGCTCAAGCTCGAAATAGAGCCGGTAGAGGTCGAGGAACGCGATGTGCCTCGCGTCCAGATGGGCCTGGTTCGGTGCTGCCTCGACATCACCGCCGGAGACGCCGCCCGATTTCATGGCCTGTATCTTCGGATACCAGTTCAGGACAACCTGGTTCTTCTGAAGGTAAGCGGTCGCTTCTTCCTTGGCTGGATCGGGCTTCGACAGCGTGGGAATTGGCCCCAACCGCCGGAACGCGTCGCCGAACTCGGTGCTGACGCCGTTGATCCTGTTCTTGAGGCGGATCATCTTCAGCTTCTGGGTTCCCAGGTTCTTGATGATCGGCAGCATGAACTCGATGCGGTCGTCATTGACCGGCAGCCCTTCCTCTTCGAGGAAGTCACGGAACTGGGCCATGTAGTCGGCCCGAATGCCGAAGATAGAGAGGGTTTCCAGAACTCCGATATGCTTTGGGCGCTCGATGTCATCGGGCAATTGCGCCTTGCCGCTGCGCTTCAGGCTAGAGCCATAGCCCTTGAGCCGGACACCGCGGCCGAAGAGCTGGATGATCTGGGAGCCTTCGGTCTGGCCGACATTCATCAGGCCCATGGTGCTCACCCGCCAGCTGTTCCAGCCTTCGGTGAACTTCTTCGAGCCGATCAGCAGATTGACGGTCGACTGCGGCGTGTTGATCCCATGAAAGAGGGAGCCCGCGAACTCGCTGTCCTGGGTCGCGATCCCATTGTCTTCACACAGTTTGACCAGCTTGGCGTCGTCGCCGACGTTGATCACGCCGAAGGGTTCGTTGTCGCCGACACGCAGCGCGATCTCGCCGGTGGCGCCCTTCAGGTTCTCGACATGGAGAGCGCCGCCACCTGCCGCGTTGAACAGGACCGCAAGCGTTTCGTCGAATACCTGCGCGGCAGAGAGGCCGAGCGTGTTCAGATAGGTGAAGCGGCCTGCGAACAGGTTCGTGCCCCCGGCGGTGACGAGGCCCTGATTGAGGACGCGCTCGATGCGTTCAATGCTTGCGGAGCGATTGGAGACGTAGCGGGAGAGGAACTTCAGGATCTCGATGATGTCGGAGGCATCTCGTGAGGCCAGCGTTTTCGTTACGCTGCCACCGACGAAAATCCAGAGCGGCTTGTCGATGTTGAACGGGCGGAACGCGAAGCCCTGCTCCTTGAAGAGCCGCTGCTGCTGAAAGAACGCCAAAAGGCACGCGACCAGATAGGCGTCGAGATGGTTCGCCTGAGTGCCCTCGTCGAGGTTGAGGATCTGGTAGTCCTTCCCAAACCCGTCGCCGTAGAAATAGCGGTATGAGTAATCGAACAGGATGCTCTTCGCGTAGGTGTCGGTGAGCGCCCGATTGCCCTTCACCGCCTGTCCGAAGGTGGCGGAGTATTCGAACGAGAATCCCTTCTCGCAGAGCGCGTTGCGGAAGCGCATCCAGGCGCCTTCCTCGCCGCCCGATGCGCCGCGATGACCCTCGTCGACCAGCACGAGGTTGTTCCCCTCGAAGGCGTCGATAGCGATGGTCTTGTCGCCCATTTCGTCCTTGAGCTTGTGGATGTCGAGGATCTCGATCCGCTGCCCGGCGAAAAGCCCGGTGCCGTCCTTCTGGAACAGCTCGGCCGCAAGGCCCGCCGCCTCGAACTCCCGCAAATGCTGCTGGCTCAATCCCTCGTTCGGTGTGAGCAGGATGATCCGGTTCAATTCGCGGCGTCGGCCATGCTTGTCGAGATAGAATTGGTATTGCAGGATATTGGCGTGCATCAGCAGCGTCTTGCCGCTGCCCGTCGCGCTCCAATAGGCGATCTTGTTGATCTGTGACCACGCCTCACCGTCGTCCTTGAACGGCGCAATGTGGTCCGCCTCCGGTTTGTCGGCATTGCACGCGGCGACCTGCTCGTTGATCGCCTTCAAGAGCGCAGTCGGATCGCTGAAATAGCGATCAAGATAGATCTCGGTGAAAAGCAGCGTCAGGTACTGGAAATACTTCCAGACGATCGGCGCTTCGCCGCGCGTGATGCGCCGCTCGTTCAGGCGCTGGGTGTGCTTGACGATGTTCTGGTCGTACTCCAGCAGCAATTCGGTGGGCAGCTTGGTCAGGTTGAAAAGCTGCGCCGTCAGGGCGTGATGGAAGTGATGGACGTTGTTCTCGTCCATGCCTTCGAGCTTCTCGTTGCGAAGATGCTCCGCCAGCTGCTCGAACCGCTTCACATCAAACAGCGAGAGCAGCCACTGGTTCAGAACCAGCTTGTGAACGAAAGGAACCTGCGGTCGGCCGTTCGCACGGCGGCGCGGTGCGGCAGGTGCGGCTGCAGCGGCAGCGGAATTGCGAGGGCGGCCGCGCGGCATCACAGACCCTCCGTGTCGAACATCAGCCGGTGGAAGTCCTCTTCG
>CALMZV010000093.1 GCA_937870755.1 uncultured Methylocystaceae bacterium
CGTTGGTTGCGTTGCGGGAAACGCCCGCAAAGGGCGGGCGCTTCGGTTCCTCGCATCAGCTCGGCGGCGCGGTCGCGCCTAAACCAACGGCCGAGGGCCGTTGGTTGCGTTGCGGGAAACGCCCGCAAAGGGCGGGCGCTTCGGTTCCTCGCACCAGCTCGGCGGCGCGGTCGCGCCTGAACCAACGGCCGAGGGCCTTTGGTTGCGTTGCGGGAAACGATCGCTGGGCGGACGGCTAAGCCTTTCTCAACCTGGAATCCCCATTGTGGCCGGGCCGCCGGCGTTCGGCGGGCGGGTTTTTCATGTCCGGCGTTTTCGTCACCTGTCTCGTCCTTGCCGCGCTGGGCGCCGGCGCGCTCGCCGGCGGGTTTGTCGCGTGGCGCGGGGCGCGGGCGCGCGCGGCGGCCGAGACCGAACGGCTGAGCGACGAAATCTGGGAACTGAAGGCGGCGGCGGCCGCGCGCGACCGGGCCGAGGCCGCCAGCGAAGCGAAATCGCGCTTTCTGGCGACCGTCAGCCACGAGATCCGCACCCCCCTCAACGGCATTCTCGGCATGGCCGACCTTCTGGCAGACATGCGGCTGGGGCCGGAGGCCGGATCGTATCTTGCCGCCATCCGCACCTCGGGCGTCGCACTCTCCACACTGATCGACGAAATTCTCGACTTCTCGCGGATCGAGGCCGGCAGGCTCGAACTCGAGAACCGGCCGTTCGAAATCGTCGCTCTGGTCGAGGGCGTGGTCGAACTGATCGCGCCGCGCGCGCAGGGCAAGGGCGTGGAGATCGCCTGCCGCATCGATCCCGCCACGCCGCCGCGACTGATCGGCGATCCGGCCCGCGTGCGGCAGATTCTCATCAATCTGGCCGGCAACGCCGTGAAGTTCACCGAGACCGGCGGGGTCGGCGTGCGCGTCTTTCCCTGCGACGGCAAGATCGCCTTTCGCATCGAGGACACCGGCTGTGGCGTTCCGCCGGAGCGGCGCGCGACGATTTTCGACGAGTTCGAACAGGCCGACGGCTCCTCCACCAGCCGCCACGGCGGCACGGGCCTCGGGCTGGCCATTTCGCGCGCCCTCGCCGAACGGATGGGCGGGCGCGTCGCGCTCGAACATTCGGGCGAGGCGGGCTCCACCTTCGTCGTCGAACTGCCGTTGGCCGCCGCGCCCGCGCCGCCCGCCGACGCTCCCGAACTGGCGGAACGGCGCGCGCTGATCGTCGCGCGCTCGCCGTTTGAGGCGCCTTATCTCGCCGCAAAGCTGACGGCGGCCGGCGTTGCGGTCGTGCGCGCCGAAACCGAAGCGCATGCGCGCGCCGCGCTCGCCGCGCAAACTTTCGACGCGGTTCTGGTCGATTGCGCTCTGGGCGAGGAAACCGCGCGCGCCGTGGCCGGGGCCGCGCACGCGGCCGGCGTCCGACGCGCGCTGGTGCTCGTCTCGCCGTTCGAACGCCGCGCGATGGATCGCGGCCTGTTCGCCGCCTTCGACGGATGGCTGGTCAAGCCCGTGCGGCAGTCCTCGCTCATCGCGCGGTTGTCGGCGGCGAGCCGGCCGGCCGCGCCGCCCGCCGCCGAGCCTGTCGCGGTCGCCCGCCCGCTCGCCGGGCGGCGCGTGCTGGTGGCGGAGGACAACGACATCAACGCGCTGATCGTGGTGCGGCAGCTCGAACGCGCGGGCGCGGACGTGGTGCGCGCGCACGACGGCGACGAGGCGCTGGAAGCCATCGCGCAGGCCGAATCGCACGACCGGTTCGACGCCGCGCTGATGGACATTCGCATGCCGCGCTGCGACGGGCTGACGGCGGCGCGCGAAATGCGCGCGCGCGAGCGCCGCAGCGCCCGCGCATGGCGCCTGCCGCTGATCGCGCTGACGGCGAACGCGTTCGAACACGACCGGCGCGCGGCGCTGGAGGCCGGCTTCGATCTCTTTCTCGTCAAGCCGTTCGCGCCGGCGGCGCTGATCGCCGAAGTCTCCGCGCTCATCGCGCCGCAGGAAAAGCCCCGCGCGGCGAGCTGACGAACCGCGCCGCGTCGAGCGCGTAGAGATGCGGCGCGCGCGCGAACGCCGCCAGCCCTTCCAGCAGCGCACGCGAATCCGTGATCACGCGAACCGGAACGGCCCCCGCGATGTCGGCGCGCGCGCCCTTGTCGGCGAAAGCGCTCGCGAAATCCGCCGCATCGAAGAACGGCACGAGGCGCGGCAGGACGCCGCCCGCCAGCGTAACGCCGCCACGGGCCAGAAACGCCAGCGCCAGATCGCCGGCGATGCGCGCCAGAAGCCGCCAGAACAGACGCAGGGTTGCGGCCGCGGACGCATCGCCCGCCAGGGCCGCCGCCACGATGGCGGGCGCGGCGCGCAGGTCCGGCGCGCGGCCTTCGGCCTGCGCCAGCGCGCCGTGCAGGCGCGCAAGACCCGGCCCGCTCAACAGCGTCTCGACCACCACCGGCTCGGCCGGCAACGCGCGCCAGACGGCCTCCTCCGCGCGCGTCGCGGGACCGAAACGCATGTGCCCGGCTTCCGACGGCAGGGGGCGCCAGCGTCCGCCCTCCGCGACAAGCGCCGCGACGCCAAAGCCGGTCCCCGGTCCCAGCACGAGCGCGGTTCTCGCAGGATCGAAAGCGCCCTCGATCAACATGCGGGTCCCGTTCGGCCCAAGATGCGGCAGGGCGATCGCCTGCGCCTCGAAATCGTTGAGCACGAGACAGCGATGCAGCGCGAAGCGCCGGGCGAGCGCCTGCCCATCGATGGTCCATGGCGCGTTGGTCAATCGCGCGCGGGCGCCGGACACCGGGCCTGCGGCGCTGACGAGCAGCGAACGGAACGACCAGCCGAGGTCGTCCAGGGCGGCTTCGAATGTCGTCGCGCGCCCGGTCGATTGCAGGACGAGCGGCGACACGGCGCCGTGCGGCGCCTCGATGCGCGCAAACCGCGCGTTGGTGGCGCCGACGTCGCAGACGACGAGCGGATAGGCGAAGTCCATCGCCGCAGACTACGCCGATCCGCCGAAAGAGGAGAAAAGTTCGTTTATGAACCTATTTCGCCTAGCGGTTCGGCGCGCGCGACGTATAGGATGCTCGTTCCGCAGGGCGCAACGCCCGCACGGGGAGACGAGAAAAGCATGCGCACTCTTCTGTTCGCCGCCGCCTTCGGCGCGGCGCTGACCGGCGGCGCCGCCGCGCAGGACATCAAGATCGGCCTCATTCACGGCCGCACCGGGCCGCTCGAGGCCTACGCCAAACAGACCGAGACGGGTCTGCGCATGGGGCTCGAATACGCCACCAAGGGCACGATGACCATCGACGGCAAGAAGATCGTGCTGGTGGTGAAGGACGACCAAACCAAGCCCGACGTCGCAAAGACCATGCTGCAGGAAGCCTATGAGGACGACAAGGTGGCGCTCGCCATCGGCACGACGTCTTCGGCCGCGGCCCTCGCCATGCTGCCGGTCGCCGAAGAGCAGAAGAAGATCCTGATCGTGGAGCCGGCGGTCGCCGACCAGATCACCGGCGAGAAGTGGAACCGCTACATTTTCCGCACCGGCCGCAACTCCTCGCAGGACGCCATTTCCAACGCGCTCGCCATCGGCAAGGAGGGCGTGTCCATCGCCACGCTCGCGCAGGACTACGCGTTCGGCCGCGACGGCGTCGCCGCCTTCAAGGAAGCGCTCGCCAAGACCGGCGCGAAACTCGTGGCGGAAGAATATGCGCCCGTCGCCACGACCGACTTCACCGCGCCGGCGCAGCGCCTGTTCGACGCGCTGAAGGACAAGCCCGGCCGCAAGATCATCTGGATCATCTGGGCCGGCGCGGGCGACCCGCTCACCAAGATGCAGGACATGGACCCGAAACGTCTCGGCATCGAGATCTCCACCGGCGGCAATATCCTGCCGGCGCTGGCGGCCTACAAGCGCCTGCCCGGAATGGAGGGCGCGACCTATTATTATTACGACATCCCGAAGAACCCGGCGAACGCCTGGCTCGTCGCCGAGCACCAGAAGCGCTTCAACGCGCCGCCGGACTTCTTCACCGCCGGCGGATTCGCCTCCGCGATGGCGGTCGCCACCGCGCTCGAGAAGGCGAAATCGACCGACACGGAGAAACTGATCGCCACGATGGAGGGCATGGAGTTCGAAACGCCCAAGGGCAAGATGATCTTCCGCAAGGAGGACCATCAGGCGCTGCAATCGATGTATGCGTTCAAGATCAAGGTCGATCCGAACGTGGCCTGGGCGATTCCCGAACTCACGCGCGAAATCAAGATCGAGGACATGCAGGTTCCGATCCGCAACAAGCGCTGACGACATCCGGCGAAAGGCGGCGCGCCCGCCTTTCGCCCAACGCACGACGAACGCGGCCGGGGGAACTATGAGCGTTGCGCTCGAAACGCGCGATCTGACGATCCGCTTCGGCGGACATACGGCCGTCGACCGCGTATCGTGTTCGTTCAGGCCGGGCGAACTCGTCGCCATCGTCGGGCCGAACGGCGCCGGCAAGACCACCTATTTCAACCTCATCTCCGGCCAGTTGCGCGCCAGCTCCGGCGCCGTGCTGCTGGACGGCGTCGACATCACCAACACCAGCGCGCCCGAACGCGCGCGGCGCGGCGTGGGCCGCGCGTTTCAGTTGACCAACCTCTTTCCCAACCTCACCGTGGCCGAGAACGTGCGGCTGGCGGTGCAGGCGGCGGCCGGCGTGCATTACGACATGCTCCGGCCGTGGACCGAACGGCGCGACCTGATCGAACGCGCGGACGCGGTGCTGAAGGACGTGGCGCTGACCGCCAAGCGCGGCCACGCCGCCGCCGCCCTGCCGCACGGCGACCAGCGCAAGCTGGAAGTGGCGTTGATGATGGCGCTCGACCCGCGCGTCTACATGTTCGACGAGCCGACGGCCGGCATGAGCGTGGACGAGGCGCCGGTGGTGCTGGACCTGATCGCGCGACTGAAACGGGACACGGAAAAAATCGTTCTGCTGGTGGAGCACAAGATGGACGTGGTGCGCGCGCTGGCCGATCGGATCATCGTGCTGGTGAACGGCGCCTGCGTGGCCGACGGGGCGCCCGCCGAAGTCATCGCCAGCCCGATCGTGCAGGAAGCCTATCTCGGAATGGCGCCCAAGGGAGCGGCGGCATGAGCGAGGCGCTGCTGACGCTGTCGGGCGTGCACACGCATATCGGCCGCTACCACATTCTGCACGGGGTCGATCTGGTCGCGCTGCGCGGCCGCACCACCATGCTGCTCGGGCGCAACGGCGCCGGCAAGACGACGACGCTGCGCACGATCATGGGGCTGTGGCGGGCCTCCGCCGGCGCCGTGAATTTCGCCGGCGCCTCGATCGACAGGAGCGCGACGCCCGACATCGCGCGCGCTGGCGTGGCCTATGTGCCGGAGAACATGGGCGTGTTCGGCGATCTGACGGTCAAGGAGAACATGGTGCTCGCCGCGCGCGCGGGCGCGCTCGACGAACAACGGCTCGCCTGGATTTTCGGCTTCTTTCCGGCGCTCAGGAAATTCTGGCTGTCGCGCGCCGGGCTCCTGTCGGGCGGGCAGAAGCAGATGCTGGCGATCGCGCGCGCGATCGCGGAAGACCACAAGCTGCTGCTGATCGACGAGCCGACGAAGGGGCTTGCGCCGGCGATCGTCGGCGCGCTGATCGAGGCGCTGACGGACCTGCGGCGCGCGGGCGCGACCATCGTGCTGGTGGAGCAGAATTTCCGCGTGGCGCAGGACATCGGCGACGACGTCTATGTGATGGAGTCCGGCAAGATCGTCCATTCCGGCGCGATGGACGCCCTTGCCGCCGACGACGAACTGCAACGCCGCCTGCTCGGCCTCAATCTGGATTCGCATCAATGAGCGCGATCGAAGAGACCGGCGCGGCGCTGCCGCGCGAAAAGACCGACGTTTGGCCGGTGCTGCTGCCGCTGATCGTGGCGGCCGCCGCGCTGCCGTTCGTCGGCTCGTTCTCCACCTGGACGACCCTCACCATCGCGGGCCTGGCGATGGGCATGATGATATTCGCCATGTCGTCGGGCCTGACGCTCGTATTCGGCCTGATGGACGTAATGAATTTCGGCCATGGCGCGTTCGTGGCGGTGGGCGCCTATCTCGCGGTCGTGGCGCTCGCCCCGCTCGCGGTCTATGCGCAGTCGGACCAGATTCTCGTCAACCTGGTCGCGCTCGTTCCGACCGCGCTGATCGCGATGGCGGTTTCGGCCGCCGTCGGATTCGCGTTCGAGCGCGCGTTCGTGCGGCCGGTCTACGGGCAGCACCTGAAACAGATTCTCATCACCATGGGCGGCCTGATCGTGGCCGAGCAATTGCTGTATGCGATTTTCGGCCCGCAGATCATTCCGCTGCCGGTGCCGGCGGCGCTGCGCGGCTCGTTCCTCGTCGGCGGCGCGGCGATCGAGAAATACCGCGTCATCGCGGTCGTCGTGGGCCTCATCGTGTTCGTGGCCTTGCAGCTTGCGCTCACGCGCACGCGCATCGGCCTTCTGATCCGCGCGGGCGTCGAAAACCGCGAGATGGTGGAGGCGCTGGGCTATCGAATCGACCGGCTGTTCGTCGGCGTGTTCATGGCGGGCTCGGCGCTGGCGGGCCTCGGCGGCATGATGTGGGCGCTCTATCGCGAGCAGGTGCATGCGTCCATCGGCGGCGAGATGATGGTGCTGACCTTCATCGTCATCATCATCGGCGGGCTCGGCTCGGTCGGCGGCTGCTTCATCGGCGCCGTTCTGGTGGCGCTCACGGCCAATTACGCGGGCTATCTGGCGCCGAAAATAGCGCTCGTGTCCAACATCGCGCTGATGGTGATCATTCTGTTGTGGCGCCCGCGCGGCCTCTATCCGGTGACCAGCCGATGATGATCCTCTCCGGCGGCGCTCCGCGCGGGCGCATTCTCACGGCCGTTCTGGTCACGATCGTCGTGCTGCTCGCGCTCGCGCCGTTTCTGTTTCCCGGCTCCAAACCGCTGAACGTGGCGGCGAAAGTCTGCGTCTATGCGCTGCTGGTGGCCTCCTACGATCTGCTGATCGGCTTTACCGGCATCGTGTCCTTCGCGCATACGATGTTCTTCGGCATCGGCTCCTATGGCGTCGCCATCGCGCTCTACGGGATGGGCGCGGGGTGGCTTGCGATCTTCGTGGGCGTGCTCGCCGCCCTCGTGGTGGCGGCCGCGCTGGCGCTCGCCATCGGCCTGTTCTCGCTGCGCGTGCAGACGATCTTTTTCGCGATGGTGACGCTGGCGGTCGCTTCCGCCTTCGCGGTGCTGGCCTCACAACTCAGTTGGCTGACAGGCGGAGAGGACGGGCGCACGTTTCAGATTCCGGCGGTGCTGCGGCCGGGCTACAAACTGCTCGAACAGCCGCTGTTCGGCGTGGATGTCAACGGGCGCATTCTGGCCTATTACCTGTTGTTCCTGACGGTCGTCGCGCTGTTTCTGGTCATGCTGCGCATCGTGCAGTCGCCGTTCGGCCGCGTGCTGCAGGCGATCCGCGAGAACCCGTTCCGGGCAGAGGCGCTGGGCTTCCGCATCATCGGCCATCGCACCCTCGCCAATGTTCTGGCCGCCCTGTTCGCCGCGCTCGCGGGCGCGCTGAACGCGCTGTGGCTGCGCTATGCAGGGCCGGACACCTCGCTCTCCTTCTCCATCATGCTCGACATTCTGGTGATGGTGGTGATCGGCGGCATGGGCACGCTCTACGGCGCGATCGTGGGGGCGGCGGTGTTCGTCCTGGCGCAGAACTACCTCCAGACCCTGATGGGCGTGGCCTTCGGCGCGCTGAACGCGGCGGGCGTTCCGTTCATCGCCGGCTTCTTCAACCCCGACCGCTGGCTGTTGTGGCTGGGGGCGCTGTTCATTCTCTCGGTCTATTTCTTTCCTGCCGGCATCGTCGGAAAACTGCGTGCGGAGAGCCAGCCATGAACGGACCGCGTTCGCACTACGCAACCATTCTCGACCGCGAAATCCACTATGTGGAATGGGGCGCGGCGGACAACCCGAAACTGGTGATGTGGCACGGGCTGGCGCGCACGGGCCGCGATTTCGACGATCTGGCGCAGGCGCTCTGTCACCGGTTCCATATCGTGGCGCCCGACACTATCGGGCGCGGGCTTTCGCAATGGAGCCCCGATCCGGCGAACGAGTACACGGTCGATTTCTACGGGCGCCTTGCGACCGCGTTCGTCGATGCGCTCGGATGGAAAACCTTCGACTGGGTGGGCACGTCGATGGGCGGCGCCATCGCAATCCACGCCGGCGCCGGCGCGCTGAGGGGCCGCATGAAACGGCTGGCGCTCAACGACATCGGCCCGGAACTCAATCCGGCGGCGATCGAGCGCATCCGCTCCTATGCCGGAACGCCGCCGCGCTTTGCGCGCGTGAGCGAACTGGAGGCTTATTTCCGTCAGGTCTATGCGCCCTACGGCTGGCTGTCGGACGCGCAATGGCGCCGCCTGACCGAAACCTCCGCGCGCCGCCTGCCCGACGGCGGCATCACCACGCATTACGATCCGCAGATGGTGCAGCAGATCGTCAACCAGCCGGCCGACTACGACCAGTGGGACGCCTTCCGCGCGCTCGAATGCGACATGCTGTGCCTGCGCGGGGAGAATTCCGATCTGCTGCTCAAGGACGCGGCGACGCGCATGACGAAAGAGAATCCGCGCTGCCGGCTTCTGGAGATCAAAGGCTGCGGCCACGCGCCGGCGCTGAACACGCCGGAGCATTACAAGATCGTGGGCGATTTCCTGAGCTGATCGACGCCACCGTTGCGAGCGGAGGCAAGTGGTTCGCAGTCGCGTACCGGCGCCCGATCGCTTCGCACCGCTCCTCGCAACAAGGACCGGCCTCACGCCGCGCGCGTCGCGGCGATCCATTCGCGCGTGCGCGTTTCCGGGTCCGCGTTGCGCGTGATGTCGGTGACGACCGCGGCCGAATCCGCGCCGGCCTTCAGGCAGGCGCGCGCGCGCTCGACCGTCAGCCCGCCGATGGCGACGAGCGGCCGCGCGCCGATCAGCCTCTTCCATTCGCCGATCCTGTCCAGGCCCTGCGGCGCCCACGGCATCTGTTTCAGGATCGTCGGATAGATCGGCCCGAGCGCGACATAATCCGGATCCAACGACAGCGCGCGGTCGAGTTCGGCGCGATCGTGGGTGGATATCCCGAGCTTCATGCCGGCCCCGCGGATGGCGGGAACGTCCGCCTCGTCGAGATCGCCCTGCCCGAGATGCACGTAGTCGCAGCCGGCCTCGATGGCGAGCCGCCAGTAGTCGTTGACGACGAGTTGCGAACCGGCCTTCGCGCAGATGTCGCGCGCGCGCGCGATTTCGGCGCGCAGCCGCGCCTCGTCCATGTCCTTTGCGCGCAACTGAATGAGTTTGGCGCCCGCGCCGACGATGCGCGCGACCCAGGCCGCATCGTCGACGATGGGATAAAATGGATCGAGCACGTCGCCTCTCACGTGAATGCGCGGCCGAATACCGGCGTGGAGGGGCTCGCCATGTCGCGCGCCTCCATCGGGCCGGCCAGAAACGCCTCGCGGCCGGCCGTCACGGCGAGTTTGAACGCATGCGCCATCGCGACCGCGTCGCCGGCCTTGGCGATGGCCGTGTTGAGCAGAATGGCGTCGTAGCCCATCTCCATCGCGGCGGCCGCGTGCGAGGGCGCGCCGATGCCGGCGTCCACCACCAGCGGCACGCCGGGGAAATGCGCGCGCAGACTGCGCAGGCCGTAAGGGTTGTTGAGGCCGCGACCCGAACCGATCGGCGCGCCCCACGGCATCAGCACCTCGCAGCCGGCGCCGAGCAGTTTTTCGGCCACCACCAGATCCTCGGTCGTGTAGGGAAAGACCCTGAAGCCCTCGCGGTTGAGAATGCGCGCGGCCTCCACCAGCCCGAACACGTCCGGCTGCAACGTGTCGTCCTCGCCGATGACTTCCAGCTTGATCCACGGCGTTTCGAACACTTCGCGCGCCATTTCCGCCGTCGTCACCGCCTCCTTCACCGTGCGGCAGCCGGCGGTGTTGGGCAGCACCCGCACGCCAAGGTTCTTGATGAGCGACCAGAAGCTCTGGCCCGCCTGCGCGCCGCCGGCCTCGCGCCTGAGCGAGACGGTGACGACCTCCGCGCCGCTCGCGCGAACGCTGTCGGCGAGGATGGCGGGCGAATCGTACATCGACGTGCCGACGAGCAGCCGCGAGTCGAGCCGCTCGCCGTAGAAGGTCAGCGGGTCGTCGTTGGTTTGGCCCATGTCAGCCGCCCTGTCGCGGGGTGAGAATTTCGATCTCGTCGCCCTCGGCGATCTGCGTCTGCGCGCGATCCTTGCCGCGCACGAACGTCTGGTTGCGGGCGGTCGCCACGAGCGCCTCGCCGTAGTCGAGCTCCGCGATCAGCGCCGCCAGATTGGTCGCGCGCACCTCGCGCGTTTCTCCGTTCACCCGCACCTTCATCGGTCGAACTCCGGAAAACGCGCATCTTTCGTCACGATGTCGGCCGCGCGCCGCGCGAGCGCCGGCGACAGCAGGAAACCGTGACGATACAGCCCGTTGATGTGGATGCGCCGGTCCCGCACGCGGATGCGCGGCAGATTGTCGGGAAAGGCCGGCCGCACGTCCGCGCCCGTCTCGACGATTTCGGCCTCGCCGAACGCGGGATGCAGCGTATAGGCCGCCCCCGTCAGTTCCATGAGCGCACGCGCTGTCACCCGTCCCGGCTCCTCGTTCTCCACCATCGTGGCCCCGATCATATAGGAACCGTCCGGCCGCGGGACGACATAGACCGGATGACGCGGGTGCAGCATGCGCACGGGGCGCGAAATCTTCAGCTCGTCGGTAGCCAGCACCAGCATCTCGCCCTTCACGCCGCGCAAATCCGGCAGCGCCTCGCGCGCGGAAAAGCCGCGGCAGTCGAGCGTCCAGTCGTAACCGTCGGCCGCCGGAGCCTCGGTCGAGACATGCAGCGTCGCGTTCGGCAGACTGCCGAGCGCGCGCGCGATCTCCGCCATCGCAGCGCGCGGCTCTATATGGGCCTCCTGCGCGAAGAACAGGCCGTAGGGAAAACGGTCGGCCAGGTCGGGCTCGATTTCGCCGATACGGCGCTGGTCGCATTCCTCGAAATGGCTGGTGCGTCTGGAAAAGCGCACCACGTCCGGCCGGTCGCGCGGCGGGGCGACGACCAGCGAGCCGTGGCGCTCGGCGACCGGCAGGGTCCTGGTCCAGAAATCGAGACCCTCCAGTCCCAGTTCCGTGACGATCGGCTCCGCGCTCTCGCGCTCGCACCATGGCGCGATCATGCCGCCGGCGTAGAACGAACAGCCCTCGCCCGGCCCCGCGCGCCGCTCGAACAGATCGACCGTCGCGCCGCGGCGCGCCAGTTCGAAGGCCGCGGTCAGCCCGACAATTCCCGCTCCGACGACGCATACGCGCATGGCTGCGTTCTTTCTTCCGTTCACGGCGCGCCGCCCGGCGCCGGAAGGGCCGCCGCGACGCAAGAGGTTCGCAGGGAGAGGAAACGGTCGAAGCGGAGCGCTTCGCGGCCATCCCTTCGCCAGTGCGAACTGGATCAGGTTCAAAGGATCGCCGCGCCGCTGGCGGGTTTGCGAGCCCCAGCGCTGTCGGCCTCTCAGCCCCCTGACGGGGCTCCCCTTGGCGGAGCGTATTTGGGGCCGGCGGGTCGGCGCCGTCAAGCGGGCGGGTCAGGCGCCGGGATTGATCGGCCGGTTTTCCGTCCAGTCCCAGGTCCCCTGGTCGCGGTTGCGGACGGCTTCCTTCCAGCCGACCTCCTCCGCGCGGCGCTTGAAATTGAACCCCTCCGGCGAGTGGCGGGTGATTCCGTCGAACAGCGTGGCGAACATCTGCGTGTGTCTCAGCCCCATCGCCTCGATCGCCTGGTTGATCATCAGCTTCTGCATCATGAGCTGGTTGATCGGCACGCTCGCCATGCGTTCGGCGAGCCGCTCCACTTCGGCGTCGAGATTCTCACGCGCGACGGCCTTGTGAACGAGGCCAATACGCGCGGCCTCTGCTCCGTCGATCTTGTCGCCCGTGAACAACATGCGCTTGGCCTGCTCCGGCCCCAGCCGATAGACCCACATGGCGGTCGTCGGACAGCCCCAGACCCGCGCGGGCATGTAGCCGATCTGCGCCTTGTCCTCCATCACCACCAGATCGCTGCACAGCGCGATGTCGGAGCCGCCGGCCACGGCGTAGCCGTGCACCTTGCAGACGACCGGTCGGTAGGAGCGCCACAGCGACATGAACAACTCGGTGTTGCGCATCATGAACGCATAGTCCTGCATCGGATCCCACAGCGGGATGTCGTCGGACGACTGGCGCTCCCTCGACTGGGCGTAATAGGTCAGGTCATAACCGGCGCAGAAGCCGGGCCCATTGCCCGACAGCACGATGACATGCACGCCGCGGTCGCCGTTGGCGCGCGCCACGCAATCGGCGAGCGCCTGCGGAACCTCGTCGTCGATGGCGTTCATCACCTGCGGCCGGTTGAGCGTGATGCGCGCGATGCGACCGTCCTTTTCGTAGAGAACCTTGTCCATGTCCTTCCTCCATGACGGAAGAAGGACAGGTTCGCCACGACAACACAAGAGCGGCGCGGGCCCTCAGGCGGCGCTCTTTCGCGCGCCGAACCGGCCGAAGAATCGCGGGTCCATCTCCGCCACCGGCATGACGACGAACAGGTCTGTGACGCCGAACTGCCGATCGACGTAGACGCCGTCGCCGAACCGCGCCCCGCAGCGCAGATATGAGCGGATGAGCGGCGGCAGCTCGCGCTCGCCGGCGCGCAATGCGGCTTCGTCGCACGGCTCCTGCGGGTGCGTCGCGGCAGGCGGTGCGCCATGCAGACCGACGCTCCAGGCGTCGGCCGCGCGCGCGCGCGTTTCGACAAACCGCAGCGCGCGGACGTGGCGCGCGGGGTCGACGCCCGGCAGGCTCGCGCAACCGATCAGAACGTCGATGCGATAATGGTCGACATACATTCCGATGCCGCGCCACAACAGTTCCAGCGCGCGCGAGCCGCGCCATTGCTTGAGCACACAGGCGCGGCCGAGTTCGGCGAAACGCTTGTCGGCGTGGCGGGCGACGAGCGGTGCGATATCGAATTCCTGCGCCGAACAGAAACCTCCGAGTTCGTCCGCGGCCGCCTGCGACACGATGCGATAGCAAGCGACGACTTTCGGCTTCACGCGGCCCAGACGGTTCACCGCGGCGTGATCGACCACGATCAGGTGATCGGCCGCCTTGTCGTAGCGGCAGACGTCGCGGCGGATGAGGGCGGCGGTGCGGTCGGCGCGCGCGGCGCCTTCCTCGTAGAACACCTTGTAGCGCAGCCGCTGCGCCTTCCGGATTTCCTTCTTGCTCTCGGCGATGCGCAATTCCAGCGCGCCGACGCGCAGCAACGTTCCGCGCAGCGTCGCGCGCGGCTTGCGTTTGGGGAAAGGCAACAACCGGCCGAAGCCGTTCTGTGCGGTCATGAGAGGGTCCCGAATCGTCGCGTCGCCTCCTGGCGACACATACGAAGAGGCCACACCCGCCTCACGCCGCCATGACAAACCGGCGACGTTTCGACGACACGCCGGCGGAACGTTCGCTCAGGCCGCGCTCGGCGCCTGATCGCGCACGAGGATCGAATACAGCGCGGAAGCGTCGCGCGTGGCGCGCAGCGTGGAGACGATCCTGGAATCGCGCAACAGACGCGCGATGCGCGACAGCGCGTTGAGATGATCGGCGCCCGCCGATTCCGGCGCCACCAGGAGAAACACCAGATCGACCGGCGCATCGTCCAGCGCCTCGAAATCGACCGGCCGCTCCAGCCGCGCGAACACGCCGAAAATCTTCGGGCATTTAGGCAGTTTGCCGTGGGGGATGGCGATGCCGGCGCCGATGGCGGTGGAGCCCAGCCGCTCGCGCTGGATGAGCGCGTCGAAAATGTCGCGCGCGGCCATGCCGGAGACCTGCGCGGCCTTTTCGGCAAGCTCCTGCAACGCCTGTTTCTTGCTGTTGGCCTTGAGGGCCGGGACCACCGCGTTCGGGGTCACAAGGTCGTTCAACGGCATCGTCGCCCATCCCATCGAGCGCTGTCGTCGCATCGCGGCGCCGGCGCTCCCGCTTCCCGCGCGGAAGCAGGAACGGCGCCGCACGCACTCAGCCGCTCGTCTTACCCGACCCGTTACGGTCCTCGGCGGCCGGATCGATCCAGCCGATATTGCCGTCGTTGCGGCGATAAATGACGTTCACCCTGCCGGTGGCGGCATGGCGGAACGGCAGGACGGTCACGCCCGTCAGATCGAGTTCGATGACGGCGGCCGCGATGGTCATGCTGGCCAGACGCGTGGTCGTCTCGGCGATCACGGTCGGCGAGAATTCCGCGTCGTGCGGCGCCTCGACCTCTTCGTCCGGCGCCTCGAGCACGTAGCTCGACACGATCTCGCCGCCCCCCGGCGCGCCGTGCTTGTGGGCCTTCAGCCGGCTCTTGTAACGGCGCAACCGCTTCTCGATCCGCTCGGCCGCCTGATCGAAACAGGCGTAGGGCTCCTGCGCGCGACCGTCGGCCTGGATGGTCACGCCGGAGGCCAGATGCAGCGTGCAGTCGCTGCGAAACCCCGAACCTTCGGGCGCGATGGTCACATGGCCGCTGACCGACCCGTCGAAATATTTGCCCGTGGCGACGGCGAGTTTCTCCTGCACATGGGTGCGCAGCGCCTCGCCGATGTTCATGTTCTTTCCGGAAACCCGCAACGACATATGTTCCTCGGTTCTTCCCCGGCATCCGACCGGGCGCATGCGCGCCGCCGGACCCCGCCCTCGCGCGAGCCCGCGCGCCCGCTCAAGCGGACATGGACGCGCGACCGCGAAATCTCAATCCCCGTCTGGCCCCTCGCCGGGTCGCACGACCGGGCATGCGACCGACAGCTGCAGCGCCCGGTTGGGGGCGCTTGGAGCGGGCAAACCGTTATGAGCGTCGCCGGGCGAAGTCAACCGCGCCGCCGGCTCCCGCGCGCGCCGTTCCCGATATTCACATGGGCGCCCGTCTAAAGCGTCGCCTTTTCGCGACGGCGCTCGACGGATGAGGGAATGCGCAGGCTCTCCCGATATTTGGCGACCGTGCGGCGCGCGATGTCGATATTGGCCTCGCGCAGCCGGGCGACGATGGCGTCGTCCGACAGAATCGCGTTCTCCGTCTCCTGGTCGATGAGCTGCTTGATGCGATGGCGCACCGCCTCGGCCGAATGAGCCTGGCCGCCGTGGTCGGCCTGAATGGCGGCGGTGAAGAAATATTTCATCTCGTACAGGCCGCGCGGGGTGGCCATGTATTTGTTGGAGGTGACGCGCGAGACGGTCGATTCGTGCATGCCGATCGCCGCCGCGATGGCGCGCAGGTTGAGCGGACGCAGGCGCTCCACGCCATAGGCGAGGAACCCGTCCTGCTGGCGCACGATTTCGCTCGCCACCTTGAGAATGGTGCGGGCGCGCTGCTCCAGGCTGCGGGTAAGCCAGTTGGCGTTCTGGAGGCAGGTGGCGACGAAGGCGCGGCTTTCCTCGTCCGGCCGGGCGGCGTTGACGCGGGCGGCGTAGGACTGGTTGACCAGCACGCGCGGCAGCACATCCGTGTTCAGCTCCACCTTCCAGCCGCCGTCCGCGGCCGCTGTCACCACGACGTCCGGGATGACCGGCTGGACCGGCTCGCCGCCGAAGGCGCGGCCGGGCCGGGGGTCGAGCCGGCGGATCTCGCCGACCATTTCGGCGAGGTCCTCGTCGTCGACGCCGCACAGTTTGCGCAATTGCGCGAAATCCCGTTTGGCGAGCAGCGGCAGGTTGGCGACCAGCGCCTGCATGGCCGGGTCGAACCGGTCGCGCTCCTTCAGCTGGATCGCCAGACATTCGGCCAGATCGCGCGCGCCGACGCCGCTCGGCTCGAAGGTCTGGACGGTCGCCAGCGCCGCCTCCACCCGCGCGGGCGCGGCGCCAAGACGCCGGGCGATGTCGTCCACGCTCTCGCGCAGATAGCCCTGCTCGTCGATCGCCTCGATGATGGCGCGGCCGATCAACCGGTCGCGCGCATCGGCGCAGGCCACCGAAAGCTGGGCTTCGAGATGTTCGGGCAGGCTCGGACGCGCCGCCACGTAGGCTTCGAGATTGGGGCTCTCCAGCCCGCCGCCGCCCACGCCCGGCGCACCGGTCCAGGCGGCCTGCGACAGGCCGTTGTCGTCGCCGGGGGCGCCAGCGGTCGCTGTCACGGGCTGCTCCACGTCGAAGGTGTTGGACACATCCGACCCCATTTCGGCCGAAAGCGCGCCCGTCTCGATCGGCAGTTCGGCGCGCTCCCAGTCGGTCGCGGCCGCCGCCTCGAGCGCGGAGGCGCGTTCCTGCGCCGCCGCATAGCGGTCGATGGCCGAGACCGGCTCGGCCGCGGCGGCCTCGTCCTCCCGCTCCAGCAGCGGGTTGCGGTCCAGCTCCTCCTGCACGAAGGACGCCAGTTCCAGATGCGACAGTTGCAGCAGCTTGATCGCCTGCAGAAGCTGCGGCGTCATCACCAGCGACTGGCCCTGTCGCAGCATGAGACGGGTGGTCAACGCCATACGATTACTCGCCTTGCAGCTACTCGCCTTGCAGCCGGTCGCGGGCCATTCGACCGCGCGCCCAGATTACGGCCCGATTCTTGCTTGTAAAGGGTAGAGCGGCGGCGCGGCCGGCGCAATCTGAATACGGCAATTTGGCCCGGCGCGGTTAAGAACCGCCTCAGCCGCATGGTTAAATCCACTAAAATCCGGCGCGCGGGCCGCTGGGCGCGGACTACATGCGGAATTCATCGCCCAGGTAGAACCGGCGCACCGCGGGGTCGGCGACCACCGCCTCGGGCGGGCCTTCGGTCAGAATGTGACCGGCATGCACGATGTAGGCGCGGTCGGTCATGCCGAGCGTCTCGCGCACCGAATGGTCGGTGATGAGCACGCCGATCCCGCGATTCTTGAGATGACGCACCAGATTCTGGATGTCGGCGACCGCGATCGGGTCGATGCCCGCGAACGGCTCGTCCAGCAGCATGAAGGCCGGATGGCCGGCGAGCGCGCGGGCGATCTCGCAGCGGCGGCGCTCGCCGCCCGAAAGCGCCAGCGAATTGACCTTTCGCAGCCGCGCGATGTCGAATTCCTCCAGCAGCGACTCCAGTTCCGCGACCCGTTTCCCAGGGTCCGGCTGGCTGATCTCCAGCACCGCGCGGATATTGTCCTCCACGCTCAGGCCACGGAAGATCGACGGCTCCTGCGGCAGGTAGCCGACGCCGAGCCGCGCGCGGCGATACATCGGCAGGTCGGTCACATCGTGGCCGTCGATCTCGATCAGGCCCGTGTCGGGCCGGATGAGGCCGGTGATCATGTAAAAGAGCGTGGTCTTGCCGGCGCCGTTGGGGCCGAGCAGGCCGACGACCTCGCCGCGCCGCAGATAGAGGCTCACGTCCTCGATCACCCGACGCCCGCGATAGGATTTGCCGACATGGTGGACGCCCAGCACATGGGCCTCCGTCGGCACCGACGGCGAGCGGACGCGCGGCGCCTCGGCGAGGGGCGCGGCCTCGCTTCTACGGCCGAAGATGGGCAGGAAGCCGAACATCGCCGCGCCGTCGCGCTTCAGGCGGGCGAACGCCGCCGCCAGCGGACTGCGGCCAGACGATGCGGGGTCAAGGGGCGCGTGCAACGGGAGAACCGGCCTGCTGGAGCGCCGGTCGACCGGGCCCGGCGTTTACGCCGGGGACGCCGGTCAGCCAACTGTCCATGATGGAATTGTTTCGAACAACACTATCGATCTAGCGTTCCCCGCGGAGGCGCGCAACGCTCAATTCTTCGGAGCCGGCTTCGTGCTGTCGCGCGGCGTGAACACGCTCTGCACCCGACCGGAGCGCCCCCCCTCCACCATCGCGCGCGAGGATCCCAGATCGTAGATCAGCCGGTCGCCGCGCGTGACGTCGGTCCCCTCGGTCAACGTGACGTTGCCTATGAGGTACCACTTGTTCTCCTTGCGGTCGTAGACGCCGGAATCGCCCGTGCCGGTCTTGTCCTTCTGGACGACCGTGACCGGCCCCTTCAGCTCGATGCGGCGGACGGAGGCCTGCGAACTGTCGGCGGCGGCCTTGTCGAGATAGATGGTCATGGCGGAGGCGCGCACCTTGGTCGCGCCCTGGGCCGCGATGACGTCGCCGGTGTAGACGAGCTTCTGTTCCTTGTCGAAATAGTCGAGCTTGGCGGCGTCGACCTTGTAGGGTTCCTTCGCCGAGGCGCCGGGCAGCATGCCGGCGGCGCGCGCCGGCGCGGCCGGAGCCACGGCGAACATCGCCGCAAGCGTGGCTGCAAGCATCGGCGGAAGCAGGACGTTTCGTCTGGTCATTGGGTTTGGCCCGTTCCGCTCTCGCCCGGCGCGCTCGCGCCCGCCGGATCGTTGTCGGCGATGGAGAAGATGGACCGCACGCCGCCCTCGAACGTCACCGTGCGCTCGTTCTCCACGAAGGTCGCCCCCGCGCCCTCGATTTCGGCGCCCGGCAGGCGCACCACCACCGGGGTGTTCGACACCACCTTGCCGGCGCGCAGGTCCACCGCCGCCCGTTCGAGGCTCATGTCGTAGCGGCGGTCGCTGAGAACGCGGATCGGTCCCGTCAGATCGAGACTGTCGGGACCGGCGTCGTAAACGCCCCTGGCGGCCTCGATGCGCGTGGTGGAGCCGTCCGCCGAGCCGAGCCGGGCGTCGACCTCCTGCAGTTCGAACACTTTCGGCCGCGTCGTATCCTGCACCACCGCCTTCGCCCGGATTTCGTAGGGCTGGCCATCGTTGCGCCAGCCCGACAGGCGCGGGCGCTCCATGGTGATACGGGTGCCGCTCAGCCCCACGCGGGCGATGGAAAAGCCGAGCTGAAGCCGGTTCAACGGATCGAACGCCAGCACGAAGCCGATGAGCGCGACGACCGAGATGCAGGTGATGACAATCGCCCGGCGCAGGAAGCGCACGCGCTGGCTGTGACGACGCGAGTCGACGAAAGCCGTCGGCCGCTGCGCGTAATTCGCGAACGGCGCGCGCTCGTCGTAGGGCGGCGTCACATCGGTCATCGCAAGGTCTTCTGTCGGTTTCGTCCGTTCTCTCCCCTCAAGGGGACCAACACCGGCGCTTTGGCGAAGATAAGGCGCAGACGCAACCTTATTCGTGACTGAATATGTCTTTCTCCGCCCAGCCCATCAAGTCCAGCCGCGCGCGCGCCGGCAGGAAGGCGAAACATTCAGCCGCGATCCCGGCCCTGCCCTCGCGCGCCAGCATGGCGTCGAGCTTCTCGCGCAATTGATGGAGATAGAGAACGTCGGCGGCGGCGTAGGCGAGTTGCGCCTCGCTCAGCCGCTCCGCGCCCCAGTCGGAGGACTGCTGCTGTTTCGACATGTCGACGCCCGCAAGCTCGCGCGCAAGATCCCTCAGTCCGTGGCGATCGGTATAGGTGCGCGCGAGTTTGGACGCGATCTTGGTGCAATAGACCGGCCCCGGCATGAAGCCGAAGGTGCGGCAGAGAATGGCGATATCGAACCGCGCGAAGTGGAAGATCTTCGTCACGCCCGGATCGGCCAGCAGGCGCTCGAGATTGGGCGCGCGCGTCTGCCCGCGCGCAATGCGCACCACATCCGCCGAGCCGTCGCCGCGCGACAGCTGAACGACGCACAGCCGGTCGCGATGGGGATCGAGCCCCATCGTTTCGGTGTCGATGGCGACCGACGCGCCGAACCGCGCGTCGTCCGGCAGGTCGCCCTCGTGCAGGCGGATGGTCATGAACAGGTCCCCCGTCTCGATCGTTCGCGATCAGATCGTCTGGTTGTAGGCGCCCACTTCCGGATTTTCGCGCAGCACCGCGTCGACCGCCTTGAACATGGCGCGCATGTTGGCCTCCGACGCCGGGCTTTCGACCACGACGACGAGTTCCGGCTTGTTGGAGGAAGCGCGCACCAGTCCCCACGTGCCGTCCTCCACCGTCACGCGCACGCCGTTGACCGTGACGAGATCGCGGATCGGCTGGCCGAGAAGCTTCTCACCCTTGGCGTGCATCGCCTCGAACCGTTTCGTGACCTTGTCGACGATCCCGTATTTCTTCTCGTCGTCGCAATGCGGCGACATGGTGGGCGACCCCCACGTCCTGGGGAGATCGGCGTAGAGATCGGCCATCGACTTGGCGGGATTGCGGTCGAGCATTTCCAGCACGTGGATCGCGGTCAGCAACCCGTCGTCGTAGCCGCGTCCGACCGGCGCATTGAAGAAGAAGTGGCCCGACTTCTCGAAACCCGCGAGCGCCTTCAGATCGGTCACGCGGCGCTTGATGTAGGAATGGCCGGTCTTCCAGTAATCGGCCTTCACGCCCTGCGCCTTCAGCACCGGATCGGTGGCGAACAGGCCCGTCGATTTCACGTCGACCACGAAGGTCGCGCCGGGATGAAGTTTCGACAGATCGCGCGCGAGCATGACGCCGATCTTGTCGGCGAAAATCTCGTCGCCGTTGTTGTCGACCACACCGCAGCGGTCGCCGTCGCCGTCGAAGCCGAGACCGACGTCCGCGCCGGTCTCCTTCACCTTCGCCGCCATCGCATGCAGCATTTCGAGGTCTTCGGGATTGGGATTGTATTTCGGGAAATTCCAGTCGAGTTCGACATCCATCGGAATGACCTCGACGCCGAGACGCTCCAGCATCTGCGGCGCGAAAGCGCCCGCCGTGCCGTTGCCGCAGGCGGCCACCACCTTCAGCTTGCGCTTGATCTTCGGGCGGTCGCAGAGATCGTCGATGTAGGTCTTCGGGAAATTCTCCACGAAGCGATAGCCGCCGCCGTCGGCCATGCGGAACTTGCCCGCCAGCACGATGTCGCGCAGCCGGCCCATCTCGTCGGGACCGAAGGTGACGGGACGCTGCGCGCCCATCTTCACGCCCGTCCAGCCGTTGTCGTTATGCGAGGCCGTGACCATCGCGACCGCCGGAACATCGAGCGCGAACTGGGCGAAATAGGCCATCGGCGACAGCGCCAGCCCGATGTCGTGCACCTTCACGCCGGCCGCCATCAGCCCCGTGATCAGCGCATATTTGATGGACGCCGAATAGGAACGGAAATCGTGGCCGGTCGCCAGTTCGGGCTTCACGCCCATCTCGTGGAGCAGCGTGCCCAGGCCCAGTCCGAGCGCCTGCACGCCCATGAGATTGATCTCTTTCTCGAACAGCCAGCGCGCGTCGTATTCGCGAAAGCCCGTCGGCTTCACCATCGGCGAGGATTCGTAGGCGTAGGTGTTGGTGACGAGCGAGGGAACGGGTTTCGGGAACATGCGAAGTCCTGTGGCGAGACCGGAGCGAATCGACCCGGCGGAAAAGGCTGGCGCCCGGCCTTAGACACCTTTGCTTAAGGTCCGGTTGCCGGACGGCGTGCTCGGCGGAAAACGCGGCTTTTTTGGGGTTGGCGGGAAGCGCCCGCCAGGGTGCGTCCCCAACCATGCGGACTGCGCGGCCTCGGGATGACGATCGGGCGTCGCTCTGGCCGACGCCTCACCCGCGCGGTTTGGCGCGCGTCGTGGGCGCGGCGTCGGCCGGGTTCTCCGGCCAGACGTGTTTGGGATAGCGCCCGCGCATGTCGGCGCGCACGTCCGCCCACGAGCCTTTCCAGAACTGCGGCAGATCGCGCGTGATCTGGATCGGCCGATGGGCCGGCGACAACAGATGGAGCGTGAGCGCCTGCCGGTCGCCGGCGAGTCTGGGATGCGCCTTGAGCCCGAACAGCTCCTGCACGCGCACATGGACCGCCGGCCCGCCGTCCGCATCGTAGTCGATGGGGTGGCGGGCGCCGGCGGGCGTCTCGAAATGGGTGGGCGCCTCGGCCTCCATCCGTCGGGCGAGCGCATAGGGCACGAGCGCCGACAGCGCGGCCTCCAGCGCGCCGGGCCCGATGTCGGCGAGCGATTTCGCGCCCACGAGGAACGGCGCGAGCCAGTCGGCGGCGGTCGCCACGAGCGCGGCGTCCGACAGGTCCGGCCATTCCTCGCCCTCGGCGCGGCGCAGGAAGGCGACGCGCGCGCGCAGCTGCTCCTGCGCCCTTGTCCATGGCAGGCGGTCGAGCCCGAGCGCGGCTATTCCCTCCGCCAGAACGACCGCCGCCTCGGACGTGGCCGGCGTCGGCAGGGCCCGTTCCTCCAGCGCGAGCGCGCCCATGGCGCGCAGCGCGCGGGCGCGCAGGGCGGCGCGTTCGCGGTCGAAGGCGAGCTCCTCGCGCGCCACGATCCGCTCGGCGAAAAACCGTTCGATCTCGGCGCGCGCGAGCGGGGCGGCGGCGAGAATGCGCGCCTGCGCGGCGCGGCCAGCGATTTCGGCGACCGCAAGCCAGGGTTCGCGCGCGAGCGCGTCGTGCGGCTCCACCGAAGCCGCACGCCCGTTCGCCATCAGGAACTCGCCCGGTCGTCCGCGCGCCCTTGCGATGCGTTCGGGATAGGCGAAGGCCACGAGCGCGCCGGCCGAGGGCGGATCGCCGGCGCCGGCGACCGGTCCCGCCAGCCGCGCCCAGTTGCGCGCGAGCCCGCGAGCAGCCTCCGCCCGCCCGCTCCTGTCGCGGCGGAACCGGTCGAGCCGATGCGAAAGATCGACATCGGCGCCGCCGAGACCGCGCTCGGACAGAAGCACGGCGAGGTCGGCCGCCGTCTTCCCCGCGCCCGCGCGCGCGCCATCGAGCGCCATGCGCGCCAGACGCGGCGGCAAGGGCAGCGCGCGGATGGCCGCGCCCTCGGCGGTCATGCGCCCCTGCGGGTCGAGCGCGCCAAGATCGCGCAGCAGTTTCTTCGCCTCGTCCCACGCCGGCGCCGGGGGCGGATCGAGAAACCGCAGGTCGTCGCGGTCGCGTGCGCCCCAGGCGGCCGCGTCGAGCACGAGGCCGGAGAGGTCGGCGGACAGGATTTCCGGCGTCGCGTAGGCGGGCAGCGCGCCGGTCGCGGCCTCCTCCCACAGCCGGTAGCAGACGCCCGGCTGGGTGCGCCCGGCGCGCCCGCGCCGCTGGTCCACGGAGGCGCGCGCGGCGCGCACCGTTTCCAGCCGCGTCAGTCCCAGATTCGGCTCGTAGCGCGGAACGCGCGCAAGCCCGCTGTCGACCACCACGCGCACGCCCTCAATGGTGAGCGAGGTTTCGGCGACCGCCGTCGCCAGCACGATCTTGCGGCGGCCCGCCGGCGCCGGCGCCAGCGCGCGGTCCTGATCGCGCCGTTCGAGCGCGCCATAGAGCGGCGCCACCTCGACGGCGGGATCGCGGATGCGTTCGGCGAGCAGGTCCGCGACGCGCGCAATCTCCGCCTGTCCGGGCAGGAAGGCGAGGATGGAGCCGGTCTCGCGTTCGAGCGCGCGCAGGATGGCGCGCGTCATCGCCGGTTCGATCCGTTCGCCCGGATCGCGGCCGAGGTAACTGGTGTCGACGGGAAAGGCGCGTCCCAGACTTTCGACGATGGGCGCCGCGTCCGCGCCAGCGCCCATGAGGTCGGCCACGCGTGCGCCTTCGAGCGTCGCCGACATGGCGAGGAGGCGCAAATCCGGGCGCAGCGCGCCCTGCGTTTCGAGCGCCAGCGCCAGACCGAAATCGCCATCGAGGGAGCGTTCGTGGAATTCGTCGAACAGGACCGCGGCGACGCCCGACAATTCCGGATCCTCGACGATCATGCGCGTGAAGACGCCCTCGGTGACGACGAGAACGCGCGTGCGCGCGCTCTGGCGCGAGTCCATGCGGATGCGCAGGCCGACGGTCTCGCCCACCCGCTCGCCAAGCGTCGTCGCCATGCGGTCGGCCGCGCCGCGCGCGGCAAGGCGCCGCGGCTCCAGCACGACGATCCGCCCGCCCCGCGCCCAGGGTTCGTCCATCAAGGCGAGCGGAACGCGCGTGGTCTTGCCGGCGCCGGGCGGCGCGACCAGCACCGCGCCGGCGCGGACCGCCAGCGCCGCGCGCAAACGCGGCAGAGCTTCCTCGATCGGCAGGGCTTGGTCGGGCGCGGTCATACGCACGCCTTTTGCCGGGCGCGCGCGCGCCAGGCAACCCGCTCGGGCGCCCGGGCCGCGCTTCTCACGCGCGCGGAAAAATCGTATATGGCCCGGCCCGCGACCGACGCCGGGCGCGGGGCTTCTCCCCGAGGCGAGCCAATGTCGAACGATGCGCTGACGCCGCAGCCCGCGGCGCAACCGACGCAACCCGCAACGGCGCAGGCCGCGCACGACCACGGCGGTCAAAACGGTCACGGATTCTGGGCGATGGCGCTGGGGTCCGTCGGCGTGGTCTACGGCGACATCGGCACCAGCCCGCTCTACGCGCTCAAGGCCTCGCTCGAACACACGCGCCAGACCGGCGCGCACGAAGCGGAGATCATCGGGATCGTCTCGCTGCTGATCTGGGCGCTCGTCTTCATCGTCACCGTCAAATACGTGCTGTTCATCATGCGCGCCGACAACAAGGGCGAAGGCGGCACCCTGTCGCTGATGGCGCTCGCCCAGCACGCCGTCGGGCGGCGCACGCTGCCGATCTTCCTTCTGGGCGTGGCGGGCGCCGCGCTGTTTTCGGGCGACGCCATCATCACGCCGGCGATCTCGGTATTGTCGGCGGTCGAGGGCCTGAAGCTGCCCGCCGTGAAGCAATATGTGGATCTGTCGCCCTACGTCCTGCCTATCACCATCGCGATCCTGGTGTCGCTGTTCGTGGTGCAGAGCCGCGGCACGGCGAAAGTGGCGGCGTTCTTCGGTCCGATCATGGTGGTGTTCTTCGCCACACTGGCCGTGCTCGGGTTGACGCATATCTCCGACGAACCCGCGATCCTCAAGGCGATCAATCCGGTCAACGGAATCGTGTTTCTGTTTTCGCACGGCGCCAAAAGCTTCACCACGCTCGGTCTGGTCTTTCTGGCGGTCACCGGCGCGGAGGCGCTCTACGCCGACATGGGCCATTTCGGTCGCAAGCCCATCCAGCTCGCCTGGGTGTTTTTCGTGCTGCCCTCGCTCATCCTCAACTATCTCGGCCAGGGCGCCTTCATTCTCTCGCAGCCGCAAATCCTGACGCAGGAGAACTTCAGCCCGTTCTATCAACTGGCGCCGGACTGGGCCCTCATCCCGCTCATCGCGCTCGCCACTCTCGCCACCATCATCGCGAGCCAGGCCGTCATCACCGGCGCCTTCTCCATCGTGCGGCAGGCCATCCAGCTCGGCCTGCTGCCGCGCATGGAGATCCAGCACACATCCGCGATGGCGGAAGGCCAGATCTTCATTCCGCGCGTCAATCGCCTGCTGCTGATCGGCGTGCTCATTCTGGTGATGATGTTCAAGACGTCGGATTCGCTCGCCAACGCCTACGGCATCGCAGTCACCGCCTCGATGGCGGTGGACACGGCGCTCGCCTCTATCGTCGTGTGGAAACTGTGGCGCTGGCCGTTCTGGGCGGTCGCTCTGTTCGTCGGATTCTTCCTCGCGATCGACCTGTCGTTCCTCACGGCCAATCTCGTGAAGGTGCTGGAAGGCGGATGGGTTCCGATCCTCCTGGGCGCCAGCGCGATGATCGTGATGTGGACATGGTCGCGCGGCACCGCGCAATTGAACGAAAAGAGCAAGCGCGACTCGATCCCGACCGCCGATCTGTTGCGCATGTTCGAGAAATCGAAACCGACGCGGGTGCCCGGCACCGCCGTGTTCCTGACCGCGACGCCCGATGTCGCCCCGCCCGCGCTGCTGCACAATCTGAAGCACAACAAGGTGCTGCACGAACGCGTGGTGCTGATGAACGTCGTGACCGAGGACGTTCCGCGCGTGGAGCCGGCGCGCCGGTTCGAGACGCACAAACTGTCCGACGACTTCACGGCGGTCACGCTGCATTTCGGCTTCATGGAAAGCCCGCGCATTCCCGGCGCGATGGGCGCCCTGCGCAAGGCGGGACACAAGTTCGACATCATGACGACGTCGTTCTTCCTCGGCCGCCGCTCGCTGAAGGCGAGCCCGACCTCGGGCATGCCGCTGTGGCAGGACAAATTGTTCATCAGCCTGTCCAAACAGGCGACGACGGCGACCGACTTCTTCGCCATTCCCTCCGACCGCGTGGTGGAGCTGGGCGCGCAGGTCACGATCTGACCGCCGACATCCGGGGCGGCGATCCGGTGCGCGCTCAAAGCGCGGCGAGCGCTGCGTCCATCTGCGCCGCCGTCAGTTCCTGCGCGCGCGCCGTGCGGGTGTAGACGAGAAAGGCGCGAACGGCGCGGCCGGGATAGATCTGCGCAAGCCCCGCGCGATACAGCGCCATCTGCGCCACATGCGCCGGTCTCAGCGCCGGCGCGCCGGTCTTGAAATCGGCGATCCAGATTTCCCTGTCGCGCTCCACCAGCCGATCGAGACGGCCGACGATATCGACCGGCGGACGGTCTGCGCGCGCGACACGCGCGGCGAGCGCGGCTTCCGCGCGCGACCGCGGGCCGAAGAACGGCGCGAGCGCGGGCGCGTCCAGCACCGCAAGACATTCCACCACGATGGCTTCGGGTTCGGCTACGCCCGGCGCCGCGCGCTGAAGAAACGCCTGCGCCGCCGCCGCGCGCCGCTCCGGCGCGATGTCCGCCAGCGATTGCAGAAGCCGGTGCACGAGCGCGCCGCGCGCCCCCGCCGCCCCCGCGTCGTCCTGCGGCTCGGCGCGCGCGTCGGCCGCCGACAGGGCGCTCGAGGGTCGCACCGGCGGCGCCGGATCGCGCTCCAGCGGCGCGGGCCGCAGCGCCCAATCCGGCAGATCGACCCGCGGCGCGCGCGCGCGCGGCGCGACCGCGTCGTCCGCGCGGCTCGGCGCGCCAAGCCGCAGCACCGTTTGCGCGGGATCGAAATCGGCCGGCTCCGGCGTCGCGCAATCGGCGAGGCCGGCGGCGACGAGCCCGTGCCAGGAGCCGACCTGCGGTCCCTTCTCGCCGCAGTGGCCGGCGATGTAGAGGCGCTCTTCGGCGCGCGTCATCGCGACGTAAAGCAGCCGGCGATATTCGTCGTCCGCGGCCGCCGTCGCGCGCGCGCGCGCATCCGCCACGGCGGGCGGATCCTCGCCCTTGCGCGGCGACCAGACGAGCGCCGGCGCAGCCGCCGCGCCGATGCGGAACAATGTCGGCCCGTGCGTGGCCGAGGGCGTCGCGCACGTGTCGGGCAGAAAGACGATCCTGGCCTCCAGCCCCTTGGCCGCATGCGCGGTCATCACGCGCACCAGCGCGCCGGCCGCCTCCATGTCACGCCGAACGGAGAGGTCGAGCGCTTCGATCGCGTGCGCGAACGCGGGAAGCGACGGCGGCTGCTCGCGTTCGTGCGCGAGCGCGAGATTCAGCAGTTCGTCGATGGCGTCGGCGGCTTCGGGGCCGAGCCGCGCCAGAAACGCCTTGCGCCCGCCTTCGGCGCCCAGGATGCGCCCTAGAAACTCGAACGGCCGCGCGCCGCGCGCGTGTTCGATCCAGGCTTCGATGCGTCGCGCCGCCGCTGCGTGGCGCGGATCGGCCGAGCCGCGCAACGCGCGCCAGAGCGACGCCTTGCGACGCGGCGCGAGCGCGATCAGATCGTCGTCGTCGAGGCCGATCAGCGGCGATTTCAGCACGCAGGCGAGCGTGAGATCGTCTTCGGGGGCGAGCGTCGCGCGGATCGCGGCGACGAGATCCATCGCCGCGATATGGCCGCCGACATCGAGCCGGTCGGCGCCGGCGACCGGCACGCCCGCGTCTTTGAGCGCGCGCACCATCTGATCGAAGAACGCATCGCGACGGCGCACCAGAATCATGATGTCGCCCGGCGCGACGGCGCGCAGCGCTCCCGGCGCCTCGCCCGCCACGCGCTCGCGCGACCCCGTCGCCAGAAGCGTGGCGATGCTGTCGGCGATCCGCCTGGCGAGTTCGCTCGCCGGATCGCTCGCGCGCGGCTGGTCGACCGGCAGCGCCCATTCGCTGGCGTCGGGTTCTTTCGTTTTCAGAATGGGCGGCCAGAGTTCGACAAGGCCGCGCACATCGCTCTTCAGGGCGACGTGGCCCGGCGCCGTCTCGCCCGGCGCCACGAGACCGCGTCGCGCTTCCTCGCGCGCGAACACGAGATCGACCGCGCGCAGCACTTCCGGCGCCGAACGGAACGAGAGATCGAGCTGCACGTGCGCGAATGTCTGCCCCGCCGCTTCTATGCGTTTCTGAAACTCGCGTTTCATGTCGGCGAAAGCGGCGGGGGCCGCTCCCTGAAACGAAAAGATCGACTGTTTCTCGTCGCCGACCGCGAAGAACGAGCGCGGCCGCGCGACCGCGCCGGCGCCGGCGGTGAACTCCTCCGCCAGGCTTTGCAGAATTTCCCATTGCGCAAGGCTCGTGTCCTGCGCCTCGTCGACCAGAATATGGTCGACGCCGCCGTCGAGCTTGTAGAGCGCCCACGCGGCCGCGCCGGAGCGGCGCAGCAGGTTGCGCGCGCGCACGATCAGATCGTCGTAGTCGAGCGCCGAGCGGTCGCGCTTCGTGCGCGCATAGCGATCGCGCACGACATGGGCGAGCGACAGCAGGGCGCGCGTGCGGGCGAACGCGCGCGCGGCTTTCATCTTCTCGTGCAGCGCCAGGACGCGCGCGCCCTCTGCCGAAATGCGTTCGCACAAGCCGGCGTTCAACTTCGGCAGCGCACCCGTGAAGATCGCCTTGCGCGGATCGCCATCGCCGTTCAGAAAGACCTTGAGATAATGTTCGAGGCAGGCTGCGCCCGGCGCGAGCGCGGCCGCGCGGCGCAACGATGCGGCCGCCGTCCTGTCGTTCGACGATCCCGCATCGAAGAACTCCGCAAGTTCCGCCCACGCGCGCCAGCCGAGGCCGCCTTCGACGATTTCGTTTGCGATCGTCGTTTCGTCCTCGCCCGGCTCCAGTGCGAGCGCGCGGCGCAAGTTTTCCTCCTGCCGCGCGGGTTCAGCGACTTCGTCCAGCTCCTTCAACGCCGCGCCGATGGTCTCCTGAAATTTCTCCTCGCCCGTTTCGCGCGCGAGAATTGCGAGCGCGGCCGGATCGGTCCGCGCGGCCTCGTCGAGCGCGCCGGCGCGCGCGGCGGCGAGCCACTCGGCCCGTTCGCCTTCCTCCACCACGCGAAAACCGGCCGGCGCGTTCGCCTCGAACGGAAAGAGATGCAGCAGGCGTTCGCAGAAGGCGTGAATGGTCTGGATCTTCAGGCCGCCCGGCGTCTCCAGCGCGCGCGCGAACAGGGCGCGCGCCGCATCGAGATCGCGCGGGCGCGCGGCGCCGGTCTCGGCGATCGCCTCGAGGAGCGCGGCGTCGTCGAGAAGCGTCCAGCGGCCGAGCGTGCGGAACACCCGCTCCGACATATTGGCCGCGGCGGCGCGCGTGAAGGTGAGGCAGATGAGCCGCGAAGGCGCGACGCCGTCGAGCAGGAGGCGCACGACGCGCTGCGCGAGCACGTGCGTCTTGCCCGAGCCGGCGTTGGCCGACACCCAGGCGGAGAGGCCGGGGTCGGCCGCGCGCGCCTGCTGCCGGCGCGTGTGTTGCGGGACGTCGCGCTTCATGTCGCATCCTGCGCGCCGGCGCCCGACCATTCCTTGACGCGCGCGAGATGGTCGTAGTCGCCGAATCTGCCGGCGAACTGCACGTAAGGACGTGAGCGATAGCCATTGCCGAGAATGCGGAACCAATCGAGCATGTTCCGCAACTGCGTCCAGTGTTCGTCCACCAGCGCATCGATCCCGACGCCTTTGCCAACGGGGTCGTGCAGACTGCCGCCATCGCGGCCGCCGAATTTCAGGTAACGCAGCTGTTCGGCGCGGGCGGCGGGCAGGCCGGCGAACGCGCCCCGCGCGAGCATCGCCGCCTCGAGCGTGAGCTGCGGAGAAAAACCCGCTTTCGCCTGTTTCTGCGATGGCGGCGCGCCCGTCTTGTAATCGATGATGCGCGCGGCGCCGTTGCGCAACAGCTCGATGCGGTCGGCGCGCGCGCTCAGGCGAAACATCGTTCCGTCCGCCAGCCGCAGGTCCGTCGCACCGTCGATCTCGCCATAGACGCGGGCGATATCCGGGCGGTATTTGGCCTCGTGCGCGAGCACGTAATCGAGGCCCGCCTCGATCTGCGGCCAGCGGAACGCGCGCCAGGCGGGATCGGCGAAGAACGGCGCCAGTTCTGCGCGCAGGCGCGCCAGCAGGAGCGCGCGCGCGTGCGCGGGCGGGGGCGTCTGCGGCCATTCGTCGGCCAGCGCGCGCAACACCGCATGCACGCCCATGCCGATATCGGCGGCGCCCGGTTGGGAATCGAGGGCGCCGAGCGGCTTCAGATCCAGAATGCGTTCGGCGAAAATCGCGTAAGGATCGCGGCGCAAGGTTTCGATGGCCGTGACGCTCAGCGCGCGCGGGCGCAGGTCGAGCGGCGGTCTGGGTTCAGGCTGACCCAGCAGCGGCGACGACGCCGGCTTGTCGAGCCGCGCGGCGAGCGCGCGCCAGCCGGCCCCGCGCGCGACGGCCTCTGTCCATTGTTCCGCGCCGAGCGTGGCCAGGCGCTGCACAAAGCGCGAGGCGACCGTGGGCGCGCCGCCGCGTTTCAACGCGCGCGCGAGCACCACCTGCGGCGCGCCCATCGCCATCGCGAAATCGTGCGCGCTTTGCCCCACGCGCCGCTCCGGCGGGGGCAGACCGAGCGCGGCGCGCATCGGCCGGTTGAGAAAAGCGTCGGCCTGCGGCTGCGGCGGCCATACCGCTTCGTCGAGGCCGGCGAGCACGACGAGATCGGCCTCGATCAATCGCGCCTCCAGCGCGCCGAGAATTTTCAGGCGCGGGTGCGCGCGCTGCGGCCCGCGCACCACCGTTTCCGCCGCCAGCCGCTCGAACAGGCCGCGATAGTCGGCCAGCGTGAGCGCGCTGGCGAGACCGCCCGACGCCAGCGCATCGAACAACGCCTGCAAGGCGTCCTCGTCCTCGCCGTGCGCGCGCGCATGCGGGCCGCGCAGACGTTCGAGCGCGGCGCGATGATCGGCGACCCATGCGGCGAGCGCGCGCGCGCCGGGCGCGGCGAGCGGCGCAAGAATTTCGCGCATCGCGCGCAACAGCGCATCGGCGGCCAACCACCCGCCTTCGTCGAGCGCGCGTGCGAACGGATGGGCGCGCCGGTCGCGGGCCATGCGGCGGGCCGCGGTCATGCGGGCCGCGGCGTCGGCGTCGAAATACGTGGCGCGCAAGACCGCGAGCTCCAGCGCGCGCGCGGCGTCCACCGTCTCCGCGCGGCTCGCCAGAGGCGCGACGGTCTCGTGCGCGAGAAGAGCGGCGAGGCTTACGTCCGACACATCTTCGTCGGCCGCCTGCAACACGGCGCGCGCGAGCGCGCCGGCCGCCGCCAGGCCCAACGGATCGCCGCCGGAATCGTCCACCTCAACGGCCCAGCGACGCAGTTCCGCGCGCACGCGCCGGGCGATGGCGCGGTCGGGCGCGACGAGCGCGGCCGTGCGGCCGGGCGTCTCCAGAGCCGCGCGCAGGCAGAGCGCGATGGCGAGCGCCTCCTCGCGTTCGTCGGCGGCCTCGATCACGCAAACGTCGTCCATGAGGCGCGCGTCCGCATGGCGTTCGCGCCATGCGCGCCACTGCGGCGTCGCCTCGCCCGGCGCGAGCGCGGCGGTCACGTAGTCCATACGCGTTTCGAGCGCCGGCGCGCGGCAGCCGAGCGGCCGCACGCTCTCGCGCGTCGCGTTCAGCCGCTTCAGCAGGCGCGCGAGCATCGCCTGCGGATGCGTGTGGAGCGGCGCGTCCTCGCCCTCGATCATCGCCCAGGCGGCGGCGTCGCTCGTCTGGTCCAGCCCCGGCAGCACCACAGCGCCGCGTTCGAGCCGACAGATGGCGCGCATGAGCCGCGCGGTCGTCTTGTTGGTCCCGGTCGATCCGAGCACGATCATCGGCTCGTGCCGCGCCGTCGTGCGCAGCCTTTCGATCTCGCGCGCGATGAGCGCGACGCGCCGCGCGACCGGCTCCATCAATCCCCGTTCGGCGAGAATGGCGGGCCAGTTCTTCATCGCCAGACCCAGAAAGGCCGCGGTCACGCCCCAATAATAGGAATGGTCGTCGGCAACGAGACGCGAGAAGCCGTCCCATGGCGTCTCCTCGATCAGGAATTCGTCGATCAGCCGCGCCAGTTCGCCGGCAAGGCCGACGGCGTCCGCCGGCGTCGCGCCCACGACGAGCGCCTCGCGCGGGTCGAGCGCGAACGATCCGTCCGGATGCATGCCGAGGATCGCGCCTTCGAGCGCACGCGTCCAGGCGAGCACGACATCAGTGAGCAGCAGGCGGCGTTCGATGTCGCCGACCGGCGGCGGCAAATCGACGGCCGCCAGTTCCGCCGCACCCTCGCCCGTATGCGCGCCGAAAATCGCTTCTTCCTCGTCCGGCGCGCCCAGCGGTCTTATGCGCGGCAGGAGCGTGGCGCGGCCTTGCGCGCGCGCGGCGAATGCGGCGGCGAGCGCGCGGCCGGCGCGGCGCGTGGGCGTGAAGACGGTGAGATCGGCAAGCGACAGCGGATCGGCGCCAAGGCCGGGTAGAATTTCGCCGGCCAGCAGCGCATCGACGAACGTTGCGAGAAACGGCGCGCCGGCAGGAATGGAAAACAGCCGCGGGGCGGACATTTCAGCCGGTCGAGCGCGCGATGGCGCGTTCGGCTTCCTCGATCGCCGGCGGCGCGCCCACATGCAGCCACGCGCCGGAAAGCCGCACGCCGAACAACCGCCCCATTTCCGCGGCGGCGAAGAAATAGGGCGCGAGACGGAAGACGTCCTCGCGCGCCGCCTCGAACAGTTGCGGCTTCACGATGCCGACGCCGGCGTAGACGAACGGCGCGGTTTCGCGTTCGGCGCGTTTGATGAGGCGTCCGTCCGGCGTCATGAGAAAATCGCCGGGCCAGTCGACGCCGACGCTCGTTGTGGTCGCCGCGACGAGCAGCAGCACGTCCATCTCCTCGGGCCGCCAGGCGTCGGCGAGCGCCGTCAGCGCGGGGCGTGGCCCTTCAAGCCACAGCGCATCGGTGTTGCAGATGAAAAACGGCGCCGCGCCGAGCAGCGGCAGAACCTTCCTGATGCCGCCGCCCTGGTCGAGCAGTTTCGCGCGCTCGTCCGAAACGACGATGCGTGGATGCGCGCGGCCGTCGCGCATGCGTCGTTCGAGCGCGCGTTCGATCATGTCGGGCAGATGATGCACGTTGACGATCGCCTGTTCGACGCCGGCCTCGGCGAGACGATCGAGCATGTGGTCGAGCATGGTGCGGCCCGCCACCTTCACGAGCGGCTTGGGCAGCGTGTCGGTGATCGGCCGCATGCGCGTGCCAAGCCCGGCGGCGAACACCATCGCGTTTTTTGGCATGTTCGTCATGACGGTTCAGGCTTCGTCGCTCATGAGACGCGGCGTATGCGTCTCGTGCCACGTGCGCACCGCCTCGAGCGCGGGATGGGCGAGGTTCTTGCGCAGGTAGCGACGCACGCGCGGAATATGCGCGAGATAGGCCGGCTTGTTGTCGCGCCGGTCGAGCCGCGCGAAAATGCCGAGGATCTTCGTGGCCCGCTGCGCGCCGAGAATGGCGTAGGCGCGCGCGAACGCGGCCATGTCGAAGGCCGGCTCCTTCGCACGCCGCAATTGCGCGTAATGGCCAAGCAGGCGCAACTCCAGATCGTCCGACACCGTCACGCGCGCATCCTGCAGGAGCGAGACGACATCGTAGGCCGGGTGGCCCATCACGCAGTCCTGAAAATCGAGAACGCCGATGCGCGCCATCCCCTCGCGGTCCGCGAGCCACAGAAGGTTTGGCGAATGGAAATCGCGCAGCGTCCATGTCGGGCTGGCGCCCGCCACTTCGTTGGCGGCATGGCGCCACAGATTGACGAAACTGGCGCGATGGCCGGAGGCGATCGACACTTTGGCGATGTGCGGCGCGTACCAGTCGACAAGCAGTTCGATTTCGATCAGCAGCGCGTCGAGATCGTAGGGCGGGATGCGATAGGTTTCCTCGTCGGGACCTGGAACGGCGTCGGGCAGGGCCTGCGCGTGCAGATGGGCGAGCACGCCGAGCGCCTGCGCGTAGCGCTCGCGGATCGGCCCCTCGGCGTCGACCACGCTTTCGTTTCCCAGATCCTCGATGACGGCGAACCCGCCTTCTGGATCGGCCGCATAGACGCGCGGCGCCGACAGCCCCTGTTTGCGCAACGCCTCGTCGATCGCCAGAAACGGGCGGATGTTTTCGGCGAGCCGCGCGATGGCGCTGTAGGGCTTGCCGAACCGCACGGGCGGTCCATCCGGCCGCGGCGGCGAGATCATGAGAATGGCGCTGTCGCCGTCGGCGCGCTCCAGCCGCTCGTAGGCGCGGGTGGAGGCGTCGCCGAGCATGAAGATGCGGCGCGCGCGGTCCCAGCCCGCGCGGCGCAGGATGGCGTCCACCCCACGCGCGCGCTGCACGCGCGGCGCGAAGGCGCCGTGGCCGACAAGTTCGATCTCGCGCACGTCCTCGCCATCAGCCCCGGCGACGAGCCGGACATCGAGCCGGTCGGCCGGCAACAGATCGCCCGCGCGCTCGGCCCATTCGATCAGCACCAGCGCGCTTTCGGTCGCCTCGTCCCAGCCGAGCTCGGCGAGTTCGGCCGGATCGCCGATGCGATAGAGATCGGCGTGGACGATGGGAAATTTCGGCCCCTCGTAAACCTGCATGAGGGTGAAGGTGGGGCTCGGCGCCTCCAGCTCCGAATCGTTCATCAGCTTGCGGATGAGCGCGCGCGCGAACGTGGTCTTGCCGGCGCCCAGATCGCCGGTCAGCGTCACCAGATCGCCGGCGCCAACCAGTTCGGCGACCAGTTCGGCCAGCCGTTCGGTCTGCGCCTCGCCGATGGCCAGATGGCGCCATGCCGCGCGCGGCGCGGCCAGGGCTGCGGGGCCGCTCATGCGCGGGTCCGCTCGCGCGGGGCGTCGACGCTCTGGTCGACTCCTTCTGCGGGAAATATGCAGGTCACGACCGTTCCTTCTCCGGGCGCGGAATCGATCTGGATGCGTCCGCCGTGCAGTTCCACCAGCGCCCGCACGATCGACAGGCCGATGCCGACGCCGCGATGGCGCGAGCCTATCGTATGCGAGCGGAACCGGTCGAACACTTTGTCGAGCACGTCCGGCGGAATGCCGCGGCCGGCGTCCTTCACCTTGAACACGATCTCCGAACCGCGCCGCATGGCCGCCAGCGTCACCGTCTGGCCGTGCTCCGAGAAACCGATGGCGTTCGACAGAAGGTTGAACAGTATCTGGCGCACGCGCTTTCGATCGGCGCGGAAGGCGCCGATGTCGTCAAGCGCGACGATCGACAGTTCGATGCCTGATTCCGTCAGGCGGTCCTGCACGCCAACGGCGGCGGCCTGCATCGTCTCGCGGATGTCGACCGTCTCCAGATCGAGCTGCATCGCGTTCTTGTCGATGGTGGCGAGATCGAGAATGTCGTTGATGATGGCCAGCAGCGCGGACGACGACTGCATGACGAAGCGCACGTATTCGCGCTGGCGCGCGGTGAGCGGGCCGATGCTCTCCTCGTTGAGCAGCTGGATGAAGCCGATGATGTTGGTGAGCGGCGAGCGCAGCTCGTAGGAAATATGATGCACGAAATCGTTGCGCAGGTTTTCCGCGTCGATCAGCGCGCGATTGCGCTCGGTCAGCGCGCGCTCCACGCTCACCTGCGCCGTCACGTCGATGAAGGTGACGAGCGTGGCGCCGTCGGGCAGCGGCTGTGCGGCGCAGTCGAGCACGTCGCCGTCCTTGCGCTCGAGCCGCGCCGAAAGGCCGACGCGCTGTTCGTGCAGGCCGGTGACGACCTCGCGGATGCGCGACCAGCCGTCCGCGATCGCGCATTCGGGCGCGCAGCGCTGCGCGATGGCGTCGAAATGCGGACGCGCGACGAGCGCGGCCTCGTCCAGCCGCCACAGGCGGGCGAAAGCGGGGTTGTGAAGTTTCAGCCGCCCGTCGGTGCCGAACACCGCGACGCCTTCCTGCAACTGGTCGAGCGTTTCGCCCTGCACGCGCGTGAGCGCATTGAACTGCGATTCGAGATTGAACCGCTCGGACACGTCGTCGAACAGATAGGTCACGCCGCCCTGCGGGCCGGGATGCGAGACCACGCGCAGCGTGCGACCGTCCGGCAGATACCAGATATTGTCGCGCGTCTCGGGCGACTGGTAGGCGGCGAGCACGCTCTGGCGCCAGGCGCGGAAATCGGCGTGTTCGGGCAGGCGGCGCTCGGCGCGCAGGCGGTCGAGCACTTCCGGATCGCTCGGGTGCTGGTCGAGAAAGGCCTGCGGCAGACCCCACAACTGGCGATAGGCGGCGTTGTGGAAGGCCAACCGTTTCCTGCCGTCGAAAATGGCGACGGCGGTCGACAACTGGTCGAGCGTGCGCGCGTGCGATTCCATCTGGCGCTCGAGATCGCCGCGCATGGTCTCCAGTTCGCTGAGGTCGCGTGCGAAGGCGACGGAGCCGAACGGCGAAGGCACGTCCACGATGTCGATGAGGCGACGCTCGCCCGAAACGAGCGCGTTGAGCCGCGCGCGCCAGGCCTCGCCGGCGCCGACCGCGCGGGTGGCGGCTTCGCGCGCCTCGTGGTCGAGCAGTTCGAGTTTCTTTTCCGCCGCGTCCGCGCCGTCGCGCGCCTCGACCGCGCGCGCGTAGGCCGCGTTGACCCACACGAGCTTGCCGGTCTTGTCGCGCATCCACACCGCGTCCGAGACCGCGTCGAGCATCGCGCGCGTCGCCTCCATCTGCGCGTTCAGTTCCCCGTGGCGCTGGCGCAGCGCGAGCAATTCCATCCGGTCGCCCGATACATCGCGGATGCGCAGGATGGCGCGGCCGGCGATGGCGCGACCTTCGGCCTCCAGATGCCGGCCCGACACGCTCACGAGCGACATGCGGAACCCTTCGCCGCGCGCGCGCAGCCGTTCGACCGAGGCGTCGAGCCGCTGGGCGAGCGCGGGCTCGAGCCACGCGCCGAACCCGAGAACCCGGCGCGGCACCGGCGCGTCGGTCACCAGCGCGATGTCGCCCTCGATATCGGGCTCGCCGCTCGGCGCGCCCCACGCCACAATGATCTGCGGTTCGGCCGACAAGAACACGCGGGCGCGATCGAGCTGGGCGCGCGCGGCGTCCAGTTCGCCCACGAGCGCGCGCTCGCGCTGCGTCCATTGCTGACGGCCGGTCAGATGCAGCATGGCCGTGATGGCGGAAAACAGCACCAGGCCGACGATCACCGACACGCCGACGATCGACGGCTCGTGAATGGGCGCGGCCGCGAGATCGCCTGGCGCGGCGGCGAAGACCGGCGACACGCTCGCCATGAAGGCGCTCGTCGCGCGCGCAAACGGGCGGCCACAACGGCGCGCCCCGGGAACGGGCGGCGCGGGCGGGCGCTCCGCGCCCCCATACTCGTCGCCTCCGCTTTCCCGCCGCAGCCCCATGCGCTTTCCTTTCAAGGCGCACGAAGACGCCCGGCCAAAGCCAGGGCGCATGCTGCGGCCTCCTTCGGCCGCGTCCGCCACGCCGCCGAATCAGATCAATTTAGCCCTACCGCAGGATTTTGAGAACGTGGTTAACGCAACATAAATGCGACGCATTGGCGCCGGCGCGCACGAAAACGGCGGCGAACCGCCGGTTCGCCGCCGCAAGCATCCGCAAACCGCCGCACGATCAGTAGCGATAGTGGTCCGGCTTGAAGGGGCCGGCCTGCGGCAGGCCGAGATAGGCGGCCTGCGCCTGCGTCATCCTGGTCAGTTTCACGCCGATCTTGTCGAGGTGGAGCGAGGCCACCTTCTCGTCGAGGTGTTTGGGCAGCGTGTAGACCTTCTTCTGGTAGTCGCCCTGCCTGGTCCACAGTTCGATCTGCGCCAGCGTCTGGTTGGTGAAGGACGCGGACATGACGAACGAGGGATGGCCGGTGGCGTTGCCGAGATTCACGAGCCGGCCTTCCGACAGCAGGATGATGCGCTTGCCGTCGGCGAACTCGACCTCGTCGACCTGCGGCTTGACGTTGTGCCACTTGAAGTTCTTCAGGCCGGCGACCTGAATTTCCGAATCGAAATGGCCGATGTTGCAGACGATGGCGCGGTCCTTCATCGCGCGCATGTGCTCCACGGTGATGACATCCACGTTGCCGGTGGCGGTGACGAAAATGTCGGCGCGCGCGGCCGCGTCCTCCATCGTCGTCACCTCATAGCCTTCCATCGCCGCCTGGAGGGCGCAGATCGGATCGATTTCCGACACCATGACGCGACAGCCGGCGTTGCGCAGCGAGGCGGCCGAACCCTTGCCCACGTCGCCGAACCCCGCGACCATCGCCACCTTGCCGGCCATCATGACGTCCGTGCCGCGGCGGATTCCGTCGACCAGCGACTCGCGACAGCCGTAGAGATTGTCGAATTTCGATTTGGTCACGGAATCGTTGACGTTGATGGCAGGCCACAGCAGGCGGCCTTCCTTCTCCATCACATAAAGACGATGGACGCCCGTCGTCGTCTCCTCCGTCACGCCGCGGATCGCCTCCGCATGGCGGCGGTAGTAGCCGGGGTTGGATTTCAGGCGGCGCTTGATGGCCGCAAACAGAACTTCTTCTTCCTCGTTGCCGGGCTTGTCGAGAAAGGCGGTCTCGCCATCCTCGGCGCGCAAACCCAGATGGATCAGCAAAGTGGCGTCGCCGCCGTCGTCCAGCAGCATGTTCGGCGCGCCGCCGTCGCCCCATTCGAATATCTTGTGGGTGTACTCCCAGTAATCCTCCAGGCTCTCGCCCTTGCGCGCGAACACCGGCGTGCCGGCGGCCGCGATGGCGGCGGCCGCGTGGTCCTGCGTCGAATAGATGTTGCACGAGGCCCAGCGCACGTCCGCGCCGAGCGCCTTCAGCGTCTCGATCAGCACGGCCGTCTGGATGGTCATGTGCAGCGAGCCGGCGATGCGCGCGCCCTTGAGCGGTTGGGCCTGCCCGTATTCGGCGCGGGTCGCCATCAGGCCCGGCATTTCGGTTTCGGCGATGGCGATTTCCTTGCGGCCCCAGTCGGCCAGGCCGATGTCGGCGACCGCGTAATCACTGAACTGATGAGTCATTTGTCGCGCCCTGCTGAATTTCGGCGCGTCCTATAGCAGCGAGGCGTCGCGAAGGCAATAAAGACATAAACAAGTCTTTATATGAATCGGATTCGATGCGGGGAACGCGGCAATTGTCGGGTCGACCTTTACCGTCGGTTTAGGCGATGCAACCTATAGTCGCAATCGATGCTCGACCGACCGCCTTCCAACCGCAGCTTTCGCGATCCCGACGCGCCGAGCGCGCCGGCGTCGCCGGACAGCGCGTGGCGGCGGTTTCGCCGGCTGGCGCTGGCGCAGGACGCGAGCCCCGACCGGCTGCGACGCATCGTCCACGCGGCCCCGCTGTCGGGGTTCGGCCAGTTGCTCGGCTTCGCCGTCATGACCACCTACATGGCCGACAAGGCGCCGGCGGGCCTGGTGATCGGCTGGGGCGCGGCGATCTTCGCGCTGGCCGTGCTGTTGATTCTGCGCGGGCGACGCGTCGCCATCCGCGCCCGCACGCGCGTTTCGCGCCGGGCGATCCGGCGGGCGACGATCCTGGCCATCGTGGCGGCCGCGCCCTGGACGGCGCTGGCGATCTACGCGCCGCTTCATCTGGCGCCCGAACACGCCATGCTGCCGCATGTCGGCTTTGCGGGCGCAAGCGCCGGCGGCGCGCTCATTCTCAGCGGCATTCCGCTGGCGGCGTTCGTGTATGTGGGCGCGATCATCCTGCCGCTCGTGGCCGTGCACCTGTATCTGGCGACCGGCGTGTCGCTGCTGTTTGCGGCCTGCGCGCTCGCCTATGCGGCGCTGCTGTGCGGTTTCTCCGCGCAACATGCCGCGGTGCTGGCGGTGGGCGAGGCGAGCGAGCGGCGCCTGCGCGACCACATGGCCGACCTGACCGACGCGCACGCCAACATCGACCGGCTCGCGCGCACCGACGTGGTGACCGGCCTGATGAACCGCCGGGCGCTGCAGGAGGCGCTCGCCCGGCGGCTGCCGCAACTGTCCGCCCCGCCGGGCCTCGCCTGGCCGCTCTATCTGATCGATCTCGACCATTTCAAAAGCATCAACGACGCCTGCGGCCACGACATCGGCGACCGCTATCTGCGCGAGATCGCCGCACGGCTGCAGCAGGCCGCGCCCGAGGACGCGTTCATCGCGCGGCTCGGCGGCGACGAATTCGCGGTGTTTCCGCAGGCGCCGCTCGAGGGGGCCGCCGTCGACGCTCTGGGGGCGCGGCTGATCGCGGAAATCGCCCGCAACGTGACGTTCGACGGCCGCGATCTGAAGGCCGGGTGCAGCATCGGCGCCGCGCTCGCGCCCGTCCACACGCGCGAGGCGAGCGAGTTGTTGCGGTTCGCCGACGCCGCGCTGCTCGAGGCCAAGGACGCCGGACGCGGCCGGTTCGTGCCGTTCCATTCCGGGCGGCAGGAAGAATTCCAGCGCCGGACGCATGAGGCGGCGGCGCTGGCGCGCGGCCTCGCCGAAAACGAAATCGAGATGGTCTATCAACCGATCTTCGACCTGGCTGAGCGGCGGCTCGCGGGGTTCGAGGCGCTCGCGCGCTGGCGGCGCGGGGATCGTCTCGCCGGCCCGGACGAATTCCTGGAACTCGCCGAAACGCAGGGGCTGACGCTCGATCTGGTCGAGGCGATCATGCGCGCGATCCGGCGCGATGCGACGGTGTGGGCGGCGCAGGGAACCCACATCGGGCGTCTCGCCATCAACATCCATCCCGCGCAACTCGACCACCCCGACGGTCTGGAGGCCGCGCTCGACGCCATCGCGCTGCTGGTCGGCGGCCGCGCGCGCGTGACGCTGGAGATCACCGAAACCTGCGTGACGGGGCGCGGCGCGGAGACGCGGCCGGCCCGGCTGGCGGCGCTGGCGGCGCGCGGCTATCGGATTTCGCTCGACGACTTCGGCGTGGGGCTGGCCGCGCTCGGCCATGTGAAGGGTCTGCCGCTCGCCGAAATCAAGATCGACCGCGCGCTCACGCACACGCTGCCGGAGAACGCGGCCGACATGGCGATCGTGAAAGCGATGTGCGATCTCGCGGCGCCGCGCGGTCTCGACGTGGTGGCGGAAGGCGTGGAGACGCACGCCCAATGCGCGGCGCTAGCTAGCGCGGGCGCACGGCTGGCGCAGGGCCACCTGTTCGCCCGCCCGATGGCGCCGCAGGCGGTCGCCGCATTCGTGCGCGCGGGATGCGGCGGGCTGGACCTGGCCGTGTGAGGCCGGCCCTCACCCGCGCCCGTGGGCGGCGTCCACGCTGAAGACGCGGAAGATCGCCGTCGCCGTCATGAGCAGCGCGCCGTCGGCGCGGATTTCGCCATCCAGAAAGGCGAGCGTTCTGGTCATGCTGCGCAGGCGCGCGCGCGCCTCGATCCAGCCGCCGACCTTGCCGCCGGCGAGGAACTGCGTGTCGAGGCCGATGGTGGCGCATTTGCGCCCGGTGGAATGTTCGATCACGTGGCCCATGCACGTGTCCACAAGCGCGACGAAGGCCGCGCCGTGCACCACGCCGTTCGGATTGCCATGTTTGGCCTCGCTCATGAAACCGAACAGGAACGCCCCGTCATCGGCGTGCTTCCAGTAGAAGGGGCCAAGCATGTCGATGAACCCGCTGCGCATCGCCAGCGGCTGAAACCCGTCGGGAACGGCGTGCGACATGGCGTGAACCTCATGGAGCGGAAAATGAAACGGAAAATTCAGACGAGCACGGCCTGCGCGGTCATGCCCTCGTCGGAGAAGATGCGGCGGTAGCGTTCGATCTCGTCATTCGGTCCGGTCGCCTTCAACGGATTGTCGGAAAGCTTGACCGCCGGCCGGCCGGCCGCCCCGATCACCTTGCAGACGAGCGAGATGGCCTTCAGAGGCTCGCCGCCGCGCGGCGCGCAGCCGGCGAAATCGTTCGTGAGATTGGTGCCCCAGCCGTAGCTCACGCGCGCTCGGTCGTTGAAATGGCGGAAGGTCCGTTCGATGGAGTCGATGTCCATCGCATCCGACAGAACGATGAGCTTCTCCTTCGGATTGCGGCCCTTCATGCGCCACCAGTTGATGAGCTCCTCGCCGGCCTCGATCGGCGGCTTGGAATCAGGCCGCGCGCCGGTCCAGTCGGCGACCCAGTCGGGCGCGTCGCGCAGGAAGTCCGTCGTGCCGTAGGCGTCGGGCAGGAACACGAGCAGGTTTCCGCTGTAGGTCTCGCGCCAGGCGTCGAGCACCGTGTAGCGGCTGTCGCGCACGGCCTGCGGATCGTCGCCGGCGAGCGCGGCGTAAACCATCGGCAGTTCGTGCGCGTTGGTGCCGATCGCCTCCGCGCCGATCTCCATCGCGATATGCACGTTGGACGTGCCGATGAAACTCGCGCCGATGCCTTCCTGCAACGCCTCGCAGCACCAGCGCTGCCACAGGTAGCCGTGGCGCCGGCGCGTGCCGAAATCGCCGAGCCGCAGCGGCCCCTCCTTCTGCAAGGCGCGCAACCGCTCGATCTTGGCCCACAGTTTGGCCTTGGCGCGCGCATAGAGCACGTCCAGCTCGAAGCGGCCCATGGCGTGCAGCACATGGCGGGCGCGCAACTCGTTGACGATGGCGAGCGCGGGTATTTCCCACATCGTCGTATGCGTCCACGGGCCGTGGAAGGTGAGTTCGTATTGCCCATCGCGCGCGACGAGTTCGTATTCGGGCAACTGGAAGTCGGCGAGCCATTCGATGAAATCGGGCTCGAAAATCTGCTTCACGCCGTAGAACGTGTTGCCCGCGAGCCAGATGCGTTCGCGCGTGGTGAAGCGCAGCGTGCGCGCGTGGTCGAGCTGCTCGCGCAATTCGTGCTCGGGAACCTCGTCGGCGATACGCACGCTCGTCGTGCGATTGACGAGGCCGAACGCGACCGGCGTGTCGCGATGCCGGCGCCAGATGAGCTGCAACATGAGCAGCTTGTAGAAATCCGTGTCGAGCAGCGTGCGCACGACCGGGTCGAGCCGGAAGGAATGATTGTAAACACGGGTCGCAATATCGGTGAGACTCATGATTGCCGACCCGTTCGCCCTCGATTGTTGTTGGGGCGAAGCATAAGCGATCGCGGCGCGGACGCAAAAGGCCGTCGCCATGCCGGCGACCACCAGCCGGACAGCGCGCAACGGGAGGTCGTCGAGGCGCTCGAGATGGCGCAAAAATGCACGCCGTCCTTGCGAGGAGCGCAGCGACGAAGCAATCCAGAGCCGAGTTGCGACTCTGGATTGCTGCGCGCGCTCACGAATCCATCTTCAACGCCGCGATGAATGCTTCCTGCGGGATTTCGACGCGGCCGAACTGGCGCATGCGCTTCTTGCCCTCTTTCTGCTTCTCCAGCAGCTTGCGCTTGCGGGTGGCGTCGCCGCCGTAGCATTTGGCCGTCACGTCCTTGCGCAGCGCGCGCACCGTTTCGCGCGCGATGATCTTGGCGCCGATCGCCGCTTGAATCGGAATCAGGAACATGTGCGGCGGGATCAGCTCTTTCAGCTTCTCGCACATCGCGCGGCCGCGCGAATCCGCGCGCGTGCGGTGGACCAGCATCGAGAGCGCGTCGACCGGCTCGGCGTTGACGAGGATCGACATCTTCACCAGATCGCCCTCGCGGTAGTCGGTGATCTGGTAGTCGAAACTGGCGTAGCCCTTCGAGATCGATTTCAGCCGGTCGTAGAAATCGAACACCACTTCGTTCAGCGGCAGATCGTAAGTCACCATCGCGCGCTTGCCGACGTAGTTCAGGTCGACCTGCACGCCGCGCCGGTCCTGGCAGAGTTTCAGCACTGAGCCCAGATAATCGTCGGGCGTGAGAATGGTCGCGCGAATCCACGGCTCCCTGATCTCGGCGATCTTCACCACATCCGGCATGTCGGCGGGGTTGTGCAGTTCGATCTCGTCGCCGTTCGTCATCACGATCTTGTAAATGACCGAAGGCGCGGTCGCGATCAGATCGAGATTGAACTCGCGCGCGAGCCGTTCCTGAATGATCTCCAGATGCAGCAGGCCCAGAAAGCCGCAGCGGAAGCCGAAGCCCAACGCGGCGGAGGATTCCATCTCGTAGGTGAAGCTCGCATCGTTCAGGCGCAGTTTGGCGATGGCCGCGCGCAGTTCCTCGAAATCGGCCGCATCCACCGGAAACAGGCCGCAGAACACGACAGGCTGAGCCGGTTTGAAACCCGGCAGCGCCTGAGCGCACGGCTTCTTTTCGTCCGTGATCGTGTCGCCGACGCGCGTGTCGGCCACCTGCTTGATCTGCGCGGTGATGAAGCCGACCTCGCCCGGTCCGAGCGTATCGACGTTCTGCATCTTGGGGCGGAAGACGCCGATGCGGTCGATCTCGTAATGGGCGTCCGTGCCCATCATGAGAATCTTCTGGCCCTTCTTCATCGCGCCGTCGATGACGCGCACCAGGACCACGACGCCGAGGTAGGAATCGTACCAGCTGTCGACGAGCAGCGCCTTCAACGGCGCCGTCTCGTCGCCTTTGGGCGGCGGCAGGCGGGTGACGATCGCCTCCAGCACGTCCTCGACGCCCAGGCCCGTCTTGGCGGAAATCGGCACGGCGTCGGAGGCGTCGAGACCGATCACGTCCTCGATCTGCTGCTTGATGCGGTCGGGTTCGGCGGCAGGCAGGTCGATCTTGTTGAGCACCGGCACGATCTCGTGGCCGGCGTCGAGCGCGTGATAGACGTTGGCGAGCGTCTGGGCCTCCACGCCCTGGGAGGCGTCCACCACCAGGAGCGAACCCTCGCAGGCGGCCAGCGACCGCGACACCTCGTAGGCGAAGTCGACGTGGCCGGGCGTGTCCATCAGATTGAGGACGTAGCTTCTGCCGTCCCTGGCCTTGTAGTCGAGCCGCACCGTCTGGGCCTTGATGGTGATGCCGCGCTCGCGCTCGATGTCCATGGAATCGAGCACCTGCTCCACCATTTCGCGCTCGGCCAGCCCGCCGGTCACCTGAATGAGCCGGTCGGCGAGCGTCGATTTGCCGTGGTCGATATGCGCGACGATGGAGAAATTGCGGATATTGTCGAACGTGTGGGTCGTCATGGGCGGCAGATAGCAGCGGGGGGCGCCCAAGGGAAGGGTTGCGCCCCAAAATGGGACGGAATTCAGCCCTCGCGCGCCAGGCGTCGCAATTCGTAGAGCGCGGCCAGCGCCTCGCGCGGGGAAAGATCGTCGGGGTCGATCTCCGCCAGCCTGTCGCGCACCGGATCGCGCGCGGGTTCCGGCTCGGACGCCGCCGCCTCGGCGCTCGCCGGTCCGGCCGCGAACAGCGGCAGATCGGCGATCAGCCGCTCGATAGGCGTGCGGCGGTCGCTCGCCTCCAGCTCCGACAGAATTCTGCGCGCGCGCTCCACCACCCGCGCCGGCAGGCCGGCGAGCCGGGCCACGTGGATGCCGTAGGACCGGTCGGCCGCGCCGGCGACCACCTCGTGCAGGAAGGCCACTTCGCCCTTGTAGTCGGCGACGCGCATGGTGAGGTTCTTCAGGCGCGGCAGACGCGCGCCGAGCTGCGTCAGCTCGTGGAAATGGGTGGCGAACAGCGCGCGCGCCCGGTTCTGGTCGTGCAGATGCTCCATCGTCGCCCAGGCGATGGACAGGCCGTCGAACGTCGCCGTGCCGCGGCCGATCTCGTCCAGAATGACCAGCGAGCGATGCGTGGCCTGATTGAGGATGGCGGCCGTCTCCACCATTTCGACCATGAAGGTGGAGCGCCCGCGCGCCAGATCGTCGGAGGCGCCGACGCGGCTGAACAGCCGGTCCACCACGCCGATGCGCGCGCTTTGCGCCGGCACGAAGGCGCCCATCTGCGCGAGCGCCACGATGAGCGCGTTCTGTCGCAGGAAAGTCGATTTGCCCGCCATGTTGGGGCCGGTGACGACGGCGACGGCCCCGGCCTGCCCGCCCGACAGATCGCAATCGTTGGGCGTGAAGGCTTCGCCGCGCGCCTTCAGCGCCGCCTCCACCACCGGATGGCGCCCGCCCGCGATCTCGAACACGAGCGTGTCGTCGACATGCGGGCGCGTCCAGCCGAGCGCCTCGGCGAGGTCGGCGAGGCCCGCCGCCACGTCGAGCGCGGCCAGCGCGCCGGCGGCGGCCTTGATGGCGCTCTGTTCTGCCAGACAGGCGGCGGCGAGCGTGTCGAAATGCGCGCGCTCCAGCGCCAGCGCGCTGTCGGCCGCAGAGGCGATCCTGGCCTCGAAGGCGCCGAGTTCGGCGGTCGAGAACCGCATGGCGTCGGCCATGGTCTGGCGGTGGATGAAGGTGGCGTCGAGCGGGGGCTTCAGCAGCCGCTCGCCCTGCGCCTGCGCGACTTCGACGAAATAGCCCAGGAAATTGTTGTATTTGAGCTTGAGGTTTCTCACCCCCGACAGTTCAGCGTAGCGCGCCTGCAATTCGGCGACGAGCCTGCGGCTTTCGTCGCGCAGCGCGCGCGTTTCGTCGAGCGCGGCGTCGTAGCCGGGGGCGATGAAATCGCCGGCGCGTTTGTCGAGCGGCAGGTCCGGTTTGAGCGCGGCCTGCAGGCGCGCCGGCAGATCGGGATCGACGCCGGCGAGCGCGGGCACGAGCGCGCCGAGATGGACCGGCAGGTCGCCGGCGCGCACGAGATCGCCGGCGAGCGCGCCGGCCGCCAGCGCCCCGTCGCGCAGCGCGGCGAGATCGCGCGGGCCGCCGCGTTCGAGCGCGAGCCGGCCGAGCGCGCGGGCCATGTCGGGCGCCGCGCGCAGCCGCGCGCGCAGGCGGTCGCGCAGGGACGGCGCGGCCACGAGATAGTCGACCGCGTCCAGCCGGTCGCGGATGGCGGCGCGGTCGGTGAGCGGGCCCGCCAGCCGCTCCGCCAAAAGCCGCGCGCCGGCCGGCGTGACCGTGCGGTCGATGGCCGCGATCAGCGATCCCTCGCGCGCGCCGGCGAGCGTGCGGGTCAGCTCCAGATTGGCGCGGGTGGCCGCGTCGATCTCCAGCATCGCGCCGCGCCGCTCGCGGCGGGGAAAGTCGAGATTGGGCCTGGCGTCGAGCTGGGTTCGCTCGATGTAGGCGATGGCGGTGGCGGCCGCCGCCAGTTCCGCGCGCGCGATTTCGCCGAACCCGTCGGTCGTCGCCAGTCCGTAGAACGCCGCCAGCCGTCGCTCGGCCGCCTCGCCCTGCCCGCCGTCGCGACCGAGGGCCGCGACCGGGGCGCCGCTTTCGGCGAGCGCGCGGGAGACCGCGGGGTCGTCGGTCACGGCCGGGCCGGCGACGATCTCGCGCGGCTCGAACCGGGCGAGTGCGGCCGGCAGGCCGGCCAGATCGGTCTCGGCGACATCGAACCGGCCGGTCGAAATATCGACCGCCGCCAGCCCGAACCGGTCGTCGCCCTCGCTGGCGCGCACGCGCGCGACCGCCACCAGAAGATGCGCGCGGCCGGGCTCCAGCAGCCGCTCCTCGGTGATGGTGCCGGGCGTGACGAGCCGCACCACGTCGCGCCGCACGACCGATCTGGCGCCGCGCTTCTTCGCCTCCGCCGGGTCTTCGAGCTGCTCGCAGACGGCCACGCGATGCCTGAGCGCGATCAGCCGCTGGAGATAATCGTCGGCGCGTTCGATCGGCACGCCGCACATCGGAATGTCAGCGCCCTGATGCCTGCCGCGCTTCGTCAGGACGATGCCGAGCGCGGCGGAGGCGATCTCGGCGTCCTCGAAGAACAGTTCGTAGAAATCGCCCATCCGGTAGAAAAGGAGACAGTCCGGATTGGCGGCCTTGATCTCCAGATATTGCGCCATCATCGGCGAGGGCTTGTCCTCGGCCTTTCCGGACGGTTCTCTTGCAGTCGCGCGCATGGCGCGGACCCTATCAGCGCGCCAGCGCCCTGCCGAGCGCGCGGGCGGCCTTGGTTGGGGAAAAACGTCGCGCGCCGCCAGAGGAGAAGAGCCCGTGCCCAGCATCCGCGACGCCCTGCCCGCCGACGCGCCGGCGATCACGGCGCTCTACAACGCGGCCATCGCGCAGAGCGCGGCCGTCTGGCGCGACGTCCCGGTGACGGTGGAGGACCGGCGCGCGTGGATGGCGCAGCGCGCGGCCGGCGGCTTTCCGGCGCTGGTCGCCGAAACCGAGGCAGGCGTCGTCGGGTTCGCCGCCTACGGGCCGTTTCACCCCTTCGAAGGCTATCGCCATACGGTCGAGAACTCCGTCTTCGTCGCGCCGGGCCTGCACCGCCGGGGCGTCGGGCGGGCGCTGATGACGCCGCTGATCGCGCGGGCGCAGGCGGCCGGCAAACACGCGATGGTGGCCGGAATCGAGGGCGCCAACACGGCCTCGATCCGTCTGCACGCGGCGCTCGGCTTCGTGGAGGTCGCGCGGCTGCCGCAGGTCGGCGCCAAGTTCGGCCGCTGGCTCGACCTGGTCTACATGCTCAGGATGCTCGACGCGCGCGAGGCCCCCTGAGGGCGGCCGGGCGCTTAACCGTCCGACGAAGGGCGATGGCGCGCGCGCTTGTGGCGCGCCGCCCGCGCCGTTAAGGTCCGCGGCTCAAAAACTCCAATGATCTTCCGGAACTCCGAAAATGGCCGACCATAAGCGCCCGCCGCGCCCGACGTTCAGCGACCGCGAGGCGCTGCTGTTCCACTCGCAGGGCCGGCCGGGCAAGCTGCAGATCACCCCCACCAAGCCGATGGCGACCGCCCGCGACCTGTCGCTGGCCTATTCGCCGGGCGTCGCGGTGCCGGTGCTGGCCATCGCCGAGGATGCGACCCGCGCCTACGACTACACGACCAAGGGCAATATGGTCGCCGTCATCTCCAACGGCACCGCCATTCTCGGCCTCGGCAATCTCGGCGCGCTCGCCTCCAAGCCGGTGATGGAAGGCAAGTCGGTGCTGTTCAAGCGGTTCGCCGACGTCGATTCCATCGATCTGGAAGTGGCGACCGAAGACACCGACGAGTTCATCAACGCGGTCAAGTTCCTCGGCCCCTCGTTCGGCGGCATCAATCTGGAGGACATCAAGGCGCCCGAGTGTTTCATCATCGAGGAGAAGCTCCGCGAGCTGATGGACATTCCCGTCTTTCACGACGACCAGCATGGCACCGCCATCATCGCGGTCGCTGGCATGATCAACGCCATGCGCCTGACGGGGCGCGGCATGAAGACCGCCCGGCTCGTCTGCAACGGCGCGGGCGCGGCCGGCATCGCGTGCCTCGACCTCTTGCGCGCGATGGGCATGCCGCGCGAGAACATCACGCTGGTCGACACCAAGGGCGTGATCTATCAGGGCCGCACCGAGGGCATGAACCAGTGGAAGGCGGCCTACGCCTCCGACACGCCCGCGCGCACGCTGGCCGAGGCGATGGTCGGCGCCGACATCTTCTTCGGCCTGTCCGCCAAGGGCGCGCTGACGCAGGAGATGGTCGCCACGATGGCGCATGACCCGATCATCTTCGCCATGGCCAATCCCGACCCGGAAATCACGCCGGAGGACGCGCTGGCCGTGCGGCCGGACGCGATCGTGGCCACCGGCCGGTCGGACTATCCCAACCAGGTGAACAACGTTCTCGGCTTTCCCTACATCTTTCGCGGCGCGCTCGACGCGCGCGCCACCACGATCAACATGGAAATGAAGATCGCGGCCGCCAACGCGCTCGCCGAACTCGCGCGCGAGGACGTGCCGGACGAAGTGGCCGTCGCCTATCAGGGCGCACGCCCGCGCTTCGGCCGCGAATATCTCATTCCCGCGCCGTTCGACCCGCGCCTCATCTCGGTCGTGCCGCCGGCGGTGGCGCAGGCGGCGATGGATTCGGGCGTCGCGCGCCGGCCGATCGTCGACGCCGCCGCCTACAAGGCGGAACTGTCGGCGCGGCGCGACCCGGTCGCGGGCGCGTTGCAGAGCATTTTCGAACGCGTGCGCCGCTATCCCAAGCGCGTGGTGTTCGCCGAGGGCGAGGAAGAACAGGTCATTCGCGCGGCGCTGTCGTTCGTCAACCAGGGTCTGGGGCGCGCCGTTCTGGTCGGCCGCGAGGAACGGATCGAAGCCGCCTGCGCGGCCGCCGGCATCGAACTGGGCGAACATATCGAAGTGCGCAACACGCAGAAGTTCGAGCACAACGAGGCCTACGCGAGCTTTCTCTACGAACGGCTGCAACGGCGCGGCTACCTGCTGCGCGACTGCCAGCGCATGATCAACCAGGACCGCAACTATTTCGCCGCCACGATGGTTGCGCGCGGCGACGCCGACGCCATGGTGACGGGCGTGACGCGCAATTTCTCGATCGCGCTGGAGGAAGTGCGCCGCGTGATCGACCCCAAGCCCGGCCACCGGGTGATGGGCGTGTCGATGGTGCTGGCGCGCGGCAAACCGGTGCTGGTCGCCGACACCGCGATCACCGAACTGCCGAGCGCGCAGGAGATCGCTGAGATCGCCATGGGGGCGGCGGGCGTGGCGCGCCGGCTCGGCTACGAGCCGCGCGTCGCTCTGCTCGCCTTCTCCACCTTCGGCCACCCGCCGGGGGAGCGCACCAAACATGTGCAGGAAGCCATCCACATCCTCGACCGCGCCCATGTCGATTTCGAATACGACGGCGAGATGGCGGCGGACGTGGCGCTCAACCGCGACCTGATGTCGGCCTATCCGTTCTGCCGGCTGAAGGGCCCGGCCAACGTGCTCATCATGCCGGCGTTCCACGCCGCCTCGATCTCGACCAAGATGTTGCAGGAACTGGGCGGGGCGACGGTGGTCGGTCCGTTCATCGTGGGCCTCGACCGCTCGGTGCAGATCGTGACGCTCGGCGCCAAGGATTCCGAAATCGTCAACATGGCCGCGCTCGCCGCCTTCAACGTGGGCGGCTAGTCGCCACGATTGCAGCGGCGCCGTCGGGCGCTTATGTTGAGCCAGTTCCTTTGCGCAACGCTGGATTGCGCAGGGAGCACGCCAAGCCGGACTCATGCGTCCGCCTTCAGGGAGGTTGTAGGGAATGAAGAATGTTGTTTCGGTCGTCGCGCTGTCCACCGCGTTCGGACTTGCCGGCTTTGGCCCGGCGCTCGCTCAGTTCAAGACGCAGGGCGTGACGGATTCCGAGATCGTGATCGGCACGCATATGGACGTGTCGGGCCCGCTGAAGTCATGGGGCGTGCCGTCCACCAACGGCATGAAGCTCGCCGTGGAGCAGATCAACGCCGCCGGCGGCGTCAACGGCCGCAAGCTGCGCCTGGTCGCCGAGGACGACGGCTACGACCCCAAGAAAGCCGTGCTCGCCACGCAGAAGCTGATCGAGAAAGATAAGATCTTCGCGATGGTGTCGCCGATGGGCTCGGCCACCACGCTCGCGCCGCTGCCGATCGTGCAGGAAGCGGGCATTCTGCACCTCTTCCCGATCACCGCCGCCGAATTCACCTACAAGATGGAGCCGGGCAAGCCGCTGGAACGGCTCAAGTTCAACATCTTTCTGCCCTACTACGACAACATGCGGATCGGGCTGAAATACATCATCGACCAGAAGAAGCCGAAGAACGCCTGCATCATCTACCAGGATGACGAGATGGGCAAAAACTTCACCGACGCCTACAAGGACCAGCTGGCGGCGGCGAACATGAAGCTCGGCACGATGGTGTCCTTCAAGCGCGGCGCGACGGACTTCGCTTCGCAGGTCGCCAAGCTGAAGGCCGACGGGTGCGATCTGGTCGCGCTGGGTTCGGTGGTGCGCGAATCGATCGGCATCGTGACGACGGCGAAGAAGTCCGGCTACGAGCCGACCTACATCTGCTCCAGCCCGACCTACGTGCCGGAATTCCCTGAACTCGGCAAGGAATACGCCGAAGGCGTCTACGGCGTCGGCTCGATCGAGATGCTCGATCCCGCCACCGCCACCGGCAAGGTGAAGGAGTTCATGGACGCCTACCAGAAGGCGTTCGGAACGATCGCCAACCTGCAGGTGACGGCCGGCTACAACGGGGTGATGGCCTTCGCCCATTACGCCAAGCTCGCCGGCAAGGACCTGACGACCGAGAAGGTTCTGGACGCGATGGAATCGGGCGCCGAATTCCACGACATCTTCGGCCAGCCGGCGATCAAGTTCTCGAAGGACAACCACCTGGGCGTCGCCTCGGGCCAGATCGCGCAGGTGCAGGGCGGCAAGTGGAAGACGCTGGTGCGCGACCAGCGCTTCAAGTAATCGACTTCGATTGAAACGCCCGCAACAAGCGGGCGTTTCTTTTCAGCGCATAGCCCCGGCGTCGCGTTCGCAGCGCCCATATGCGCGCCCGTTCGCTCTTAAAAAGCCCGCCTTAGGCGGGCTTTTTGTTGGCTGGCGTTTTCCTCAGTCCGAAAACACCACCGTGTTGCGGCCGTTGAGGATGACGCGGTCCTCCAGATGGTGGCGCAGCGCGCGCGCGAGCACCCGACGCTCGATGTCGCGGCCCTTGCGCACCAGATCCTCTGGCGCATCGCGATGGGAAATGCGCTCCACGTCCTGTTCGATGATCGGGCCTTCGTCGAGTTCGCTCGTGACATAGTGCGCTGTCGCGCCGATCAGCTTCACGCCGCGCGCGTGCGCCTGATGATACGGTTTGGCGCCCTTGAAGCCCGGCAGGAACGAGTGATGGATGTTGATGCAGCGGCCCGCCAGCTTCGCCGCCAGTCCGTCTGACAGCACCTGCATGTAGCGCGCGAGCACCACAACGTCCGTCTGCGTTTCGCGCACCAGACGCCAGATTTCCGCCTCCTGCTCCATCTTCGTCTCGCGCGTGACCGGCAGATGATGGAACGGAACGCCGTCGAAATCGAGATGGGCGTAGGTCTCGCGCGGATAATTCGCCACGATGGCGCACGGCGTCATGTCCAGTTCGCCGATGCGCCAGCGATAGAGAATGTCGGCGAGGCAATGGTCGAACTTCGAGACCAGCAGCATCACGCGACGTTTCTCGGCGCGCGGGCGCATGGCCCAGTCCATCGCGAAAGTTTGCGCCATGGCGCCGAATTTCGTCTCGAGCGCGGAAAACCCGTCGCCCGGCCGGTCGAACACCACGCGCATGAAAAAACGGTCGGTCAGCGCCGCGTCGAACTGCTGCGCGTCGACGATGTTGCATCCGGACTCGTAGAGCAGCGTCGCCACCGCCGCCACGATGCCCGGCCGGTCCGGGCAGGAAAGAGTGAGAATATATTGCATGGGCCGCACGCCGCCTTCCCGATCTCGTTTCCGCTTGCACGACAAGAGCGCCTGCGGTCAACCGCCGGCGCGCGGGCTTTCGCGCGGGGCGGCCCGCGTGTTAGAAAAGCCGCGGGAGAACGTCCGCCGTCGCTGTTCCACAATGCGAAACGATCTGCGGCGGACGCGAAACGCTTTGCGCGCGGCGTGCGCCGGCGCGGTTTGAGAGAGAGGCTGCCATCATGACCAACCCCGTCGTCCGCACGGAACAAAAGGGCGATGTCGCCCTCATCATCGTCAACAACCCGCCCGTCAACGCCATCTCCTCGGCGGTGCGCTCCGGCCTGAAGGAGCATGTCGAGCGCGCGATGGCCGATCCTGCGACCAAGGCGGCCGTCATCGCCTGCGAAGGACGCACGTTCGTGGCGGGCGCCGACATCAGCGAATTCGGCAAGCCGCCGTCCGGCCCCTCGTTGCAGGACCTGCTGAACGGCATGGAAGCAGGCGACAAGCCGGTCGTGGCCGCGCTGCACGGCACCGCGCTCGGCGGCGGGTTCGAGATCGCGCTGGCGACGCATGCGCGCGTCATCGATCCCAAGGGCATGGTCGGCGTGCCGGAAGTGAAACTCGGACTGCTGCCGGGCGCGGGCGGCACGCAGCGCATTCCGCGACTGGCCGGCGCGCTGGTCGGCCTCGACCTGTGCACGTCCGGCCGCTTCGTGAAGGCGAAAGAGGCGCTGTCGCTCGGCCTCGTCGACAAGGTGGCTGAAGGCGACCTGCGCGAGGAAGCGATCGCCTATGCCCGCACGCTCGTCGGCAAGCCGCTGCGCCGCTCGGCCGAACAGCAGCAGCCGTTCGACAAGGCCGCCTTCGACAAGGCGGAGGCCGACGTTCTGAAAAAGGCGCGCGGCGCGATCGCGCCGGCCAAGATCGCCGAATGCATCCGCGCCTCCACCGTCGGCGATTTCAAGCAGGGCGAGGCGGTCGAGCGCAAGAACTTCATGGAGCTGCTCGTCTCCGACCAGTCGAAGGCGATGCGCTACGTGTTCTTCGCCGAGCGCGAGGCGCAGAAGACGCCGCATCTGGTCGGCGTCGAACCGCGCAAGGTGGAGAAGGTCGGCGTCATCGGCGCGGGCACGATGGGCGCGGGCATCACCATTTCGCTGATCAATTCCGGCATGCCGGTCACGATCGTGGAGACCTCGCAGGAGGCGCTCGACCGCGGCGTGAAACGCATGGCCGACACATGGGCGCGCGACGTGAAGCTCGGGCGCATCAATCAGGCGGTCGCCGACCAGCGCATGGCGCTTCTCAAGCCGACCACGGACTTCAACTCCCTCGCCGACTGCGATCTGGTGATCGAGGCGGTGTTCGAGGAAATGGCGATCAAGAAGGACGTGTTCGGCCGTCTCGGCAAGATCGCCAAGAAGGGCGCGGTGCTGGCCTCCAACACCTCCTATCTCGACATCAACCAGATCGGCGAAGCCGCGGGCCGTCCGGAAGACGTAATCGGCATGCACTTCTTCTCGCCTGCCAACATCATGCGGCTGGTCGAGGTGATCGAAGGCTCGAAGAGCGCGAAGGACGCGGTGCAGACAGGCGTCGCCATCGGCAAGCGCATGGGCAAGCTGCCGATCGTGATGGGCGTGTGCGACGGCTTCGTCGGCAACCGCATTCTGGCCACGTGGCGGCAGGTGTCCGACATGCTGGTGGAAGAAGGCGCGATGCCGAAGGACGTGGACGACGCGATGGAAGCCTGGGGCATGGCGATGGGCCCCTACGCGGTCGGCGATCTCGCGGGCCTCGACATCGGCATGCGCCGGCGCAAGGAATTCGCGCATCTGCGCGATCCCGAAAAGCGCGACACCGGCGCCATCGCCGACGCCATCTGCGCGCTCGGCCGCTACGGCCAGAAAACCGGCTCGGGCTACTACACCTACGCCAGCGGCAAGCGCGAGGTGGACCCGGTCGTCACGCAGATCGTCGAGAAGGCGTCCAAGGACAAGGGCATCACGCGCAAGCCCGTGTCGGCCGACAAGATCACGTCCTACATCCACGCCGCGATGGTCAACGAAGCCTGCAAGATCCTGTCGGAGAACATCGTCTCGCGTCCGATCGACGTCGATATGGTGAAGCTCAACGGCTACGGCTTCCCCGTCTGGCGCGGCGGCCCGATGTTCGAGGCCGACCGCATCGGCGTCGACAAGGTGCTGGCGACGGTGAAGGAAGTGCACAAGATGGCCGGCAAGGGATTCGAGCCCGCCTCGCTGCTGGAATGGATGGCGGCCAACAACAAGAAGTTCGCCGACATCAAGCCCGGCGACGCCAAGGGCAAGTAAGCGTCGGCGATCATATCCGGACGCGGCGGGCCAATGCCCGCCGCTTTCGCGTGTCTGAACTCGGCGGGCCTTGGCCCGCCGCTTTCGTTTTGCATATGCTTTGCGCCTCGCGGAGGCTCCCATGAAAGTCGCGCTCATCCAGATGAATTCCGTCAGCGACAAGGCGGCCAACCTTGCGGCCGCGCGCGCGCTGATCGACCGCGCGGTGGCGGAGGAAAAGCCCGACTGGATCGCGCTGCCGGAAGTGTGGGATTTCATCGGCGGCGACCGCGCCGGCAAGCTGGCGGCGGCCGAGGAGATCGGCAGGGGCCCCGCCTCCACGCTGATGGCGGAACTTGCGGCCAGGCACGGCGTGTTCATCCACGCCGGCTCGATGCTCGAGCGAATCGCCGGCGAAGATCGCGTCCACAACACGACGGTCGCCTACGACCGCTCCGGCCGCGAGGTGGCGCGCTACCGCAAGATTCACATGTTCGATATCACCGGGCCGGACGGAACGCCCTATCGCGAAAGCGCGGCGTTCAAGCCCGGCGAGACGCTCGTCACCTACGACTGCGACGGCGTCACCGTCGGCTGCGCCATCTGCTACGACCTGCGTTTTCCCTCTCTGTTTCAGGCGCTGGTCGACAGGGGCGCGCAGATGATCGCGCTGCCCTCGGCCTTCACGCTCCAGACCGGCAAGGACCATTGGGAGGTCTTGTGCCGCGCCCGCGCGATCGAGACGCAGACCTGGTTCTGCGCGCCGGCGCAGACCGGGCCGCACACGGTCGGCAAGGCGCCGAAACTGGAGACGCGCATGACCTTTGGCCATTCGCTGGTCATCGACCCGTGGGGCCACGTGACGGCGCGCGCGTCCGACGGGGCGGGCTACGTGGCGGCGCGGATCGACCCCGCGCGGGTCGGCAAGGTGCGGGCGATGATCCCGGTCGCCGGCCACCGCGTCAGGCTCGGGTAGTTGCAACACGGCCCTTCGACCGCCATTTTGCGCGCCATGGTGTCTTCCGGCGACCGCTCCCCCGAAAAAAGCGCGCTCGCGGCGCTCGACGAGCGTTCGCGCGAGATTTTCCGCCGCATCGTCGAAAGCTATCTGGCTTCCGGCGATCCGGTGGGCTCGCGCCACCTCTCGCGCATTCTGCCGATGACGCTGTCGCCGGCCTCCATCCGCAACGTGATGCAGGACCTGGAGGAGCTTGGCCTGGTCTATGCGCCGCACACCAGCGCCGGGCGGTTGCCTACCGAGATCGGCCTCAGGTTCTTCGTCGATTCGCTGTTGCAGGTCGGCGACCTGACGCCGGACGACCGCGCGCGGATCGAGGACATGGCGCGCCCGCAGAACGCCGATATCGAAAACGTGCTGGCGCAGGCCTCCACCCTGCTCTCGGGCCTGGCGCGCGGCGCGGGCGTGGTGGTCACCTCCAAGGACGACCGGCGGCTGCGGCAGATCGAGTTCGTGCGGCTCGACGCCGAGCGCGCGCTCGCCATTCTCGTGTCCGAGGACGGATCGGTCGAAAACCGCATCATCGCCATTCCCCGCGACCTGCCGCAGGGCGCGCTGGCGGCGGCCGGCAATTATCTCAACGCGCGGATGCGCGGGCGCACGCTCAACGACGTGCGCGCCGACATCGAGACGAGCCGGCGGGCGGTGGAGGCGGAACTGGACCAGTTGACCGCCCGCGTGGTGGAGGCGGGGCTTGCGAGCTGGGCGGGGCTGGAAGGCCCGCGCCGCCAGCTGATCGTGCGCGGGCAGTCGCACCTGCTCGACGATCTGACGGCGATCGAGGATCTCGAACGCATTCGCCTGCTGTTCGACGATCTCGAGACCAAGAAGGACGTGATCGACCTGCTCTCGCGCGCGGAGACGGGCGAGGGCGTGCGCATTTTCATCGGCTCGGAGAACAAGCTGTTCTCGCTGTCGGGCTCCTCGATGATCGCCGCGCCGTTCCGCGACAGCGAGCGGCGCGTGGTCGGCGTGCTGGGCGTCATCGGCCCCACCCGGCTCAACTACGCGCGCATCGTGCCGATGGTCGACTACACGGCGCGCGTCGTCGCCAAACTGGTCGGCGGGACATAAATTTCTTTCACCCGCGAACTAAAGCCAAGCTCTCGCGTTCAGGATAGGATCGCCGGGTTCGTCGGCATTATCCAAAGGACAGACACATGGCTATGGGCTGGATCATGACCATCATTGTCGGCGCGATCGCCGGCTTTTTCGCCAACAAGATCGTCTACAGTTCCGGCCAGGGCTTCCTGACCAACCTGATCGTGGGCGTGATCGGCGCGGTGGCCGGCAATTTCGTCTTCAGCTTCTTCGGCATGGGCGGCACGCAGGCCGGCGCCTGGATCTATTCGATCATCGTGGCCACCATCGGCGCGGTCATCGTGCTGTGGATCTACAACGCGATGGCCGGCAAGCGCGCCTGACCCAGCAACGCCTCAGTGCCGCTCGCGCCGGATGAACGCGAGCGCGACGAGGCCCACGACATTGAGAGCGGCGGCGACAACCAGTCCCGCCGCCCCGATCGCGTCCGTCATCAGCCCCATCAGCAGGGGAGCGACCGCGCCGGTCACGCGCGAGGGCGCCGTGAGGACGCCGACGCGCCGCCCGTAGCCGCGCGGACCGAACAGCGCGAGCGGCAGCGTGCCGCGCGCGATCGTCAGCAGCCCGTTGCCGATGCCGAACAGGATGGCGAAGGCGGCCACGCCGCCCGGCCCCCAGATGGCGAACGCCGCCACCCCCAGCGGCAAAAAGGCGCAGGCCACGCTTGCCGACACGATGGGGTGATAGCGCCCGAGCCAGCCCACTTCCGCAAGCCGCCCGACCACCTGCGCGGGGCCGAGCAGAGTGGAGGCCCAGATGGCCGTCGTCGCGTCTATCCCCACATGGCCGAGCACGGTCGGCAGCGTGGACGACAGGCCGCTCGCCACGAAACTCGTGGCCGCATACATGACCGCGAGCGCGATCATGGCGCGCTTGCTGGACCCCGCCTCGTCCGGCTCCTCGTCGCGATCGGCGAGCGGCGTGCGGGCGCCGGTCGGTTTGGGCACCGACAGATTGAGCGGCAGGGCGACGATGAGATTGACCGCGGCCCAGATCAGGCACGCGAGGCGCCAGCCCACATGCGCATCCATCCACGCCGTCAGCGGCCAGGACACCGTGCTGGTCAGACCCGCGATCAGCGTGACGCCGGCGATCTGCCCGCGCGCGGAGGCGCCGTAGAGTCGCGCCAGCGCGGCGAAGGCGGTCTCGTAATAGCCGAGCGCCATGCCCACGCCCATGACCAGCCACGCAAGGCCGAGCACGACCGGCCCTTGCGCCGCCGCATGGATCGCAAGGCCCGCGGCGAACACAAGATTGGACAGCGTGAGCGGCAGGCGGCCGCCGTGCCGGTCGACATAGCGGCCGACCGCCGGGCCGAGAAAGCCGGACACGACGAGCGCCGCCGACAGGCCGGCGAAACTGGCGGCCGCCGGCACGCCGAGATCGCGCGCGACCGACTGGGCGAGCACGGCCGGCAGATAATACGTGGAGCCGAAGGCCACGAGCTGCGCGAAGCCCACGCGCGCGATCAGCCAGCGACGGGCGGCGGCGCCGTCGGCGCGCGGTTCGCTCATCGCGCGTTCGCGCGCGCGCCGCGCCCTGCCCTGTGCCGCATCCTCTCCATCCCGAACGTGCTGGCGGAATGTCGCCGATTATGCGCGCCGCGCCAAACGAAAAGGGCGCGCCGCGCGGCGCGCCCTTCGTGTCGAGCAAATCCGCGGCTTCAGCTCATCGTCGGGATGACGAAGCTCGCGCCGTCCTTCACGCCGGAGGGCCAGCGCGCGGTGATGGTCTTGGTCTTGGTGTAGAAGCGCACCGCGTCCGCGCCATGCTGGTTGAGATCGCCGAAGCCCGACCGCTTCCAGCCACCGAACGTGTAATAGGCGATCGGCACCGGGATCGGCACGTTGACGCCGACCATGCCGACGTTCACGCGGCTGGCGAAATCGCGCGCCGCATCGCCATCTCGCGTGAAGATTGCGACGCCGTTGCCGTATTCGTGATCGTTGGCGAGTTTGAGCGCGGCCTCGTAGTCGTTGGCGCGCGCCACCGACAGGACGGGACCGAAAATCTCTTCCTTGTAGATGCGCATGTCGGACGTGACATGATCGAACAGCGAGCCGCCGATGTAGAAGCCGTTCTCGTAGCCCTGCATCTTGAAGCCGCGGCCGTCGACCAGCAGCTTGGCGCCTTCCTTCACGCCGATGTCGATATAGCCCTTGATCTTCTCGAGGTGCTCCTTCGTCACGACCGGGCCGTAGTCGGCGGCCAGATCCGTCGAGGGGCCGACCTTCAACGCCTCGACGCGCGGGATGAGGCGCTTGACCAGCTCATCGGCCGTCTTCTGGCCGACCGGCACGGCGACGGAGATCGCCATGCAGCGCTCGCCGGCCGAACCGTAGCCCGCGCCGATCAGCGCGTCGACCGTCTGGTCCATGTCGGCGTCCGGCATGATGATCATGTGGTTCTTGGCGCCGCCGAAACACTGCACGCGTTTTCCGTTCGCGCAGCCGCGGGTGTAGATGTATTCGGCGATCGGCGTGGAGCCGACGAAGCCGATGGCCTTGATGTCCGGGTCGTCGAGAATGGCGTCGACCGCCTCCTTGTCGCCCTGCACGACGTTGAGCACGCCCGCCGGCAGTCCGGCTTCCAGCATCAGTTCGGCGAGGCGCAGCGGCACGCCCGCGTCGCGCTCGGACGGCTTGAGGATGAACGCGTTGCCGCAGGCGATGGCCGCGCAGAATTTCCACATCGGAATCATGGCCGGGAAGTTGAACGGCGTGATGCCGGCGACCACGCCCAGCGGCTGGCGCATGGAATAGATGTCGATGCCAGGGCCGGCGCCGTCGGTGTATTCGCCCTTCATCAGATGGGCGACGCCGATGAAGAATTCGGCGACCTCCAGGCCGCGCTGGATATCGCCCTTGGCGTCGGGGATGGTCTTGCCGTGCTCGCGCGCGAGCAGGTCGGCCAGCGAATCCATGTCGCGGTTGATGAGATCGACGAATTTCATCAGCACGCGGCCGCGGCGCTGCGGATTGGTGGCGGCCCAGGCCGGCTGCGCGGCGATGGCGTTCTCGACGGCGGCGCGCACTTCCGCCTTCGAGGCGAGCGGCACGCGCGAGACGACCTCGCCGGTCATGGGCTGGAAAGCGTCGGTGAACCGGCCGGACGTTCCCTTGACGTGTTTGCCGCCGATGAAATGGGTGATTTCCTTGACCATGCGATCCTCCGGTCTAGCCGCCGCGCGCCCGCTCTCCGGGTCGGCGCAGGATGGGCGCCTGTCCTTGTTCCATGCATCGGCGCATATCAAGCGTAGAAATCGCGCATCCGCTGTGCAAGATTTCCGATCATGCTCGACTGGGACAATGTTCGCATATTTCTGGCGGTCGCGCGATCCGGCCAGATGCTGGCGGCGGCGCGTAAACTTGGCCTCGATCACGCGACCGTCAGCCGGCGCATCGCCACGCTGGAGGCCGGGCTCGGCGCCAAGCTGATCGAGCGGCGGACCAACGGCTGCGCGCTCACCGTGCGCGGCGAGAGTTTTCTTTCGAGCGCCGAAAGGATGGAAACGGAAATACTGCAGGCGCAGGTGGCGCTGTCGGCGGACGTGGCGATTTCCGGCGATGTGCGGGTCGGCGCGCCGGACGGGTTCGGCACTTTCGTGCTGGCGCGCCACTTCGGCGCGCTGATGGACGAGTATCCGGGCCTGACGGTGCAGCTCGCGCCGTTGCCCCGCGCCTTCTCGCTCGCCAAGCGCGAGGCCGACATCGCCGTCACCATCGACCGGCCGGCGGAAGGCCGGCTGACCGTGAAGAAACTGACCGATTACACGCTCAGCCTCTACGTCAGCCGCGACTATCTCGACCGGCATCCTGGCGCCGGCGCGGCCCCGCAGGACCACCGCGTGGTCTGCTACGTGCCCGACCTCGTGTTCTCCCCCTCGCTCGACTACCTCGGCGAGGTGGGGCTTGCGGACGCGCGGCGGTTCGAATGCGCGGGCATGATCGGCCAGGTGGAGGCGGTGCGGGCGGGCGCGGGCGTGGGCGTGCTGCACGATTATGTCGCGCGCCGGTTCGACGATCTCGTGCGCATCGCGCCGGAACGTCGTATCGTGCGCGCCTACTGGATCGTGACGCACGACGACGTGCGCGATTTCGCACGGGTGCGGCTCGTTCACGACCACATCGTTTCTTTGACCCAGCGCCAGCAGCGCGACTTCACCTAGAGCCTTTCCACATGGTCTCCAAACTCGAACAACTGAAAAAGATGACGGTGGTGGTGGCCGACACCGGCGACATGGACTCGATCCGCGCGTTCGGCGCGACCGATTGCACGACCAATCCGACGCTGATCCTGAAAGCGGCGCAGATGCCCGACTACAAGCACCTCGTCGACGAGGCGATCGTATGGGCGCGCAGCCACCACGGCGTGCGCAGCCGCGCAACAGACCGGCTGGCCGTCAATTTCGGCGTCGAACTCGCGCGCATCGTGCCGGGGCGCGTGTCGACCGAAGTCGACGCGGACCTTTCGTTCGACCGCGACGCGATGGTGACGGCCGCGCGTGCGCTGATCGCCGATTACGAGGCGCGGCGCGTGCCGCGCGAGAAAATTCTGATCAAGCTCGCCACGACATGGGAGGGCGTGCAGGCCGCGCGCATCCTGCAAAAGGAATCCATCGACTGCAACATGACGCTTTTGTTCTCGCTCGCGCAGGCGGCCGCTGCGGCGGACGCGGACGCCTTTCTCATCTCGCCGTTCGTCGGGCGCATTCTCGACTGGTTCGTGCAGGCCGAAGGCAAGACCTATACGGCGCAGACCGATCCCGGCGTTCTCTCCGTCCGGCGCATCTACGATTATTACAAGGCGCACGGGATCGAGACGATCGTGATGGGCGCCTCGTTCCGCAACGCCGGCGAGATCGAGGCGCTGGCCGGTTGCGACCGGCTCACGATCTCGCCGCAACTGCTCGGCGAACTGGAGGCCGACCATGGCGCGCTGGCGCGGCGGCTGTCGCCGCAGACGGCGTCGGCGGATGCGCCCGCGCGCATGGAGCTGGACGAGAAGACGTTCCGCTGGCTCCTCAACGAAGACCGGATGGCGACGGAAAAACTGTCGGACGGCATTCGCCTGTTCGCCAAGGATCTGCGCGCGTTGCGCGAGATGGTGTCCAGGCGGATCGAGGAAACGGTTTAACGGTGGAGGAACGCATGAGCGAAAGAGACGCGATCGAGCGCACGATCCAGACCTATTTCGACGGGCTCTACGAGGGCGACGCCGACAAACTTGCGAGCGTGTTCACGGCCTCGAGCCTTCTCACGTTCGAGAACAAGGGCAAGGCGACGATCCTCACGCGCGATCAATGGCTCGACAATGTGCGCGCGCGGCCTTCGCCCAAGGCTGCTGGTCTGCAACGCGACGACGCCATTCTGCTCGTGGACCAATCCGGCCCGACGACGGCGCTCGTGAAAGTGAAATGCCAGATGCCGCCGCTCTATTTCACCGATTATCTCGCGCTGCTGAAGATCGACGGCAAATGGACGATCGCGCAGAAAATCTACGCCACACGCAAGGAAGCGGCCTAGGCGATCACTGGCTCGCCCACACGATGCGGGCGATCCAGTTCACCTCGCTCACCGGCAGGATGCGGTCGGGATGATCGGGATTGAGCGATTTCAGCTCGATCGTTTTCGCCGTCTGGCGTTTCAGCTCCTTCGCCAGCACCTCGCCGGCGGTGGTTTTCGCCACCACCCGGTCGCCGCGTCGCACGGGCGAATTGGGCGAGACGATCACCCGGTCGCCGTCGCGATAGGCCGGCAGCATCGAGTCGCCGGAAATCTCCAGCGCATAGGCGTTGGGGTCGGCCACCGAGGGAAAGTCGATCTCGTCCCACCCGCCGCCGACGGGAAAGCCGCCGTCGTCGAAGAAACCGCCGTCGCCGGCCTGCGCCAGGCCGATCAGCGGCAGCGGCCGGCGCGTGGCGTGGAGACCGGCCTGCGCGCCCGGGCCGATGAGCGACATGAACAGATCGACGCTCGCGCCGGTCGCATCCAGAATCTTGGCGATGGACTCGGTCGAGGGCCAGCGCAGCCGCCCGTCCGGCGACACGCGCTTGGACTTGTTGAACGTGGTGGGATCGAGCCCCGCACGTCGGGCCAGGCCCGACGGCGTCATCTCGAACCGCGCCGCCAGCGCGTCGATCGCGGCCCAGATCTGGTTATGGGAGAGCATCGCAGCCTCCGAATCGGCTTGCCCGCTTGCTAGGAGATTTATCCTGTATATGCTTTGTTTCACAAAAACAAGATAAAGTTTCACGGAAAGGCGGATTTCCGGCCTAAATACCGCGCAGGTTCTCGCGACCATGGACTTTTGCGCGCCGATGGCGCCTTGAAAGGGCGCGATCGCACCCCGTCGAGCCCGCCCCATGACGCGCATCTACAAAATCGCCCCCGCCGCCCTCTGGACCAAGGCGGTTCGCGCCGGGGTTTTCGCCGGCGCGCCGGTCGATCTCGCCGACGGGTTCATCCATTTCTCGACCGCCGATCAGGTGGCCGAGACCGCGGCGCGTCATTTCGCGGGCCAGACCGATCTGCTGCTCGTCGCCTTCGAGGCCGAAAGCCTCGGCTCCGCGCTCAAATGGGAGGCTTCGCGCGGCGGCGCGCTGTTTCCCCATCTCTACGCGCCGCTCGATCCGGCGCGCGCCGTGTTCGCCCGCCCGCTGCCCTGGCGCGACGGCGTCCACGATTTTTCGGGCCTTCTGCCATGATCTCGCTGTTCGATTCCTTCGCACGCCCGTTCCTGATGGCGCTCGACGCGGAAACCGCCCATCGCTGGACGATCCGCGCCCTGCAGGCCGCCCCGCCGGCGTCCGCGCGCGCCGACGATCGACGGCTCGCCGTTTCCGCCTTCGGGCTCGATTTTCCGAACCCCATCGGCATGGCGGCCGGGTTCGACAAGAATGCGGAGGTCGTGGACGCGACGCTCGCGCTCGGGTTCGGCTTCACGGAAGTCGGCACGATCACGCCGCGCCCGCAGCCGGGCAATCCGAAGCCGCGGCTGTTTCGCCTGCCGGCCGACAGGGGCGTCATCAACCGGTTCGGCTTCAACAGCGAGGGCCACGCGCCAGCCCATCGGCGGCTGGCCGCGCGCGCCGGCCGCGCGGGAATCGTCGGCGTGAACATCGGCGCCAACAAGGACGCCGCCGACCGCATCGCCGACTATGCGGCCGGCGTGGCCGCGTTCGCGGACGTCGCCTCCTATTTCACGATCAACGTATCCTCGCCCAACACGCCCGGCCTGCGCGATCTGCAGCAGGCGGCGGCGCTGTCGGAACTGCTCGCGCGCGCTCTCGAGGCGCGCGACGCCGCGCCGGCGCGCCGGCCGCTGCTCCTGAAAATCGCGCCCGATCTCGATCTCGCCGAACTCGACGACATCGTGCGCGTGGCGGTCGCGCGCGGGGTCGACGGCATGATCGTCTCCAACACCACCGTTTCGCGGCCCGCCACGCTCCGCGATCCGAACAAGACGGAAGCCGGCGGCCTGTCCGGCCGGCCGGCGTTCGACATTTCGACGCGGATGCTGGCGGAAACCTACCGGCGCGTCGACGGGCGGTTTCCACTGATCGGCGTCGGCGGCGTCGACAGCGCGCAGGCGGCCATCGCCAAAATGGAAGCCGGCGCCGCGCTGGTGCAGCTCTACTCCGGGCTGGTGTTCGAAGGCGTCGGCCTCGTCGGGCGCATCAAGGCGGGATTGTCGCGCAGGCTCGACGCCGAAAAGCTGCCGAACGTCGCCGCGCTCGTGGGGCGCGGCGTGCGCTGAGGCGCTTCGGGCGAGGGGAACGCCGGTCGGGAAACCGCGCGTTCAGCGGGGCGCGCGCAGATTCATGAGCCGGATGACAAGCCAGATCGGCAGCACGATCGCCGCGCCGGCGAGCACGTACTGGATCACCTCGCGCACGGCGTCCCATCCCAGCATCCACAATCGATGGAACATGCGCTGGATGGCCATGAAGACCTCGTAAGGCCGGATGTCGAGCCACACCAGCAGCGCGCCGACCACCAGCGACACGAACAACAGGCGCAGCGCGACGGCGAGCGGCGGCCCGCCGACGAAACGCCGCACCGGGCTCGCGCGCGCGGGCTCCACCGGACGCGCGTCGACGGCGCCGGGTCTGAAATTCGGATCGCTCATGTTCGGGTGGTTCATGACGCCATCAGGTCTTGTTGGTTTCGTCGCGCATGATCTGCATCATGCGCCGCATGAATCGCTCGGCGAAGTCCAGCGCGCGATCGAGATTGCGCTGCGCGTAGGGGCCCCAACCGTCGTCCTCCGCGCCCTTGCCGGCTTTCAGCGCCTGAACTTCCTTGTTCAGACGGGCGATCTCGGTCTCGTAGGCCTGCCGCTCGTCGGCCGCGATCTGGCAGCGCGCCACGCCGTTCTCGACGCGACAGAGCGAGGTCTGGCCGGTGCGGGTGTCGAGCTTGAGAAAACCCTCCGGGGCGGGCGTCATCGAATAGCGCCCGTTCTCCGTCGGTTCGGGCCTGGCGCCCTGGGCGAGCGCGGGGCCGGCGAGAAACGCCGCGCCGAGAATCGCCAGACTTGCGCGCATGATTTCGGTCTCCGCCTCAAGCGGCCCTAAGATGGGTCCGCCATCCCGCTCTTTCAACGATGCGCCCGGCTCAAGCCTTGGCCGCGCCCGGCAGGGACAGACCCTCGACCTTGGCGGCGGTGATGACCGCCTGCGTACGGCTTTCCACGCCGAGCTTCGTGAGGATCGCCGAGACATGCGCCTTCACGGTCGCTTCCGACACGCTCAGTTCGTAGGCGATCTGTTTGTTGAGCAAGCCCGCCGACACCATCATCAGCACGCGCACCTGCTGGGGCGTGAGCGAGGCCATGCGGCGCACGAGGTCGGCGGTCTCCTTGTCGGCGGGGGCCGTCAGATCGACGTCCGGCGGGGTCCATATCTCGCCCGCCAGCACCTTGCGGATGGCCGCGCGCATCGCCTCGATGTCGGTCGTCTTCGGAATGAAGCCGGAAGCCCCGAAGTCGATGCAGCGGCGAATGACGCCACGGTCCTCGTTGGCCGAAACGATCACCACCGGCACGGCCGGATGTTCGGCGCGCAGATACATCAGGCCCGAGAAGCCGCGCACGCCGGGCATCGTCAGATCGAGCAGCACGAGATCGATGTCGGAATGCGCGTTCAGTTCCCGCGTCACGCCGTCGAGGTCGCCGCATTGCAGAATTTCGGCGCCTTCGACGGCGCCGGCGACGGCCTGCGCCAGCGCGCCGCGCACCAGCGGATGATCGTCGGCTATCAGAATGCGCGTCGGCGCCACATGACCTCCCGACCCGAACCGGCGACCTTCCACGCGAAGGCCGCGCCCTTGTGAGCCGCGTTCGCGCCATCTATCCATTGGGTTCGATGCGACGCAAGTCGCAGCCGGCGGGAGCGCCCATGAAACCACCATTGGACAGGGAGCTTGCGGACCGGGAGGTCGCCGAACGCGCCGCCATCGACGGGCGGGTGATCGTGGCCGGCGCCGCCGCGCTGCTGGCGGGCCTTCTGATCGCGCTCGTCGACCGGATCGGCGCGCCGGAACGGCTCGTGGCGGCGCTGGGCGTTCTGGGCGCGCTGGCGGGCCTTTCCGTCGCGGGCCTGTTGTTGCGCACCATGCGCATCTCGCGGTTCTACGCCGCCGGCCGCGCCACGCCGGCGCCCTATGTGGCGCTGGCGGCGATGGGCCTGACGAGCGCGGTCGCGCTGCGGTTTCTGCCGCCGTCCGGCGATCCTTATGCGGTTGGCGCGACATTCGCCGGCCTCGGCGCGGGGCTGGCGCTGGCGGGCCTCGTGGTCGGGCCGCTGCTGCGGCGGACCGGCGCCTTCTCGCTCGCCGATCTCCTGGCGGCGCGATTCGAAAACCGCGCGCTGCGGCTGGCGCTCGCCACCGCCACCGCGCTCGTCGGCGCGTTCGTCGCGCTCGCGGCGCTCGAAACCGCCGTTTCGGGTCTCGGCGCCATCACGGGACTGGGGCGGGCGGGGGCCGCCTTCACGCTCGTCTTTCCGCTGGCGATGATCGGCGCGCCGGGCGGCGTCTCGGGAATCGTGTGGGCCTCGGCCGCCGCCGGCCTGCTGGCGCTCGCCGCCCATGCGACGCCGCTCGTCACCTTCGCCTTTCAGGACCATCCGATCGCCGCGCCGCTGATCGGCGATTCGGCGGCGTTCGGCGGCGCGCTCGACCAGATCGGGCAATGGCAGGGCGCGGCCGGCGGCGGCGGCCTGTGGTCGGGACTGGCGCTTGCGCTGGGGCTGGCGACGCTCGCGCCGACGCTTGCGCCGTTCGTGGCGGCGCGCGACCGGGGCGCGGCGGCGCGCGCGGGGCTGGGCGCCCTGGTGTGGAGCGGCGTATTCGCCTTTCTCGTCGCCGCCACCATCGCCACGTCCACGCTGGTGTTGATCGACTCGACCGTCGGCCGGCGCCCCGAACGCCTGCCCGGCGCCATCTACGCGGCGAGCGCCACGCGGCTCGTCGGCATCTGCGGGCGATCGGTCGCCCGCGCCGACGAGGCGCGGGCGGCCTGTCAGGCCCGCGGCCAGACCGTCATGCGCCCGCAGGACATCGAGCCGCGCGGCGCGTTCCTTCTGACCGCGCTGGCGCCGCTGGGCGGGCTCGGCGCGGCCGAAACAGGGCTGGTGTGGGCCGCCCATATCGCGCTGGCGATGGCGCTCGCCGCGGCAGGCGTTCTGTCGTTCGCCAGCGCGCTCGGCCACGACGCCTTCTATCGATTGCGCGACAGCGCCGCCCTCACCAGCCGGCGGCTGGCCGTCACACGCGCGATCTACGTGGCGGCCGCGCTGGCGGGCGCGGCCATCGCGGGCGGCGTGGAGATGAGCACGCATCTGATGCTGGGTCTGGCGCTGGCGGTGTCGACGGCGGCGGTCGCGCCGTTGCTGGCGCTGGCCTTCTGGCCACGCGCCACGGCGCACAACGCGCTCGCCGCGCTGATCGCGGGCGTGGCGACGGCCCTGGCGCTGGGCGCGGAAGGCGGGGCGACGCTGACGAATTTCGCGCCGAACGCGCTCGTCGCCTGCGCGGTCGCGCTGGCCACGGGCCTGGCGGCCTCGTTCGTGGCGCCGGCCCGCGACGCGGGCGAGCGCGCGCGCGCGCGCTCGTTCGTGCGCGAACTGATCGGCGGGCGCGACGAAGTGATCGTGCCCGACAAGGGCGCGTGACCGCGCCCGGCGTATCGTTCGGAGACGGGAGATGAAAGGCGGGCGGTCGGTTTCACGCCGTGCGCGTCGTCAAACAGGCGCGGCGAAGAAATCCGGATGGCGATTCTTGCGAAATCGTTCTCCTGCGACCGCCCGCATCGTCCGGCGGACCACGCGCTTTGAAACAAATCTGGCGGACCTGTCAGCCGCGCGATCGGTCGGACGAAACCAGTTTACCGAAACATCATTCCATGCCGCACAGGGCGCCGCGCGTCGCATAAATGCGACCGTCGGGCCCCTTGGCGTCGACGACGGCGACGCAATGTTCGTCGTCGCCCGCGCCGCGCACGAGATGAATCGCCGGCGCGTCGCTCAGGGTACGCAGCGGAACGTCGGCGCGTTGCTCCAGTTTCCGGGGCTGGGCGTGATCGGCTTTGGGAGCCACCGACAGCGGCGCTGCGCCGACCGCGGCTCCAAGTCCGACAATGCCCGTCACGGCGACAATCAATCTGGACGCTCGATTCGGTAGAACCTTTTCGCGTTCATCGATCATGTGCACCTCCCCGCCGAAGGTCTTTCGGCTTGCCGATCCTTCACGACCGTGAAGGCGCCGGCCGTGCGTCGCCGCACACCACGACAACGGAGCGGTTGGCGCAAAGTTCCCGGTCGCCGCGAAAAACGGGGCGACAGCGGGACAAAAAACAGGCGACGCTCGCGCGCCGCCCATCGCGATTTCGTGCCGGCTTCGACCGTTCAGCGGCAAACCCGCGCCGGCCGATAGCCGACGACGCGGCCCCATTCGTCGCGCACCGGCCGATGACGGATGCGGCATTCGGGGGCATAATCGTCGCCATCGTCGAACGCATAGCCCGCGCCGTCGTCCCAGCCGCGCCGGCGCGGCGGCGGGCGGTAGGTTTGAGCAGGCCCGTAGTCCGGCGCGCCGTAGACCGGCGCCGGCGGCGCGAACGTCGGCTCGGCGTAACCGTAATAGGTTGGCTGCGCGTGTGCGTTGGCCGCGCCCGCGACGATGGCGGCGACCGCGGCCGCGCCGATCGCGCCGGCGATGACGACGCCGGGGTCGGCCCTGGCGGGCGCCGGCGTCAACGCCGCGCCGAGCGCCAGCGCGGAAAGGCCGGCGAGGAGGGTTCTGGTCGCTCTGGAAACGAACGTGGTCATGATGGCCGGCTCCTCTTCGACGCCGCGCTCGAACCCGAGCGCAAGCGTTGCGCAATCGTTAGGATGCGACGGCTGAATGCGGCATGAACGGAGACAGGAAGACAGGAGCGCTTCCAACTCCTGCAGAACGCCCCGCTTTTTGAGGGCGGGGCGCCGGCGGTTCGTTCCAAGGGGGCAGACCCGGAATTCTCCGCAAGGATTATACTGCCACGAAACGCGATTTCGGTCTGTGCGAAGCCGCACACAACTATCCGCCACTCGAAACTCTGCGAATCTGTTCTATTGAAACCTGTGAGCATCGCACGCCCCACCGACGATCTACCCGCGCCGTTCGCGGGCTGGTTCTCCGCGCGCGGGTGGCGCGTGCGCGCACATCAACGCGCGCTGGTCGCGGAGGCGGCCGCCGCGCGCGATGCGCTGCTGATCGCCCCGACCGGCGCGGGCAAGACGCTCGCGGGATTTCTGCCGAGCCTGATCGAACTTGCGACCCGCGGGCGACCCAATGCGCCGGGCCGGCGGCTGCATACGCTCTACGTTTCGCCGCTGAAGGCGCTCGCGGTCGACGTGCATCGCAATCTCGAAATTCCGGTCGCCGAAATGGGGCTCGACCTGCGCATCGAAACGCGCACCGGCGACACGCCCGCCGCGCGCCGGCTGCGCCAGCGCCGCAGTCCGCCCGACATCCTTCTGACCACGCCCGAACAGGTCTCGCTGCTGCTGGCAAGCCCCGACAGCGCGCATCTGTTCGCCGATCTCAAGCGCGTGATCGTGGATGAATTGCACGCGATCTCCCATTCCAAGCGCGGCGACCTGCTTTGTCTCGGCCTCGCGCGGCTGCGGGCGCTCGCTCCCGCCATGCGCGCGACGGGGCTGTCTGCGACCGTGCGCGACCCGGACGAACTCGCGCGCTGGCTGACGGGCGGGGCGCCCGCGCGCATCGTGCGGGCGGCCGGCGGCGCCGCACCCGATCTGGCGATGCTCGAGGCGCGGGAGGAACTGCCCTGGGCCGGTCATTCCGCGCGCCATGCGCTTGCCGACATCTATCGCGCGATCGAAGGCGCGCGCCTCGCGCTTGTTTTCGTCAACACGCGCGCGCAGGCCGAATTCACCTTTCAGGCGCTCTGGCGCATCAACGAACAGGGCCTGCCGATCGCGCTGCATCACGGCTCGCTCGACGCCGGCCAGCGCCGCAAGGTGGAGGCCGCGATGGCGGCCGGCAAACTGCGCGCGGTCGTGTGCACGTCCACGCTCGATCTCGGCATCGACTGGGGCGACGTCGATCTGGTGATCAACGTCGGCGCGCCGAAGGGCGCGAGCCGGCTGACGCAACGCATCGGACGCGCGAACCATCGGCTCGACGAGCCGTCGCGCGCGCTGCTTGCGCCCTCGAACCGGTTCGAGGCGCTCGAATGCGTGGCCGCGATCGAGGCTGCGCGCGCCGGCGCGCAGGACACGCCCGTGTTGCGGTCGGGCGCGCTCGACGTGTTGTGCCAGCATATTCTCGGCAGCGCGTGCGCCGCTCCGTTCGCAGCCGACGCGCTTTATGCGAACGTGGTTTCGGCCGCGCCCTACGCCACGCTCGCGCGCGAGACATTCGACCGCGCGCTGGATTTCGCGGCCACCGGCGGTTACGCGCTCAAGGCCTACGACCGTTTCGCGAAGATCAAGCAGACCAAAAACGGATTGTGGCGCATCGCCAATGCGCGGATCGCGCAGACCTATCGCATGAACGTCGGCACGATCGTGGAGGCCGACATGCTGAAGGTGCGTCTGGTGCGCGCCGTGCGCGCGAAAGCGCAGGCCGGCGCGCCGCTCTATACGGGCGCCGTCACGCGGGCGGGGCGCGTGCTCGGCGAGATCGAGGAATATTTCCTCGAAACGCTGGCGCCCGGCGACACGTTTCTGTTCGGCGGCGAAATTCTCTCGCTCGTCGGCATTGTCGAGAACGAAGCGCATGTGCAGCGATCGGCCGGCGATGCGCCGAAAATTCCCTCCTACGCCGGCGGCAAGTTTCCGCTTTCGACCTATCTGGCCGAACGCGTGCGCGCGATGCTCGCCGATCCGAAACAATGGAGGAAACTGCCGCGCGAAGTGCGCGACTGGCTGCGGTTGCAAGCCAGACGTTCCGTGCTGCCGGACGCGGGCAATCTGCTCGTCGAAACCTTTGCGCGCGGCGGGCGGCATTTCCTCGTCTGCTATCCGTTCGAGGGGCGGCTCGCGCATCAGACGCTCGGCATGTTGCTCACGCGTCGGCTGGAGCGCAGCGGCATGAAGCCGCTCGGCTTCGTCGCCAACGACTATGCGCTCGCAGCGTGGGGTCTCGCCGATCTCGCGCACGCTGACATGGACGCCCTGTTCGCCAGCGACATGCTCGGCGACGATCTGGAGGAATGGCTGCAGGAATCCGCGCTCATGAAACGCACGTTCCGCAATTGCGCGATCATTTCCGGTCTCGTCGCGCGGCGCGCGCCGGGTTCGGAAAAGACCGGCCGGCAGACGACCATTTCCACCGATCTCGTCTACGACGTGCTGCGCCGCCACCAACCGGGCCACATTCTGCTGGAGGCGGCCTACGAGGACGCGGCGACCGGCCTGCTGGACATCGCGCGGCTTTCCGACATGCTGACGCGGATCGAGGGGCGAATCACGCACAAGGCGCTCGATCGCGTCTCACCGCTTGCGGTCTCGGTCATGCTGGAGATCGGCCGCGAGCCCGTCTATGGCGAGGCGCGCGACGAGACGTTGCGCCACGCGGCCGAGGAACTGGCGAGGGAAGCGCGGTGAACATCGCGACGAGGGTGCGCGACAGCGCGATCGAGGTGGCGGGCGCGGCCCTCACGCCCGATCCTTCCGGCGCGCTCTATGCGCCCGACGCGCGCGCGCTGATCGTCGCGGACCTGCATCTGGAAAAAGGCTCCGCCTTCGCCCGGCGCGGGCAGTTGCTACCGCCCTACGACACGGCCGCCACGCTCGCCCGTCTGGCGCAGGCCATCGCGCGCTGGTCGCCCGGACTGGTGGTGGCGCTGGGCGATTCCTTCCACGACAGCGCGGGGCCGGACCGGCTGGGCGCGGAGGATTTTTCCGCCCTCGCCGCCCTTCAGAGGGGCCGTGAGTGGCTTTGGATCGCCGGCAACCACGACCCCGACCTGCCGGCGCGCGCCGGCGGCGACCGGGCGGCCGAATGGCGGCTCGGCCCCCTCGCCTTCCGGCACGAGCCGGCGCGCGGTCGCGCGACCGGCGAGATCGCCGGCCATCTGCACCCGGTGGCGTTGGTCGGTGGGCGGCGGCGCGCCTTCGTGACCGACGGCCATAGACTCGTCATGCCGGCCTTCGGGGCCTATGCGGGAGGCTTGAGCCTGCACCACCCGGCGCTGGCGGGGCTGTTTTCCGGTCGGCGGATCGCCCATGTGCTCGGCCACGACCGGGTCTATGCGGTCTGCGCCAGCCGCTGCGGTTGATTTCCGGTCCGTTTTGCCCGTATAAGCCCGCTTCCGAACCGCCCGGCCAGTGATGGGCTGCCGTGGCGGTTCGTTTTCGCTCGTTCCATTCAAGAACGCGAACAATCAGGCCCCCGCCCCGGCGGCGCGGCCGCATCGGAGAGCAAAATGCCCAAGCTGAAGACCAAATCGGGCGCCAAAAAGCGCTTCAAGATCACCGGGACCGGAAAGGTCGTCTACGCCCAGCGCGGCAAGCGCCATGGCATGATCAAGCGGACCAACAAGCAGATCCGCAACCTTCGCGGCACGTCCGTCATGTTCAAGACGGACGGCGACAACGTGAAGAAGTATTTCCTGCCCAACGGCTGACCGCCGCACCCGGAGTTTAGATCATGGCTCGCGTCAAACGGGGCGTCACGTCCCACGCCAAGCACAAGAAGACCCTTTCCAAGGCCAAAGGTTTCTACGGCCGCCGCAAGAACACGATCCGCGCCGCCAAGGCCGCCGTCGATCGTTCGATGCAATACGCCACGCGCGACCGCAAGGCGAAGAAGCGCGTGTTCCGCGCGCTGTGGATCCAGCGCCTGAACGCCGCCGTGCGCGAGGCGGGGCTGACCTATTCGCGCTTCATCGACGGGCTCAACAAGGCCGGGATCGAGATCGACCGCAAGGTGCTCTCCGAACTCGCCATCGCCGAGCCGGCCGCCTTCGCCGCCATCGTCGACAAAGCCAAAGGCGCGCTGGCCTGATTGAAACGCCCGCTCGATGCGGGCGTTTCTGCTTCCTCGCATCAGCTCGGCGTCGCGTTCGCTCCTGAA
>CALMZV010000094.1 GCA_937870755.1 uncultured Methylocystaceae bacterium
CGGCGCCTGCGCCGCCGCATCACGGCTGGAAGCTGGCGGCGCCTGCGCCGCCGCAACACGGCTGGAAGCTGGCGGCGCCTGCGCCGCCGCATCACGGCTGGAAGCTGGCGGCGCCTGCGCCGCCGCAGTCCGCCAGGCGAGGCGCAAGAGAAAAACCGGTGGCGCCGGGCGGCGTCGGACAATCGTCGCATGGCGGCGGCGCGCGTCCCGCCAATCGAGATAAAGCTCTGCGTTCTCAATATATTGCAATTACCTGCCGCGTCCTTGACATCGTTTTGCCCCGAAAATAATGTGCGCGCGATTTTGTGGGGGAGCGCAGTGCGCGGCCCACGCCTTCGCTGGACCTTCGGGCTCTGACGTTTTCGAATGGCGGTGCGCGCGGCGCGCGCGGTTCGCGGCGGTCGGGCGTGGAGATTTTGCGGATGGCGGAAGACGACGATGCGGCCCTGAAAGCGCGGCTTTCGCAGCTTTCCGAGAAGCTCGCCGAGGTGGACAAGGCGCCCGCCGGCAAGGACGGGACGGCGGATCCGCAGTCCGACAGGGCGCTGGCCAGCGCCTTCGGGCTCGGCGCGCGGGTGCTGGGGGAATTCGTGGCGGCCGTGGGCGTGAGCGCGCTCATCGGCTGGCAGGCGGACGAGTGGCTGGGCACGTCGCCGGCATTGCTCCTGATCCTTCTGGGGCTGGGCACGGCGGCGGGGTTCTGGAGCGTCTACAAGACCGCCACGGGCAACAAGGCGACGGGCTATCCCGGCGCGCGGAAATAGACGGCGCTTGACGCCGGACGGGAATCACGGCGCATAGCGCCAGTCCGCATGTGGCGGGCGAAAGGGAAGAGGGTTCGAAAGTGGCCGCACCTGCTCAGGCGATCGATCCGATCCACCAGTTCAACATCGAGCGCCTTCTGCATCTGAATGTCGGCGGTCTGGACGCTTCCTTCACCAACGCCTCGCTGTTCATGGTCATCATTTTCCTGGCGGTGACGGCGCTGATGGTGCTGGGCACCTCGGGCGCGCATGTGGTGCCCACGCGCGTGCAGGCGGCGGCCGAGATGGCTTACGAATTCGTGGCCTCCACGGTGCGCGACACCATCGGCAAGGAAGGCATGCGCTTCTTCCCGTTCGTGTTCTCGCTGTTCATGTTCGTGCTGTTCGCCAATCTCATCGGCCTCATCCCCGGCGCCTATACGGTGACGAGCCAGATTGTGGTGACGTTCGCTTTCGCTGCGCTCGTCATCGGCACGGTCATCGTCTATGGCCTGATGAAGCACGGCGCGCATTTCCTGCATCTGTTCGTGCCGTCGGGCGTGTCGCCGATCCTGCTGCCGTTCATCGTGCTGATCGAGATCATCTCGTTCGTGTCGCGGCCCATTTCGTTGTCGGTTCGTCTTTTCGCCAACATGCTGGCCGGCCACATCACGCTGAAAGTGTTCGGCGGCTTCGTCGCCATGCTGCTGGGCGCGGGCGCCTACGCCATTCTGTCGCCGCTGCCGCTCATCGCCATCACGCTGCTGACCGCGTTCGAACTGCTCGTCGCGTTCCTGCAGGCGTATGTGTTCGCCATTCTCACCTGCGTCTATCTCAACGACGCGATTCACCCGGGCCACTGATAAACATCAACAACAGATAGTCGCCCACAAAACCTCCTGAAGGAGTTCAAAATGGATCCTGTTGCAGCCAAATACGTCGGCGCCGGTCTGGCCGCCATCGGCATGGGCGCCGCCGCCGTCGGCGTGGGCGCGATTTTCGGCAATTTCCTGTCCGGCGCGCTGCGCAATCCGTCGGCCGCCGACGGCCAGTTCGGCCGCGCGTTCATCGGCGCGGCGCTTGCCGAAGGTCTTGGCATTTTCGCGTTCCTCGTCGCGATCATCCTGCTTTTCGTGAAGTGACGTTTCGCGCGCCCCGGCGTTGGTCGGGGCGCGTCTTCGATTTTCTCCAGGCGGAAAGATCATGGCCAGCAACACGACCGCGACCACGCAGGCCCACGGCGGCGCCGCCGATCACGGCGGGGCGTTCCCGCCTTTCGACTCCACCCATTTCGCCTCGCAGCTTTTGTGGCTCGCGATCACCTTCGGGCTTCTCTATCTGCTGATGTCGCGCGTGGCGCTGCCGCGCGTCGGCCGCATTCTGGAGAATCGCGCCGCCAGGATCGCGGGCGATTTGGAAGCTGCGAAAGCCGCGCAGGCGCAGGCGCAGGCCGCTCAGGTCGCGCACGAGAAGACGCTGGCCGAGGCCCGGGCCAAGGCGCAGGAACTGGGGCAGGAAGCCCACCGCAGCCTGGCCGCCGCGACCGAAGCCAAGCGCAAGGCGCTCGAAAGCGATTTGAACGCCAAGCTCGCCGCCGCCGACGCCAAGATCTCCGAAACCAAGGCGAAGGCCATGGCCAACGTCGATTCGATCGCCACCGACGCGGCCGGCGCCATCGTCGAACAACTGACCGGCCGCAAGGTCGACGCGGGCGCGATCGCCTCCGCCGTCGCCGGCGCGCTGAAGGCCTGAGAGGGACGACATGCATTTCGACGCCGAACATTTCGTCGCCCTCGGGTTCGTCCTGTTCCTCGGCGTGCTCGCCTATTACGGCGTGCACTCCAAGATCGTCTCCGCGCTCGACGCGCGGATCGCGGGCGTGAAGAAGGAACTGGCGGAAGCCGAGAAACTGCGCGCCGAAGCGCAGACGCTGCTCGCCTCGTTCGAGAAGAAGCGCAAGGACGCGGAAGCCGAAGCCGCCGCCATCGTCGCGCAGGCGAAGCAGGAAGCCGAGCTTATGGCGACAGAATCGCAGGCCCGCCTGACCGATTTCGTCGCGCGCCGCACGAAGCAGGCCGAAGACAAGATCGCGATGGCGGAAGCGCAGGCCGCCAACGACGTGCGCGCGGCGGCCGCCGACGCGGCCGTCAAGGCAGCCGAAACGATCCTGACAACCGAAGCGCGCGGCCCCGGCGGCGCGAGCCTCGTCGATCAGGGCATCAAGGACATCGCGCGCCTCGTGCACTGAACGGCGCGCAGCACAAAAGAAAAGCCGGCCATTGGCCGGCTTTTTTTGTCCTTGGGAACACCCTCAGCGCGGTTGCGCGGAGAGGGCAGCGCGCGAAGCGGTGCGAGGGCGCGTGCGGAGGCTATTCCGCAGCGTCCGCGACCGGCGCGCGTTTGCGCCATTTCAGCACCGGGCTGCGCGCCGCGCGCGTTTCGTCCAGCCGCGCGCGCGGGGCGAAGCGCGGCGCGTGTTCGAACCGTTCCTTCTCGCCGCGCAGCGCGCGCAGCGCCAGATCGCGCATCGCCATGACGAACAGGTCGAGCGAAGCGCGCGACTCGGATTCCGTGGGCTCGATCAGCATGGCGCCCTTCACGACGAGCGGGAAATAAACCGTCATCGGATGGTAGCCCTCGTCGATCAGCGCCTTGGCGAAATCGAGCGTGGTCAGGCCGGTGTTCTTCAGCCACGTTTCGTCGAACAGCACCTCGTGCATGCACGGCCGGTCGCCGAACGGTTGCGACATGATATTCGACAGACAGGCGCGCACGTAGTTGGCGTTCAGCACCGCGTCTTCGGCCGCCTGTTTCAACCCGTCGGCGCCATGCGAATACATGTAGGCGAGCGCGCGCACATACATGCCCATCTGCCCGTGGAACGCGGTCACGCGGCCGAACGCCTGCGAGCCCGTCGCATGTTCGACCAGCGTGAAATCCTCGCCGTCCCGGCGCAGGAACGGCACGGGCGCGAAAGGCGCGAGTCGTTCGGACAGAACGACCGGCCCCGCGCCTGGCCCGCCGCCGCCATGCGGGGTCGAGAACGTCTTGTGCAGGTTAATGTGCATGGCGTCGATGCCGAGATCGCCCGGCCGCACCTTGCCGGCGATCGCGTTGAAATTGGCGCCGTCGCAATAGAAATAGGCGCCCGCCTCGTGCACGGCGGCGGCGATCTCGACCACCTCGCGCTCGAACAGGCCGCAGGTGTTGGGATTGGTGAGCATGATCGCGGCCACGTCCGGCCCGAGCTTTTCGCGCACGGCGGCGGGATGGACGAGCCCGTCCTCGCCGGCGGGAACCGAGCGCACCCTGAAGCCGATCAGCGCGGCGGTCGCCGGATTGGTGCCGTGCGCGGAATCGGGCACGAGCACCACGTTGCGCGTCGCCTGTTCGCCGCGCGCGACGATGGCGGCCTTGATCGCCATCATGCCCGCGAGTTCGCCATGCGCGCCGGCCTTCGGCGACAGCGCCACGGCCGACATATTGGTGAGCGTCATCAACCAGTGCGCGAGTTCGGCCATCAGCGCCGTCGCGCCGCGCACGGTCGATTGCGGCTGGAGCGGGTGAATGTCGGCAAAGCCCAGCAGCCGCGCCATTTTTTCGTTGAGGCGCGGATTGTGCTTCATCGTGCACGAGCCGAGAGGAAACAGGCCCGCGTCGATCGAATAGTTCATGCGCGATAGGCGCACGTAATGGCGCACCGCTTCGGGTTCCGAAAGGCCGGGCAGGTCGGGCGCGCGCGTCTGTTCCAGGCCGCCGAGGCGCGGCGCGAAATCGCCCGGCGCGTCGATGTCGACGCCCGTCGTGTCGGCGCGGCCGATGTCGAACAGCAACGGCTCCTCGATGTCCAGCGCGCGATTGCCGGTGAAGGTCTGGCGCGGTTGCGGCGCGATTGCGTGTTCGTGCGCCATCACAGGGCCTCCTTCAGCGCTGCGGCGAGCGTCGCGCGGTCGTCGTCGGAATTGATCTCGGTCGAGGCGACGATCAGAAGATCGTCGAGCCCCGCGCCCGGCAGCAGGCGCGAGACAGGGACGCCCGCCAGCACGCCGCGCGCGGCGAGCCGTTCGACGAGCGCGGCCGCGTCCGCCTTCACCCGCACGGTGAATTCGTTGAAGAACGAGCGGTTGAGAACGGCGTCCCCCAGCATGTCGGCGAGCTTGATCGCATTCGCATGATTGACGCGCGCAAGTTCGCGCAGGCCCCTGCCGCCGAGCAACGTCATGTGGATCGTGAACGCCAGCGCGCACAGGCCGGAATTGGTGCAGATGTTGGACGTCGCCTTTTCGCGGCGGATGTGCTGTTCGCGCGTGGAGAGGGTCAGCACGAAGCCGCGCTTGCCGTTGGCGTCCACTGTTTCGCCGCACAGGCGCCCCGGCATGTTGCGGATGAATTTCTCGCGCGTGGCGAACAGGCCGACATACGGTCCGCCGAAACTGAGCCCGTTGCCGATCGACTGGCCTTCGCCCACCACGATGTCGGCGCCCATCGCGCCGGGCGGCGTGAGCAGGCCGAGCGACACGGCTTCGGTGAACACCGCGATCAGCAGCGCGCCGTTGCGCTGGCAGGCCTCGGCGATCGGGCGCAGATCGCGCACATTGCCGAACACGTCGGGCGATTGCACGACCACGCAGGACGTGTCCTTGTCGATGCGCGCGACGATGTCCTCGCGCGCCGACACGTCCGGCCCCATCGTCTCCACCGCATCCCCGGCCATCGCCGACAACGTGCGCGCCACCTCGGCGTATTGGGGGTGCAGCCCGCCCGACAGCACCGCCTTGCGCCGCCGCGTGATGCGATGCGCCATCAGCACCGCTTCCGCGCAGCCGGTCGAGCCGTCGTACATGGATGCGTTCGCCACCTCCATCGCGGTGAGCGCTGCGACCTGCGTCTGGAATTCGAACAGATATTGCAGCGTGCCCTGCGCGATCTCCGGCTGGTAGGGCGTGTAGCTGGTCAGGAATTCCGAGCGCTGGATCAAGTGATCGACGGCGGCCGGAACGTGATGCTTGTAGGCGCCGGCGCCGACGAAAAACGGAACCGACGAGGCCGGCGTGTTGCGCGCCGCCATACGCGCGAGCGCGCGCTCCGCCTCCAGTTCCGACTTGCGGCGCGGCAGGTCGACCAGCCCGTCGATCAGCTTGTCGCGCGGCGCGTCGACGAACAGGTCGTCGATCTTCTCCACGCCGATGCGGGCGAGCATGTCGGCGCGGTCCTGGGGCGAGTGGGGGAGATAGCGCATGGGGACCCGTGTCAGTCGAGCGTTTTCAGGAATGCCAGATAGGCGGCCTCGTCCATCAGCCCGTCGAGTTCGCTCTTGTCGGACAGGCGGATTTTCATGAACCAGCCCCTGCCGAGCGGATCCTCGTTGACGGTGGCGGGCGCGGCCTCCAGCTCGTGGTTCACCTCCACCACTTCGCCGGAAACCGGCGCGTAGACTTCGCTCGCCGCCTTCACGCTTTCCACCACCGCCGCGTCGCCGCCCTGTTCGACCTTGCGGCCCACCGCCGGCAGTTCGACGAACACCACGTCGCCGAGTTGCGACTGCGCATGGTCCGAAATGCCGACCGTGACGATGTCGCCGTCGACGCGCACATATTCATGGTCCTTGGTGTAGCGAACGATAGCCATGGGATTGCCCTTCTGAAGTCATGCGCAAACGTCGCGCGGCCGCGCGGAAACGGCGGCGTGCGGCGCGGCGGCGGGAGGATGTGTGAACGGCGCGAGGGCCAAGGAAAGCTCCGGAATCGAGGTTGCGGCCGCAGCGCGCGACGAATCGCGGCGTGCGGCGCCCCCTCTGTCCTTGACCTGAGAGATTTCCCCGCGCGGCGCGCGAGTTACCCCCGTCGGTGGGCGCTTACCGCGCCGCTTTCCAGAGCGTCATCCTTTCGCGGTCCTTTTGCCTGAGCGTTTCCGGGGCGGTTGCGCCTTCGGCGCCGGCCCGCTTCGCGCGCCGGTCTCTTCCGCGAAAGATCTTTCATCTGACGGCGATGAACGTGCCGGCCGCGCCCGCCCCTGTCAATCTGCGCGCGCGGGGCCGGTTGTGGAAAATCAGCGCCGGCGGCCGCCGCCGGCGCTCTGGCCCATCGCCAGCACGATCTCGTAATCGTCGGCGGCCTTTTCGTTGATGTAGGGCACGCTCATCGGATCGGCGACGAACGAATGAATGGCCGCGCCCGCGCCGCTCACCACCCCGCCCACGCGATAGGTTTTCGACGCCAGCACCTTTTCGTCGCCCGTGCGGCGAATGGCGACCGTCAGCGGCGCGCTGTAGCTGCCGGCCGAACCGGCGGGGCCGAGCACCGTGCGGGTCTCGACGCCCACCCGCACCACGAGCTGGCCGTTGACCAGCGCGCAGTCGCGGGCGACCTGTCCAATGGCGATCTGGTAGCGGACGCTGGAGGCCGCTTCTCCGCCCACGCGCACCGCCGAGGCGCCGGGCTCGATCTGGGCGATGGGGCAGTCGATGACCGGGCCGCCCTGGGCGGGCGCCGGCGGCGCGCTGGTGGAGTTGAAGGCGAGCAGGTTGCCGAATTTGGTGGCCGCGGAGTCCGATTCCGCGACCGAACCCGCCGGTCCGCCGCACCCCGCAAGCGCGCCCGCGACCGCTATCGCCGCGCCGACGCGCGCATAATCACCAACGCCCTTCATGCACCGCTCCACCCCTGAACATCTGGCGGCCGCATCCTACAGACAAACGCGGCCTGCGGCGAGGGCGTTACTGCAACGCCTCGAACCCTTGCTGGAAGCCCTTCAGCGCCAGCGGAATGCCGATGCCTTCCTCGGGCGTCTGGTAGATGATGAACGTCGCCGTCCTGCCGGCGCGCATCTGCTCGACCAGCTTGTCCTCCATGATCACCTCGGCCACGCAGCCCGAGGGCAGGCAGCGCACGAAGCCCGCGCGGCCGATGTCGGCATCGTCGATCTTGAGGCCGAGCCCGTTCGGCAGCAGGATGCCGAGCGGCGCGATGATGCGCAGCAGCCGGCTCTTGCCGTCGGCCGTCTTGAGCACGATCACCACCAGGCTCACGTTGGGCCTGTCGTCGGCGGCCACCGATTGCAGCAGCGCGCATTGCTCTTTCGAGGCGCCGGGCGGCGTGTCGCACCGCAGCTCCCAGTCCTCGTACTTGGCCTTCACCGCGCTTTGCGTCTGCGCGGCCGCGGGCAGGGCGCCAAACCCGAGCGCGACTGCAAGCGCGGCCAGCGCCGCGCGCCTCGAAAAGCCAGAACCGTAAGGCCGCAGCGCCATCTTTCCCGCCTTTCGCCAGTGCATTCGGGCCGCGCGCCGGCGCCGCCGCAATGAGAGCGGTGGTTAGCAAACGAACGCGCGCTGTCAAGCAAGCCTCCCGTGCGCGCGCCGCCGAGCGTCGGTCCACATGTGGCCGCAATACGTGTTGCGCTTCAACGACGATTATGTTTTGAACGTGTTTGATGGGAAATTGTCAGCTCATTTAAACGAGCGGTAACAATGGGAGCGAGGGTTCGATGACCGACGTTTCGGCAGGTTTGCGTGGGGCGCGGAAGCTCGGCGCCTTCGCTTTCGCGCTGGTGGCGACCTTTGTCGCGCCGGTGTGCGCATTCGCCGCAGGCGCCGGTTACGCCGAACCCGGCCAGATCGTCATGCAGGCGGCCGAGACGCCGATCGCGCGGGAGATGCACTTCTTCCACAACGCGATCCTGATGCCGATCATCACCGCTGTCAGCCTGTTCGTGCTCGCGCTGCTGATCTACGTGATGGTGCGCTTCAATGAGAAGGCCAATCCCACGCCGTCGCGCACCACGCATCACGCCGGTCTTGAAGTCGTCTGGACAATCGTGCCGGTGCTGATTCTGGTGGTGATCGCGGTGCCGTCGTTCCGGCTGCTCAACCACCAGCTCATCCTGCCCAAGGGCGACATCACCATGAAAGTCACGGGCAAGCAGTGGTACTGGTCCTACGAATATCCGAAGGACCAGGGCGGCGGCTTCGGGTTCGATTCGCTGATGAAGCCCGAGAACGAACTGAAACCCGGCGACCTGCGCCTGCTGGCGGTCGACAACGAGGCGGTGGTGCCGGTCGGCAAGACGATTCGCGTGCAGGTGACGGCGGCCGACGTCATCCACTCCTTCACCATTCCTTCGTTCGGCATCCGCATCGACGCGGTGCCCGGCCGCCTCAACGAGACCTGGTTCAAGGCCGAGCGGGAGGGCGTGTACTACGGCCAGTGCTCCAAGCTCTGCGGCAAGGACCATGCGTTCATGCCCATCGCCTTCCGTGTGGTGAGCGAGCAGCAATACGCCGCCTGGCTCGTCGAGGCGAAGAAGAAATACGCGAGCGCCGGGGGTTCCGTGACCCTCGCCGACGCCCGCCGCTGATCGAATTCGGGAGGTTAGACTGATGGCGACCGCCACCCACGCGCACGACGACCACGCCCACGGCCACCCCACCGGCTGGCGGCGCTTTCTGTTTTCGACCAATCACAAGGACATCGGCACGCTCTACCTGTATTTCGCGGTTTTCGCGGGCGTGGTTGGGTTCCTGCTGTCGCTCGGCATGCGGCTCGAACTCTCCCATCCGGGCATCAACGTCTTCCCCGGCCTGTCGCAACTGCTGCACGGCGACGGTTCGGTGGATGCGGCCAAGAATCTCTACAACGTGTTCATCACCGCCCACGGCGTCATCATGATCTTCTTCATGGTCATGCCGGCGCTCATCGGCGGTTTCGGCAACTGGTTCGTGCCGCTGATGATCGGCGCGCCGGACATGGCCTTCCCGCGCATGAACAACATCTCGTTCTGGCTGCTGCCGGCGGCGTTCAGCCTGCTGCTCATCTCCATGTTCGTGGAAGGCGCGCCGGGCATGCAGGGCTTCGGCGGCGGCTGGGTGCTCTATCCGCCGCTCTCGGCCAACACCGGCCATCCCGGCCCGGCGATGGATTTCATCATTCTCGCCCTGCACATCGCGGGCGCCTCGTCGATCCTGGGCGCCATCAACTTCATCACCACCATCTTCAACATGCGCGCGCCGGGCATGACGCTGCACCGCATGCCTTTGTTCGCCTGGTCGGTGCTGGTGACGGCGTTTCTGCTGGTGCTGTCGCTGCCGGTGCTTGCCGGCGCCATCACCATGCTGCTGACGGACCGCAACTTCGGCACGACGTTCTTCGATCCGGCCGGCGGCGGCGACCCGATCCTGTTCCAGCACCTGTTCTGGTTCTTCGGCCACCCGGAAGTCTACATCCTCATCCTTCCGGCCTTCGGCCTCATCAGCCACATCGTGTCGACCTTCTCGAAGAAGCCGGTGTTCGGCTATCTCGGCATGGCCTATGCGATGGTCGCCATCGGCTTCGTCGGCTTCATCGTGTGGGCGCACCACATGTTCACGGTCGGCCTGTCGCTCAACACGCAGCGCTACTTCGTGTTCGCGACCATGGTCATCGCCGTGCCGACGGGCGTGAAGATCTTCTCGTGGATCGCGACGATGTGGGGCGGGTCCATCTCGTTCCGCGCGCCGATGGTCTGGGCGATCGGCTTCATCTTCGTGTTCACGCTCGGCGGCGTGACGGGCGTGGTCATCGCCAACGCCGGCATCGACCGCGCGCTGCACGAGACCTATTACATTGTCGCGCATTTCCACTACACGATGTCGCTCGGCGCGGTGTTCGGCGTGTTCGCCGGCTTCTACTACTGGTTCCCGAAAATCTCGGGCTACATGTACAACGACGCGCTCGCCAAGCTGCACTTCTGGCTCTTGTTCATCGGCGTGAACCTCACGTTCTTCCCGCAGCACTTCCTGGGCCTGGCTGGCATGCCGCGCCGCTACATCGACTATCCAGACGCCTACGCGCTTTGGAACCAGTTCTCGTCCTGGGGCGCGTATATCGCCGGCATCAGCCTTGTCGTCTTCTTCTGGACGGTGCTGGACGCCTTCGCGAAAAAGCGGCTGGCGGGCGACAATCCGTGGGGCGTCGGCGCGACGACTCTGGAATGGACGCTGCCTTCGCCGCCGCCGTTCCACCAGTTCGAGACGCTGCCGCGCATCTCCGGAACGGATCATTGATCGACAGCGACCGTCGCGGCGCCCGGCGTCGCGGCGATCCACTCAGGGACGGGGCGGGAACGGTTAAATGAGCGACGTTTCCTATTCGCTCGATCATGCGGCTCTCGGCGGCGCGCCGCGCGACTACGTACAGCTTCTCAAGCCGCGCGTCATGTCGCTGGTCGTGTTCACGGCTCTGGCGGGTCTCGTCGCCGCGCCCGGCGCCGTCCATCCGGTGCTCGGCTTCGCCGCGATCCTCGCGATCGCTGTCGGAGCGGGCGCCTCGGGCGCGCTGAACATGTGGTACGACAGCGATATCGACGCGGTGATGACGCGCACGCGCGCGCGCCCCATTCCCTCGGGCCGCATCGCCCCGCGCGAGGCGCTGGCCTTCGGCCTGGTCCTGTCGGCGTTCGCGGTGCTGACGCTCGGCTACGCCGCCAACTGGATGGCGGCCGGGCTGCTCGCCTTCACCATCTTCTTCTATGCGGTCGTCTATACGATCTGGCTGAAGCGCTCGACGCCGCAGAACATCGTCATCGGCGGCGCGGCCGGCGCCTTGCCGCCGATGATCGGCTACGCCGCCGTCACCGGAACCGTCACGCTCGATTCCGTTCTGCTCTTCCTCGTCATTTTCGTGTGGACGCCGCCGCATTTCTGGGCGCTCGCGCTGTTCAAACAGGGCGATTACGAACGGGCCGGCGTGCCGATGATGCCGGTCGTGAAGGGACAGGATCGCACGCGCCTCGAAATTCTTCTCTACACGCTGCTGCTCGCGCCCGTCGGCATGTCGCCCGCGCTGTTCGGCTCCGAAGGCGTGGCCTATGGCGTCGTGTCCGCCATCGGCGGCGTTGTCATGCTCGCGCTCGCCTGGGGTGTGTGGCGCCGGCGCGAAGGCCGCGCGGCCGACATCGCCGCCAAGAAGCTGTTCGGTTTTTCGATCCTTTATCTGTTCGCGCTGTTTGCGACCATTCTCGTCGCGCATGGCGCCCAGCGGCTGACGGGGGGCTGAATGATGGCCGCGCCGCGGAAGATCGACCCGCCCGCGCCGGGACTGAACCCCGCGCAACAGAAGGCGCGCCGGCAGCGCAACGTGGCGATCGGCCTCGCCATCGCGGCGCTCTGCATGCTTTTCTACCTCGTCACGCTCGCCAAGATGGGCGCCAGTTTCTTCGCGAGGTCGATGTGAGCGCCCCGCAGGACAGGCGCGCGCGCGGCCACAAGGCGTCGGCGTTCGCGGCCGTCGGCGTCGCCACGTTCATGCTGGGCCTGTCCTTCGCCTCCGTCCCGCTCTATCGGCTGTTCTGCGCGGTCACCGGCTACGGCGGCACGACGCAGGTGGCGAAATCGGCGCCGGCCGAGCAGGGCGCGCGGCGCATCACGGTGCGGTTCGACGGCAACGTGGCGGCGGGCCTGCCGTGGCGCTTCGAGCCGGAGACGCGCGAGATCGTGGTGCGGACCGGCGAGACGGCGACGATTTTCTACAAGGTGACCAATACGTCGGACGCGCCGGCGACCGGCATGGCGACCTACAACGTCAGTCCCGACCAGACGGGCTCCTGGTTCAACAAGATCGCCTGTTTCTGTTTCACCGAGCAGACGCTGGCGCCGCGCGAGACGGCCGAATGGCCGGTCGTGTTCTTCCTCGATCCCGCGCTGGAGAAAGACGAGACGATGGCGCGCGTGGAGGCGGTCACGCTGTCGTACACTTTCTTTACGGCCAAGCCGCGTCCGGCCTCGCAGGGCGCGGCCGCTCAACCGAAAACCTGACAGGCGCGGGACACGCGAAACAGCAACGAAAAGACGAAAATCGAAGAGGACGAACATGGCGGACGGGCACGCGAAACCAAACCACGACTACCATCTCGTCGACCCGAGCCCGTGGCCGATCGTCGGCTCCATCTCGGCTTTCGTGATGGCGGTCGGCGCCGTCATGTGGATGAAGGGCATGGGCGTCGCCGGTCTCAAGATGGGACCGTATGTGTTCGGCGCCGGCGTCATCGGCGTGCTCTACGTCATGATCGCCTGGTGGACGGACGTTGTGAACGAGGCCGAGCACGGCGGCTATCACACGCGCGTCGTCCAACTCTCGCACCGCTACGGCATGATCCTGTTCATCGCCTCGGAGGTGATGTTCTTCGTCGCGTGGTTCTGGGCGTTCTTCGACGCGAGCCTGTTCACCAACGAGGCCATTCAGTATTCGCGCGTGGAGTTCACGGGCGGGCACTGGCCGCCCAAGGGCGTGGAGATCATCGACCCCTGGCACTTCCCGCTCTTGAACACGCTCATCCTGCTCACGTCCGGCACCACGGTCACTTGGGCGCATCACGCGCTGCTGCAGAACGATCGCCAGAGCGTGAAATACGGTCTGTGGCTCACCATCGTGCTCGGGTTGATCTTCACGAGCGTGCAGGCCTACGAGTACATTCACGCGCCCTTCGGCTTCAAGAATTCGATTTACGGCGCGACGTTCTTCATGGCGACGGGCTTCCACGGCGCGCATGTCATCATCGGCACCATCTTCCTCATCGTGTGCCTCATCCGCGTCTACAAGGGCCATTTCACGCCGCAGCAGCATCTCGGCTTCGAATTCGCGGCCTGGTACTGGCATTTCGTGGACGTGGTGTGGCTGTTCCTGTTCGCCTGCATCTATGTGTGGGGTTCGTGGGGCGCGCAGATCGCCGCGCATTGACGGCGCGCGGACGTGTTATGAAGGGGCGGCGCGAGCCGCCCTTTCTTTTCGCGCGACAACGACGGGCTTGAACCATGCAGGACGAATACCCGCCGCAGCCGGCTGTCACGACAGGTCTCGCCGGCCGATGCCCGCGCTGCGGGCAGGGCAGGATGTTCCACGGTTTCATCAGCGTCGCGCCGAAATGCGACGTATGCGGTCTGGATTTCGCCTTCGCCGACGCCGGCGACGGCCCGGCGATTTTCGTCATGCTGATCGCCGGCTTCATCGTGGTCGGCGCCGCGCTCGGGGTGGAGATCGCCTACGAGCCGCCGTTCTGGGTGCATCTCCTCATTTTCCTGCCGCTCACCCTCGTCGTCTGCCTCGGCATGTTGCGTCCGCTGAAAGGCGTGCTCATCGCTCTGCAATATCGCAACAAGGCGGAGCAGGGACGCTTGCGGGATCCGTGATGCGCAGGCCGCCGCTCAAGGCGACGCTCGCCGCCGCCCTTGCCTTCGCGCTGCTCGTCGGCCTGGGCGTCTGGCAGCTCGAACGGCTCGCGTGGAAGGAAACGGTCATCGCGCGCATCGCCGCGCGCGCGAAGGCTGCGCCGCAAGCTTTGCCGCCGCGCGCGCAATGGGCCGCGCTCCGGCCGGAGGACTACGACTACCGCCGCGTCGTCGCGCGCGGCCGCTTCGTGCCGGACAGGCAGGTCCGCGTGTTCCGCGCGTCCGCGCCGGGCGGCGTGTCCGGGGAGGGGCCGGGCTATGTCTATCTCGCCCCCTTCGAGACGGCCGACGGCGTCGTCGTCGTCAATCGCGGCTTCGCGCCGCTGGCGCGTGCGGACGCCATCGCCCCGCCGCCTTCGCGCGAGACGGAGATTTCCGGCCTCATGCGCCCGCCCGAGCCGCGCAACGCGTTCACCCCGGCGGACACGCCGGACAAGGGCCTCTGGTACACGCGGGACGGGCCGGCGATCGCGGCCGCTCTGGGCTTCCCGCAGGCCGCGCCCTTCACCATCGACGCCGACCCCGCGCCCGGCGTCGCGCTGCCGCGCGGCGGGGCGACGGAAATGTCGATCCCCAACAACCACCTGTCCTATGCGTTCACCTGGTTCGGCCTTGCGGGCGCGCTGGCGGTCGTGTTCGCGCTATGGGCGCGGCGGCGCGGGGCGTGATCGTCAGTCTTCCGGCGGCAGGCGCTGCGCGAGCACCTTGTCGATCCGCCGCCCGTCGAGGTCGACCACCTCGAACCGCCAGCCGAGGGCGGCGATGCTTTCGGCGACATCCGGCAACCGGCTGAACTGGCCGATGACGAAGCCCGCGACGGTCTCGTAGTCGCGCCCGGCCGGCAGCGCGAGGCCGAGCAGGTCGGCCATTTCGTCGGCCGGCATGGAGCCCGCCAGCAGCCACGAGCCGTCGGCTCTGGCGACGGCGTCGGGGGCGGGGGCGCTGTCGGCCTTGAAGGCGCCGGCGATGGCGTCGAGAATGTCGGCGGGCGTCACCACGCCCTCGAAGTGCCCGTACTCGTCGTGCACCAGCGCCATCGGGGTCTCGGCCTGGCGCAGCGTGGCGAGCGCGTCCAGCGCATCCAGCGTGTCGGGCAGGATCGGCGCCTTGCGCATCAGCCGGCGAATGTCGAGCGGCTCGCCCTTCAGCACGGCCGCCAGCATTTCGCGCGCCTGCACCACGCCGACCATATTGTCGCCGCCGTCGGCCACCGGCAGGCGGCTGCGCGGCGTCTCCATCAGCAGCTTGCGAATGTCCTCGGGGGAATCGTTGAGGTCGATCCAGTCGACCTGCGTGCGCGGCGTCATCACGCCCCTCACCGCCCGGTCGCCGAGCCGCAGCACGCCCGAGATCATCGCCCGCTCGTGAGTCTCGATGACGCCCGCCGATTCGGCTTCCGAGACGATGGTGCGGATGTCCTGCTCGGTCACCGCCGCGTCGGCGCTCTCGCTGATCCGCAACAGGCGGAACACCAGCCGCGTGGAGGCGTCGAGCAGCCAGATGACGGGCGCGGCCGCCCGCGACAGCGCGGCCATCGGCGGCGCGGCGAGGCAGGCTATGCGCTCGGGATTGCGCAACGCGAGCTGTTTGGGGACGAGTTCGCCGATGATGACCGAAAAATAGGTGATGGCGCCGACCACGGCCACATACGCGAGCGGTTCGGCGAAGCGGGTCGGAACGCCCCACCGCTCGAACACGCTGTCGAGCCGTTCGGCGAGCGCCGCGCCCGAAAAGGCGCCCGCCAGAATGCCGACGAGCGTGATGCCGATCTGGACGGTCGACAGAAACCGCCCCGGCCGCTCCGCCAGCTCCAGCGCGAGCCGCGCGCCCTTGCGGCCCTGCTCGGCCATGGCCTTCAACCGTGGCCGGCGCGCCGAGACGATGGCGAGCTCCGACAGCGCGAACAGCCCGTTCAGCACAATGAGAACAATGGCGACGACAATCTCGATCAAGCGCGCTCCGGGCGCGCCGGGCGCGCCGCTGCTCCTCTCGTGGCGGCCTCACACATCGGGCCTTGCCGGGCGCGCGTCAAATCCGGCGTCGGGGAAATCGCGCCCCTGGGTCCCCCAACGCCTGATATTCGTGCTAAACCGCGCGCCATCCGGAGGATCCGACCCTTGCGTTATATTTCCACACGAGGCGAAGCCCCCGCCCTCGATTTCACGCAGGCGCTGCTGGCCGGCCTTGCGAGCGACGGCGGCCTCTACCTGCCCGAATCCTATCCCCGCTTCGAGGCCGCGACCATCGCCGGTTTCGCGGGCCGGCCCTACGCCGCGGTCGCCGAGGCCGTCATCGCCCCCTTCGTCGGCCAGACCATCGCGCGCGACGCGCTCGCCGCGATGATCGCGGACGCTTACAAAGGGTTTCGCCACGAGGCGGTCACGCCGCTCGCCCAGATCGGCGACAATCTGTTCCTGCTGGAGCTGTTCCACGGGCCGACCCTCGCCTTCAAGGATCTGGCGATGCAGTTGCTCGGCCGCCTGACCGACCACGCGCTGCGCCAGGCGGGCAAGCGCGCAACGGTGGTTGGCGCCACCTCCGGCGACACGGGCGCGGCCGCCATCGAGGCGTTCCGCGGGTTGGCGCAGGTGGATGTGTTCATTCTCTATCCGCACGGCCGCGTGTCCGACGTGCAGCGCCGCCAGATGACGACGGTGGCGGATCCCAACATCCATGTGCTGGCGCTCGAAGGCTCGTTCGACGACGCGCAGGCGATCCTGAAGGCCCTGTTCCGCGATGCGCGGTTTCGCGGCGATGTCGGCCTGACCGGCGTCAATTCCATAAACTGGGCGCGCGTGGTGGCGCAGGTCGTCTATTATTTCGTGAGCGCGGTCGCGCTCGGCGCGCCGCATCGGGCGGTGTCCTTCACCGTGCCGACCGGCAATTTCGGCGACATTCTGGCGGGCTACATCGCCAAGCGGATGGGCCTGCCGATCGAGCGTCTGGTCATCGCCACCAACGAGAACGACATTCTCGCGCGTGCGCTGAAAGATGGTCGCTACGAGGTGCGCGGCGTCCGGCCTACGCAGTCGCCGTCGATGGACATTCAGGTTTCCTCCAATTTCGAGCGCCTGCTGTTCGACGCCAGCGGGCGCGACGCGGCCGCCGTGCGCCGGATGATGGCGAGCCTCGACCAGTCGCGCGCGTTCGACATGGACGAAAAGACGCTCTCCGCCATCCGCGTCGATTTCGACGCCGGCCGCGCCAGCGAACAGGAGACGCGCGACGAGATCGCCGGCGTCTACGCGCGCGACGGAATGGTGCTCGATCCCCATTCGGCGGTCGGCGTCAGCGTCGCCCGCCGCGCTCTGGCCCGCGCTCCGGCGACGCCGATGATCGTCGCGGGCACGGCGCATCCGGCGAAGTTTCCGGATGCGATCCGGGCCGCCGCCGGCGTCGTCGCGCCGCTGCCCTCCCATTTGTCCGATCTCATGACGCGCAAGGAATTGTTCGAGATCGTCGCCAACGATGTGGGCGCGGTCGAACGGCTCATCCGCGCGAAGGCGCGCGCCGCGCGCGCCCCCGCATGAGCGTGCGCGCCACGACGCTGCCATCGGGCCTGCGCGTTCTCACCGACGACATGCCCGGCGTCGGCACCGCGTCCATCGGCGTGCATGTCGCTGTCGGCTCGCGGCACGAAGCCGCGCGCGAGAACGGCCTGTCGCATCTTCTCGAACACATGGCCTTCAAGGGCACGCGCCGGCGCTCGGCGCGCGAGATCGCCGAGGAGATCGAATCGGCCGGCGGCGACCTGAACGCGGCGACCGCCAGCGAGCACACGTTCTATCAGGCGCGCGTGCTGCCGGAGGACGTGGGTCTGGCGCTCGACGTTCTGGCCGACATTCTGACCGAATCCGTGTTCGATCCGCAGGAGCTGGAGCGCGAGAAAGGCGTCATCCTGCAGGAGATCGGCGCGGTCGCCGACACGCCGGACGATCTCGTGTTCGAACTGTTCGACGCCGCCGCTTTCCCTGATCAGTCGATCGGCCGCCCCATCCTGGGCCGGCGCGAGAGCGTCGCGCGCCTCTCGCGCGCCGACATCCGCCGCTATCTGAAACGGTTTTACGGCGCCAACACGCTCATCGTCGCCGGCGCCGGCGCCATCGACCACGACGCGATCGTCGCGCAGGCCGCGCGCCTGTTCGAGAAGGCGCCGCAGGCCAGGGCGCCCGCGCCCGCGCCCGCGCGCTATGTCGGCGGCGAGACGATCGTGCGCCGGCGGATCGAACAGTCCAACATCGTGGTCGGCTTCGAGAGTTTCGGCCACACGCACGCCCGGTCCTATGCGGCCCACGCGTTCGCCAACGCGGTCGGCGAAGGCATGTCCTCGCGCCTTTTTCAGGAGGTGCGCGAGAAGCGCGGCCTCGCTTATTCCATCTACACGTTCAACTGGTCGTTTGCGGACACCGGCCTGTTCGGGTTCAGCGCCGCCGCCAGCCCGCGCGACGTGCCGGATCTGATGAAGGTCGCGCTCGATTGCCTTTCGGCCGCGCTGGAGGACCTGAACGAGGACGAGATGCGCCGCGCCAAGGCGCAGATGAAGGTCTCGCTGCTGACGGCGCTCGAATCATCGCCCGCCCGCGCCGAACAGATCGCCCGCCAGACCGAGATTTTTGGCCGCGTGCTGGCGCGCGAGGAAATCGTCGGCGCCATCGACCGGCTCACGCTCGAAGACGTGCGCGCGGCCGGCCGCCAGCTCCTGGCCAGCGCCCCGACGGTGGCGGCCGTCGGGCCCGCCGCCAGAGCCTTGTCCGCGGCTCGCGTCGCCGAGCGTCTGGCTCTCGGCTGAGCGCGCGATTGACGCGGGCGCGCGCGCGTCCACAATGCCGCGCATGTCTCTCTTTCGCTTCGGTCCCGCGCGCGATCCCGCGCATTTCGTGCGCGGGCAGGGCGTCTATCTGCGGCCGGCCGGCATGGACGACTATCCGGCATGGGCCGAGTTGCGCGCTGCAAGCCGCGATTTTCTCGAACCCTGGGAGCCGACCTGGCCGGACGACGACCTCACGCGCGCCGCCTTTCGTCGCCGCGTGCGCCGCCATGCCGACGAGATCGCGCGCGACGAGGCCGCGCCCTTCCTGATTTTTCGCGAAGGCGACGATGCGCTGCTGGGCGGACTGACGATTGGCCAGATCCGGCGCGGCGTGGCGCAGGCCGCCACCGTCGGCTACTGGATGGGCGCGCGCCATGCCGGGCGCGGCTACATGTCGGGCGCGCTGCGCGCGGGCGCGTCCTACGCCTTCGCCACGTTGCGGCTGCACCGGCTGGAGGCCGCCTGCCTGCCACAGAACGCGCGCTCCATCGCGCTGCTGGAAGGCGCCGGGTTCCGGCGCGAGGGGATGGCGCGCGCCTATCTGCGCATCGCCGGCGTCTGGCGGGATCATGTTCTGTTCGCGTTGCTCGACAGCGATCCCGTGCCGCCGCGCCGTCCCAAACCCGCCAACAACGCGTGAGACCCGCGAACAGCGCGTGAACGAAGTGGACGGGGCGCGGCGCGACCTTGCCGGCGCGCCCGATCCGGCTTAACCAGTCACACTTCCGACACGATGGCGGACGACGTGTGCCTCGCCCGTGCGGAGCGTTGCGGACGGGCGTCGCGATCCGGATTGCATCTCGTTTGGGAAACCTCGTGCGTCTTCTTGTCTGGCTGTTCGGCATACTGATATCGGCCGGTCTGCTCGCGCCCGCCAACGCGATCGAATCCGTCCGCGTGCCGCTGGACGCGCAGGCGATCGACATGACGCGCGCGGTCGAATCCTATTCCTCGCGCGACGACCGCATTCAGGTGTCCACCGCGCCCGGCGCCGATGGCATCGTGCGACGTATCGAGGTGCGCGCGCGCCAGGACGGATCGCGCCCGTCGTGGATCGTGTTCGCGCTGACCAACGACACCGACGAGCAGGTCGAACGGCTTCTCGTGGCGCCGCATTTCCGTCTGGTCGGCTCCGGCGTCATCTGGCCCGACCTCGGCGCCACGCGCATCAACGCGATCACCGCCAGCCAGGGCTTTTCGCCCGAGCGCGAGGAGAGCGCGGACGCCGACGTGTTCCGCATCACGCTCGACCCCGGCACCACCGTCACCTATGTCGCCGAACTGCGCACGCAGAACCTGCCGCAGCTCTATCTGTGGGACCCGGACGCCTACAAGGACCGCCTCGCCAATCTCACGCTCTACAAGGGCATCGTCATCGGCATTTCGGGCCTGCTGGCGCTGTTCCTCACCATCGTGTTCGTGGTGAAGGGCGCGGTCATCTTTCCGGCCGCCGCCGCTCTCGCCTGGGCGGTGTTCGCCTATGTGTGCATCGATTTCGGTTTCTGGTCGAAACTGCTCGGCGCCGATTCCAACTACGATCGCATCTGGCGCGCTGGCGCCGAGACGATCCTGTCGGCCACGCTCGTCGTTTTTCTGTTCGCCTATCTCAACCTCTCGCGCTGGCATGTGCGCGCCTCGCATATCGCGGCGGTGTGGATATTGTTCCTGCTGGCGCTGGTCGGCCTTGCGGTCTACGACGCGCCGATCGCGGCCGGCGTCGCGCGCATTTCGCTGGCCACGGTGGCGGGCGTCGGCTTCCTGCTCGTCGCCTATCTTTCCACGCACGGCTACGACCGCGCGGTCATGCTCATTCCCACATGGCTCCTGTTGTTGCTGTGGGTCTGCGCGGCCGGCTTCACCGTCACCGGGGCGCTGACGAACGATCTCGTCTCGCCCGCGCTCATCGGCGGGCTGGTGCTGATCGTCATGCTCATCGGCTTCACGGTCATGCAGAACGCCTTCGCCGGCGGCGGGCTGGCGCATGGCGCCATTTCGGATGTCGAGCGCAAGGCGCTCGCTGTCACCGGCGCCAACGACATTGTGTTCGACTGGGACGTTCCGGGCGACCACGTCTACGTTTCGCCCGAGATCGAGTCGCAGCTCGGTCTGGAGCGCGGCGATCTCGAAGGCCCGGCCTCCGCCTGGCTGGACGTGCTGCACCCGTTCGAGCGCGACCGTTTCCGCGCCTGTCTCGACACGATCCTCGAACAGCGGCGTGGCCGCATCAACGAGGAGTTTCGGCTGCGCGCGCAGGACGGGCGCTATCTCTGCCACCGGCTGCGCGCGCGTCCGGTGGTGGGCGCGGACGGGCAGGTGGTGCGCGTGGTCGGCACGCTGGTGGACGTGACCGACGAGCGCATGGCGCAGGAGCGCATGTTGCACGACGCCGTGCACGACAATCTGACCGGCCTGCCCAATCGCGAACTGTTCTTCGACCGGCTGGAGGCCGCGCTCGCCTTCGCGGCGTCCGACAATCTCAAGCCGACGGTGCTGTGCGTCGACATCGACCGCTTCAAACAGATCAACGAGAGCGTCGGCATTTCGGCGGGCGATTCCATTCTGCTCACCGCCGCGCGCCGCATGACGCGGCTGTTGAAACCGCAGGACACGCTCGCGCGCATTTCCGGCGACGTGTTCGCCATCATTCTTCTTTCCGAGAACGATCCCGAACACATCTACCAGTTGTCGGAGGCCGTGCGCCGCGCGCTCGCCACGCCCGTGAGTTTCTCCGAACGCGAGATCGCGCTCACCGCCTCCGTCGGCATCGCGCTCTACGATCCGCAGCTGCATCCCAAGCGCGACGACATGCTGAAGGACGCCGAGATCGCCATGCGTTCGGCCAAGCGGCTCGGGGGCAACCGCATCGAAGTGTTCCGCCCCGGCATGCGCGCCCAGCGCACCGACCGGCTGGCGCTCGAGGCCGATCTGCGCCGGGCGCTCGATCGCGGCGAGATCAAGGTCTATTTCCAGCCCATCGTCCGGCTGGAGGATCGCACGGTCGCGGGGTTCGAGGCGCTGTTGCGGTGGGATCATCCGCGCTACGGCCGGCTCGGTCCGGGCGAATTCATTCCGCTGGCGGAGGAGACCGGCGTCATCGTCGATCTCGGCTCGTTCGTTCTCGACCGCACCGCGCGCGAACTCGCCGCCTGGCAGAAGGCGCTCGACGTCGACCCGCCATTGTTCGCCAGCGTCAACGTGTCCTCGCGCCAGTTGCTGCGACACGATCTGTTGCAGGACGTGAAGAACGCGCTCACGCGCTCGGACGTCATACCGGGCACGCTCAAACTCGAACTGACCGAAAGCCTGCTGATGGAGAACCCGGAATACGCCGCCCAGATGCTCACGCGCATCAAGGCGCTGGGCGCGGGCCTCTCGCTCGACGATTTCGGCACCGGCTATTCCTCGCTCGCCTATCTGCAACGCTTTCCGTTCGACACCATCAAGGTCGACAGATCGTTCGTGCGCCACGACGGCGCCGGCGCGCGCCCCGTCATCCTGCGCTCCATCGTGCGGCTGGCGCACGATCTGGGCATGGACGTGGTGGCCGAAGGCGCAGAGACCGAATCCGACGCCATCGCGCTCTACCAGCTCGGTTGCGAATATGCGCAGGGCTACGCATTCGGCCACCCGATCAGCGGGCTGGAGGCGCGCAAGCTGGTCGGCGCGGCCACGGAGGCGGCTTGATGATGCTCTCGCGACGTTTCCTTCTCGCGGGCGCGGGCGCGGTTGCGTTCGCCGGCGCCGCGCGCGCGGTCGACAAGCCGCTGATCGGCGACGACGGCAAGGAGGCGCCGACCTGGCGCCTGCCGTCGCAGATTTCGCTCGATGCGCCCGGCGTCGTCGTTGCGGGCGGGTCGAGCCCGGATGTGATCGTCACGGAGTTTTTCGATTACAACTGCCCGTGGTGCAAGAAATCCGCGCGCGACATCGACGCTTTCGTGCGTGAGGACCGCGATTTCCGCCTGCGGCTGGTGCAGAACGCCATTCTTTCGCTCGGCAGCGTGCAGGCGGCGAAGGTGACGCTCGCCGCGCAGTCGATCGCCGGCGACGCCAGGGCCTACGCTCTGCATGTGGCGCTGCTCGCGCGGCGCGGCCCGGTCGACGGGTCGGTCGCGCTGGACGAAGCCGCGCGCATGAAGCTCGATCGCGCCGCGGTCGAGGCGCGCGCCGATTCGGAAGACATCCGCATGGCGCTCAAGCGCCATACGGCGATGGCGTCCGCGCTCGGCATGGAGGCGACGCCCTCCTTCGCCATCAACGGCCGCGGCGTCGGCGGCTGGCCGGGCCCGAAAACGCTGCGGCGCATCGTCAAGGCGGTGCGCGCCTGCGACGACATCGTCTGCTGACATGGCGGCCTACGATTTCGCCGCCGCGCGCCTTTATGTCGAGGATGGGCTGGCCGAGGGCGGCGAGATCGAAATCCGCGACGACCGCGCAAATTATCTCCTCAACGTTCTGCGACTGCAGGCGGGCGAGGCCATTCTCGTGTTCAACGGCCGCGATGGCGAATGGCGCGCGCGCCTCGCGCAGGCCAGGAAGCGTGCGGCGCTGCTGAGGCTGGAGGCGCGCACGCGCGCGCAGACCGGCGGGCCGGACGTCGATTACTGTTTCGCCCCGCTCAAGCACGCCCGGCTCGACTATCTAGTGCAGAAGGCGGTCGAGATGGGCGCTGCCCGGCTTTCGCCCGTGCGCACGCGGCGCACGCAGGTCGCCCGCGTCAATCTGGAGCGCATGCGCGCCAATGTGGTGGAGGCGGCCGAGCAATGCGGCGTGCTCCGCCTGCCGACAGTCGAGGCCGAGCGCCCGCTCGCACGTCTCCTCGCCGAATGGCCCGCCGGCCGCGCCATGATCGTGTGCGATGAAGGCGCCCCCGTCGCCGACCCGCTGGTCGCGCTGCGGGCGCTGCCGCGCGGCGCTCCCGTCGGGCTGGTGGTGGGGCCGGAGGGCGGGTTCGACCCGGCCGAACGGGAACTGCTGCTGTCGCGCGGCGATGCGGTGCGGCTGTCGTTGGGGCCGCGCATCCTGCGGGCGGATACGGCGGCGGTCGCGGCGCTGGCGCTCGTGCAGGCGGCGGTCGGGGACTGGGGCTGAAACTGTGGCTTTCGCGTCATCCTCCGCGGCAAAGCGCGCGCGCCGCTTTTCAACTTGCTTAACGGACACGATCTCGCCATTTTGTGCGCCTCAAAAGGCGTCGTCGCGAATGGTCGAGACGGAATCGCGGCGCCCCTTGCGACTCATGGCGCAGGCCAGAATGGCGAAGATGCTGACCACGAAATCCGGCGCGTCCCTCCTGTCCGAACTGTCCGTGTGGGCGGGGCCCCTGGGCATGTGCGCTCTGGCGCTGTTCGTGGCGCCCGCTGCGGCCAGCGAGCGCGCGAACGGTCGCGCCAGCGGCTGCTCGCATCTCGGGGAGGGCTTCCGCCCGATCGAGGGCGTGGACGGCTGTTTCCGCATCGGCGGCCACGTGCGGGTGGAGGCTGGCGTCATGCGCGGGGCAGGCAGCCTGTCGCGTGTGCCGGACGGCCCGGCGCCGGCCGGCTTCGGCGGCCCGTTCGGCGGGCGGCTGCGCGCCTCGCCCGCGCCGCAGGCTATCCCGCGCTGACCTGCCCGCGCTGACCTGCCCGCGCTGACCTGCCCGCGCTGACCCGCCAGTTTCCGCTCTAGAACACGCATTCCTTGAAGGCCGGAGCGATGCCGCCGCCCCAGGGACCGTGCAGCGCCGTCAGCCGCTCGGCCGCCAGCGACCGCCCCGTCTCCACAATCCGCCGCAGCGGGTCGAGATATTGGGTTTCGTCCGCCCCGGCGGCGTTGCGCCGCGCGCGCCGCTTCAGCCCGCCTTCGGCGATGGCGAGCGCATCGCGCCCCACCTCCTGCAGCGTGCGGCGGCCGATGCGGGTGGCGAGCCCCAGCCGCGGAACCTCGTCGCGCATCCGCTGCCGCTCGGCGGCGCTCCATTCGGCGACGAGCGCGGTCCCCTCGTCCAGCGCGCGCGCGTCGTAGAGCAGGCCGACGAACAGCGCGGGCAGGGCCGCCACATGCGCGCGCGGACCCACGTCCGCCCCGCGCATTTCCAGGTAGCGTTTCAGCCGCACTTCCGGAAATATGGTGGACAGGTGGTTGGCCCAGTCCGACAAGGTCGCGCGCTCGCCGGGCAATTGCGGCAGGCGGCCCTCCAGAAGGTCAGAGAAGCGCGCGCCGGCGACGTCGTGGTAGACGTCGCCGCGCTTGACGAAATACATCGGCGCCCGGAGCGCGAAATCGACATAGGCCTCGTAGCCCATGCCCGGCTCGAACGCGAAGGCGAGCATGCCCGTGCGGTCGGCGTCGGTATGGCGCCAGATTTCGGACCGCATGGACAGAAAGCCGTTGGGCTTGCCTTCGGTGAACGGCGAATTGGCGAACAGGGCCGTCGTCAGCGGCTGCAGGGCCAGCGACACGCGCAGCTTGCGCACCATGTCGGCCTCATCCGCGAAATCGAGATTGGCCTGCACGGTCGAGGTGCGGAACATCATGTCCAGTCCGCGCGTCCCCACTTTCGGCATGTAGCGCCGCATGATGTCGTAGCGCTGCTTGGGCATGACCGGCGTTTCGGCGAGCGTCCACGAGGGGCTCATGCCGAGATCGAGAAAGCCGATGTCGAGCGGCTCCGCGACATTGCGCAGCGCCCCCATATGCGCGTCGAACTCCGCAACGGTCTCGTGGACGGTGGCCAGCGGCGCGCCCGACAGTTCGAACTGGCCGCCCGGCTCCAGCGAAATGGCGCCGCCGCCTTTCTCGTCGTAGAGGCCGATGAGCGCGCCGCCGTCGTGGATCGGCGCCCAGCCGGTCGAAGCCTGCATGCCTTCCAGCAGCGCGCCGATCCCGCCCTTGTAGGGCACGGGCCGGTAACCCGCGCGATAGAACGGAATTTTCTCGTGTTCCGTGCCGACGAGGAACGGCCCCGCCGCCTTTTCGCCGTCCGCGATCCAGGCGACGAGATCGTCGCGCGACGTGAGAATCGTGCTGTCGGTGACGTCGCGCGCCATGTTGTTTCCTGCGGCCCCCTTTGCGCGCCCGCGGTCCGGCCAGCGGACCGGCGCGGCCCCTAAGCGCGGCGCCTGCGCCTAAATAATCGGGCTGGCTGCCGGGCGCAACGTCGCAAGATGGCGATAGGCGCGGTTGTCGGGAATTGTCTTAAAGGTTTTTCAAGAGGCTAGCGACTAGAAACGCTGCAAGAAGGGGGCTTTCCATGCACGCGATTTGGCGTTTTCTGGCCGACACCAGCGGGGCCACGGCGATCGAATATTCCATCATCGGCGTGCTCGTCTCGATCGCTTTGATCACTGGCGGCTCCAAGATCGGCACCAGCATGAACGACCTCTTCTACACCAAGGCGCTCGACGGCTTTAAGTGACGCGCAGGCCATCCGTCTGCCGAACCTGCGCTTCCATCAGCCCCCAGAAGGGGGCATTTTTCGTTTGAGGATGCGGGCTTGATCGAAATGCGGCCTGCGTCCATTTAGATCGGACGCCGGGATCGACCCGGCCGGATGGAGCCGATGACCGACAAGAAGCCGCTGACGATCGTCCTGTGCGCCCCGCGCGGATTTTGCGCCGGCGTGGTGCGCGCCATCGAAGTGGTGGAGCGCGCGATCGAGCGTTTCGGCGCGCCGGTCTATGTGCGCCACGAGATCGTCCACAACCGCTATGTGGTCGAGACGCTGAAGGCCAAGGGCGCCGTGTTCGTCGAGGAGTTGGACGAAATTCCAGAAACCAGGGCCCCGGTCGTGTTTTCCGCCCATGGCGTGCCGCGCTCCGTGCCGCAGGCGGCGGCCGAACGCGGTCTGTTCGCCATCGACGCCACCTGCCCGCTGGTGACCAAGGTTCACCGCGAAGCCGAGATTCACCACAAGCGCGGCCGTCTGGTGCTGCTGATCGGCCACGCCGGCCACCCCGAGGTGGTTGGCACCATGGGTCAGCTGCCGCAGGGCGCGGTCGTGCTCGTGCAATCGGTGGAGGAAGCGCGTGCGGTCGAGCCGCCGAACGCCCAGGCGCTCGCCTTCGTGACGCAGACGACGCTCTCGCTCGACGATACGGCCGACATCGTGGCTGCGCTGCGCGAACGTTTTCCCGACATCATCGGCCCGCACCGGCAGGACATCTGCTACGCCACCACCAACCGTCAGGAAGCGGTGAAGGCCGTCAGCCCGATGGTCGACGCGGTGGTGGTCGTCGGCTCGACCAATTCCTCCAACTCGCAGCGCCTGCGCGAGGTGGCCGAGCGCGCGGGCTGCGTCGCGCGTCTGGTGGACGGCGCGCGCGATCTCGACTGGGAGATTTTCCGCAATGCGCGCGCCATCGCCATCACCGCCGGCGCCTCCGCGCCGGAAGTGCTGGTGAACGAGGTGATCGACGCGTTCGGCGAGCGGTTCGACATCACCATCGAAACCGTGTCGAACGGGCTGGAGAACGTTTTCTTCCCGCTGCCGCGCGAACTGCGCGACACCGCCGACGCGCCGGCGCAGAGCGCATAGGCCCTCCTCCCCAGGCCGCTGCCGGGCGCGCTCAACTCGCCAGCAGCAGCGCTACGCCGAGCGCGATCATCGCCATGCCGGCGAGTTCGATCGCGCGTGTGCGCTGACGGAAGATTCGCCGCGTGACGACCTGCGCGAACGGTATTTCGATCAGCGCCAGCGTGCGCACGCGCGCGGCCGTCTCCAGCGCGAAGGCGAGAAACCAGAGCTGCGAGCCGAGCGCGCCCATGAAGCCCGCAAGCAGCGAGGCGCGCCACGCCCGCGCGATGGCGTCGAGAAGCGCGCGGTCGAACAGCGCAAGGCCAGCGAGAATGAGCGCGCTCTGGATGGCGAGGCTGAGTGCGAGAATGGTGGCGGCCGACAGATACGTCGGCTCCAGCGAGACGATGCCCGCGCGAAAGCCGATCGCCGACAGCGCGAACAGGCCGGCCGCCGCAAGGCCCATGGCGGCGGGCGCGGCGCCGGCGCCGTCGGCCCGCGCCGCGCGCGGCGGCAGCGCGGTCAGAACCACGCCCGCGGTCGCGACCGCGATGGCGAGCGCGAGCTGCGGCGTGATCCTTTCGTGCAGGAACATGAGGCCGAACAGCGCCACCTGCACCGGCTCGGTCTTCATATAGGCGGTCACGACCACGAACGAGCGCGTGCGCATCGCCGCCAGCATGAGCGCCGTCGCGGCGATCTGCGTCACCGCGCCGAGCGCCGTCCACCAGAAGGCGTTCGCGGTGGGAACGAGCGTGCGCCCGTTGAGCGCGACGGCCAGCGCGAGAAACAGAAGCGCGAACGGAAACCCGTACAGAAACCGCACGAACGCAGCGCCGTGCGCGCCGAGCGTGGCGGTGAGGTCGCGCTGCATGGCGTTGCGCGCCGTCTGCGCGGCCGAGGCGCAGACAGTGAAGGCGATCCAGGACCAGGCGGGCAGAGCGATCATGGGGCGGGGCGCGAGTTTGACACACAGGCCGCGTGCTCGCTAACACGGTCGCCCGCCCCCGCAAAGCGCGCTCCGACCATGGCCGTCTACACCGACGTTTCCGACGACGACCTCGCCGCCTTTCTCGCCGACTACGATCTCGGCGAGGTGCAATCGCTGCGCGGCATCGCGGAGGGCGTGGAAAATTCCAACTTCCTGCTCCACACCACCAAAGGCTATTATTTTCTCACGCTCTACGAAAAGCGCGTGGATGAGCGCGATCTGCCGTTCTTTCTCGGCCTGCTCGAACATCTGGCCGCGCGCGGCCTCAACTGCCCCCAGCCGATCCGCAACCGGCAGGGTGCGGCGCTCGGGCGCCTGTCGGGCCGTGCGGCGGCCATCGTCACGTTTCTGGAAGGCATGTGGCCCCGCAAGCCAACCCCCGCCCATTGCGCGCGTGTGGGCGAGGCGCTGGCGCAACTGCACGAGGCCGGCGCCGGGTTTGCGTTGACGCGCGCCAACGCGCTGGCGATCGATGCATGGCCGCGCCTGTTTTCGACCGCCGGCGCGCGCGCCGACGCCCTGCAGCCGGGGCTGTGCGCGTTCATCGAGGAAGAGCTTGCGTTTCTGAACGCGGCGTGGCCGCGCGATCTGCCCAGCGGCGTGATCCATGCCGATCTCTTTCCCGACAACGTGCTGTTTCTCGGTCCCCGATTGTCGGGCCTGATCGACTTCTACTTCGCCTGCGACGACTTCTACGCCTACGATCTGGCGATCTGCCTGAACGCGTGGTGTTTCGAATACGATCACGCCTTCAACATCACCAAGGGAGCGGCGCTCATCGACAATTATCGGCGCCGTCGCGCGCTGAGCCGGCGCGAGATGGAGGCGCTGCCCGTGCTCGCGCGCGGCGCGGCGATGCGCTTCATGCTCACGCGGCTGGTCGACTGGCTCAACCGGCCGGAAGGGGCGCTGGTGAAGCCGAAAGACCCGCTCGAGTATTTCCGCAAGCTCCGGTTTCACCAGCGCGTGGAATCGCTGGCCGACTACGGCGTGACTTCGTGACCCGACGCGTGGCGATCTGGACCGACGGCGCCTGTTCCGGCAATCCCGGTCCCGGCGGGTGGGGCGCGATCCTCACCTTCAACGGCGTCGAGAAGGAAATTTCGGGCGGAGAGGCGCTGACGACCAACAATCGCATGGAGCTGACGGCGGCCATCATGGCGCTGGAGGCGCTCACGCGCGCCTGCGCGGTCGATCTGCACACGGATTCGATTTACGTGCGCGACGGCGTGTCGGGCTGGATTCACAACTGGAAAAAGCGCGGCTGGAAAACCGCCGACAGGAAACCGGTGAAGAACGTCGATCTCTGGCAGAGGCTCGATGCGGCGGCCGATCGTCACGACATCGCGTGGAAATGGGTGAAGGGCCACGCGGGCGACGAGATGAACGAACGCGCCGACGCGCTCGCGCGCGGCGGCATGGCGCCGTTTCTCACGGCGCGCAAAGCCAGGGGCGATGCGCCCTAGCAGGCGATCAGAGTTGTTTCAGGATATGGTCCGCGCCGGAGGTCTCCGCCTTGCCGGCGACTGTCTCGACGTTGAGCTGCCGGACCACGCCGTCGTCCACCAGCATCGAGTAGCGCTGCGAGCGCAGGCCCATGCCGCGTTCGCCGAGATCGAGATCGAGGCCCAGCGCTTTGGCGAAATGACCGCTGCCGTCGGCCAGGAACTGGATCTTGTCGCCGGCCTTCGTGTCTTTCGACCAGGCGTCCATCACGAACACGTCGTTGACCGCCGTCACCGCGATCTGATCGACGCCCTTGGCCTTGAACGCGTCCGCATTCTGCAGAAAGCCCGGCAGATGGTTGCGATGGCAGGTGGGCGTGAATGCGCCGGGCACCGCGAAAATCACGATCTTGCGGCCCTTGAAAATGTCGTCGGTCGATTTCTGCGCCGGCCCTTCGGCGGTCATGGTGGTGAAGGTCGCATTCGGCAAACGGTCGCCAACCTTGATCATCGTGTCCTCGTCCCTGTCCGTTGAAACGTCCGCGCGGGAGACTAGAGCTTCCCGCCGCCCGCGTCGAGCTTCACCGAAAATTCGACAGCGCCCCCCGCCGCGGCGAGCGTGAACCGGAATGGCGCCGCGGTCGCAGCGCCGTCCTTCGGCCGTTCGAGGATCTTCATGAGATAGGCGCCGTCAGCCTCGCGTTTCGTTTCGGCGAAATAACCCTCCGGCGCCTCCACGAACAGATCCTGCGCGTCCATGCGCGGCCGAATGCGCCATTCGCCTGCGCCGACGGTCGAAATCGCCACGGCCTGGTCTGCGCTCACGACGCGGGGGACCATGCGTTCGGCCTGCGCCGTCAGCGCATCGTCGGTCGCGGTCGCGGGAAGGTCGAGCGCGAGATCGGCGCGCGCCGGCACGCACAGTTTCTCGCACACCGCATAATCGAGTTTCAGCGCGAGCCGCACGGGGGCGGCGCCGTTGGCCGGGCGCACGCGCAGGAAAAACAACGCGCGGTCGCGATAGCCGAGCGCTTCGCCGTCGACTTCCCGCATGCGCGTCGGCGCCGGCAGAAAGGCTTCCGCGCCGGCGAGATTGGCCGAGCCCGAAAAATCGAACGTCGGCGCCACGCCCGCATCGCCCGGATTGCGCCAGTAGGTGTGGGCGCCTTGCGGCAGGTCGATCACGAGCGCCGCGCGCCAGGCGCCGTCGCGCATGCCGCTTGCCGCCACAAGACGCGGTTTCGCCACATTTGCGGCCGCGTTCGGCGTCTGCGCCTGCGCCGTTGCGCACGAAATCGCCAGGGCCGCCGCGATTTTCGCGACCCGCGCGGCGGCGCGAAAATTATGATGACATGCGCGTTGCAATCGAGTCCTCCACACCCCCATACTATATTTGATTTTCCGGTCGTCCGCGCGCAAGCGGCGACGTTCCCGGAAGTTCGACACAGGCAAGTTCGACAGGCAAGTTCGACAAAGGCAAGTTCGACTCAAATGCGAACGCGCGCCAGCGTGAGTTCAACGCGCGCATCGACGCCAGGGCTGGAGCGGCAAGCGTGGGGCGGAAACCGGGCGGAACTGCGCGATGCGCGTCGCCGAATCAGGCGTTCGTATGAAACGGGCGGCGGCTGCGCTGCTCGCGCTGGCGCTGATCGGCGCGCCGACGCTTGCGCATGCGGCGGGCGCCGGCGGCGGTCGTTCGGAACTGGTGTTTCTCGGGCAGATCGTCGTGCTGCTGGCGGCCGGTCGCCTCATCGGCGAACTCATGCAGCGCATGGGCCAGCCGGCCGTCATGGGCCAGTTGATCGCGGGCATTCTGCTGGGGCCGTCTGTCTTCGGCGCGCTTTGGCCGGCAGGCCAGCACGCTCTGTTTCCGAATGCGCCGGAACAGAAGGCCATGCTCGACGGCGTGGCGCAGCTCGGCGTGCTGTTGCTGTTGCTCATGACCGGCATGGAGACGGACATCGCGCTGGTGCGCCGGGTGCAACGCGCGGCGATGTCGGTTTCGATCGCGGGCGTGGCGGTGCCGTTCGCCTGCGGCTTCGCGCTCGGCGAAATGCTGCCGGACTCCTACCTGCCGCGGCCGGATCTGCGGCTCGTCACCTCGCTGTTTCTCGGCACGGCGCTGTCCATCGCTTCGGTGAAGATGGTGGCGATGGTCGTGCGCGACATGGGGTTCATGCGCCGCAAGGTGGGGCAGGTGATCGTCGCCTCCGCCATCGTCGACGACACGATCGGGTGGGTCATCATCGCCATCACCTTTTCCATCGCGTTGCACGGCGCGGTGGATCTGTGGTCGGTCGGTCAGGCGATCGTCGGCACGATCGTGTTTCTCGTCGCCAGCTTCACCTTCGGGCGCCGTTTGGTGGTGCGCGCCATCCGTTGGGCCAACGACGATCTGCAGAGCGAGGCCGCGGTCGTCACCGCCATCATGGTCATCACCGGCTTGCTCGCGCTCACCACGCATTTCATCGGCGTGCACAGCGTGCTCGGCGCTTTCGTGGCGGGCGTGCTCATCGGCCAGTCGCCCATTCTCACCCGCCAGATCGACGCGCAGTTGCGCGGCCTCATCACCGGCCTGTTCGCGCCTGTCTTTTTCGGCGTGGCGGGCCTGCACGCCGATCTCTCCATCCTGCGCGACCCGCATATGGCGTTGCTCGCCATCGGCTTTGTTCTTATCGCCAGCGTCGGCAAGTTCGGCGGCGCCTTCATCGGCGGCACGCTCGGCGGGCTGAAGCCTGCCGAATGTCTCGCGCTCGCCTCCGGAATGAACGCGCGCGGCTCCACGGAGGTGATCGTCGCCACCATCGGCCTGTCGATCGGGGCGCTCAGCGAAAGCCTGTTCACCATCATCGTGGCGATGGCGGTCATCACCACGCTCGCGATGCCGCCGATGTTGCGCTGGGCGCTCGGCCGCCTGCCGCTCGACGACGAGGAGCGCGCGCGGCTGGAGCGGGAGGCGTTCGAGGAACGCGGTTTCGTCTCCAATCTCGAACGCTTGCTGGTGGCCACCGACGAATCGCCCAACGCGCGGCTGGCGGCGCGCGTGGCGGGGCTGATCGCGGGCACGCGCGGCATGCCGGTCACGGTCATCCGTTTCGACCAGCAGGCCGAACTGCCGCCGTTCGCGCCTGCCGCCGGTTTCGGCGACCATCGTCATGCGCCGGAGAAGGTGGTCGCGCATGCCGCGCGCGCCGGCCAGAAGCAGGCGAGCGAGCCGGCCGCCGCGCGCGGCCATGTCGAGGTCAGCCATCGCGCGCCGCAGGAGCCGATGCCCGAGGCGATCGCGAGCGAGGCGCGCAAGGGCTACGATCTGCTCATTCTCGGTCTGGCCTCCTGCTCGGGCGAGACCGGCGGGTTCGACACGCAGGTCTCGCGCGCGGCGCGCACGTTCACGGGCCCGCTCGCCATCGTTTCCGCGCGCGGCGAGCACATTTCCTACCCGCAGGACGGGCCGCTCGACATTCTGGCGCCCATCACCGGCTCGGAGATTTCGCGGCGCGGGCTGGAGGTGGCGGTCACGCTGGCGCGCGCGACCGGCGCGCGACTGACCGCGCTCTATGCGCCCAATCCGGATGGCGTGCGCCGCGCGAGCCTGTGGACGGAAGTCGACGACGCCATTTTGCGCGACGCGGTCACGCTCGCCGATCGCTACGGCGTGACCATTCGCACCCTCGTGCGCCGCAATATGGCGCCGGCCGCTTCCATCCTGCGCCAGGCGCACGCGGGGGAACACAATCTCGTCGTCATGGGCGTCGCGCGCCGGCCGGGCGAAACGCTCGCGCTCGGCGGCGTGGCGGACGCCGTTCTCGCACATTGCGACAAATCCGTGGTGTTCGTCGCCAGTTGAAGCGCGCGACAAATGGCGCGCGACAAAGGTCCCTTGGCGCATGCCCGGCTTGCGCGTAGACTCCCCGCCATGCAGAAGGACGCTACGCCGCAGACGAGCGAAAGCGGTTATCTCGACGGGCAGATTCTCGTCGCCATGCCCTCCATGCCGGACGAGCGCTTCGCCCGCACCGTCATCTACATGTGCGCGCACACGGCGGACGGAGCGATGGGCATCGTCGTCAACCAGGCCGCGCGCAAGATCGGCTTTCCCGAACTGCTCGTGCAACTGGAGGTGATCGACAAGGAAGACGCCATCCGTCTGCCCGCGCAGACGGCGGCGACGCCGGTGTTGCGCGGCGGGCCGGTGGAGACGGGCCGCGGTTTCGTGCTCCATTCGGACGACTACAAGATCGCCGACGCCACGCTCGCCATTCGCTCCGGCGTGGCGCTGACGGCGACCGTCGACATTCTGCGCGCCATCGCCAGAGGCGAAGGCCCGAAACGGGCGGTGCTCGCGCTCGGCTACGCAAGCTGGGCGCCCGGACAGCTCGAGAACGAGATTCAGCACAACGGCTGGCTCACCGGGCCGGGCGATCCGGCGCTGGTGTTCGACCCCGATCAGGCCGGCAAGTACGATCGCGCGCTGAAACTGATCGGCGTGGACGCCGCGTTTCTGTCGAACGAAGCCGGCCACGCCTGAGGCGCGGCGCTACCGGCTGACATAGGCCGGCGCGGTGGTCGGCGCGCCGATCGCAACCCATGTGTTGGCGTCGGCCTGGCTCTGGCGCTTCACGAACCGATAGCCGGTCGCGCGCCAGTCCCGCACCGTGTCGTCGAGATTGTCGAGCACGAAGTCGCCGTGGTCGGTGCGCGCGGTGAGCACCGCGTGGCCGTCGCCGTTCTTGTCCTTCACAACCGTCATCAGCAGCGCCTGCGCCGGATAGCCGAGCCGGATCAGCATCCGTCGTTTCAGCAGCGCCACGTCCTCGCAGTCGCCCCGGCCGTCGGCGGGATAGTCCCACTGGTCGATCAGGCCCCAGTGCTCCTGATCGGAGACCGCTTCGACGGCGGCGTTGACGCGGGCGTTGACGCGGGACAGATCGCGCAGGCTGCGCGCCGTCAGGCGCAGGTCGCGCGCGAAGGTCGCCGGCCCGTCGCATTCGCCCTTGTAGCGCTGGCAGAAATCGACCCAGCCGTAGGGCACGCTCGTCTCGGCGCCCGTCGCGGCGTGGGAGGCGCGGGGCAGGGCCTCGGCCGCCGCCGCGCCCGCCCACATCGTCAACGCTGTCGCCAAACACACCAGACGCATGAAACGCTCGCCCCGCAACCGACGAGGTTAACGTCTCACGAAGCCGTTAAGCGGCCAACCGCCGAATTAACTTGTCGTTAACGATAGAAATTCGCCTTGTGTCTCAAGGCGTCAGCACGATGCGGCCGACGACCGCGCCGCGCCGCAGATCGTCGAGCGCGCTCTGCGCCTGGTCGAGCGGCCGCGTTTGCGTCGGGATTTTCGCCACCCCTCCCTTGGCGACCAGCGCCATGAGTTCGGCCAATTCGCGCAGGTTTCCGACATACGAGCCCTGCACGATGAGCGCCCGCTGCGGGAACAGCGGAACCGACATGGTGATCTCCCCGCCGATCAGCCCGACGATGATCACCCGCCCGCCGCGCGCGGCGCAGTCGACGCCCAGCTGCACCGTTTCGCCCGCGCCCACGAGGTCGATGGTCGCCGCGGCGCCCGCGCCCTCCGGCGTCATGGCGCGGATCCTGGCGACCGTATCGGGCGCCTTGGGATCGAAGGCCGCCAGCGCGCCGGCCTTCATCGCCGCCTCGCGCTTGACCGGATCTATGTCGACGACGAGCGCGCCCTTGGCGCCGAGCGCCTTCATGATGGACAGGCACATGAGGCCGAGCCCGCCCGCGCCGATGACGACGATCGGCTGGCTTTGCAGCGTCGCTCGGTCCACCTTGTTGAGCGCGCTGTAGGTCGTGACGCCCGAACAGGCGTAGGGCGCGGCCGCCACCGGATCGAGATCGCCGATCGGCAGGCAATATTTGGCCTGCGGCGCGATGCAATGGGTGGCGTAGCCGCCGCGCCGGAAAATGCCCATGAAGCCGGGCTTGACGCACAGGTTCTCGTCGCCGCGCGCGCAGGCCGCGCATTGCCCGCAGCCGATCCACGGAAAGACGACCACCTTGTCGCCGATCTTCAGGCCCTTCGCGTCCGGGCCGAGCGCGGCGACCTCGCCGGCGATCTCGTGGCCCATGGTGATCGGCAGCGCGACGCCGCGCTCGCCCATGCGCAGTTTCTTGCCGCCGCCGAGATCGTAAAATCCGTCGCAGATGTGCAGGTCAGAATGACAGACGCCGGCGGCGGAGACTTTCACCAGCACCTCGCCGCCCACCGGCTCCGGCGTCGCGCGATCGGAAACCTGGAGCGGCGATTCGAACACGGTGACGTCGTAGCTGCGCATTTTTTCCTCCCGGGCGGTCCGACGGGATCATAGCGCCGCGCGGGCGCGGCGAAAGAGGGCGTTCTTGAAGGCGGGGCCGGTTGCCGAGACATTGCGGCCCGCGATAAAGGGATGGGCATGGCGCGCCGGTTCTGGGCGATGGTTCTGTTGGGCTTCGCCGCGCCGGCCGCCGCCGAGCGCGCGGACCCGCGCATTCTGCCTGAAAATCCCTCCTATGCGCGCAACGCCGCGTGCGCGCGCATCGACCCGCCGCCGCCCGAACGCATGCCGCTCTCCCAGGGAGATTCGGCGATCTGTTTCGCCTATGCGACGGCCGACATGGTGTCGCAACGCGTCGGCCGGCGCGTGTCGGCGCTCGACGTCGCCAACACGTTCTATTTCGCCGATCCCGCGCAGCTCGCGCGCGCGCGCGATCCGCGCGTGGCCCGCCACGTCGCCAGGCGGCCCGACCTGCTGGACGAAATCGCGCGCGAGCGAAACCGCGTGGATGTGAATCTCGACGGCAACCCCACGCGCAAACCGTTCTTCGACAAGCTGGAGGGCGGCGAGGAAGATCTCGCGAGCCTGATGCTGAACGTGAAGGGCTTGTGCCTCGACCGCGACCTGCCGTCCGACGACGGCTACACGCATGTCTGGCCCTACCTCAAGGCGCGCCGCACGGCTGCGGGCCTCGCGCCGCCGATCAACTATTGCGCGCGCGCGACCGGCGCGACGGTGGAAAAAATGCGCGATCCTGTAGCCGACCGCGCCAACGCCGAATGGTTCGCCCACGTCGAGCGCCGCTGCAGGCGTTTCGTGTCGCCCGTGCCGCTGCTGCCGGTGTCCTATCGCATCGCCGCGCATCAGGAAGAATTCATCGAGCGCAAACGGCGCGGCGACCACGCGACGCGCGAGGAGCGGGCGCGCATGTTCGCGATGATCGACTACGCGCTCGACCACAAGCGCAATCCGACCATCGGCTATTCGTTCTACCTGTTGCAGGCGCGCGCGGCCGACGATCCGGACGAATACGCCGACCATTCGAGCGCCGTCATCGGCCGGCGCAAGGTGGGCGGCGCTTGCCAGTATCTGGTGCAGGACAACACCGGCGAACTCTGTTTCAAATTCCGCCCGGAAATCGCGGCGCGCTGCACACTCGGCCGCATCTGGCTGACCGAAAGCGAACTCGCCGACACGCTGTATAGCGTGATCTATCTGCGGTAGGCGACTTGAAGTATGGGCCGCCGCGGGGGCGACAGCGCCGTCAGCTCGCTTCGAGAAATTTCTCGGCCTGCTCCAGATCGACCGACACGAGCTGGCTGACGCCGCGTTCTGCCATCGTCACGCCGAACAGCCGATCCATGCGCGCCATGGTGATCGGATTGTGCGTGATGGTGATGAACCGCGTGTCCGTCTTCTTGCGCATTTCGTCGAGCAGATCGCAGAACCGTTCCACGTTGGCGTCGTCGAGCGGCGCGTCCACCTCGTCCAGCACGCAGATGGGCGACGGGTTGGTGAGGAACACCGCGAAGATCAGGCTCATCGCGGTCAGCGCCTGTTCGCCGCCCGACAGCAGCGTCATCGTCTGCGGCTTCTTGCCGGGCGGGCGCGCGAGAATCTCGAGACCGGCTTCCAGCGGATCGTCGCTTTCCACCAGTTGCAGTTCCGCCGCGCCGCCGCCGAACAGGCTCGTGAAAAGTTCCTTGAAATGGCCGTTTACGACGTCGAACGCCGCCAGCAGCCGTTCGCGCCCCTCGCGGTTCAGATTGCCGATGGCGCCGCGCAGTTTGCGGATCGCCTCCGTCAGGTCGTCGCGCTCGGCGATCATCCGCTCGCGTTGCGCTTCCACTTCCGTCAGTTCGTCGTCGGCGCGAAGATTGACGGCGCCCAGCCGCTCGCGGTCGCTCTTCAGCCGGTCGAGCCGTTCGGCCACGTCGTCGGAGGAAGGCAGGTCGGCGCCGGGTTTCAGGCCGGCCAGCGCGCCGAGATCCTCGGGCGCGCATTCGAGATCGGCGGCGATCGCGCGCACGATGTCGGCCGCGCGCTGGCGCATGGCCTCCACGCGCGATTCTGTGCGCGCGCGTTCCTCGCGCGCGGCCCCCATCGCCTCGAACGCCGCGCGCGCCGCCTTGTCGGCGTCCGCCAGGTGCGTTTCGCCGGCCGCGCGCGCGTCGGCGGCCGCGTTGCGCGCGGCCTCGGCGGAGTCCAGTTCGCTCATCAGCGCGCGCCGCTTGATCAGGAAATCGTCCGGCGCCTCGGCGAGCGACCTGGCTTCGGCCTGGGCCTCTTCCAGGCGCTGATCGAAATCGGCGATGCGGTCGGCGCCGTTCTCGCGCCGTTGCAGCCACGAGGCGCGCTCGTTGGCGATGGTCGCGCGCCGGCGCGCGCGCTGCTCGGCGTCGCGCTGCAACGCTTGCAGCGCGCCGCGCGCCTCGCCCGCGGCGGCGCGATCCTGCGCGGCCACCGCGCGGGCGCGGTCGAGCGCGCCCGCCAGCAGCGCGGGATCGTCCACGTTGTCCAGTTTCGCCTGCGCTTCCGCCTTGCGCTGTTGCGCCTCGTCGCGCGCGGCGGCCGAGCGCGCCTTGGCCTCCTCGAGCGCAGTCAGCCGCAGCGCCAGTTGCGCGCGCCGGCGTTCGGCCGCCGCATGGCGCTCGCGCGCTTCCTCGGCCGCGCGCTGGGCCGCGCGCAGCGATTGCCGTGCGGCGGTTTCCTCGCCGGCGACGGCGCGCAGCGCGGCGGCGGCTTCGTCGGCCTGCTTGTGCAGGAGTTCGGCGTCGGCCCGCGCGGCCTTCGCCTCGCGCGTCAGATCGCCCAGGCGATTCTTCTCCGCCAGCCGGCGCGCGGCCGGCGTCGGCGCCTCCGCGCCCTGCGTGAACCCGTCCCAGCGCCAAAGGTCGCCTTCCTTGGAGACGAGCCGTTGACCGGGCTTCAGCAGCGCGCGCAGGCGCGGCCCTTCCTCGCGCAGCACGATGCCGATCTGCGCGAGCCGGCGTTGCAGCGCGGGCGGCGCCTCCACCAGTTGCGAAAGCGCCTGCACGCCCGGCGGCAGCGCGGGATCGGCGCTGGCGTCCGTAAGCGCCCAGTGGGCGGGCGCGGAAGCGTTGGTGGACGCGTCGAGATCGTCGCCGAGCGCCGCGCCGATGGCGGCCTCGTAGCCGCGCGCCACGCTCATTTCCTCCACCACCGGCGGCCACAGTCCTCCGGCGCCGGATTCGAGCAGTTTGGAGAGCGTGCGCGCCTCGGTTTCCAGACGGTTGGCCTTGCGGTCGGCCTCGCTCAGCGGGCCGCGCAATGTCGCCTCGGCCTCGCGGGCGCGCGCATGCGCCTCTTCCGCCGCGATCGCCTTTTCTTCCCACCCGCGCGCGGTTTCGCTCAGCGCGTTGAATGTTTCGAGAAGGTCGGCCGTTTCCTTTTCGGTCGTGCCGCCGGCCGCGATCATCGAGAATTCGGTTTCTACGCGCGTCAGCTCCGCCTCGAACCGCGCGAGCCGCTGCGACTCGTCGCGCAACGCGGATTCGGCCGCCGCGCGACGGGCGTTGGCTTCCGACAAGGCGGCCTGCGCCTCCGACAGCGCCTTTTCGGTGGCGGCCAGGGTCTGTTCGGCGGCGGCCGCGCGTTCCTGCGCACTTGCGCGCCGCGCGGAATCCTCTTCCTCCGCGCCGCGCAATTCGCGGTCTTCGTCTTCCAGCCGCGCGATCGACTGGCTCGCGTCCTCGATCAGCGCCTTCTCGCGCTCGAGATCGCGCGCGATCTGCTCGATCCGCCGCGCGATTTCCTCGGCGCGTTCGCGCGCGCGCTTTTCTTCCGCCTCCAGCGTCTCGCGCGCGAGCGCGATCCGTTGCAGGGCCGCGCCGGCGGCCGCTTCCTTTTCGCGCAACGGCGGCAGTTCGTGCGCGGCGATCGCCTGCAATTTCGCGGCTTCGGCCTGCTGCGTCGTGCGCTCGGCCACCTCGCGCACGTCGGCTTCCAGCTTGCGCTCGGCGCCGGCCAACGCCTCGGCGGCTTCGCGGTGCGCGATCAGCGCGGCGAGCGCCTCCGTCCTGCGGATGTCGGCGGCGAGCGACTTGTAGCGACCGGCCTGCCGCGCCTGTCGCTTCAGCGAATCCGCCTGCGACTCGATCTGTTTGAGAACGTCCTCGAGTCGCGTGAGGTTCTCCTCCGCGCCTTTCAGCCGCAACTCCGCCTCGTGCCGGCGCGAATGCAGGCCCGCGACGCCGGCGGCTTCTTCCAGAATGCGGCGGCGCGCCTGCGGTTTGGCGGAGATGATCTCGCCGATCATGCCCTGGCGCACGAGCGAAGGCGAACGCGCGCCGGTGGAGGCGTCGGCGAACAGCAGTTGCACGTCGCGCGCCCGCACCTCGCGCGCGTTGATGCGATAGACCGAGCCCGTCTCGCGCTCGATACGCCGCGAAACCTCGATCGTTTCGGCGTCGTTGAAGGCGGCCGGCGCGGTGCGGCTGGCGTTGTCGAGCACCAGACCCACTTCCGCCATGTTGCGCGCCGGCCGGTTGCCGGAGCCCGAGAAGATCACGTCGTCCATCGAGGACGCGCGCATGTTCTTGTACGAATTCTCGCCCATCACCCAGCGCAGCGCCTCGACCAGATTCGATTTGCCGCAGCCGTTCGGCCCGACGACGCCGGTCAGGCCCGGCTCGATCAGGAAATCGGTCGGTTCGACGAAGGACTTGAATCCGACGAGGCGGAGTTTGCTGAATTTCATGGTCCGTTCCGGCTGCCCGCCGCACGCGGCCAGACTCCGGTTAAAACGGCCACACCAGGCGCCCGATTGCAAGCAATCGGGGCTTTTTTGCTGTGAATGACGCGCAACGGCGGCGTTTGACGCGCCCGATGCGCGGCACGGGCGCGATTTTGCGCGTTATTTCTTGTCGACAAGCGGGGCGAGGATCTTGTCGAGGTCGGCCAGAGCGATCGTGCCGATTCGCCGCTCGCCGTTGATGAAGAAGGTCGGCGTGGAGCTGACGCCGAACTTCTCCGCGCCGCGACGGTTCACCTTCACGACGTTCTGGTAGAGCTCCTTGTCGTCGAGACATTTCTTGAACGTCTCGGCGCTCATGCCGGTCTGGCGCAGCGTGGCTTCCAGCGCGTCGAGCGGCTTGTCGACGAAAGCCCAGTTCTTCTGCTGCTTGAACAGCAGTTCGGCGACCGCCTCGCGCTTGTCGCCCGAGCAGCGCGCGAGCATGAAGCCCGCGGCCGCGAGCGCATCGAGCGGAAATTCGCGCAGGATGAATTTCACCTTGCCCGTGTCGATGTATTTGGCCTTCAGCTCGGGATAGACCTCGTTGTGGAACGTCGCGCAATGCGAGCAGGTGAGCGAGGCGTATTCGACGATCGTGACCGGCGCGTCCGCCTTGCCGACGACCACGTCCGGCAGCGCGTTCGGCGCCATCAGCTCCTTCTCGTCGACCTTGGCGGACGCGGCCTGCGCGAACGCGATGGAAGGCGCGAGCGCCAGCGCGGCGAGAGCGGCGCCCCCAACGAGCGTCGCGCGCCGCGTGTGGCCGGAAAAATTCGTCATGGGTGACTCCTGTGCGCCGCGCGCATGTCCAGCTCAAGCTGGTGTTTTCGATCTATTGCGGCCGATTATGGCAAATGCGCGAAGGGGGCAAGCGGTTCAAGCCTTTCGCGGGCTGAGCGCCGCCCCGCCGAGCCGCACGAGCGCGTCCTTCAACGCTTCGTCCTCGATGCCGCGGGCAAGCTCCGCCGCCCGCGCCTGCGCCTGCGGATCGATGGCGAGCGGCGCCCGTTCGCGCCGGCGCCGGCGCGTCAGCGGCTCCTGCCGGATCGATATCCTGTCGATACAGCGCCAGCCCAGATGCGCGTTCGCGCGATCGACCAGGGTCGAGGACAGGTGCTGGATTTCGAGCGCGAATCCCGGCTGCACGCGCAGGACGAGCGTGGCGGGGTCGCCCGCGCGGCCGGGGTCGGTTCTGGGTCCGCGCGGCGGCCAACGCAGCCGCGCTGGTTCGCAGACCGCCGCCAGCCGTTCGCCGACGATCTCGCCCCAGTTGAGGATGAGGGTCGCCTGCGACATGCCGAGTTTGGCGACCAGCGGGTCGAGCGCCGCCGGCAGAAGCTCGGCGAGCGCGCGCGCGCTGGTCTTTCGGGGCGGGCGGGTCATGGGGAATTTTACCGTGCGGCCGGCGCCGGCGCTACCGCACGGGCGGGTGCAGGCGCGGATCGAGCGCAAACGGCTCCTGCGCGACCAGCCGGTAGTGGCCGGCCGCCCGCGCGGCGTCGAACATCAGGTTCCACGAATGGCGCGACACCACGCTCGGCAGCAGGACGAAATCGTGCGCGCGCAGCAGCGCGTCGCCGTGGGCCTGCTGGCCCGCGCTCGGGGCGCCGGGCGCGAGCCAGTTGGGATTGGGCATGTCCGCTGCGCCCGCCACATGCACGCGCGCGGGCTCCAGCACCTCGAGCGAGGTGAGCGTATGCGCCAGCGTGTCCAGCGGCCGGAAGCCGGTATGAACGGCGACTTCGAGGATCGTCGTCGCCGGATCGAGCGAGCAGTAGACGGCCCGCACGCCCACGCTGTTCCAGCGCCCGCCGGCGCGAAAGGCGCCTTCCCCGCTGTCCCATGTCGCGGCGTGGACGGCGCGGTCGAGCCGCCAGGCCACGAGCGGCGCCCCCGGCGCGAGCGCCGCCGGCAGCGGCGTCACGTATACACGCCGTATTCGAGCCGCGTGAGCAGCGTGTCGACCATCTCGAACCCGGCCGAAGTCGCCAGAAGGTCGATCGGCCGCCGCTGGTCCAGACCGACCGCCGGCCGCGCCATCCAGCGCTCGGCTTCTTCCTGCCCGCCGAACACGGCGATGGCCTTGGCGAGAATCTCGGCGAATTTCCACGCCCGGTCGCTCTGGTCGAGATTGAGCCTTCCGGCCGGCGCCTCGCGCCGGCGCTGCACGGTGCGCCGGCTCATGCCCATCGCTTTTTCGAACGAGGGCTCGTGGCGCAGCACCACCAGATTGTCGATGAGATGGGTGAGCGCCTTGCCGGGCAGGCCCTCGACGAGCAGGTCGTGCGCGTCCAGCCGGTTGGCGGGCGCGCGCGACAGGCCGAACAGGCTGCGCACCTGCTGCAGCACGTCCGGCTGGGCGGAAACGCGGGTGCGGGCGGGCATGGGTCGGTCTCGCGTCAAGTGTCGTCAAAAATATGACACTTGTCGCAAAAATTTTCAATGTGCTAGGCTGGCGCCGCTCCATGAAACCGAAAACGCCCGCCGCAGCGCTGCTCGAATGGTACGACGTCCACCGCCGCGCGCTGCCGTGGCGCGCGCCGGCCGGCGGGCGCGCGGATCCGTATCGGGTCTGGCTGTCAGAAATCATGCTCCAACAGACGACGGTCGCCGCCGTCGGTCCCTATTTCGAAAAATTCACGACGCGCTGGCCGCATGTCGCGGCGCTGGCGGGCGCGCGGGACGAGGAGATTCTCGCCGCCTGGGCGGGCCTTGGCTATTACGCGCGCGCGCGCAATCTCGTCGCCTGCGCGCGGCGCCTGGCGGCCGACGGCTTTCCCGAGAGCGAGGAGGGATGGCGCGCGCTGCCGGGCGTGGGTCCCTATACGGCGGCCGCCGTCGCGGCCATCGCCTACGATCTGCCGGCGACGGTGGTGGACAGCAATGTGGAGCGCGTGGTCGCCCGGCTCATGGCGATCGAAACGCCGCTGCCGGCCGCAAAGCCCGAAATCCGCGCCGCCGCCGCCCGTCTGTCGCCGCGTGAGCGCCCCGGCGATTATGCGCAGGCGATGATGGATCTCGGCGCCACGATCTGCACGCCGGCCTCGCCCGCCTGCGGCCGTTGCCCGCTGGCGCCGTTCTGCGTCGCCCGTGCGCGCGGGATCGCGGCGGGGCTGCCGCGCCGCGCGCCGCGCCTCGCCCGACCGGAGCGCGTGGGCGCTGTGTTCGTCGCGCGCCGCAAGGATGGCGCGGCGCTCGTGCGCACGCGGCCGGCGCGCGGCCTGCTCGGCGGCATGAGCGAATTTCCCGGCTCCGACTGGAGCGATGCGCCTGTCGGCGTCGAGGCTGCGCCGCTGAAACTCGACTGGCGCGCGGTCGGGCCCGTGCGCCACGTCTTCACGCATTTCGCGCTCACGCTCGATGTCTTCGTGGCAGAGGCGCCGGGAACGGCGAAGCCGCCGCCCCGCGCGCGCTGGGTGGCGGCCGACGCGCTCGCGCGCGAGGCGCTGCCGAGCCTCATGCGCAAGGTGGCCAGGCTGGCGGGTCTCTGAGTCGAACGGGCATTTGCGCTTTGCCGGCCGGCGAGCCACATTGTGGCGGCATCCACGGGAGGGGTCATGGCGCGTCGTGCGCCGGCGATCGCGATAGAGATCACCGAGGGCGCGGTGCGCGTGCGCCACGGCGAGCGCACCCTGACGCTCACGCCCGCCGCCGCCCCGCCCGAAGCCGACGGCGCGCCCGATTTCGTATTGCCGCTCGACGACATGACCTATTGGGACGCGCCCCACGACGAGGAGGAAATCGAAATCGCCCTCATGCCGGCGATCCTCGCGGCCATCGAGCGCGAATGCGATCGCCACGGCCTGAGCGTGGAGTTCGATTAGGGCGTCATCCGTTCGGGCGTCGCTTCCGGTTCCGTCGAAATCGAAAAGGCTGCGGCGCCTATCGCATCGTCCACGGATTGACGAACGTCTCGCGCTGCACGCATTGCAGCAGCCGCACATCCTTGTGCTTGAGCAGCGCAATGAGCGCGGCGCCGGCGAGCAGCCCGCCGATATGCGCCCACCACGCCGTCGCCTCCTGCGCCGAGGCGAAGGCATGCCACACCTGCAGCAGGCCCCAGACCGCGATCACCCACATGGCGCGAATCTTCACGACCGCGACGAACGCCAGGACCTTGATGTTCGCGCACGGGCGGATCATCAGATAGGCGCCCATCACGCCGGCGATGGCGCCGGAGGCGCCGACCAGCGGCGCGGCCGATTGCGCCGCGAACGCCACATGCAGAACGGCCCCGGCGATTCCCGAAAGAAGATAGAGCGCCAGAAAGCGCCATCGTCCGGTCGCATGTTCCACGTCGTCGCCGAAAATCCAGAGGAACAGCATGTTGACGGCCAGATGCGCCCAGCCCCCGTGCAGGAACATGTAGGTGACGAACGGCGCGAACCGGCTGAAGGCGTCCGCCCCGGCCTCGCCCGTCGCCACGCGCGGCACGACGCCCCAGTGCAGCACGAACCGCAGATCTTCCGGCCCGCCGACGGCCAGCCGCCAGACGAACGCCGCGATGGTGATCGCCATCAGCGTCTGCGTGACGACCGGGCGTTCGTTGGAATGCGGCGCGTCGTCGGAAAGGGGAATGAGAACCATGTCGCCGGGGTCTGGCGGCGCAACGCCGCGCGTGCGACCTTACGGACATTGCGGCGCCTTAGCTACTCGTCATCGTTGCGGCGCGCCGGCGGCCTCGGCTATACGGAGCGCCGCCCGTTGGCCGCGACGGGCGAAAACACGCCGCGCCGGGTCGCCATGTCGGTTTCCGATTCGCTGTTCGCCTGCCTCGACCGTCTCGGCATCGCGCACGAGACCGTCGAGCATCCGCCGGTCTTCACGGTCGCCGACGGCGGCGACTGGAAACACGAAATCGCGGGCCTGCACTGCAAGAATCTGTTCATGAAGGACGCCAGGGGCCGCATTTTCCTGGCCGTGTTGCCGGGCGACAAGCGCGCCGACATGCGCTCCATCGAACGGCAGGCCGGCGCCGGGCGGCTGTCCTTCGGCAAGCCGGACCTGCTGATGGAGGTGCTCGGCGTGGAGCCTGGCTCCGTCACGCCGTTCGCGCTCATCAACGATCGCGACCGCCGCACGACCGTCATTCTCGACGCCGACATGATGGCGAGCGAGCGCGTCAACTATCATCCGCTGCGCAACGACGCCTCCACGACCATCGCCGCCGCCGATCTGGTGAAATTTCTGAACGCCCTGGGCTACCGGCCGCTGGTGTTCGATTGCGGGTGATCGCGCCCCGCGCGTAGCGCCTATTCGCCGGCGGCCCGCATCTGCGCGCGCATTTTCTCGCGCAGGAGGTCGATGGATTTGAGCGCGCCCTCGTCTTCGTAGCGCCAGAAGGTCCAGCCGTTGCAGGCGGGCAGGCCCTGCGCCAGCGCGCCGGTCTTGTGGATGGAGCCGACGATGTCGCCGAGCGCGAGCGCGCCGTCGGCGCGCACCATCGCCTTGAACCGCTGCTTTTCGTCCGTGAGCATGGCGCCGGGCGCGATCAGGCCGGCTTCGACCACGGACGCGAAGGCGACGCGCGGCTCGCTGCGCTTCGAGGGCGCGGCGACGAGCGACTCGGCGGGCAGGGGCCGCACGGCGGCGATGCGCTGCGCGGCGGCCGCGGCGTAGGACGCCTCCCGTTCGATGCCGAGAAAGCGCCGCTGCATGCGGCGCGCGGCGGCGCCCGTGGTGCCGGAGCCGAAGAACGGGTCCAGCACCAGATCGCCCGGCCTGGAGGCGGCGAGCAGAATGCGCTGGATCAGCGCCTCGGGTTTCTGGGTCGGGTGCAGCTTGCGGCCCTGCGCGTCCTTCAGGCGTTCGGCGCCGGTGCAGATCGGCAGAAACCAGTCGGAGCGCACCTGGCAATCCTCGTTGCCGGCCTTCAGCGCCTCGTAATTGAAGGTGTAGCTTTTCGCGCCGGCCTCGCGCGCCGCCCAGATCATCGTCTCGTGCGCGTTGGTGAAGCGCCGGCCGCGAAAGTTCGGCATGGGGTTGGCCTTGCGCCACACGATGTCGTTGAGGATCCAGAAGCCCAGATCCTGCATGATGGCGCCGACGCGGAAAATATTGTGATAGGAGCCGATGACGAAAATCGTCGCCTCCGGCTTCATCGCGCGGCGCGCGGCGGCAAGCCAGTCGCGCGTGAACGCGTCGTAGTCGGCGAACGAGCCGAACTTGTCCCAATCGTCGTCGACGGCGTCCACCACGCTCTGGTCGGGGCGCGACAGCGCGCCTTCCAGTTGCAGGTTGTAGGGCGGGTCGGCGAAGACGAGATCGACGCTGGCCTCGGGCAAGCCGCGCAGCAGTTCGATGCAGTCGCCGAGCAGGATCTGGTCGGACGCGATCTCGCCGCGCGGCGCCGCGGCCTGCGAAAGCACGCGGAGCGGCCGCGGCGCCGAAGCCCCAGTACGCGATACCTGAATCTGGGTCTTCGAGCCGGCCGCCCCGGCGCGTGCGCTACGCATGTACTCACACCGGTTACGCTACCAACACGCGCATCTTGCGTCGGACGAGGTAAAAACCGGGTTTAGGGGAGGACTGAATTCCCGTCCCTTTTCTGGACGGTTTCCTTAACGAAATTGCTAAAATTTTCAGAGATTTAGGCGGCGCTAGCGCGTGCGCGTTAAAATAAGGTTTCCGCAGCGTCCCTCAGAGCGCGGCAAATCGCTCTTTCAGCGGCGAAAAGCTCATGCGGTGATGCGGGCAGGGACCGTGCCTGTCGAGTGCGGCGCGATGGGCGGCGGCGGCGTAGCCGGCGTTCGATTCGAAGCCGTAAACGGGATAGTCGCGCGCCAGCCGCGCCATCTGTCGGTCGCGCAGCACCTTGGCCACGATCGAGGCCGCCGCGATCGAGGCCGAGAGCCGGTCGCCCTTCACGATGGCGGAGGCCGGGCAGGGCAGGCCCGCCGGCAGATCCGATCCGTCGACGAGAATGTGACCGGCCGGAAGGGCAAGGCCGCGTGCGGCGCGCATCATCGCCAGATGCGTCGCGCGGCGGATGTTGAGCCGGTCGATCTCGGTCGCGGTCGCCTGTCCGAACGCGATGGCGCGCGCCGAGCCGACGATCTCGGCGAACAGGCTTTCGCGTCGCTGGGCGGTGAGCAGTTTCGAATCGTCGAGACCCTCGGGAATGCGCCGTGCGTCGAGCACGACGATCGCCGCCGCGACGGGGCCGGCGAGCGGCCCGCGCCCGACCTCGTCCATGCCGGCGACCAGCGCGCCGGTCGCCTCGATGATGGCCGTCTCGTGGGTCCAGTCGGCCATGCGACTCTGCGCTCCGCTGCAAGCCGCATCGTCATACGTCAGGAAGGGCGCGCCCTCAAAACAGGCTCAGTTGCCGGCCCCCGCCTTCGGGCGGGACGAACAGGTCGGCGCGCAATTTCCGCCGCGTCTTTGGAAAGCCGATTTTTTGGCAGGCGATCTCGAACCGCCGCGCGATCATCCAGGCGTAGGGGCCCGATCCCGTCATGCGCTTGCCGAACGTCGCGTCGTAGAGGCGGCCCTCGCGCGTGTCGCGCACCAGCGACAACGCGCGCCGCGCCTTGCCGGGGAAATGCTCCACCAGCCATTCGGCGAACAGGTCGCGCGTCTCCAGCGGCAGCCGCAGCATGATATAGCCGGCCGACCGCGCGCCGCGCGCATGGGCGCGGGTGAGAATGCGCTCCATCTCGTGGTCGGTCACGCCGGGCACGACGGGCGCGACCATCACGCCGACCGGCACGCCCGCCTCCGCGAGCCGCTCGATGGTCTCCAGCCGCCGCTCGGGCGTCGGCGCGCGCGGCTCCATCGCCCGCGCGATCTTCGGATCGAGCGTGGTCACCGACAGCGCGACTTTCGCCAGCCCCCTGGCCGCCATCGGCGCGAGAATGTCGATGTCGCGCGCCACCAGCGTCGATTTCGTGACGATGGCGACCGGATGGTCGGCCTGCGCCAGCACCTCCAGAATCGATCGCATCACGCGATGCGTCTTCTCGATCGGCTGGTAGGGGTCCGTATTCGTGCCGATGGCGATGGTTTTCGGCTGGTAGCCGGGCGCGGACAACTCGCGCTTGAGCAGTGCGGCCGCGCCTTCCTTCACAAACAGCCGGCTTTCGAAATCGAGGCCCGGCGACAGGCCCATATAGGCGTGGGTCGGCCGCGCGAAACAATAGACGCAGCCGTGCTCGCAGCCGCGATAGGGGTTGATCGAAACATCGAAGGAAATGTCGGGGGAGTCGTTGCGCGTAAGGATTCTGCGCGGGCGCTCCGCCTGCACCTGCGTCTCGAAAGCCTCCAGCGATTCGAGCGCGCCCCAGTCGTCGTCGGCGTCCACGCGCGCCAGCGTCTCGAACCGGCCGCTGGCGTTGGAAACCGCGCCGCGTCCGCGCCGTCGCGCCGGCGCCACGCCTTCGCTCTCTGTCCCGCCCCCGCGAATGCGGGCGCGCGGCTCGGAGGAACCGGCCGCGCGCTCCGCCGTACTCTTGCTCATGACGGTGCTCCGCACTCGCTTCGACTCGGAAAACGCAACCCGCAACGCCACAATCCGGTGTGAGAACAAACATAGAACAAAAATCGATTCGGTCAAGCCGCCGCCCTACCGGCATGCGGCCGGATCGGGTAAACGGGTCCATGCATTCGGCTTTGGTTCTGGTGAGGACTGTCGCGGGCGAGCGCCGTGAGCGCCTGCATCAGGCGCTGGTGCGATCGCTGGCGGCGCTGGTGCCCGCGCTCATGGAGGATTGCCTGCGCGAGGCCACGCTCGTCGGCGCGCCCGATCTCGGGCTCGCGGACATCGCCGACCATGCCGGTTGCGGCCTGTCGGTCGACGCCGATCCCGCGCGCGCGTTCGAGTCCGCGCTGGCGGCCGCCCGCTGCGACCGCGTGTTCGTGCTGGAGGCCGGCTATGCGCCGCTGGCCGGTTTCATCGATGAATTGAAGGAACTGGAGGGCGCGCGCGGCGCCTTCGCATTGCGGCTCGCGCCGGATGGATTGCTGGCGCGTCTGGCCCCGCGCCTGTCGCCGGTCGTGGGGTTGAGCGCGCCGCGTCGCGCCTGCATGGCGAGGGGGTTCGCGGGAGCGGCCGCGGCCGCCGGCGGCCTTGGCGCGCGCACGCTGGCGACGCGCGCGCGCAGGGTGTGATCGTCAGCGCGAGAAGGTGTTGCAGGAGTCGATGTCGCCGGACTTCAGCCCGCGCTGCAGCCATTCCACGCGCTGCGCGGAGGAGCCGTGCGTGAACGAATCCGGCACCGCGAACCCGCGAGAAGCTTTCTGCAGCCGGTCGTCGCCGATCGCCTGCGCGGTGCGGATCGCCTGTTCGATGTCGCCGGTTTCGAGGTTCTGCCATTTGCGCTGGCTGTGGGCGGCCCACACTCCGGCGAGGCAGTCGGCCATCAGCTCCACCCGCACCGAGAGCGCGTTGGCCTGCGCCTGGCTGGAAGCCTGCTGCTGCGCGCGCTGAACCTTCGGCAGAATGCCGAGCAGGTTTTCGAGGTGGTGGCCCATCTCGTGCGAGATCACGTAGGCGTAGGCGAACTCGCCGCCGCCGCCCAGTTTGCGTTTCATGTCGTTGAAGAACGACGTGTCGAGATAGATCTTGCGGTCGAGCGGGCAGTAGAACGGCCCCATCGCGGATTGCGCCGTGCCGCAGGCGGATTCGGTCGCGCCGTCGAACATCACGAGTCGGGCCGGCTGGAACTTGAGTCCCTTCTGCGCCGGCAGCTGTTCGGCCCACACGTCCTCGTTCTGTCCGACGATCGCCGCGACGAACTGGCCGATCTGGTCGGTGGGGGCGGTCGTCTGGCGTTCGGGGCGCTGCACGCGCTCCACGGTCTGGCCGCCGCCGCGCACGTTGTTGAACATCTCCGCGCCGCCGATCAGGATGCGCGGGTCGATGCCGAGCGCGTAGGCGATGATGCCGAGAATGACCATCGTGCCGAGGCCGAGGCCGCCGGCTCCGCCCATCATCGGCCCGCCGCCGAACCCGCCGCCCGCATATTCCTCGCCGCGGCGGTCTTCGATGTTTTCGGACCGTCTTGCGTCTTCCCAGCGCATCTCACGCCTCCGTTTCGTCCGTCGATGCCAGTTTCGGCGGAGCCTTTCAACCCCGCGCGGCGGGTCTCACATCTCCGGCATTTCGCCGTCCATAACGCGCCGCAAAGCGCGAAGGTCCCGCCACGCCAGCCGTTTCTGGGCCGGCTGGCGCAGCAGATAGGCCGGGTGCAGCATCGCCATCGCCGGAATGGTCCGGGTGGTCTGATAAGGCATCCACAGCCCGCGCGTTTTCAGAATGCCGTCCTTCACCCCGAGCAGCATCTGCATCGAGGGCGCGCCGAGGCAGACGAGAATGTCCGGGTCGACCAGCTCCACCTGCCGGCGGATGAACGGCAGGCAGGCGGCCACCTCCTGCGGCGTCGGCGTGCGATTGCCCGGCGGGCGCCATGGCACGACGTTGCAGATGTAGACCAGCGTGCGGTCCAGCCCGATCGCGTCCAGCATGCGGTCGAGCAACTGGCCGGCGCGGCCGACGAACGGACGGCCCTCGCGGTCTTCCTCCGCGCCCGGCGCCTCGCCCACGAACACCACGCGCGCCTGCCGGTTTCCGTCCTCGAACACGAGCCGCGTCGCAGTTGTCTTCAGCGCGCAGCCCTCGAACGCCTCGAGCCGCGCCCGCAGTTCGTCGAGCGTGCGGGCGCCGGTCGCCTGCTCGGCGGCCGAGGCGGCGATTTGCGCCGCATCCGCCGCCAGCGCCGGGTTGGCGGCGGGCGGCGCCGGCCGCGGGCGGGCGGGCGGCGGGGGCGGGGCGGCGCGCGCGAGAACCGGCGCGGACGCCGGCGCCGGCTGCGGGCGGGCGCTTTCGGCGTAGCGGTCGTGCGGCGTCTCGTCGAACGCCAGATCGACCCCGCTCTGCCGGTAGAATTCGAGCGCGCCCGCCAGCGCCTCGCGGTCCATGGTCCCGTCGCCGTTCATCGGATGTATGTATAGAGCCGCGCGCCCGAAAAGGAGAGGGCGCGCCAACGGCGGGGCGACATGACGAAAACAAACCTGCGGACGGGCGGCCGCATTCTGGTGGATCAGCTGGCGATCCAGGGCGTGTCGCATGTATTCTGCGTGCCGGGCGAATCCTATCTGGCCGTTCTCGACGCCCTGCACGATTCCGCCATCGAGATCACCGTCTGCCGCCAGGAGGGCGGCGCCGCCATGATGGCGGAGGCGCACGGCCGCCTGACCGGCCGGCCGGGGATCGCCTTCGTCACGCGCGGGCCGGGCGCGACCAACGCCGCGCCGGCGCTGCACATCGCGGAGCACGATTCGACGCCGCTCATAGTGTTCGTCGGCCAGGTGGAGCGGTCGATGCGCGGGCGCGGCGCCTTTCAGGAGATGGACTATCGCGCCTTTTTCGGCTCGACCGCCAAATGGGTGGTCGAGATTGACGATCCCGCGCGCATTCCCGAACTCGTCTCGCGCGCCTTTCATGTGGCGATGCAGGGCCGCCCCGGTCCGGTGGTCGTCGCGCTGCCGGAAGACATGCTGACGCAGGCCGCCGAAGCGGTCGACGCTCTGCGCGTCGAACCCGCGCCCATCGCGCCCGGCGCGGCCGCGATGGAGAAGCTGCGCGTCCTGCTTGGCGCCGCGAAGGCGCCTGTCGCCATTCTCGGCGGCGGCGGCTGGAGCGCGCGGGCGGTCGCCGATTTCGTCGCCTTCGCCGAGAGGTTCGATTTGCCGGTGGCGGTCGAGTTCCGGCGCGCGATGCTCTTTCCCAACGAACACGCCAACTACGCCGGCGAACTCGGCCTCGGTCCGAATCCGAAATTGCGCGCACGGGTGGAAGCGGCCGATTGCGTGCTCGTCGTCGGCGGCCAGATGGCGGAAATTCCTTCGCAATCCTACACGCTGTTCGATATTCCGGCGCCGCGTCCGACATTCGTGCACGTCCATCCGGACGCGGGCGAACTCGGCCGCGTCTACCAGCCCTCGCTCGCGATCTGCGCGACGCCGCCGGCCTTCTGCGCGGCGCTCGCCGCGCTCGAACCGCCCGCCGACATTCCCTGGACAGGCGCGGCGGCGGCCGCGCATGCCGACTATCGCGCGTGGACGGAAACGGCGCCGCACATTCCCGGCGCCATGCAGTTCGCCGAGGCGCTCGTCGCGCTGCGCGCGCGCCTGCCGGCCGATGCGGTGTTGTGCAACGGCGCCGGCAATTACAACACGTTCGTCGGCCGCTATCTGCGCATCGGCGGGTTCGGCGGGCAACTGGGACCGACGTCCGGCTCCATGGGCTACGGCGTTCCGGCCGCGGTCGGCGCGAAACGCCTTCACCCCGAGCGCATGACGATCGCCTTCGCCGGCGACGGTTGTTTTCTGATGAACGGGCAGGAATTCGCGACCGCCGTGCAATACGGCCTGGCGATTGTCGTCATCGTCGTCGACAACGGCATGTACGGCACGATCCGCATGCATCAGGAGCGCGAATATCCCGGTCGCGTGGTGGGGACGCAGTTGCGCAATCCGGATTTCGCGGCCTACGCGCGCGCCTTCGGCGGCCACGGCGAGACGGTGGAGACGACGGCGCAATTCATGCCCGCCTTCGACCGCGCGCTGGCGAGCGGCAGGCCGTCGATCCTGCATGTGAAGATCGACCCGGAAGCGATCACGCCCGCGACGACGCTGTCGAAGATTCGCGCCAGGGCCTGAACATTCCCGTCATTGCGCGCCAAGCCAGGCGATCCGGGGCTGCGCCGCCGCTCCTGTCCGTGGCGCGCGCCGTCAATGGCTCGCGATGCTCAACCCGCCGTCGACGATCAGGCCCGCGCCAGTGACGAAGGCGCCGGCGGGCGAGGCGAGATAGAGAACCGCGTGGCCGATTTCCTCCGGCGCGCCGATGCGCCCGAGCGGCGTGGAGGAAAGGATCATCTTCGTCGCCGCTTCGTCGAAAGCCTCCGCGAGCTTGGTCTTGATCACGCCGGGCAGGATGGTGTTCACGCGGATGTTGTGCTCGCCGTATTCGAGCGCGAAGGCGCGGCTCATGCCGAGCATCGCGGTCTTGAGCGTGGAATAGAGCCCCAGCATGCGGTCGGGATGGATGGCGGCGACGGAGGCGATGTTGATGATGGCGCCGCCGCCCTTCATCTTCATCAGCCGCGTGGCCGCCACCGACAGATACCAGTTGCCGCGCAGGTTCACGTCCAGCGCCTTGGCGAAAATGCCGGGGTCGGTGTCGTCGATGGTGCGCCAGGGCGAGAGCACGGCGTTGTTGACCAGAATGTCGAGCCCGCCGCGCGTCTCGCGCAGATGCGTCTCCATCGCCTCGATGTCGTCCATCTTGCCGATGTGGCAGGCCCGCGGCTCCGCGCTCAGGCCCTGCGCCTTGAATTCGCCGGCCACGCGCTCGCAATCGGCCTGCTTGCGGCTGGAGATGATCACATGCGCGCCCGCGCGCGCCAGCACGCGCGCGATCCCCTCGCCGATGCCCATCGTGGAGCCGGTGACGAGCGCCGTCTTGCCGGTCAGGTCGAACGCATTCATGAATGTCCTCCGCCGCGCCGTTTCGGCTGCAATCCCACTTGCGCGAACAGCGCGGGGTCTATGTCGCGCGCGGCCTTCTTGTAGGCGTAGAGTTTGCAGGCTTCTCCCGGCTTCATCTGCGCATGGCCGTCGGCGACGAAGAACAGCGGCGTCGCGGGATCGTCGGCGCGCGAAAGCTGCGCCCGGTTGGAGGCCGCGCAATGCGTGCAATAGGACGGCGCGTTCGCGCGGTTGAAGTCGATCGGGTGTTGCGCTGGCACGAGCGGCGACAGCGGATCGCCGTAGCGGAACATGTCGCGCCACATCCGCCGGCGATAGAGCCGCCCGCCGCTGCCGCACGGGTCGAGCCGGAAGACGAAGCGGTCCTCTTCCTCGGTGAGCGTGAAATCGGCGCAATGATAGTTCCACGTGCGCGCGATCTCGCGCGCGAGCTCTTCGTCGGAGAGCGCGGCGTAGCGCGGAAAACCAGCGACGAACGCCGGCTCGTAGGTCTCGCGCAGCGTTTCGTCGAGATAGTCCGGTCCGCCCTTTTCGAGCGCGATGGCGTAGAAATGCGCCAGACACACCACGCCGAAATCGTGCCAGGGCATGCCGTCCTTGCGCTGGCCCTCGATCAGCGGCGCAAGATCGGTTTCGCCGCGCTCGAGCTTTTCGATCGCGCGGTCCACGCGCCGTTGCGGCAGCTCGCGCTTTTCCTGTTCGCTGAACAGCGTTTGTCCCTTGCTCGCGCGCTTGTGGAACGTCACGCGGCAATGGCCGTTCGCGCCCTTGTCCGTCGTCCACACGTCGCCGCCCGCGCCGGCGTTGAGCGCCGCCTGCCACGCCTTGCAGATCTGGCAATAGGTGGGGACGCCGTCGCTCCATGGCCCGTAGTGATCGGGGTGCTTCTGCGGCAGTTTCTGCCTGTCGAGCAGGCCGCCCGTTCCGCACGGGGCGAGATCGAGCGTGATCTTTTCCTCGTCCTCGTTGAGCGGTTGCGGCGCCCCGCCGGTCTGCTCGCGATAGACCGCCACCAGATCGGCGATCGCGCCTTTCTCGTCGCCGGCCTTGTATTGCTCGATCCATGTGCGCATGAGCTGCGTCGATATCCGCCGCAAAGCGTCGCGCGCCCCGTCTTCTCCGAAATCCCTGCGCAGTTTGGCGGCCTTGCGCGCCAGGGTGTGGCGCGACAGCCCGTCGAGCCCCGCGGCGCCGTCGCGCATCTGCGCGAGCAGCGCGCGCACCTGCGCTATGTCGCCGGCCGCGAGCGCGCGCAGCGCCTTCGTTTCGAACGGTTCGGCGATTTCGTCCAGTTGTTCGCGCGTATAGGCCATGGCTTCCTCCTCCGAGGCCGCCCGGATGTTCATCCGTAGCGTTTCAGCAATTGCCGCCCGAGCTGCGACAGATGCACCTGGTCCGGCCCGTCGCCGATGCGCATGAACCGCGCATAGGTGTAGGCCTCGGCCAGGAACGTGTCCTGCGAGACGCCGGCGCCGCCGTGGATCTGGATGGCGCGGTCGATCACGCGCGCCGCCATCGCCGGCACGACGATCTTGGCGGCCGCGATCAGGTCGCGCGCTTCCTTGTTGCCGTCCTTGTCCATCTTGTCGGCGGCGCGCAGCGTCAGCAGGCGCGCCTGCTCGATCTCGCACCACGAATGGGCGATGTCCTCGCGCACCGAGCCGTGGTCGCCGAGCTTCTGGCCGAACGCCACGCGGTTCTGCGCGCGTTTGCACATCAGCTCCAGCGCGCGCTCCGCGCAGCCGATCAGCCGCATGCAATGATGGATGCGCCCCGGTCCGAGCCGGCCCTGCGCCACCTCGAACCCGCGCCCCTCGCCCAGAAGGATGTTGGAGACCGGCACGCGCACGTTGTCGTAGACGATCTCCGGATGGCCGATCGGCGCATCGTCGTAGCCGAACACTTTCATGTCGCGGACGATTTTGATGCCGGGCGTGTCGCGCGGCACGAGAACCATCGACTGCTGAAGGTGCTTGTTCGGATTGTCGGGGTCCGTCTTGCCCATCACGATGAGCAGCTTGCAATCCTCGCTCATCGCGCCGGACGTGTACCATTTGCGCCCGTTGATGACGTATTCGTCGCCCTCGCGGCGGATGGTGCAGCGGATGTTGGTGGCGTCGGAGGAGGCGACCTCGGGCTCGGTCATGGAGAAGGCGGAGCGGATTTCGCCGGCCAGCAGCGGGTCGAGCCACTTCTTCTTCTGCTCCGGCGTGCCGTAGAGCGCCAGAATCTCCATGTTGCCGGTGTCTGGCGCCGAGCAGTTGAAGACTTCCGACGCCCAGGAGATGCGGCCCATGATTTCGGCGAGCGGGGCGTATTCCAGATTGGTGAGGCCCGCGCCGTGGTCGCCGGGCAGGAATAGATTCCAAAGTCCCGCCGCCCTGGCCCTGGCCTTGAGCTTTTCCAGCACCGGCGGTCGGCGGGTGCGGGCGACGGTGGCGACCTCCTCGCCGTAGAGATGTTCGGCCGGCTCGACCTCGTCGCGCATGAAGGTCAGGAGACGCGCGCGCAGGTCCAGCGCCCGGGCGCTGTGTTCGAAAGCCATGGCCGTTCCTCCAGAACCGGATTTTTCCGGTTTCGTTGATCCCGCGGCTGGCGCCGGGGCGTTGGCGGATCATCCGACAATCGTGGCGGACAGGCAATAGGTTCGCCGGCGCGCCGTTGACGCGGGCCGCCGGCGACGCCTATAAGCGCGCTTCACGATTTCGGCGGCGCCGGCGTCGGGCCTGTCCAGTGGCGGGCTTGGGGGCCTGGCCTGCGACTTGTTTCGGAGAATTACGGTGAAGCGCACCTATCAGCCTTCCAAGATCGTCCGCAAGCGGCGTCACGGGTTCCGCGCCCGCATGGCGACCGTCGGCGGCCGCAAGGTCATCGCCGCCCGCCGCGCGCGCGGTCGCAAGCGCCTGTCGGCCTGAGGCTTTCGACCCGCCATTCGTTTCGGGAGCGCTGCATGTCCGGCGCCGGTCGCAAGGGCGGGGGTGAAGGCGCGGGCGCGCGTCCGGCGCGGCTGACGCGCCGCGCCGATTTTCTGGCCGCGCAGAAGGGCGGCCGCCGGCGCTCCAGATATTTCACGTTGCAGGTGCGCGAACGCCCCGATGACGAGGGGCCGCCGCGATTCGGCCTGACGGTGACGAAAAAGACAGAACCGCTCGCGGTGCGGCGCAACCGTATCCGCCGCCGCCTGCGCGAGGCGCTGCGACAGGGCGCGGCCCTTTCCGCCCGGCCCGGATGCGACTATGTGTTTGTCGCGCGGCTTGAGGCGCTCTCGGCCCCCTTTTCCGAACTCGAACGCACCATCGTCGCGGCGCTCGCCGAAAAACCAGCGCAGCGGAGCCGCAAGGACAGGCCTTTCGCCCAATGAATCAGGATCACAAGAATCTTTTCGCCGCGATCTTTCTGTCGATCGTGGTGCTGGTCGGCTGGCAGTATTTCGTCGGCGCGCCGAAGATGGAAAAGGCGCGGACCGACGCGCGCGAGCAGCAGGTCGCGCGCCCCACCGCGCCGACCGCCGGCGGGCAGACCGCGCCGGCGCCGGGGGTGGCGCCCTCGACCGCGCCGCAACCCGTGCGCCCCCGCGCCGAACTGCTCGCCGCCAGCCCGCGCATCGCCATCGACACCGACAGCCTGATGGGCTCGGTCGCGCTGAAGGGCGGGCGCATCGACGACGTGCTGCTGAAGAAATACCGCGAGACGCCCGATCCCAAGAGTCCGAACATCGTTCTGCTCTCGCCGTCGGGCTCCGAACATCCGTTCTATGCCGAACTGGGCTTCGTGCCGGCGCCCGGTCAGCAGGTCGCCGTGCCCGGTCCCGATGCGGTCTGGACGGCCGACGGTCGCAAGCTCACGGCGACGACGCCCGTCACCCTTTCCTGGGAGAACGGGCAGGGTCTGAAGTTCCTGCGCCGCATCTCGGTCGACAACGACTATCTGTTCACGATCGTGGACACGGTCGAGAACACGGGCGCGAACGCGGTCGCGCTGCATCCGTTCTCGCTCGTCGCCCGCCACGGCAGACCCGCGTTGCAGGGCTACGCCGTGCTGCACGAGGGTCTCATCGGCGTCGTCGGCGATTCCGGCATTCAGGAATGGGCCTACGACAAGATCGAGAAGGAGACGGGCGCCCAGAAGAAGTTCAAGGGCACGGGCGGCTGGGTCGGCTTCACCGACAAGTACTGGGCCGCCGTCGTCGCGCCTGATCAGACGAAGCCTTTCGACGCCACCCTGTCGGCGAGTCCGGGAACGGTCGCGGCCAAGAACTACCAGGCCGATTTCGTCGGCGAGGCGACGAGCATCGCGCCGGGCGCGAAGGTCGAGTCGAAGACCTACGTGTTCGCCGGGGCCAAGGTGTCGGAACTGCTGGATCGCTATCAGGCCAATCCCGGCCTGTCGAAATTCGAACTGCTGATCGATTGGGGCTGGTTCTATTTCATCACCAAGCCGCTCTTCAACCTGCTCGATCTCATCTACAAGCTCGTCGGCAATTTCGGCGTGGCGATCCTGATCGTGACCGTGCTGGTGAAGCTCGCCTTCCTGCCGCTCGCCAACAAGTCCTATTTGTCGATGGCGAAAATGAAGGCGCTGCAGCCGCAGATGAAGGCCATTCAGGAGCGCTACCCCGACGACAAGGTGAAGCAGCAGCAGGAGCAGATGGAGCTGTTCAAGCGCGAGAAGGTCAACCCCGTTTCGGGCTGCCTGCCGATGCTGGTGCAGATTCCCGTGTTCTTCGCGCTCTACAAGGTGCTGTTCGTCACCATCGAAATGCGCCAGGCGCCGTTCTTCGGCTGGATCAAGGACCTGTCGCAGCCGGACCCCACCAACATCTTCAACCTGTTCGGCCTACTGCCGTTCGATCCCACGCAGATTCCCGTGTTCGGCTCGTTCCTGTGGCTGGGCATATGGCCGCTCATCATGGGCGTGTCGATGTGGGTGCAGATGAAGATGAACCCGGAGGCGACCGATCCCGTCCAGCGCCAGATGTTCGCGTGGATGCCGGTCATCTTCACCTTCATGCTGGGATCTTTCCCGGTCGGCCTCGTCATCTACTGGACGTGGAACAACGTGCTCTCGGTCGCCCAGCAGTGGTGGATCATGAAGCGCGCGGGCGTGCCGTTCGAACTGTGGGACAACCTCGTCAAGACCTTCCGGCGCAAACCGGCGTGACCGACGAACCGGACTTTGCGGAAGCCGGCCGCAAACTGTTCGCCGGCCCGTGCGATTTCATCTGGGGCGCGGGAAAGATCGACGGCCTGCCGCCGGAGACCGTTCCCGAAATCGCCTTCGCCGGCCGCTCCAACGTCGGCAAGTCCTCGCTCGTCAACGCGCTCACCGGCCGCAAGACGCTCGCGCGCGTGTCGCATACGCCTGGCCGCACGCAGGAGCTGAACTTCTTCGCGCTGGGCGAAAAGGCGCGGCTGGTCGACATGCCGGGCTATGGCTACGCGGCCGTCTCCAAGGAAAAGTCCGCGGCCTTCAACGCGCTCATGCGGTCGTATCTGCGCGGCCGCGCCAAACTCGCGCGCGTCTACGTGCTGGTCGACGGCCGCCACGGGCTGAAGGACACCGACAAGGCGATGCTCGACCTGCTGGACACGAGCGCGGTGTCCTACGCCATCGTCCTCACCAAGCAGGACGAAGTGAAGATCAAGGACATCGCGCCGCGGCTGGAAGCGACGCGCGAAGCGCTGCGCAGGCGTCCGGCCGCGTTCCCGGAGGTTCTGTTCACCTCCAGCCGGACCGGCGCGGGTGTGGCGGAGCTGCGCGCCGCCGTCGCCCGCCTGCTGGCCGAACGCGGCGCGGCATAGGGGCTCTGTCGCAAAGTCGTCGTCCGCCGGATTGAGATTGGCGGGGCGGGCGACTAGATAGGAAACCCCGCCGGAACGGAACCGCCATGACCGAATCTTCTCACGAAAAAGCCCACGCGCAGGCCGAAACGCTCGTGCGCGCGCTGCCGCACATGCTGAAATACGACGACGCCATCGTCGTGGTGAAATACGGCGGCCATGCGATGGGCGACGACAAGGTGGCGCGCGATTTCGCCCGCGACATGGTGCTGCTGGAGCAATCCGGCGTGAACCCTGTCGTGGTGCATGGCGGCGGGCCGCAGATCGGCGCGATGTTGCAGAAGCTCGGCATCAAGTCGCAGTTCGCCGGCGGACTGCGCATCACCGACAAGGCCACGGTCGAGATCGTGGAGATGGTGCTCGCCGGCTCCATCAACAAGCAGATCGTCGGCTTCATCAATGCCGAAGGCGGGCGCGCGATCGGCCTGTGCGGCAAGGACGGCAACATGGTGCTGGCCAAGAAGGTCGGCCGCGTGGTGGTCGATTCCGGGTCGAACATCGAGGCCCATGTCGACCTCGGCTTCGTCGGCGAGCCGGAAAAGGTCGACACCACCGTGCTCGACCAGGTGCTGGGGCGCGAACTCGTGCCTGTGCTCGCGCCCGTCGCGCAGGGGGCGGACGGCCAGACCTACAACATCAACGCCGACACTTTCGCCGGCGCCATCGCCGGCGCATTGAAGGCCAAGCGCCTCATCTTCCTGACCGACGTGCCGGGCGTGCTCGACAAGGACAGGAACCTGATCGAGGAATTGAAAGTCTCCGACATTCCCGGCCTCATCGCCGACGGCACGATCACCGGCGGCATGATCCCGAAGGTGGAGACCTGCATCTACGCCATCGAACAGGGCGTGGAAGGCGTGGTCATCGTCGACGGCAAGATCCCGCACGCGGTGCTGGTCGAACTGTTGACCGATCACGGCGCCGGCACGCTGATCACGCGATGAAACACCTGCCGACGCATGAGGCGAAACTGCCCGGCGCGGTCGCCGCGCGGTTCGCGCATGTGGAGGCATGGGTGTTCGATCTCGACAACACGCTCTATCCGGCTGGTTCCGACGTCTGGCCGAAGATCGATCAGCGCATCACGCTGTTCATGGCCGAGTTGTTCGGGCTGGACGGCGTCTCCTCGCGCGCGTTGCAGAAATATTACTACGAACGCTACGGCACGACGCTGCGCGGCCTGATGGCCGAGCACGAGGTGACCGCGCAGGAGTTTCTCGCCTTCGTGCACGACATCGACCGCTCCTCGCTCGTGCCCGACCATTCGCTGGCGCGCGCCATCGCGCGCCTGCCGGGCCGCAAGCTCATCCTCACCAACGGCTCGCGCGAACATGCGTTGCGCACGGCCGAGCGGCTCGGCATCGACCGCCTCTTCGAGGATGTGTTCGACATCGTCGCGGCTGACCTCGTGCCCAAGCCGCACGCCGAAACCTACGAACGGTTTTTCGCGGCGCACGGCGTCGCCCCGCATGCCGCGGCGATGTTCGAGGATATGGCCAAGAACCTCGTCGTGCCGCATGCGCGCGGCATGGTGACGACGCTCGTCACGCCCAAGGCCGGCGAATCCGTCGCGCGCGAGGAATGGGAATTGGAAAGCGGCCACGAACCGCATATTGATTTCGTCACCGACGACCTGACGAGTTTTCTCGAAGCCATCGTGAACTAGGCGGAACCGCATGCTGCGCCTGATCTTCCGCTTCATAGCCCTCATGCTGCTGGCGGCGGCCTTCGCCGCGCTGGTCATCGACGGGGCGCGCTCGCTCAGCGACTCCGCGCTCGTCCTCACCCCGCTCGGCAAGACGCTGTTCAACCTGTTCCCCACCCGCTTCCCGCTGCTGCAGCCGGCCATCGAGCGTCACGTCTCGCCGGTCCTGTGGGACCCGGTCGTCGTCTCGTTGCTGCTGCTGCCGACGTGGCTGGTTGCGGGCGTGACGGGCGCCCTTCTCATGCGGCTCACGCGCCGCCGCCGCGCGCCGATCGGCGTGGAGATGCGCTGACGGGGTGACGCGCGCCCGCGCCGTCCTATATTGGACCAAAAGGGAGACGCGCCATGTTCCTGTTCCGCAAGAAAACGGCGATGCCCACGCCGGGCCAGGCCTTGCCCGGCCGCGCCGCGCCCATTGCGACCGCCGCGCGGCATTTCGTGTTCGACCGCCCGTTGCACGAGCCCTATCCGGAAACGATGCGCCTCGCCATGTTCGGCATGGGCTGTTTCTGGGGCGCGGAGCGCAAGTTCTGGGAACTGGGCGCCGACAGGATATGGATCACCGCCGCCGGTTACGCGGCCGGTCTCACGCCAAATCCGACCTACGAGGAAGTCTGTTCGGGCATGACCGGCCACAACGAAGTGGTGCGCGTGGTCTACGATCCGACGAAGATTTCATACGACGACCTGTTGCGCACGTTCTGGGAAAATCACGATCCCACGCAGGGCATGCGTCAAGGCAACGACGTCGGCACGCAGTATCGCTCGGGCGTCTACGTTTATTCCGACGCCGATTTCGCGGCCGCCGAGCGATCGCGCGCGATGTATGGCGGTTTGCTCGGCGAAAATCGTTACGGCGCGATCACGACGGAAATCCTCAAGGCGCCGCAGTTCTATTTCGCCGAGGACTACCACCAGCAATATCTGGCGAAGAATCCGCGCGGCTATTGCGGGCTGGGAGGCACGGGCGTTTCCTGCCCGATCGGCGTCGCGGCCGGTCCAGCTTGATTGCGGCGCCGCTCCCGTGGCACATCTTGAGTCACGGGAGCGAACATGGGACCGGTCGAACGCATTCTGCAATCGGTGCTGTTTTCCAGCCGCTGGCTGCTGGCGCCGTTCTATTTCTGCCTCATGGCGAGCCTTCTCGCCATGCTCGTCAAACTCGCCCAGCATGTCTGGCACATGGCCACGCATGTGGTGAGCGCCGATGAAGCGCAGGTCATTCTCGATGTGCTCTCGCTCATCGACATGACGCTCGCCGGCTCGCTGGTGATTCTGGTCATCTTCTCCGGCTACGAGAATTTCGTCGCGCACATCGACCGCTCCACTGCGCGCAACTGGCCCGAATGGATGGGCAAGATCGACTTCACCGGACTGAAGCTGAAGCTCATGTCCTCCATCGTCGCCATTTCGGCGATCCAGGTGCTGCGCGCCTTCATGGATTTGAAGAATATCTCCGATCGCGATCTGTACTGGGCGGTGGGCATTCACATGGCGTTCGTCGTCTCCGCGCTTATTCTCGCCTTGTCCGACAGGTTTTCCGGCCATGGGCACGACGACGCCAACGCCGGCGCCGGGCCCGATGCGTCGCAAACACAACGCGATCCTGGCCACTGACGTTCTGTGCGCCGCGTCACATCGCGGCGCTTCTCTTTCCTGACAGAGGGTTTAGTCTGAGCGCCGGCGGCCCTGGCCGCCCGAGCGCGACGCCGGTCGCCGAACGTCTTGAGCGGCGGCGCAGGCGCGTGTGGCGCCGAACGCTCTTGGGGGACGGACGATGTCGGCACGGAACATGCGCGCCCGCTTTCTCGGCGCCGGCGCTGTTTTCGGTCTGGTCGCATTCGCCCCGCCCACCCATGCCCAGTCCTTCGATTGCGCGAAAGCCCGCCCGCCGATCGAGACGGCGATCTGCGCCGCGCCGGACCTGCGCGCGCTCGACAATGCGCTCGCCGGCGCATACGCCCGCGCCCAGTTCGCCCTGAAGGACGACGCGCCCGCGCTGGATGCGTTGAAACAGGCGCAGCGCGCCTTCGTGGCCGCCCGCGACCGCGAATGCGCCGACCCGCGCCAGACCGCCGCCTGCCTCGCGCGCGTCTATCGCGCGCGTCTCGATGCGCTCGCGTCGTTACGCGCGCCGCAAAGCGCCCAGGCGCAATCCGCCCAGGCGCCCGCGCAGCCGCACCGACAGGCCGCTCCGCAAACGGCGGACGTCGTTCCTGCGATCGTGCCGGCCGGCGCCGACTCCGGCGCGCTTGTGAGGATTCCCGCGCCCGGCCGCTACATGATCCGCGCCGAAAGCAAGACGGGCGTCGCGCTGCAACTGGTCGACATGATCGCCGGTCCCGGCGATACGGCTGGCGCCGCCGGGCAGCGCGACGGCCGGCTCGACCTGCTGCTCGACGCCGGCGTCTACAAGGCGCGCACGTTCGGCGCCAAAGGCGCGACGGGCGAGGCGAAGATCGTCGCGCAGGCGTGGCGCGAACTTTCGCGCAGCCCGCTGCCGGCCGCCTCCGTGCAGGGCGAGCTGCGCGATCTGGAACAGGTTTCCTACTGGCTCGATGTGGGCGAGGACGGCCGCGTCGCGCTCGAGGCGCTCGGCCGCAATCTCGTCGACCTGCGCCTGTGGCGCGACGGCGAGGCGCTCGTCGACATAGCGTCCGAGATCGCCGCCGTGGAGCCGCGCAAGGCGCGGACGATGACGCGCGCGCGCATCGTCGGCGCGGTGGAGCCCGGCCGCTATCTCCTCACCGCTTACGGCGGCGCGCCGCATGTGTGGACCGAGGGCGGCGAGGCCGCGCCGTTCATGTTGCGGCGGCTCGATCCGCCCAGCCTGGCCGCCGGACTGTTCGAGGGCGCGCTCGGCGCGTTCGGCTCGGCGCATTTCGTCGCCTCGGCCGATGTCGATTACGTGCGGCTGGACCTGCCCGAACCCGCGCCCGTGCGGCTGATCCTGCGGCGCAAGGGACAGGCGCCGGTGGAGGCCGCGCTCGCCGCCAACAGCCGCGATCCGTTCGTCGTCGCCGTTCCGCGCGGATCGTCCGGTCCGGTTGAGGTGGAAGTCGCGGGCGCCGAAGGCCAGGCTTTCCGCCTGCGCGCGCTGCATCGCGCGCCGTCCGCGCGGCTGTCGGGCGAAGGCCCCTCGCTGGTTTTCGTCGACGTGGCGGGCGAGGGCGGCGACGAAATTCCGGCGACCGCCGTTCTCGCGCGCGTCGAGCGCGGCCGCGCGACGGCGCTGGCGTCCGACGCGCCCAAAGTCGCGCCGGGCGGCGCCTGGCGCCGGCGGTTCAACCTGCGCGGCCCAAGCTCGCTGATCTTCGAGGCGACGGGCGCAGGCCCCGTCGCCATCGCGATCAAGGGTCGGGTTGCGCGCGCGACCATCGAGCCGGCGTTCGGCGGCGCGCCGCTTGCAAGCCGTGCGGAGGCGAAAACCACCTACGATCTCCAGCCGGGCTTTTACACGCTGCGCCTGGCCCCGCCCGAGAACGGCGCGGGCGTGATCGACCTCACGCTCGGTTCGCCCCGTCTCGCGCCGGAGCTTGCGCCCGCGCCCGCGCCGCGCACCGCCATCCATCTCGGCCGCGTGGCGATGGAGCGCGGCGTGGCCTACGAGGCGCGCGTGAACGAGGCGCCGAACCTCGCCGTCGGCGTGCGCGCGGTGACGACGCCGGTCGATCTGGGCAAGGCGCCGTTGATGTTGTGGCAGGGGCTGACGCCGAAAACGCTGGTGCGCGAAACGTCGCCGCAAAGGCAGGGCGCGAGCGAGCCGGCGCCCATCAGAACCGCGGCGCCCGCGCCGCCGCCGCGCGCCGCGCAGGCGCCGGCCGAACCGCGCCCGCAGCCGCGCCCGCGGGAGCTGAGCCCTCGACAGGATCCGCGCGCCGAAAAGCCCGCCGCCCGCAAGCCTTCCAGACCCGCGGCCGCGCCAACCGAAAGGTCGCCTGTCGCGCCGGCGCAATTCGCGCAGCAGCCGCCGGAAGAAACCGCGTTGCGCGCGCGCGCGCCGCTCGGCGGCCGCATTTTCGCGCGCGACCAGCGCGGCGGCGAGGTGGCGGTGGAAATTCTCGACGAGAAAATCGAGAAGGACCATCGCGCCTTTCTCGTGCGCGTTCCCCAGCCATCCGCGCCGCGCGCGCTCGCGATCTTCTGGCGGCCCGATCCGGCGGCCAGACCTGCGGCCGCGCATACGGCGCCGGCGCTCGTTTCCCTCGCGCCCGATGCGCCGCTGTGGTTCGATCTCGCGCGCGATCAGAAGCGCGAATTCAGAATCGAGGCGAAAGAGGGCGGCCTCTATCGCATCGAAACGCTCGGGCGCCTTGCGACGGGCCTGGCCATCGGCACGAATTTTCTGCCGCGCCTTGCGGAAGGCAAGGACAACGGGCGCGGCCGCAACGGCATGGCGCAGGTCTATCTGCGCGCGGGCGCCTATCGCGTGGGCGTGCAGGCGCTCTCCGAGTCGGCCGGCCGCGCGGGTCTCGCGCTCGCGCCGCTGCCGATGCTCGTCACCGGCGCGCTGACGGAAGGCGCGAGCGTGCGCGCGAGTCTTGCGGACGGGCGCGGCGCCGTCGTGCCGGTCGTCGTCGCGAAGGAAGGCGACTATCGGCTCGATCTCTATGCGCTCGGCCGCGATCTCAACGCGCGGCTCGAAGACGCCGACGGCTGGCCGCTGACGTCCCCCGGCCGCACGCGCCGCATCGAGGCGAAGCTGGCGCCGGGCGAGTATCGTCTCGTCGTCGCGCCGGAGGATGTCGATGCGCGCATGGTCGCGCGGCTGTCGGCGCGCCCGGTCGAGACCGTGCGCGAGGGCCATGGCCCGCACCCGCTTCCGTTCGGCGCGGCGCAGAAGAACCAGTGGCGCGAACCGGCCGCCGGCGGCGCGGCGCGCGCGCCCGACGTGTGGACCTTCGCGCTCGCCGGCCAGGCCGATGTCCGCCTGACGATCTCCGAAGGCATGATCGGCGAACTGATCGGCGGGACAGGGAGCGCCGGCAAGTTCATCGCGACGCGCCCCTATCGCGGCAGGCTTGCGGCCGGCGCCTGGCGCGTGGAAGCGCGCGCCCTCGCGCGCGACGACCGGCTCGACTACGACATTTCGCTCGACGCCGACCAATTGCAGCCCGGCGCGCCGCGCATGGTCGAACTGCCGGCCGCCGTGCGTTTTGCGCTCGCCGCGCCCAACGTGGTCAATCTCACGAGTTTCGGTCGCACCGATCTCACCGGCCTTCTGAAAGACGCCGACGGCCGCGTGGTCGAACGGCTCGCCGGCCGCACCGACGACTGGAACATCGCCCTCTCGCGCGCGCTGCCGGCCGGCGAATACAAACTGGAATTGTATGAAACCTCCGCGCCGGCGCTGCTCGACGACGGCCGGCCGGACGACGCGGACGACGGCGAGGAGGCCGCGGACGAAGGCGAGGCCGCGCAAGAGGCGCCGCAGGACGGCGTGGAGTTGCGCCTGGCGCTGCCACGCGATGCGGATGTTCAGACGCTTGCGCCGGGCGGCGCCGCGCAGTTTGCGGACGCGCGCGTGCATCGCTTCGCCCTCCCGCAGACCGCGCGCGGCGCGCTTGCGCTGGCGGCCGCGCGATCGGCGGCCGAAATCACGCTCGCGCTCGAACGGCGCGGCGCGGACGGCGCATGGCGCATCGCCGCCTATGATCGCGGTCGCGCGCCGGTCGTGGCCGTTCCCGCCGATGGCGGCGAATGGCGCGTGGCCGTGTGGAGCCTCGACGGCGTGGAGGAAAAAGTCGCGGTCGCCGCACGCGCCATCGACGCCGCGCCGAAAGCCGGCGACGAGATCGCGCTCGATCCGTTCCCCGTTCCCGAACTCGGGTTGACGCTGCACGTCGCGCGTATGACGGCGCCGCGCGCCGAGGCGCTCGATCTCGCCGTCGGCGCACGCGATCTTCTCGCCGGCTCTGGCGAAGGTCGGCCGATGCAGCCGACGCGCGCGGGCCTGTTCGCGCCGCAGAGCGAGAATGTGTGGCTTCTCGCGCGCGATCCGGGTCCGGTGCGCGCGACGCGCGTGCGCGTCGCGGACGCCCCGCTCGCCTTCACGCTCGGCGCGGGCGAAAGCGCGCGTCTGCCTGCGGACGAGGCCGCCAATGGCGTGGCGCGCGTCTGGGTCGCGCGGTCGGGCGAAGGCCAGCCGATGCTGCATGCGGGCGAAACAGGCGCTGTTGCGCAGGGCGTGGCGGTGGCGCTGGCGGCCGGCGCGCCGCTCGTTCTGTCGAACGCGGGCGCCCAGGACGGCCTGCGCGTCGATCTCCGGCGTCAGGACGCGCGGATCGCCGCCGAGCTGAGCGCGGACGCGGGCTTCGTCGGCGTGCTGGCGCCGGGCGGCGCGCAGCCGCTCGCATTGCCCGCCGGCGAAAAGCGGCTGACGCTCGATCTCGGCAAGGGCGTCGCCGCGCTGTCGACGGGCGCGGGCAGGGCGCGCGTCGCGATGTTCGCCGACGGCGCCGCGCTCGCGCGCACGCTCGTGTCGGACGCGTCCTCGCTCCTGCTCGTCAATCTTTCGAACGCGCCGGCGCCCGCGCGCGTGGCGCTCTCGGCCGGCCGCCTCGAAACGCTCACGCCCGGCCGCATCGAAAAGCGATTCCACGGGGCGGCGGGCTCGTTCGTTCTGCCCGTGGCCGCGCGCGCCGGCGACGTGCTGCGCGTGGAAGGCGCGCAGGCGACGTTCGTCGCCGCCAGCGGCGCCGTGCGACGCGGCGGCGAGATCGAACTCGACGGCGCGGGGGAGGTCATGATCGATCATACGCCCGGCCTCGTCGCGCTATGGCTGGAGCGCGCGGGCGAAAGCCCGTGGCCGAAGGCGGAAGCGCGCGCGATCGCGCCGCCCGCCGCCATCGCCCTGCAGGGCGCCGCGCAGGCCTTCGCGCTCGACATTAAGACGGCCAGCCTGCTCGATCTTGCGACCACAACGCCAGCGATCGTCGTGCTGGAGCAGAACGGGCGGCGCGAGACGGCGCTCTTTGCTTCGGGCGCGGATTTTCATCGCTTCGTGGCGGCCGGTCCTGCGCAGCTGACGATTTATGCGGCGCACGACGGCGCGCTTTCGGGCGCGGCCGCGCTCGGCTTCACCGCCCCCCTCGAAGCGCGCGAGGGCGTCGGCGCGCCGGTCGCGTTGGCGCCCGGCGCCAGCGCGCTGTTCGGCTTCGACGTCGCGAAGGAAGGCGACATCGGCATTGGCCTGCGCGCCGAGCCCGACCGCGCGACCGCGCGCCTCATCGACGCGAATGGCGCGCTGCTCGGCGAAGGCGTATCGCTCATGCGCCGTCTGAAGCCCGGCCGCTATTGGCTGGAAGCGCGCGCGCCGGCCGACGCCGCGCTCGTGGCGCGACCCGCCTTCGTGGGTCTGGCGCCGCCGCCGGCCGCGCCGCCGCAGGAAGAAATCGAATCCCTGCTCGAAAAGGCAGGGTTGAAGGCAACGAAATGAGGCCGCCGATGATAACCGCATTCCGCGCGCTTCTGCTCATCGGCGCATTGTGCGCGCCGGCGCTCGCGCAAACCGCCCCGCAACCGGCGCGCGATCTTTTCGACGCCGCGCAGCGCGCCGATGGCGCGCGCATCGTGCCGGACCGGTTTCTGCGCGGCTACGATCCGCTGACGATTTTTTTCGACGCCGATGCCGGCCCCGCGGCCGGCGGTCCGGAGGATCGGCCCGCACGTTTCGTCACGCTGTCGCCCGCGCCCGCCGGCGCATGGACGTGGCTCGGCGCGCGCGCGTTGCAGTTCCGTCCCGCCGAACCGTGGAGACCGTTGCAGCGCTACGAGACGCAGACCGGGGACGCGCGCGCGCGCCTGGTCGCGCTCTTGCCGGCGCCCGAGCAGACCGAGCCCGCCGACGGCGCCGAACCGTCCGGCGATCTCGACCGCATTTCGCTCACCTTCGCCGCGCCGGTCGATGTCGCCGCGCTCGCGCGCCTGACGAGCGTGGAGGTGCGCCACGCGCCCGGCGTGTCGCCCGAAGGCGCACAGGTTCTCACCGCGCGCGATTTCGACATTCGCGCGCTCGAACGCGTCAAGCGCGACGACAGGCAGACCTATGTGCTGCGGTTTCGTCAGGCCATCCCCGACGGGCGCGTGGCCATCCTGCGGTTGAAGCTTTCGGACGAGCCGGGCCTCGACGATCCGACGTTCGAGATGACCGCGCGCTCCGCCGAGCCGTTCGTGGTGAGCGAGGCCGACTGCGGCAGGGGATGGAACGCGGAGAAACGCGATCTCTTGATGCGCTGTTCGTCCTACGAGATCGGTTCGGATACGGAGGAAGAGGAGAAGAAGGGGCCGGACTACAAAGCCTCCAACAAGCGTCGCCTCACGCTGACCTTCTCCGCGCAGCCCGAGCCGATCGACATTCTGCGCGCGCGCAACGCGCTGCGCATATCTCCGCCCGTCGACGATCTGGAGGTCGAGAACGATGGGCGGCGCCTTCGCATCGTCGGAAAATTTCTTTCCGACCGCGCCTACGAAATCTCGCTGAGCGCCGGCGCGTTGAGCGATCGGCGCAAACGTCCGCTCGCGCGCCCCTTCGTGCAGAAATTCGCTTTTGCGGCGGATGCGCCGGCGATCGCGTGGGACGCCGGCAAGGGCGTTGTCGAACGGTTCGGTCCGCAGTTCCTGCCGCTGCGCGGGCGCGGCTACGATCGGGCCGACGTGCGCATTCACGCCATCGATCCGCTCGCGCGCGATTTCTGGCCGTTCCCGGCCGACGGCGTGGAGACCGACGATGGCGAGGCGCCCGCGTTGCCGGGCGCAGGCCCCGCGACATGGTCGAAGACCGACGACATCGACAAGGACGAGATCGGCAAGCGCATCAAGGCGCTCGGCTCGCCTTCGATTTCCGAACTGGTGGCGTTGCCCATCCAGCGTGGCGGCGCGGAAGCGAAATTCGGCCTCGATCTGCGCGCGCGGTTCGCGAAAATCGCCGGACCCGATCAGCCCGGCGCCTATCTCGTCGGCCTGCGCCCCACCGATGGCGCCAAACGGTTGTGGCTGCGCGTGCAGGCGACCGATCTCTCGCTGAGCGCGGTGGAGGAGCGCGCGGCGGTGCGGTTTGCGGTCACCTCGCTGGCGAGCGCCGCGCCGGTGGCGGAGGCCGCCATCCGCATCGAAGGTCTGCGCGACGACAAATTCGTCACGCTCGCGGAAGGCCGCACGGATGCGGCCGGCCTGTTCGTCTGGAATCTCGAAAAGCGCACGGAAGGCGAAATCCGCCGCCTCGTGGTGACGAAGGGCCTCGACACGCTCGTCGTGGGGTCCGAGGACGCGCCGAGCGAATATGCGCGCGAGAACTGGACGAAGCCGGAAGACGCCTGGCTCGGCTGGACGACCGATCCCGAGACCGAACGCGCGCAGGCGCAGCGCACGCTGTGCCATGTGTTCACCGAACGGCCGATCTACCGGCCCGAGGAGCCGGTGCACATCAAGGGTTTCGTGCGCGCTTATGTTGGCGGGCGGCTGTCCCTGCCGAGAGCCGGCGGCGCGCTCGTCGTCTCCGGCCCGTCCAATCAGGAGTGGCGCATTCCGGTGAAGCTCGACGAGACGGGCGGTTTCTACCACAAGTTCGACGCCGCCACGCCCGCGACCGGCGATTACGCCGCGCGGTTCGAACCGGAAGGCGCCAGGCCGCGCGAGGCGGACGAGCAGGTCGAGGACGGCGGCGACGACAAACAGCAGGCCGAAGCCGACGAAAGCGAAGAGGAAGGCGCCGAGACGGCCGATACGAGCGCGGCCTGCGGCGTCGCGCCGTTCAAGAAGGAGGCGTATCGCCTGCCGACCTTCGAACTTTCGCTGAACGGGCCGCAGATCGCGCCCCTCGACGGCGAGTTCAACATAGACCTTCTTGCGCGCTATTTCGCCGGCGGCCTTGTCGCCGACAGGCCCGTCAAATGGCGCGCCGCGCAGTTTCCGCACGCATGGACGCCGCCGGGTCGCGAAGGGTTTCTGTTCTCCACCGACTCGCGTTTTTCGGGAGAGGCGAAATTCAAATCCAGCGCCGTGCTGGAGCGCGACGGACGCACCGACGCCGGCGGCGCCGCGCGCATGACGTTCGACACCGCCATCGAGCCGACCGCGCAGCCCCGCCGCTATTCCATCGAGGCGACGGTGACGGGCGAGGACGACATTCAGGTGCGCAATGTCGTGAACGTGATCGCCACGCCGCCGTTCGCGCTCGGGCTGAAAGCGCCGCGCTACGTCGAAAAAACCGGCGCGATCGAAGCGCAGGCGATCGCCGTCGACGGCAAGGGCGCCGCGCTCGCGGGGCTGGAGATGACCGCGCGCTTCATCCGTCGCAACTGGTCGTCGGTCTTGCAGGCCAGCGATTTCGCGCAAGGCTCGGCGAAATACGTCACGCAGACGATCGACGAGACGCTGGTCGAGCGCAAGATCGCGAGCGCTGCGCAGGCGCAGGCGCTCGCGTTCGAGGCGCGCGAGGCCGGTGTCTATCTCGTGCAGCTCGAAGCCTATGACAGGCTCGGTCGGCGCCAGCAGGTGAGCGTCGATTTCTTTGTCGGCGGCCAGACGCCTGTCACCTGGGCGCGCGCGCCCGCGCGCGCAGCGACCGTTTCGACGGACAAGGATGCGTATGCGCCAGGCGAAACCGCGACGCTGGTGGTGCAATCGCCGTTCCAGCGCGCGCGCGCGCTCGTCCTCGTCGAGGAGCCGGGCGATGCGTTGCGCACCGAATGGATCGACATCGAAAACGGCTACGGACGCTTTCAGACGATTCTCGCCAAGGAGCAGACGCCCAAACTCGCGGTGCATTTCCTCATCATGCGCGGGCGCGTGGAGAGCGCGGCGCCGACCGCCGCCGCGCCGTTCGACCAGGGCAAGCCGGTCACCATCGCCGCGACGAAATGGGTGACGGTGACGCCGGTGAAGAACATCGTGACCGCCAAACTCGACTATCCCGCCAGGGCGCGGCCTGGTCAGGAGGTGGAGGCCACGTTGCGCCTGACCGACGATACGGGCGCGCCGGTGGCCGGAAACGCGACGTTCTGGATGGTCGATCAGGCGGTGCTGTCGCTGGCGAAGGAGCGCCCGCTCGATCCGCTGCCGAGTTTCATCGTCGAGCGGCCGACGAAAATGGCGGCGCGCGACACGCGCAATCTCGCGTTCGGCATATTGCCGCTGGAGGAAATTCCCGGCGGCGATGCGGGGCTGGAGGAATGGGGCGCGGAGACGAACGTGTCCGTGCGCAAGAATTTCACGCCCGTGCCGATCTATCTGCCCAATGTGAAAGTGGGGCCGGACGGATTAGCGCGCATCAAGATCAAGCTGCCGGACACGCTCACCGTGTTCAAGTTGCGCGCCAAGGCGACGAGCGGAACCGATCGGTTCGGCTACGCGGTCGGCGAGATGCTCATCCGGCAGGAGCTTGTCGCGCAACCTGCGCTGCCGCGCTTCGTGCGGCCGGGCGACCGGTTCGACGCCGGCCTTATCGCGCGCGTCGTGGAGGGGCCGGGCGGCGCCGGCCTCGCGCGTTTCGCCGCGCAGGGCGTCACGCTCGCCGACAGCGCGCCGCGCGCCTTCGAATGGGCGCAGAACAGGCCCGCGCGCATCGACGTCGCCGCGACCGTGCCCGAGCCGAAGCCCGGCGCGGACAAGGTCGCGCTGCGGTTCGAGATCGTGCGCGACGCCGACAAGGCGCGCGATGCGGTCGAGGTGTCGCTGCCCGTGCGACCCGACCGCACGCCGCAGCGCAAACGCGAGATCGTCGAGATCGCGCCGGGCGCGAGCGCTTCGTTCGGCGAGGCGCCGGCCGGCGCGCGCGCGGGCTCGTTCCGGCGCACGATCACGCTGGCCGGCGATCCGACGGTGGTGCGGCTCGTGGCGGGGTTGCAGGCGCTTGTCGAATATCCCTACGGCTGCACGGAGCAGCGCATCGCGCGCGCGGGCGCGACGGTCGCGTTGAAGGAGTTCGCGCCGATCTTCTCCGCAGCAGGTCTCGATCTGCGCATCGGACAGGATGTGAAGGCGACGCAACAGGCGATCGAACAGGCGATCGACTCCGACGGGCTCGTGGCCTTCTGGCCGCGCGCGCGCGGCAACGTCTCGCTCACCGCATGGTCGTTCGCCTTCCTCGGCGCGGCCGAGCGCGCGGGCGAGCCGGTCGACAGGACGCTGCTCGACAGGCTCGCCAACGTCTTGAAACTGTCGCTGCGCTCGGACTACGCGCGACTGTTGCGCAACGAGGAACTGCGCGAGCGCGTGGAGGCGCTGCTCGCGCTGGCGGAAGCCGGCAGGCTCGACGAATCCTACGTCGCCGAACTGGCGCGGCGCGCGGACTTCATGCCGAACGTGTCCGTCGCCGAAATGGCGTCGGCCGCCGCACGCGCGCCCAACGTCGACCGCCGCACGGTCGCCGCGCTGCTCGACACGATGTGGGGCCGTGTGCGCATCGTTTCGCGCAACGGCGCGCCAGCCTACGGCGGCCAGACGGACGATGCGGGCGATCCGACCATACTGCCGTCGGAAACGCGCGCTTTGGCGGAAATGACGCGCGCGGTGGCGCTCGGCGCGCCGAGCGACCCGCGTCTCGGCGTGTTGCGAGACGGGCTGCTGCGGCTCGGCGACGGCGACGGCTGGGGCTCGACCAACGCCACCGCCGCCGCGCTGCGCGCCCTCGCCGCCGCCTGGCGCCGGCCCGCCACGCCGCTAACGATTGCGATGGCGCAAGGACTGAATGCGAGCGCCATCGTGCTCGACGCGAACGCGCCCGTCGCGCGACGCGAGAGTGTGGAGCCGTTCACCCTGACCAACAGGGGGGCTGCGACCGTCGTCGCGCTTGTCGACAGCGAATGGGCGCCGGCCGAAAGCGGCGCGCGCGCGGCGCCGGTGAGCGAAGGCTTCGCGCTCCAGCGCACGTTGCAGCGCGTCGTTTCCAATGCGCCGCCCGAAACGCTGGTCGCAGGCGCCGATGGCGCGGTGCGCGCGAAAGTCGGCGATGTGATCGAGGAGATCGTCGAACTCGTCAATCCGGAAGACCGCACGCATGTGGCGATCTCGCTGCCGCTGGCGTCCGGGCTGGAGCCGCTCAATCCCAACATTGCGACCGCGCCGCCGGAAGCCAGGCCCTCTTTCGGTCCGACGCTCGCGCCGAGCTGGGTCTCCTTCGCGGACGACCATGTGTTCTATGCCTACGAGCGTCTGCCGAAAGGAAACTATCGTTTCGCCTTCCGCACGCGCGCGCTGACGCCGGGCGACTATACGGCGCCGCCGGGACTGGCGGAGACGATGTACCGGAAGGGCGTGCAGGGGCTGAGCGCGGGAAAACGCCTTGTCGTGGAGCGTTAAGACGAAGATCCTCGCGGCCTGCGCGCTTGCGGCGTGCGGGACTGCCGGCGCGCTCGCCTGGGTGGCCGAGGCGCGCGCGCGTCTCGTCGCGCCCGCGCCGAGTCTGTTCGTCACCGACCGCAACGGCGCCTTTCTCACGCAGGTGAGCGCGCAGGCGGGCCGCGCGGACTACGGCTACTGGCCGCTCGAACGTCTGCCGGACCGCGTCGTGCGCGCGACGCTCGCGCTGGAGGACAGGCGCTTTCATCACCATCCCGGCGTGGATGTTCAAGCGCTCGCGCGCGCCGTATGGCGCAACGCGCGCGGCAAGGCGCGGCGCTCCGGCGCCTCCACCATCGCCATGCAGATCGCGCGCATGCAGCATCCTGCGCCGCGCACCTGGCTTGCGAAGCTGACCGAGGGCGCGACCGCGCTCGCGCTCACCCGGCGTTACGATCGCGATGCGCTGCTGGCCCACTACCTGCGCCTGTCGCCCTATGGCAACGGCAGCCACGGCGTTGCGCACGCCGCACGGTTCTATTTCGACAAGCCGGTCGCGGATTTGTCGTGGGCGGAAATCGCGCTTCTGTCGGCCGTGCCGCAATCGCCCACGCGCATGAATCTCCTGAAGCCGGAAGGCATGTCGCGTGCGCGCGCACGGGGCGCGCGGGCGCTCGACGAGCTTGCGCGGCGCGGCGTGATCGACGCGGTGGAACACGCGGCCGCGCGCCGCCAGCTCGCCGCCATGCATCGCCCGTCCGCGCCGCGCCGGCCGGATGCGCTGCACGCCGTGCTGCACTACGACCGGCTTGCGCGCGCGGGCCGCATCGTGGCCGGCGCGCCGCACGATCCGCGCATCGTCGCCACGCTCGACCTGTCCTTGCAGGCGCGCGCGCAACATCTGGCGCGCCGCTACGTCGACCAGTGGCGCGACGCGGGCGCGGAGCAGGCGGCCGTGCTGGTGGTGGCGCGCGACACGCGCGAGGTGCTGGCGCGCGTCGGCTCGCTCGGCTTCGCCAACGCGCGCGCCGGCGCGTTCGATTTCGCGCGCGTGCAACGTTCGCCGGGCTCCACGCTCAAGCCATTTCTCTACGCGCTCGCCTTCGACAGGGGCGTGCTGAAGCCGTCCGACATCCTCGCCGACCAGCCCGAGGGCGCCTCGGGCGTCGGCAACGCCGACGGACTGTTTCTCGGGCCGATGCTGCCGCGTCAGGCGCTCGCCAATTCGCGCAACGTGCCAGCGACCAACCTGATCAAACGCGTCGGGCTCGATACGACCTTTCGGTTCCTGCGCGAGCTGCGCCTGCACGATGTGGAGGCGCCGGCCGAAAGTTTCGGCCTGTCGATGGCGATCGGTTCGCTGCCGACGCGCCTGGAAGATCTCGTGCGCGCTTATGCGAGCCTCGCCGGGGACGGCATGTTCGGCGATCTCGTGGAAGCGCGGGGACAGACCGAAAGGCCGCCGCGCCGCGTGCTATCGACCGACACGGCGCGGCTAGTGACCTCCATGCTGGCCGATCCGCAGGCGCGCCTGCCGGCGTTTCCACGCTACGGACCGACGGAATATCCGTTCCCGGTCGCGCTCAAGACCGGCACGAGCCAGGGCTGGCGCGACGCATGGACGGTGGCGTTCTCGCAAAAGGTCGTCGTCGGCGTGTGGGTGGGGCGCGGCGATGCGGGAACCATGCGCAACGTGTCGGGCGCCGCTGCGCCGGCGCGTCTCGCCAATGCGCTCATCACGTCGATTCACGGCGCGCGGCTCGGCGAGATTGCGGATGGCGCCTTTCCCGCCCCGGAAGGGCGCGCGTCGGTGGAGCTGTGCGCGACGACGGGGTTGCGCAACGCCGGCCATTGTGGACAGACGCTCACCGAATGGCTGCGGCCGGAGGAAACGCCCGCGTTCGACATGCCTGCCGCGCAGGCGCGCGCGGCGGGCGCGCAGCTGCGGATGACCGAGGCGCCGGCGCGCATCGAGATCGCGAGCCCGGAAAACGATACGCGGCTGTGGCGCAATCCCGAACAGCCGGAAAAGCTCAATACGATCGCTTTGAAGGCGCGCGTCGGCGCGGGGGTCGAGCAGATCGTGTGGTATGTGGACGGCGCGCCTTTCGCGGTCGCCGAACCCGACAGCACCGTCTATTGGCCGATGCGCCCCGGCGCGCATCGTTTTCAGGCGCGCCCGGCGTTGTCGCCCGGCGCCTCGCGAACCGTCCGCGTCGTCATCGAATAGTCCGCTTTGCCGATGAGGCTCGCGAGTCCGCGGACGGCAAGTTCGCGGATGGAAGGAGCAGGCCATGAAAATCGCCCCCTATCTCAATTTTGGCGGAAACTGCAAAGAGGCGTTCGCGCTCTACGAGCGCGTCCTGGGCGGCAAGATCGACATGATGATGACGCATGGCGAGTCGCCGATGGCGGACCAGATGGGGCCGCAGATGCGCGACAAGATCATGCACGCGCATATGAAGATCGGCGAACAGTCGATCATGGGCTCGGACGCGCCGCCGCAGATGATGCAGAAGCCGCAGGGTTTTTTCGTCTCGCTCGAAATCGCCGCGCCCGAAGAGGCCGAGCGCGTGTTCAAGGCGCTGAGCGAGGGCGGCGCGGTCGTCATGCCGATGGAAGAAACGTTCTGGGCGAAGAAGTTCGGCATGGCGGTCGACCGGTTCGGCACGCCGTGGATGATCAACTGCTCCAAGCCGATGTGAGGCGCTGGCGCCCGCCCCTTTCTCCTTTATGATCCCCGAAACGACAGGCGCGCCCGGCATTGGGGCGCGCTTGGCGTGAACTCGACCGAAGACCGCAGGTCATCGGTTTGGGAGCGAACGCGACGCCGAGGTGATGCGAGGGCTGCGGCCCGGCATTGGGGCGCGCTTGGCGTGACTCTTCCGATGACCGCAGGTCATCGGTTTAGGAGCGAACGCGACGCCGAGCTGATGCGAGGACTGCGCACCCGGCTTTGGGGCGCGCGCGGCGTGAACTCTTCCGATGACCGCAGGTCATCGGTTTAGGAGCGAACGCGACGCCGAGCTGA
>CALMZV010000095.1 GCA_937870755.1 uncultured Methylocystaceae bacterium
GATGCAACTAAAAGTAGCTTTTTCTCGCAATCAGAGAAGATTCAGGTGAACACCAACAGAAATTTTTGCTCGAACTGCGGTACCAGATTGATACCGGGGAGTTCGTACTGTATCGAATGTGGAGAATCGGTTGGGGTGCTTCCCAAAGAGGCTGACCAGTTGCGTAAGCCTCAGGAGCAACGGGCACAACCGGCTGACCTGCCGCCTTCACCACCTCCTGCGCAGGCATTTCATCCAGGAAGCACCGCTGATGCACTATCATATGCTCATCAGCACTCGCCGCCTGCGGCACGGGCAGCGCACAGTACCCCGGGCACACAAGGGTGGAGGATGATCGGCGCGTTGTTGATCGCTTTGCATGGAGTTCTTTTCATTGGTATCGAACTATACAGGTTCGCCACTGCAAGTTTACAGAACGCCGGTGATGTCATTTTCAGTGTGATAATAGCCGTCATCCTTTTTTTGGTGAGCTTCCATGTGCTGAAGTCCACGACGAGGAAGAAGCTAGTGGCTGCATTGATCCTGGGTTCTCCGCTGGCGGTGCTATCGATCTGGGGCGTCTGGGAGGGTATAAATTCGCTCCCATTCTACCTCTACGACGATTTTTTCATCCAGTCTATCCAGAACGATACACGCCTACAAAACCGACTCGTCAGTCTGGTTGTTTTCGGTGTGGTCAATAACGTCGTTTTGAGCATTGGCTGCTTCTTTGTCATTGCCGGGAGCATCCGGGACCTCCGGGCCAGGAAGGTGTAACATGCAATTCGAGGTCGAAACTCTGCTCCGTTTTCGGTTCACCCTGCTGAGCATCGTAACGATGTTGCGGGGCGGGATTGAGCCTGCCCTGAGCATTTGGGATCGTCGACGGCACCGGCACCGGCAGCAATGGCGTTCGTTCGCCTTATTCCTCGCCCTGTGCTCCGCTGGTCGCTCGATCGTTAGCACGACATCGAGGTACCCGTCCGGAATGATCTGGCGGGCGTCGATCCACAAGTGGTCCAGGACATCTCGCGCACACGATTCAGGGTTCATGAGTGCATTTGCGATCGAGCGCCGCTCCGGCATCCGTGCCATCCTGGTTCTCGCGGCCGTGTCGGCCGGGCTCCTCCTCTCCTCCTGCTCGGAAGGCGGGAAACCAGGCCGGGAAGTAGTCGTCTATACCTCTGTCGATCAGTTCTTCTCGGAACCTGTCCTGAAGGATTTCGAGGCGGCGACGGGCATCACGGTCAGGGCAGTCTTCGACGTGGAGGCCGCTAAGACGACGGGGCTCGCCAACCGCCTGGTGGCGGAAAAGGCCCGCCCGCGAGCAGATGTGTTCTGGAATGGGGAATTCGTGCAGACGGTGAGGCTGATGGAGCAGGGTGTCCTCGCCCCTTTCGTTCCGGATCGAGACGCTGCGACCTCACCGGCCGGTGAGCCGCAATACTGGACTTCTTTCGGCGGACGGGCGCGCGTTCTGATCGTCAATACCAACCGGCTGAAGCCCAGCGAACGGCCCGCTGCTCTGCTCGACCTCGCCTCCGACAAGTGGCCAGCCCGTGAGATCGGCATCGCCTATCCGCTGTTCGGCACGACGGCCACTCACGCCGCCGCGCTCTATGCGAGCTGGGGGCCAGAGAAGGCGCGCGGGTTCTTCGCCACGCTGTCGCGCCGGGGCGTGCGTTTTGTAGACGGTAATTCCACGGTGCGCGACCTCGTCGCCGCCGGCCACCTTTCGTTCGGCCTGACCGATTCCGACGACGCCTGCGCGGCGAAAGCGAAGAATCTGCCGGTCGAGGTCCGCTTTCTCGATCAAGGAGAAGGAGCCGCCGGAACCCTGGTCATTCCTAACACGGTCGCGCTCATCAAGGGCGCGCCCAATCCCGAAGCAGCCAAGCACCTGATCAATCACCTCCTCAGTCCGCAGGTCGAACTTAAACTCGCTGAGTCTGGCTGGTTCCATGTCGACGGCACCGACGTCATTGCCCCTAGTACCTGCGGCCTGCCGCCGCAGGTCAAGGCGTTCCCTGTTTCGGAACAGGCCCTCGCGAATGGGATGGACCGGATGCAGCGCGAGTTGAAGGAACTGATTGTCCGATAACCATCCGCCGAACCCCGGGTCCAGCGCCGGCTGGGCCGGCCTTACGTCCATGGATCCTGGTTCTGTGCTTCGCTCCGGCCGGGGAACGTCGAGGGGAGTCATGGCACCATGGATAGGCGGCCGTATCCGTCCCATGACAGAATTTTTGAATCTTCACCCAAGCAAATATGGAACCTGCGATAAGCGCTGATGCGAAGTGGGTGCGATGGCGGGCGAACCTGCCGTGGTCACTGGCCGTTCTGGCCTGGTTTGCCGTGGTCGGGGCGCCGATGCTCGTCTTATTCGGTTTGCTCGCGCAGCAGCCGGAGGCGTTGTGGCACGCGGCATGGCCGGACGCACGTCGCCTGCAATTGTTGACGAATTCGATCATCATGGCGATGGCGGTCGCAACCGCTTGCGTCGCGCTGTCCCTTCCGGCAGCGGCCTGGCTCCTGCGCCGGAAGGAGGCACGCTTGGCCACCCTGATCTGGCTTCCGCTCGTGATGGTTGCCGTTCCTCCTTACGTCCATGCCCTGGCCTGGATGCAATTCTGGCAGGGCATGGACGGAATGCTCGCGTTTCTCGGGCTGTCGTTGCGCCCGGCTCCGCTCTGGCTGAAGGCCGTTTGGGTCGAGACCGCCGCTTATCTGCCAATCACGCTCGCTTTCAGCATGGTTGGTCTTGCCAACAACAATCCGCTTCTGAGCGATGCCGCGCGCCTATACGTGGACGAGTGGACTGTATTCTGGCGGATTCGGCTGGTCCTGGCCTTGCCAACGATCCTGGTCGGAGGTGGCTTTGTGTTCCTGCTATCGGTCGCCGATTTCAGCGTGCCCTCGCTGTTTCAGGTCCAGGTCTATGCCGTGGAGATCCTCGTCGAACACAGCTCCGGTGTCGGGGAAGCCATGACCTTTGCGGTCGCGCTGCCGCTGGTCGCCATTGGCCTTGCCGTCATTCCCCTCCTGAGCCGGGGAGTGGCACATATCTCCCTCGTTCCCGAGCGTTTCGGCAGGTTCGCCGTCACCGACCATGCAATCGGGGGCAGCTTTGCGCGGCTCCAGTACATCGCAGCGATGAGCGTGTTCATGTTGATCGTCGTCCCGATCGCGGTTCTGATCGTGTCCGTGGGTGCGCCCGCCACGTTCGTCGATGCCGTCGTGCAGGGAGGCGACGCGGTGCTGTACAGTGTGGCGGTGGCGCTCGGGGCGGCCGTGGCGGTGACGATGCTGGCGATGACGTTGGTGCGGCGAACGCTCGATCGTCGCTGGATGCTGGCCATCCTGCTGCCGTTCGCGGTGCCGGCCTCGCTGATCGGCATCGGCCTCCTTGTCGTCTGGAATCACGGCGCGACGGAATTCGTCTTCGGGTCGATTCTGATGCCGGTTCTCGCGTCCAGCGCCAGGTTCGCACCCATCGCGGCGGCGACGTTCCTGGTCTATTCGCGTTCGATTTCCACTGATCTGCTCGAGGTCGCCGAGTTGCTGCAGGGTCGCGGGCGTGCCACCTGGTGGCAGGTCTATCGGCCGCTTTTCGGGCCAGGCATCGTTACGGCATTCCTCGTTGTCTTCGCCCTGTCCCTCGGCGAATTGCCGGCGACGCTCATGGTGGCGCAACCTGGGCAGCAGACCCTCGCCTTACGCGTTTATAACCTGTTGCACTACGGCGCGTCAGATCAGGTCGCCGCCCTGTGCCTGCTGCTCACGAGCCTCTCGATGGCTCCGCTCGGGCTGGCGCTCCTCGCGTCCCGGCCACGGGACCGCAAGTCTTTCGCCCCGTGGCATGGCCGTCCATGCTAGAGGTCCACGGAATCAGCAAAAGTTTCGGGGTGTTGCAGGTTTTGCACGACGTCTCGCTACGCCTCGACCGTGGCCAGGTCACGACGCTCGTCGGCACCTCCGGGGTCGGCAAAACGACACTTCTGCGCATCATCGCCGGCTTGGAGCGCGCGGATGCCGGCGAAGTCGTGATCGATGGCGAGACGGCAACCCGAGGCGGCACGATCCTGAGCCCGCCACATCGCCGGACATTGGGGTTCGTCTTTCAGGCGCCGGCGTTGTGGCCGCACATGACCGTCGCGAAGAACATTCTTTTCGCCGTCACGCATCTCAACGCCGCAGCGCGCAGCCATCGCCTCGCCGGCCTCCTGCGGGCCACGGGACTCGAACCGCTTGCGACGCGCTATCCCTCCGAAATCTCGGCTGGACAGGCACGGCGCGTGGCCTTGGCGCGGACCCTGGCGGCCGCCCCGTGCTACCTGCTGATGGACGAGCCGTTCAGCAATCTCGATCCGCAGGCCAAGCAGGATCTCATTCGGCTGGCCCTCGACCACGTCCGCGATGGGAGCATGGGGCTGTTGTATGTGACCCACGATCCGAGCGAACGTGAACTGATCGGCGGTAACATCCTGCTGCTGCGGGACGGCGTGCTGACCGCAGGCTGACGGGAGCGACGCCACCTGCGGCGGCCACCCCCATCACGATGTCGGATGATGCCGGTACGATCACATCTCCAGTATCTTGCGTAATTCATCCGAAAACGGAACGCCGTGTTTACGCAAGGCTTTCAGGACCCTGCGAAATGGCTTCTCGAATGCATCGGAGGGAATCGTCGCTTGGGTCCCGTCGCGCTTCTCCAGAACGATGCCGACTTCATCCCGCGCCAACAGGATGGCGCCGGCCTGCGTGAACTTGCCGCTTAGCACAAGGAACGGGGTCAAGGCCTTGATCCAGCTCGGCACGCCCCTTCTGTGAAAAGCGACTTGGCGGATGGCGTCGAAGCGCACGAATTCCTCGCCTTTCGTGGAGTGAACGCGCAGGCCGTCCGGTTCGATCCTGAGCCAGTAATTGGCATAGCCGTTGGACACGAAGAGGATTGGCAAACTGATGAGCGCCATCGGCCAGCAGAGAACGGCGGAGAAATGGATTTCGCTCAGCAAGTTTCGCCACTCGACACCTTCTATCGCCGCTGCGACGAAGGGCATGGCAACGAAGAAGGAAATCAGGAAAAAGCCCAGGATGTCGGGCATGACCACGGCCGGCATCCGATCATAGGTGAATGCCCCTTCTGGTGGCGTAATGCGCGGCAAAGTGAGATAGAGCACAAGGGCGGCGACGAGAACGATTCCACCGGGTATATAATCACCCATCGCAAATGTGGTGATGCCGACGATGACGAGGATAAGCGTGCCGGCACGGCGCAAAATCTCCGACTTCAGGGAGCCGCTCCCGGTCGCTCGGGTCTGTTGCTCGGTCGCCGTTTCGGGAATGGCAGTCGCTATCGTTTTGTCATCGCCCTTTGGGGTAGCCGGTCCGACTGGCGTGCCAACGGCCGCGCCACAGGCGCAGCAAAAACGATCTCCCGACAGGAGTCTTGCCCCGCAGGCGGAGCAAAAGCTGGTCATCGCCCGTCACTCCCTTCCTTGACCAACGCGCCCTTGATCCGGCCAGGTTCCACTGCGTCAATTCCAGGATGTCAAGCAATCACGACGGCCGGGTTCGAGAACCGGCTGGCGCTATCACCCTTCACGGCTTCCCGTCCTGTTTCACCACCTGCCATTTCATCTCGTAGAAGCCGCGCTGACCGGCGGATGCATTCGTCGCCCACGAGCCCGGATCGGAATCCACGATCTCGTAGTCGCCGGGCGGGATCACGATTTCGGGGTGGACGAGCCAGTAGGCGTTCGGAACACCACCCATTCCCGGCTGACCGCTCGCAGGCCAGGGTCCGTAGACGCGCCCGTCACTGGCACGCAGCGCGATCGTGCCCGGGGTGCGTCCCACGCTGTTGTTCCAGTGGTAAGTCTGGATCGACTTCACGAGGATTGGCGAATCGGTGCGAAAACGCGAAGCCACCGCTGGAGCGTTCCGAACGGCCTCCTTGTTCCCGATGGCAAAGACCCGGACAGGCCCTTCCGCTTTCGGCGGTGGCGGCGCACCGATGTTGAGCGTCGGAACGGACCAGCCGATCTGGGCGAAATGACTAATGGCTGTGAGCGCAATCCCAAGAAGTGCGGATAGCGCCATCAAGACGAGTACGATTTTGACGAGCTTACCGAACAGGCTCTTCTTCGTGGGGGGCGCGGATTCCGCTGCAGCCGGCCGGGGGGGTTCCGGTTCCACACGCTCGGGTTCCGGCGCGGGCGCGCGTGGTGGGGGCGCTGCCGTGCGCGGCGGATGAGGCGCCGCGGGGGGCGCCGCCTCACCCGTGTCGGCGACCGTCGCGCCGCATTCGGTACAGAAACGATCTCCCGGCGAAAGCTTCGCGCCGCATTCGGTGCAATATCTCTTCATGCCATCTCTCTGCGATTCCTGGCTGGCTTGCGTGGCGTCTCAGCGCGTGTCGGCTTGCGCGCCGCAATGGGCGCAGAATTTCGCGTGTGGCGCAAGCGAGTACCCACAGGACACGCAAACACGCGCGGCTTCCTTGTGCGTGGCGCTGGCGTCGCCGATCCTCGCCCCGCAGGCGGCGCAAAACTTCGCCCCAGGTGTGAGCGCCGCGCCGCAGGCCAGGCACAACGTCCCTTCTGACGCGGGCGGCGCGGGCCGCCTCGCCAGCTTTGGCCTTGGCGTTGGCTTCGGCGGCGCTTCGACCGGCTTGACCGGTTCAGGCCTGCCGATATGGCCGGCGATCTCGCCGATCACGAAATCGGTCACCGCCTGCGCCGGCGTTGCAGCGATGTAGATTTGCGCGTCGACCGTCGGCACCAATTGCAGGATCAGGCCCTCGTCGCCGTAGACGAAGGTGCGGTCGATGATCAGGATCTCGCCATTATCGCCCTTCGACAATCGCTGCCACTGGAAGCCAGAGAGTGCTCCGCGCGTGAGTTCGACGAGGGGCATCAGTTCTGACGTCAGCGTGTAGCGATCCGCCGTGATCCTTCGAACGGCCTTCGCCGTGACTAGCTTTTCCAGCGCGTGGTCGACCTCGAAAACCGCCGGCGGTCTCGATTGCATCCCGGCCGATTGCGCATAGGTGAGGAGGTCGTCGAAGCCGGTGAGACACCAGCGTCCGGCGAGGTAACCGCTGATCTCGTGCGCGGCGAAGCTTATTCGCCTGCCATTGATGCCACGCCCGCGTACCAGATCGGTGATCGCGAAAAGCACGGCGGCGCCAGCCGCTTCGAGATGCGCCTCGAAATCGTACGGCACGGGTGCAGCGGCTTCGTTCAGCGGCAGCATTGGCCCGATCAGGGAAATGATGTCTTTTGGCTCGACGAAGGCCGCCATCCGGTAATGCCGCTGGATCGGCGTGAGCAGCACGCCATCGCCCTCGGCGATCTCATCCGGAAACAAGAGGCTCGTCTCCCCGCACAGACTGTCTGCGCCCCAAATCCGGATGGTCAGGTGGGTGTGGGGCTCACGAATGACATTGGCGGCGCGCCGGAACACCGGCGTCAACGCATCGGCGGCGATGCGCGTGTCGGCGAGATAGCCGCCGCCGAAGAGCTGGGCGACCTGGTAGGGATCGATCTGCGATGGTTTGCCCATCAGCGGACGAGGCGACATCTCGGCCGGTCGCCCGGTCAGATCAACGAGCCGGCCCAGCACGCCGCGCGGCACATCCTGAAACGTGGTGAGTGTCATGGTCAGATCCTTTTCCGCGGGGCGCTAGCCCTCGCCCTCGGCCGGCTTCTGTGGCTCCAGCGTGTCACGCGCGACACGCACCGTGGCGCCCGTCGACAGTCCCTCGAGCGCATTGGGTCCTTCGGGCGCCGGCGGCTGATAGCCTTGCGGCTTGCTCCATTTCAGGTTCTCGTTCTGCGAGGCGATCTTGCTCATCGCGTCGTTCACGTCCTTGTAGCCGAGGTTCCGGAGATTGGTGTTCAGTTGGCCGATGGCCTCGGGCGTCGCATCCTGACCCACCGGCGCGCGGCTGATCAGGTCCATCGCCCTGGCGGTATTTGAATCGAGCGGCGGCGGCTCGATGCCCTGCTGGCGCAGCCCGTCGCGGACCTTCATGTGTGACTCGATGCCCTTCTGGGCCTGGGCCAGTGCTTCGGGGGTGTTGTGCTCGTAGAAGCGGGACTTCTCGTCCCACATCCGCGCGACGCCGGCAGCGTCTTCCAGTTTATTGGCCGAACCTTCCTGGACCCTCTGCACATTGGGCTTCTGCTGCCTGGGCTCGATGCTTCCGGGCTTGAGCCCCTGATCTGCATTGTCGCGGCTCGCTTCCATGTGGTAACGATCTGTGAAGAGCTGGTTGTGCGCCTCGGCCCAGGCGCGTGCGTCGATCTGCTCCGGCGACATCCCCGCCTTGCCGAGATAGGACAATTCCTCGCGACGCCGGAAGAATTCGGGATGGGTCTCGGGCGTCACGTTGTCCCGTCCGCCCGCGATCTTGATCGTGTGATCGTAGAAATCCTGATAGGCCTCATTTTCCCAGTGTTTGCGCGGCACTTCGATCAACTCGAATTTGGGTTTGCCCTTTTCGTCACATCCAGCCGGACGCTTGATGACCAGCCGTGCATCGCGGTCCGCCCCCAGCGAGGGCGGCTTGCCGGGGGTCGAGAAGGTGTCCATCACCAGTTCGTCGCCAGGCTTCATCATCGACTGCACATCCGGCTTGCGGGAGGCCTTGTCGATCGTCTGGTTGTCGGCGGGCGCGTAGATCTCTTCCGCACGCGTCTTGATGATCGCCTCTTTCAGCTCCGCGTTCGCCTGCTTGGCGGTTCGGCTGGATGCGGTGTCCTGCAACTGCTCCAGCGCTTTGCGCGTGTCAACACGTGGCCCGGAAATGGGTCTTCCGCTTCCGTCCAGCTTGATCCTGCCGGTCTCGTCGACCTCTACGTGGATGTAGCGCGTCTTGTCGAGCACCTGGATGATGTCCGGCTGCTTCTCGGTGGGAATGACCTGCTTTCGCTCCGCATTGGTTTCCGCGACGGCCTTCGATACGAGCGCCTCGTTCTCGCGGCCTTGCTCGCGCTGTTCCTCCATCCGCTGTACGCGCTTTTCGTATTCGGTCACCTCCTTGTCGTAATCGGCCTTCGTCCTGAGATCGGGATTGACGAGATCGCCGCCGACGCGCCCGCCCGCGGCGCCGATGCGGCCGCCGACATGGTTGATCAGGCCCTCCTTGACGCCCGCGCCGAAATCGCCGCCGTTGATGACATTAAGCGTGCCGCCGGTCACTGCCGAGGTGCCCAGACCGATCAGTTCCTTCGTGATGCCACCCTTCAGGCCATCGGTGCCGAGGCCGATGAGGTCGCCGACGGCGGAGACGGCGCCGGTGGCCAATGAGCGCGTCACGTCACCGGTGCGGATATAGGTTTCGAGCGTGTCCGCAGCCGCAGGTAAAGCGACCTTCGCCAGGGCGCCAGTGCGCGGCAGGTTCACATAACGGCCGATCACGCCATCCTTGGCGCCGCTGAGGAAACCGCCGGCGGTCGCCCAGGCGATGTCTCCGGCATCACCGCCCGCGGCCTGCGCCTCCGCACCTTCCTGCGCGGCCGACACGGCGCCCACCGTCAGCGCTGTCGCAGTCCAGCCCGCAGGGCCGCCGAGCACCATGAGCGCGCCTTTCGAGGCCGCGAGCGTCACCTTCGCGCCGACCTCGGCATATCCGTACATCTGCGCAACGTTGAGCTGCCGGACCGATTCCGCCGTGTTCTCGTGGACCTGCTTCTCCCAATAGCCTCGATAAACTTGCTTGAGCTCGTTGTTTTTGCCTTCCTTGATCAGGCGGTTGATTTCCTTCTGCAAATCGCCGCCTTGCTTCTCTCCAAGCTTCCGCGCCTTCTCGAGCACATATTTCTCGTGGCGCTCCTGAAGCTCGCGCTCGAGCTGGGAGGCGCTCTTCTGGTAGTTCGGCCCGGGGACCCAGGCGTTCTGTTCCTTGTCGAAGACGAAGCCTTTTTCCTTGAGCTCTTCGATGCGCTTTGCATCCTGCTGCAGCGCCCATTCGTGCTGCTCCTGACGGATCTGCTCGTTCTGGCGATCGACGTCGGTGCGCACCTGGTTGAGCGCCTTGATCGCCTCGGAACGGTCCATCCATCGGCCCTCGAACCAGACCTGGCCCGCCTTGCCGCCCTCATAGTTCTTGCCATCGTGGACGATGAGATAGTCCCCGGTGCGCGGATCGTAGAGTGGATGGTCCCGCTGGTGCTTATCGATGAGGGCCTCGACCTCTTTCCGATCCATCCAAGTGTTGTTGTACCAGATCTGACCCTTCTGGCCGCCCTCGTAGCTGACGCCGTCATGTTCAAACAGCGGGTCGCCGGTTTCTGGATCGATCAGGCCGGAACTGGTGGCTTGCGGACGGCCTTGCTCCGCCTCCGGCTGGGGCGGCTGGGCGAGCTGCCCATCGAGATCTGGCAGCGACATGCCGATGTCGCGCAGGACGGAGACGAGGAGCGGACCAAAGATCGCGGCGAGCGCGGGCCCCAGCCCCTGCAGCACCGCCTGCAAGGCACCCTGACTGCGCAGCCAGCCCCCGATCGTGCCGCCGGCCTCCTGCCAGCCGCCGTCGTCGGCGAGAAGCGCTCCGGGCTGGGCCAGGAAAAAAGCGGCCACAGTGCCGGCGATAAGCATGACCACACCGGTCGTTGGCCCGGAGCGCCCCTTCATGCCCAAGGCCAAGGCCGCGCCGAGAAGCGTCAGTCCCGGAACGAGGCCGCCGATCGGCACCACGGAAGTAGCGATGAAGCCGAGTGATGCGGCCAGCACGCCCGCATAGCCGGCGGCCATGCCGTATTTCTGGATTTTATCGCGGCGCACGACCGAGAACAGGGTGTTCCACGCCGTTCTGACCAGCAGCGAGAGCGCGGAGCCCGCCTTGGAGGCGAGGAACGCACCCATGCCGATCGCCAACGCCAGGTTCGCGGTCGAAGTGGTGAAGTCGCCCAGGAGCAGCGCGAAACCGAGCCCGCCGGCCATCACACTGTAAGCGTCCATCGGGGCTTCGGCGAGATATTGCCGAACGGCCCCGATGCGTCGGCGGATGCTGACCTTCGGCCGCTTGCCGAACAGCCGCCCGATCAGACCTACAACCAACGCCGAGCCGACCATCCAGATCAGGCTGCCCGACAGGGTGTTGCCTTGCAGTGCCAGGAAATTGCCGATCGGCTTGTCGGCGCCGAAACCCTCATTGATGACGACCAGAAGATAGGTGTGCGCAAGCAATGCGGCAGCACCGAGGGCGATCGAGATCGGGAGTTGCCGGAAGAAGGAGCTGAGTGATTTTTTGGCGATGTAACCAAGCAGAGGCAGGAGCTCTGCTGGAATGTGTTCGGCGCCGGCGGGAACCGGATCACTTGTCGCGGCGGCGACGGGCGCACGCCGGGGAGAGTGGCGTTCCGGCCGCTTGGGCGCCGGTATCGTGGGCGTCGCTTCCGATTGGCCCGGATCGGCACGAGAGGCCTTCGCTGTGGTGGACGATGGGGGAGCGCTGCCCCGGAGCTCGATCCTGACGCCGCAACGATTGCAGAATCTCGCCTGCTCTCGCAGCTCTGTACCGCACTTCGGACAATACATTATCGCCCCTTGCGCTTCTCTGAAGCTGACAGTCGGAAGGCGGATGTTAAATCACACACGAAAGTGATCACAACGGATTTCTTCCATACCTTGTTGCGAGGGCCAATGCGTCGATCGTCAAAATCAATGTATCAACCGGCCCACAGCATCATCATCGACATGGATTAAGCCATTGAGCGTTCCAAGCCAAAGGCCGCCATTCCGGGCGGCCCGGATCACCGTCACCTCGGGGTTCGGCAGGCGGTTACCCTCGATGATCGCTTTGGGACGCAGATCCGATCCCAAGACGCTCAGTCCGTCAGTTTCCGACCCGATCCAGATGTCTCCGGCATCGGTCTGGAACAGGCTCCGGGTCTTCGGGGCGGCCAGCGACGCTGGGTCGAGCGTGGCGGCGATCCGCCAGACGCCGGATTGTCGCTGCAGCAGGATGGTTCCGCCGCGATCATGAAAGCCTGTGCCGACCCAGATCCGGCCGCTGTGGTCCTGCATCAGCGCGGCGACCTGTAGGTTCGGCAGACCGTCCGGTGTGGCCCAGAGCCGCCAGCCCTCCGTGTCGTCGGATCGCCGCTGGTGAAGACCGGCGCGGGTGCCGATCCATACCCCCCCGTCGCGGTCGATCAGCATCGACAAGGTGTCGACGCCGGTCAGGACCGGTTCGGCGGACAGATCGGAGGAGGAAGCGATTCCGTGAACGGACCAACGCACCCGCCAGACACCGCCATTGCCCCCGATCCAGGCTGCCCCATCTTGATCAAAGGCGATGGCACGCACGTCGATCAGCGGCCGGTCGCTGAACCGATCCACATGAATCCAACGATCACTATCCCGGATCGCGACACCGGCCTGATGACCGACCCACAGGTGGCCGGCCGGATCACGCGCGAGGGTATGCACGAGTCCCGAGATCTGGAAACCTGGCGACGTAAGTCCGACTGCTTTGTCCACATCGGGATCGAGCTCGAACAGCCCGTTGCGTCCCGCCACCAACAAGCGGTGCCCATCGTCCGCGACCGCGAGAACGGGTCCGGTCTGCGGCCAGTGTTGCCAGCCGGAGGGAGGGACATAGTCATCGGCGGGCCTTAATACCCACAACGCCGCTGCCAGCACGGCCCCGAGCCAGAGGTACACCCCCCATTCAGGAAATCCGGCTTGCGAGGCCGCGCAACGCTCCTTCATGGTGACAGCCAATTGGAGTCCGCCCCACAGGCTTGGTCACGGATGACCCGCGACCAAGCCTGTGGGGCGGACTCCAATCCCAAATTGCTCGGCGGTCACCGAGGCGATATCGCCTTGATGAGCCTCGATTTGCTCGAAGATAAACCGCCGAATCGCCTCCCCTCTTGCTCGTATCTTGCTCATGCGGGCGCCTGATTGACAACCTAACCCGGATTATTCAAGAAAAGGGGCGAAACTCGTTCAACCAATTGATATAAT
>CALMZV010000096.1 GCA_937870755.1 uncultured Methylocystaceae bacterium
TGGCGATGATCTCTTCCGGTTGATGACGCTTTCTCGGCATCGGATGGTCCTTCCTCGCTGTCCGTAGACATACATCGGGATGGACCAGTTCGATGGGGGTGGATCAATAATTTTGCTATCATCACGCAGGCCTCAGCGTAGTTACAAATTGTTCGACTTCAACAGACAATTCATTGGTTTGAGAAATTAGATTAGTTGATAAATTCATTAGATTTGCTGCAGATAGTCCTGTTGTGTCTGCAGCTTTGCTGACCTCTGAAATATTCTCAGTTACTTTCGAAGCACCATCGGCGGCGCGATTGGTGTTGACAGAAATTTCTTGCGTCGCCGAACCTTGCTGCTCCACCGCTCCGGCAATAGCCGAAGTGACGTGGCGAATGGCTTCAATGGTTGAAATGATGCGATTGATGGACCCGACCGTCTCTTGAGTTGCTGCTTGGATTTCGCCGATCATCATTGAAATATCGTCGGTAGCCTTGGCTGTCTGAGCGGCGAGCGCCTTGACCTCGGAGGCGACCACAGCAAAACCTCTCCCGGCTTCTCCCGCCCGCGCGGCCTCTATCGTCGCATTGAGCGCTAAAAGATTGGTCTGGCCGGCTATGCCTTTGATCAGGTTGATGACGTCGCCGATCTTGTCGGCCGCCTTAGAAAGGGCGGTGATGTTGGCCCCCGTGTTGGCCGCTTCTTGAGCCGCAGCCTCTACGACAGTGGTTGAATGTACGACTTGCTGATTGATCTCCTGAACAGATGTCACCAGTTCCTCAGTCGACACAGCGACTGTCGCCATGTTCGAGGAGGCTTCTTCGGCCGCGCTCGAGACTGCCGATGCCTGCTGCGATGTCTGCTCGGCGGTCACCGAAAGGTTTCTGGCCGCTTCTGACAACTCGCTGGACGATTTGACGAACTTGACGGCGAGGCCGCCCATGGTCGCCATAAAACGGTCGGCGATCTCGAGATGTTCGTCTCTCAGGCGTTTCGCAATTTCGGCATCTTTTTCCATTTGCTCTGCCTGAAGCCGCTCGGTTTCGGCGAGATTGTCGCGGAAAACGATGAGCGCCCGCGCTTGGTCTCCGATTTCACTCTTTGCTTCAACGTGAGGAATGGCTGTTTGAAGCTTGCCCGCCGCAATTGCTTGCATCGCTGCGGTCAGTCGATTGAGCGGACGTGAAATACCGCGTGCGATGAAAAATGCGATCACGCCGATGAGTGCCATAGCAGCAATGGTCATGAAGACGAAATAGCGCTTCTCGGCCGCCAGCGATGCCTCGATGTCATAGAAATGGAAGCCGGTCCCCAGCATCCAATTCCAACCGGAGATTGCCGTCGCATAAGCCAGTTTCGGCGTCGGCGCTTGGTCTCCAGGCTTGAGCCAATCGTATAGCACCAATCCACCACCGCTCCGGGCCTTGGCGATCAGCTCTTTAATAAACGAGCGCCCGGAAACATCCTTCATGTCGATAAGATTTTTACCCTCCAGCTCGGGTTTGCCGGGAAGCAAAACATTTTTCCCATCAAATTCGTAAATAAAGAAATAGTTATCGTCTTTACCAAATCGAATAGGGCGAATAATTTCAAGCGCCTTCAGTTTTGCGTCATGGTCAGTTATCTCACCGCGAGCGGCCTGCGCCCGTAACCCCTCGACCATTGAGGCCACGGCTTCAACTTCATGACTCAACTCCAAACCCTTTTGATCTTCGAGCGAAGTTCGCAATGCACGTAATGCAGAAAAGCCAAAGACGGCGGTTATCACCAAAAAAATAAAAACTATACTTGTAATTTTGAACGATATGCGCTGTATATTTAACATGGTTGACTCCTATCGTCTACCGGATGACGAAATATTATATTGTCGAATATTCCGACTGTCCGGATGCATGTCTGTTTTGCATGAAGTAAAAATTGATAAAATAAAAAATTGTAGGTGGTGCAGTCGAATCAAGTAAAGCCACCTCTGGCAAAGCACACTTTGGCAAATCCTCGGATCTTCCGCCTCTTTTCGGTCGGTTCTTCGATCCGAGCGGACCTTTCTTCGCGATCCGCTTTGCCACCCTGATGCTCATGGTGTAAATGGTGTGCTGAGGTGCCTTGCCGTCGATTGCCGAACGTAGGCCTGCGGTGTTCTGTGCTATATGAGGTGCGGCGTCGTGTTCGCTTATACCTCGACGAAATCGTGGGTTCCGAAGCCGCGATCGACCCCGGCCATGTTCGGTTGCTTGACCAACACCGGAGTGTCTCTCTTGTTCGCCTCTGCCACTATCAACCAGGATTGATCGAAAACGCCGGTCTCGGTTGCGTGTTTTCCAGCAAGATGTAACTTGTGTAGATAAGATGTAGCTTGTGTAGAATCGAATCGCGTTCGAGCGTTCCCCATCGTGAAAACCGATCTCGCCGTTGCGGCCAAACTGAGCCTCTGAAGCTCTTTCTCCGCTCAGCTGCGGATTCGGCCTTTTTCCGCTGTCATTTGGGTGGACGCGTTTTATTGAGGCCCAGACCGCCATCCGGGGCCTGTCGATCGAGAGGAGTTGCTTCACGTGCGGCTGATCTGGGATGGAGGCAAGCAGCTCGGCGGCGAGCGTTTCATCCACCATCGTCTCGACCGTCGGTGGTAGGCGCTTCTCCGCGATTCCCCTGTCGGGGGAGAGGCAGCGAATGAACGGCGATCCCGCTATTTCGTCCAAACCGGGCATCGGACCCCTCCGTCCTCGCAACAGGACGAAATTACGCCAATTTGCTGATATGAAACGCTTTTCAGTAAATCTGACGTTGCGGCAGCGTAATAGCTTGAAGATTAATATTCTTTTAATGGTCTGGAAAAATGATGTTTTTTCGCAAACCTCCTACAACGCCCGCCCGCCATGCGTGACAGGGGCGGGTCGTAGCTTGTCTCATCCCTATGATTTCACGGTGAGTGCGAAGAACGTCCTACCTGTCGCCGAAGCACCTGGATGCTCGCGCACTCGTCGGGAGCGATGAGAGGGACGCTTTACGCAGCGCAACGCCTCGCGGCTCGGGCGAGGGCGGTTGGTGATGGGGCAGAGTTTCTGCATTGGGCCAAGGTCACCGCCGAAGTTGCTCGTATTTCTCCCCGTGCAGAAATGGACCTCGCTGTGGTCGAGCGAATCGTCGAAGGAGAGCTGCGGCAGAATCGTCGCGATAGCGGACGAGCGGGCTGACACCGGTCGAGTCGTCCCGGTGTTCCGTCGGCATCGGGACCGTCGCTTTGCCCATCCGTGCGGAAGCGGTGCCTTGTCCGGACTCCGTGCGAGGCAGTCGGTGCAAATCTCGGCGAAACCGATCGTTCGAAGGAAGCGGCTGCAGATGGAGCAGCCCAATCCCGCTCTTTGGGATGGCGTCCTGGGCCGAGTCCGGGTCTTCCACGATCAACCCGCTTCGGGGTCGGCTACGCGAGCGTGCCGCCGCTACGGCTGACGCCTTTACGGTGATCGCGACCGGTCTCAGCCCTTCGAAGGAGCCATCGAGCGGGAATTGGCCCGCTCCACGGAGCCTTCCACGATGTCGAACGATCTCTTTCTCGCTCAGAACCACGCCTTCCAGCTCGCTCGCACCCTGATGGTTCCGGTGACCGTTTTCCAGGTCGGCAACGAATACGGCGTACTCCCCAGCGTCGACCTCGACGACGAAGACGACCTTGAGATCATTCACGAGTTCGATCCTCACCGGCCGGCTCATTGAGCCGGCATTTTCCTGTCGGGATGCCGCTTGCGAGCGGTCTCCCGCAAGGGAGGCTCCGCCGCGGGCGCCGTGTCGTATCATTTCGATAGTTGCCAGCCCGCGCCCTTGCGGGCTTCGCTCTTCGCGGTGGGGTCTGGCTGTCCCGCGAATTTTGCGGGAAAATAAATCCTGCGAGGAAGGCGACCATAGGGTGGTCGAAGAACGATGGAAAGAACAGAGGTAGCTTATCTGAAGGAGCGCGTCGGCTGCGCCGCCGTGCTGGAGAAGACCAGCTTCGCGGTTGACGTGAAGGAGAGCACGCGCCGTGCGGTCAAGTACCGCTGCGGCGACGATATCATCATCGTGATCCATGACGGCGCCGGCTGGTTCGATCCTCTTTCGGATGCGAAGGGCGACGTGTTTTCGCTGATCCGTCATCTCGATGGAGTGGAGTTCGGCGAGGCGCTCGATCGCGCCGCCGAACTCGTCGGCTTCGTTCCGGCTGAGCCCGTTTGGCAACGCTCCACCCGCGAGCATGCTCCGGACCAGTCGATCCCGGCGCGCTGGGCGGCGCGCAGGAAGCCCTGGCCCGGCTCGGCCACCTGGCGCTATCTGCGCGACGAGCGGTTGATCTTCGACGCCGTCATCCGCGCCGCCGTCCGGCAGGATCGTCTGCATGAAGGTCCCCAGGGCAGCATGTGGGCGGCCCATGTCGACGACGAAGGTGGCGTCACGGGTTGGGAGGAGCGGGGGCCGGAATGGCGCGGCTTCTCGACCCGAGGGGCGAAGGTGCTGTTTCGGCTGGGGGCACTCGACGCCCTGCGCCTCTGCGTGACCGAGGCGGCGATTGATGCGATGAGCCTCGCCGCCTTCGAGGGACTGCGGGAGGGAAGCCTCTATCTCAGCACCGGCGGCGGTTGGTCGCCGGCGACCGAGGCGGCGCTTCGGAAGCTCGCGGGGCGTCCCGAAGCGCAGCTCGTTGCTGCGACCGATGCCAATCACCAGGGCGAGACCTTCGCGGTGCGGTTGCGGGTGATCGCCGAGGAGGTCGGTTGCGACTGGCTTCGCCTGGCACCGCCGGCCGAGGACTGGAACGACGCGCTGCGAGCGAAAGTGAAGAAGGACGAGGAGGAAAGGAAAGCGAGACGGGGCCTGCCGCATGCCCGCCGGCCGCGTCAAGGGGAGGCTCCGCCCGGCTGACGCCGGCCCTTGACCCGGCCAGACGGGATGGCGGCTTCGGGGGAAGGGTCAGGAAGAGGTGCAGATGATGGACATCCGCGAGGGATGGGCCGCGTCCGGCACTCGAGATCTTGGCAGGGAGCCTGCCGATGAACCCCCCATCCACCACTGCCATCCGGAAAGTCTTCGAAGGCGTCGCCGATCGGCGCCAGATGTTCCGCCTGTTCGACCGCCATGCCAAGCGCCCGATGCGCGGGGATGACGATGCCGCCGCCCGCTACGACGGTGAATGGTTCGAGATCACGGCGGCCGAGCACGACACTATGTTCAACATCCTGCCGCCGCTGTGGATGCGGGGTGAGATGTTCGCATTGCGCGAGTTCCTGACCGGCTCGATCACCAGCATCTTCTTCACGCTGTCGATCGACGGGCGGATCCGGTATTTCCACGGCTACTGCGATATCCTCGACCGCCTGTCGGCCGACCGGATGCGCGTGGCGATCATCGAGCGCGAGAGCCGCCCGGTCCGGGCGATGACCCGCGAGGAGCGTCTCGATCACATCTGGAGCGAGACGCACGACGACTATCGCGGCTATGCCGGCAAACGCTGGCCCCAGCACCTGCAAGGGCGGCGCACGATCATGTGTTACGGCGGCCATGCCGGGGCGACCCTGAAGCTGCTCGACGACCTCACCGACGCAGAGATCTCGGCGAAGCTGCCGGTGCAGCTGCGCACCCTCCCTGAAGCGCTGGCAGCATAAAGGGAGGCGATCATGGCAGACTACTACGCCCCGACCGTCGTCACGCCGGAACTGCCTGTCGGCGACCTCACCCCGCTTGAACGGCTGATCCTCGGCCGCGTCTTCGATCCGCCCGGACAGAACGACGGTCTCGTCTATTTCGCGGCGCCCCTCATGCCGGATGAGACGTTCTCAGTCTCTGCCGACAATCTGTGGGCTGCGCTGTCGGACTCGGAGGGAGCCGAGAGCCGCATCGGCGATCATGTTCGTACCCTGCTGGCCGACCATAACGCTGGTCCCGAGGTTGAGCGCTCCAGGGAGGTCGACGTCGACCTGACCGGCGACATCACCTGGCACGACATTCTGCAGGACATCGTGCGGCGGTCCTCCACTCTCGACGAGATCGTGGCCTGGACCGCCTTCACCTGCTCGAGGATGCGGGAGGACGGGTTCGGCGGTGCCGTGACACGGATCACCGCGGCGGCCGTCCAATACGCCTCCACCGATCGGGCCCTCGGTGAGATGAGGAACGCAGCCACGCTCTCGTCGGTCGAGAGCGACTGACCCCCAAGACACGAATTTCACAACTTGCGCGTCCCCAACCTGCCAGAGGCCTCCGGCGTATGGCGCGACAATCTGGGTGAGAGGCGCGCGACAATCTGGATGAGAATCCGGTGTCGC
>CALMZV010000097.1 GCA_937870755.1 uncultured Methylocystaceae bacterium
CATGACCGGCGCCGGCACCAATTCCGCCGCCGAGCCGCGCGCGGGCGGGCCGGCGATCGTGCTGGTGCGGCCGCAACTGGCCGTCAACATCGGCATGTGCGCGCGCGCGATGGCCAATTTCGGCCTGGACGATCTGCGCCTCGTCGCCCCGCGCGAGGGCTGGCCGCGCACCGGCGCCTATCGCAAGGGCGCCTACGCCGCCGCCGCCGGCGCCGTGCATCTGCTGGAACAGGCGCGGGTGTTCGATACGGTGGAGGCGGCCGTCGCCGATCTCCATTTCGTCTACGCCGCCACCGCCCGCGAGCGCGGCCAGGCCAAGCCCGTGCTGCTGCCGCGCGTGGCGATGGCGGAAACGGCCGCGCGGATCGCGGCGGGCGAGAAACACGGCGTGCTGTTCGGCCCCGAGCGCACCGGCCTCGACAACGACGACGTGGCGCTCGCCTCCGCCATCCTCACCTTTCCGGTCAACCCCGCCTACGCCTCGCTCAACCTCGCGCAGGCGGTGCTCCTGACGGGCTACGAGTATTTCTCGTCCCGCTACGGGCAGGCCGCGCCGTTCGCGCCGCCCGAGCGCTCCCCGCCCGCCGACCGCGAAATGGCGCTGTCGTTCTTCGAGTTTCTCGAAGGCCATCTCGACGCGCGCGGCTTCTTCCGGCCGGCCTCGAAACGGCCCGTCATGCAGCGCAACCTGCGCAACATGTTCCACCGGATGAATCTCACCCAGCAGGATGTGCGCACCTGGTGGGGCATGGTGGTGCGGCTGGTGGAAGGCCCGCGCGAGGATGTGAGAAAAGGCAAGGGAGAGTAAGCTGACGGCGGCGCGGGCGGGCAAGGCCGCTTCGCGGGATTTTGCAGGGGAGCGTCCATGGCGCGCGAACATTTCGACGTGATCGTGATCGGCGCCGGCCTGTCGGGCATCGATGCGGGCGTGCATCTGCAACGTCAGAACCCCGACAAGAGCTTCGTCATCCTCGAAGGCCGCGCGCAACTCGGCGGCACGTGGGATCTGTTCCGCTATCCCGGCATCCGCTCCGACAGCGACATGTATACGCTCGGCTTTCCGTTCAAACCGTGGACCGGCGACAAGGCGATCGCCGACGGCGCGACCATTCTGGAATATCTGAACGAGACCGCGCGCGAATACGGACTCGACAGGAAGATGCGCTTCAACCATCGCGTGGTCGCGCTTGCGTGGTCGAGCGACGACGCGCGCTGGACGCTCGATATCGAGACGCCGCAGGGCCGCACGCAGTTTTCGTGCGGCTTCGTGCTCGCCTGTGCGGGCTATTACAGATACGAGCAGGGGTTCACGCCGGATTTCGCGGGCGTCGAGAGCTTCCGGGGCCGCATCGTCCATCCGCAATCGTGGACGGACGATATCGACTACGCCGGCAAGCGCGTCGTCGTCATCGGCTCCGGCGCGACGGCGGTGACGCTCGTGCCGGAGCTGGCGAAGACGGCCGCGCATGTGACAATGGTGCAGCGAACGCCGACCTACATGGTCGCGCTGCCGGGGCGCGACGGCGTCGCGCGCGCGCTGATGCGCCTGCTGCCGCGCAAGGCGGCGTTCTTCCTCACGCGCTGGAAGAACGTGGCGCTGGCGACGGCCTTCTACAAATATTGCCGCGCGCGGCCGGATGTCGCGCGTCGGCGTCTTCTCGCGCTGGTGCGCGCCAAACTCGGCGCCGGTTACGATGTGGAGAAACATTTCGCGCCGCCCTACCGGCCCTGGGAGCAGAGGCTCTGCGTCGTGCCGGATGGCGATTTCTTCGAGGCGGTGAAAGACGGCCGCGCGTCGATCGTCACGGACAGGATCGCGCGCATCACCGACGCGGGCCTCGCGCTCGAAAGCGGCGCGACGCTCGATGCCGATCTGATCGTGACCGCGACGGGGCTGATCCTGCAACCGCTCGGCGGCGCGCGCGTGACGATCGACGGCGCGCCGCTCGATCTCGGCGCGACGTATTACTATCGTGGCGCGATGTTCTCGGGCGTTCCCAATCTGGCGGCCGTGTTCGGCTATGTGAACGCCTCGTGGACGTTGCGCGCCGATCTCATCTGCGACTATGTGTGCCGGCTTCTGAAGACGATGGACGCGCGCGGCGCGCGCATCGTCACGCCGGTGCGCGCCGGCGCGGGTGGGGCGCGGCGCGAGGCGTGGAGCGATTTCTCGTCCGGCTATTTCGCGCGCGCGGCCGGCAAGTTTCCGGTGCAGGACGCGGACAAGCCGTGGCGGCTCGACCAGAACTATCCGCGCGATTTTCTCGACATGCGCTACGGCGCGATCGAGGACGGCGTGCTGCGCTTCTCCAGCCCTCCAACGCGCGAAGCCGCATGAACGTTTGCGCGCGCGCGCATCGCGTGTAGTCTTGCGTCGGAACGTTTTCCGTCGGGGCGCGAGATGGGCTGGATCGACGGCGTTTTTCGAAAGTTGCGGGCAATCGTCGGCGTCGCGTGGCGCGGCGCCGTCGCCGTCGCGGCGTGGACGTGGCGCGCGTTCGCGCGGCTCATGCGGACTGCGCTCTACCTCGGCGCGGCCGCCGCGCTGCTGATGGTTGTCATCAATCTTTTTCACCAGACCTCGCGCGACGTCGCCTATCGCGCGCTCGATCCGGCCGCGCCATTGTGCGCGGCGGGCGCGGGTTGGCGCGAACTCGCCGATCACGGCAACGACGAGGCGCTGCTCGTCGAACGCGCGGGCGCCGACTGGAGCAGGAAACTGCGCTGCGCGGCGCAACGCCATGTCGTGCCGGCGAAAGATGGCGGCCCGGCGCTCGCCTACGATCTCGCCTTTCTCGAATTTCAGGAGAACGGCGATCCGTATCTCCTGTGCGCGCAATCGCAACTCGAAGCGGGCGTGTGCGACGGCGGGCTCGCCGGCGCCGCGCAGCCGCCGCGCGGCCAACTGGAGGCGCTGATCGCGCGGCTGAAGGAGAGCGACAAGAATTTCGTCGTCGCGTTCGCCCACGGCTGGCGGCACAACGCGCAGATCGGCGACGGCAATGTCGCGAACGTGCGCGTCTACGCCGCGCACGCCGCGCGGTTCGTGGCCGATCGCTGCGCGGCGGGCGATGCGCGGTTCTGCGACATGCGCGTGACGGCGGTGTTCATCGGCTGGCGCGGGGCGCGGCTCGACGAGACCAAGTTCCGTGCGCGGTTCGCCCCGGTCGTGCGCGTTCTGTGCGGCGGCGGCGATTGCTGGGCGGCCTCGCTGCTGGGCGGCCTCGCCTCGTATGGCGCGACGTTCAGCCTGTTCGATCGCAAACCGGTGAGCGAGGCGATCGCGCCGGCCGTCTACGCGGCGTTGCAGGCGGTCGAGCGCACCATCGGCCTGCAGCGCGCGCTGCGCCCGCAGGATCTCGCGCCATGCGAACATGCCGAACTGTTGCGAGACAGGACGCCGGCCGATCCCGACTGGTGCGTGGCGACGACGGATGCGGGCCGGGCGCATCAGGCGCGGATGATCGTGTTCGGTCATTCGCTCGGCGGCAATCTCCTCGCCACCGCCGTGCAGGACCAGATGCTGAAACGGGTGGAGGCGCATCGGCCGGGGCGGATCGTCACGGAGGCGGGCGCGCAGAGGGTGGAGCGCGCCGATTTCGTGCCCGCGCCCGTCGGCAATCTCGTCGTTCTCGTCAACCCGGCGGCGGAGGCGGCGAAATGGACGCAGATGCAGCGCGCGGTGTGGCGGCGCACCGCCATGTCGCTGGCGGACAAGGCGCGCGCGGATCAGCACGCGCTCGGACATCTGTTCTTCCGCGCCGAGCAGCGGCCCGCGCTCGTTTCGGTGACGGCGGCGCGCGACTGGCCGCCGGGCGGCGTGCGCGCCATCGACTGCGCGCCCCCCGCCGTGCAGGTCGCCAAGTCGCTCGACGAGGGCCAGAGCCGCGCCAGCGCCGAGGCCAACGCGCGCGAGCAGCAGCAGATGATGGCGGAGGAGAAGGCGCGCCGCAGTCGCTATATCGACTACGATTCGGCGACCTACGATCTGTTCCCGCTGTTCCGGTGGGATTTCCGGCCCATCGCCAATTCGCTGGAACGCTACGCGCGCAGGCTCGGCGGCGCGCCGGACCCGTGCGAGGAGGCGCGGCCCGCGTGGCTCGTTCCGCGCCTGCTTTACGAACTCTCGATGTGGCTGCCGCTGTTTCCGTTCATGAACACGGATGTCGAGCAGACGCGCACCATCGGCCACCTCGATCCGCCGCGCGGTCCGCTCGGCGCGGCGCGCGATTATTATTTCTCCGGCCGCCCGTTCGGCACGACGCACGAGGCGCGCGGCTGGCGCTTTTCCGGTCCGCAACGCAAGCAGACGCGCGAGGACGGGCCGGCGCGCGAGACGAGCGTCGACTACGCCGACATCGGCGGGCCGGAGGCGGCGTGCCCGCGCGCGACCGACTGGTTGATGGAGGCGCGGCGCCTGAGAATGGCCGGCCAGGGGTCGGCGACGTTCTGGGATGCGATCCTGCTGCCGCCCGAAAGGCGCCCGGCGCTCAGGTTCCAGCACGGGTTCGATCTGGCGGGGCTGGCGGCGATCACCCGCGCGAACGATCCGTTCTGGAACGTGCGCACGCTCGACAACGCGCTGGCGCAGCACAACGGATACATGCTGTCGTCGTTCATCTGCGCCATGCAGCAGCTCGTTCTGGACGACGTCGCCGCCGTGCCGTCCCCGGCGCCGTGAACCCATCCAAAACCGGCGCGCGGTTCTGTATGGTCGCGCCGATGCGCATTCTGGTTTTCGATTCGGGGCTCGGGGGACTGACCGTCCATCGCGAAATCGTCGCCGCTCTGCCCGGCGCCGCATTCGTGTATGCGGCCGACGATTCCGCTTTTCCTTACGGCGCGTGGGCGGCGGACGATCTGGTGTGGCGCGTGGTGGCGGTCATGCGCCGGCTGGTGGCGGATGTGCGGCCGGACGTGGTCGTCGTCGCCTGCAACACCGCCTCCACGCTCGTGCTGCCGCATCTGCGCGCGGCGTTCGCCGGCATTCCGTTCGTCGGCACGGTGCCGGCCATCAAACCCGCCGCCGAGGGCACGAAGTCGGGCCTCATCTCGGTGCTGGCGACGCCGGGCACGGTCGCCCGCGACTACACGCGCGATCTCGTGTCGTCCTTCGCCGCGCATTGTTCGGTCGAACTCGTCGGCTCCACGCATCTGGCCGCGCTGGCGGAAGATTTCATGCATGCGCGGCCCGTGCCGGACGCGGACATCGCGCGCGAGATCGCGCCCTGTTTCGTTGCGCGCGGGGACAGGCGCACGGACACGGTCGTGCTCGCGTGCACGCATTATCCGCTGCTGATGGAGCGGCTGGTGCGGCTCGCGCCATGGCCGGTCGCATGGATCGATCCCGCGCGCGCCATCGCGCGGCGCGTCGCGCATGTCGCTGGCGCACAGGATGCGGCGGGGGCCGCCCTCCCGGCGCCGGGGCGGGCGCTGTTCACCTCGGGCGCCGCGCCGGACGCAGCGCTCGCGGCCGTGCTCGCGCGGTTCGGGCTCGTCGCGGACCCCTCGTTCGGCGCGCCCGTCGCCCGCGCCGAATAGGTTTTCCGCGCTCGCGCCGCTCGTGTAATGTCGGCGCCATAACGGATCGGGAGAGAAAAATGCCCATCAACAAAGGTTTCGTGCTCGCCTCGCGGCCGCAGGGCGCTGCGCGCGAAGACAATTTCCGTTTCTTCGAGAAAGAGGCGCCGCAGCCGGGCGCGGGGCAGGTGCTGGTGCGCAACCTGTGGCTGTCGCTCGACCCCTATATGCGCGGGCGCATGGACGAATCCAAATCCTACGCCGCCAGCCAGGCCATCGACGAGGTGATGATCGGCGGCACGGCGGGCGAGGTCGTCGCTTCCAACAACGACAGGTTCAAGGTCGGCGATAAGGTCGTCTCGCCGAACGGCGGCTGGCAGCTCTACAGCCTGAGCGACGGGCGCGCGCTGTCGAAGGTCGACGCCTCGAAGGTTCCGTTGCAGGCTTTCGTCGGGCCGCTCGGCATGCCGGGCGTGACCGCGTGGTACGGACTCAACAAGATCATCGCGCCGAAGGCCGGCGAAACGGTCGTCGTTTCGGCGGCCACCGGCGCTGTCGGCACGGTGGTCGGGCAACTGGCGAAGGCCAGGGGGGCGCGCGCGGTCGGCATCGCGGGCGGGCCGGACAAATGCAAATTCGCGGTGCAGGAACTTGGCTACGACGCCTGCGTCGATCACAAGGCGACCGATTTCGCGGACCAGCTGAAGGCCGCCACGCCCAAGGGAATCGACGGCCTGTTCGAGAACGTCGGCGGCGAGCCGTTCCGTCTGTGCGCGCGCCGGCTGAACGATTTCGCGCGCATCGCGGTGTGCGGGCTGATCGCATCCTACGAGGGCGCGGAGAAATCGACGCTGGAGGATTTGCGCGTGCTGCTCGTCAAGCGCGCGACGATCACCGGCTTCATCGTGTCCGACCACATGGACATCTGGCAGCAGGCGCTCAGCGAGTTGATCGGCCTGGCCTCGACCGGCAAGCTGAAATGGCGCGAGACCATCGCCGAGGGCGTCGAGAGCGCGCCGTCGGCGTTCCTGGGCATGCTCAAGGGCAAGAATTTCGGCAAGCAGCTCGTAAAGCTGGGGTAGGCGTCACGGCGGCCCTCTCCCGGCAAGCGGGAGAGGGCGCGGCGTCTACCGGCCGTAGTTCTTCGACAGGTAATCGACGATGGTCCTGGCGTCCGCCGCGTCGATCGGCGCGCCGAACGTCTTCACCATTTTCGTCACCACGCCGTCCCAGCCCTTCGCGTCGAGAAAGCCGGAATTGGCGATCGGGTAATCGAGCGAATGGCATGCGGCGCAATTGGCGCGCACGGCGTCCGCGCCCGGCGCCTCCTTCAGCTTGATGGCGCTTTCGTCGGCCGTCGCGTGCGTCGCGGCCAGAAGCAACGCGACGAGATACATTTGGCGCATGGTCGCCTCCCTCATGTGATGAGCGCGCTCACGCGGCTGACGACATTGTGGTGATAGCCGGCCGGGTTGAAGATCGCTTGCGACACCTGCGTCTGTCCGGCCGCGTTGGTCGCGCGCGCGAGAATCGTCAACGGGCCGGGGTTGGTGTGCGTTTCGAAGCGCCACGTGCGGAAGGCGAAGCGTCCGAGATCGTCGCCGAGCGTGGCCGGCCGCCATTGCGCGCCTTCGTCGAGCGACACGTCCACGCGCTCCACGCCGTGTCCGCCGTCCCAGGCCAGCCCTGTCACGGCCAGCGGACCGGAGCGAATCCGCACGCCGTCGGGCGGGCTGACGATCAGCGAATTGACGACCATTTCGGTGATGGGCGTGTTGACGGCCGTTTCCTGCGAGACGAAACGGTCGACGGACGGAAACAGCCCCAGCGGCAGGCGATAGGCGCTCTTCATCCAGAACCCGTCGAACGGCATGTCGACGAAGCGGATGTCGGTGAGGTGCTTGACCCAATAGGTGGCCGTCCAGCCGGGCGCGATGAGACGGACCGGCGCGCCATTCCAGTGCGGCAGCGGAGCGCCGTTCATCTCGTAGGCGAGCAGCGTGTTGTCGTCGAGCGCCTTCCACATCGGCAGGCTTTTCACGAAGTCCGGCGTCTTGTCGACGGGCGCGAAATCCGCGCCGTTGCAGACGATCTCGACCGCGTTCTGCGGAACGCCGGCTTTCGCCAGAACATCCTTCAGCCGCGCGCCTTTCCAGCGCGCGCAGCCCATCGCGCCATAGCCCCACTGCACCCCGGCGACATGCGGGTTCGACAGCCCGCGCCTGTTGCCCGAACACTGGCAGACGGCGACGACCTCGGCCGGAGGCATCGCCTTCAGCGCCGCGAGGTCGAGCTTCACTTCGGCCTGGCCGCCGGAAACCGTCAAGGACCAAGCGGCCGGATCGATCCGGGGAATTTCGGACAGATGATAGCGCACGAAGAACGCGTCGTTGGGTGTGATGGCGTCGGCGAAATAGGCGACGGGCGTTTCGTAGTTCGGGGGACGATATGACAGGCGGATGAGCGGCTTCTTGCCGGGTAGCGCTTCGAGGCCGGCCGCCAGCGGCACGCCGGGCGGAAGGCCTCTGGCGAGGGGGACGGCAGGGGGCGCGGATTGCGCGAAGGCGTCCACCGCCAGAACGCTCGCGGAGCCGGCGATGAGCGCGCGACGGGAGATCGACATGATCGCTCCTTCGGTCGCCCAGCCCTGCGAACGTAACGCCCGGCGCCGTCGGGTGTTTCGTGACGGTCGGGAGAATTTTCGGCGGTCGCGGCGCACGCGCTTGCCTGCGCCGGACGCAGTCTGCACAGTCGCGGACAACAACAACGGGAAGGAAACGGCATGGGGCAGGCGACAGGCAAGGTGGCGCTCGTGACGGGCGCGGCGTCCGGCATCGGGGCGGCGTGCGCGATGCTGCTGGCGAAGGAAGGCGCGCGCGTGGTCGCGACCGACATCGACGCGGGGCGCGGCGTGGAACTGGTGGAGGCCATCCGCGCCGCCGGCGGACAGGCGATCTTTCTGACGCAGGACGTGACGGAGGAGCATCGCTGGAGCGAGGTCGTCGCGGAAGCGGAGACCACCTTCGGCCGGCTGGACGTGCTGGTGTCGAACGCCGGCGTCGGCCTTGCGGCGCCGGTGGTGGAGATGACGCTCGCCGATTTCCGCAAACAGAACGCCATCAATCTCGACGGCGTGTTCCTGTCCTGCAAGCACTGCATTCCGGCCATGCGGCGCGCGGGCGGCGGCTCGATCATTCTCATGTCGTCGGTCGCGGGCCTGCGCGGCGCGGTCGGGCTGGCCGGCTATTGCGCGACCAAGGGCGGGGTCCGTTTCTTCGGCAAGGCGGTCGCGCTCGAATGCGCCGCCGCCGGCGACAAAATCCGCTGCAACACGGTCCATCCCGGCATCATCGACACGCCGATCTGGGGCAAGATTCCGCTCGATGCGGAAACCTCGCGCGCGAACGCGCCCATGGACCCGCACGCCATCGCCCATCGCAGCGTGCCGCTGGAGCGCGCGGGAACGGCCGACGACATCGCGCGCGGCGTGCTGTGGCTGGCCAGCGACGCCTCGTCCTACGTCAGCGGCACGGAACTCGTCATCGACGGCGGCATGATGGCCGGCGCGTTCTTCAGAACCTGAAGGGCGCGTCCATCGTCCCCAAGCGCGTGGCGCTTCGACCCGTTGCGGCGCCGCTCTCGCGGGGGGTGCGGCGTTCCGCTGCGGCGCGCTGCTCTTGCGGCGCCGCGCGCATCATGTTAAATGGTTGAAAATATTGGTATTTTAGAACGATTCCAAACTGAGGCCGCGCATGATCGTCTGCTCGTGCAATCGTTTGTCGGACCGCGACGTTCGCGGATGTTGCAATAGCGCCGAGGGTCCGCCCGACCGCTTGCGCGACATCTACGCGCGGCTTGGCTGTGCGCCACAATGCGGCCGTTGCGCATCGACACTATCTTCCATCCTGAAAGACGCGCGTGAGCACGGGTGCGCCTGCGCGCCGGGTGATTGCATGTGCCAGGCGCGCGCGGACGCTGCCCGCAAGGCGGCGTGAACGTAAACGGGGTTCAACCGGAGGCTGGAATGAAGGGCGACGCGAAGGTCATCGAATATCTCAATCGCGGCTTGCGCAGCGAGCTGACGGCCGTCAGCCAGTATTGGCTGCATTACCGCATTCTCGACGATTGGGGTTTTAAGGACCTGGCGAAGAAATGGCGCGAGGAATCGATCGAGGAGATGCAGCACGCCGACAAGTTCGTCGCGCGCATCCTGTTTCTCGAAGGGTTCCCCAACATGCAGACGCTCGATCCGCTGCGCATCGGCGAGACGATCGAGGAGATTCTCAAGGCCGATCTCGCGGCCGAGGTGGAGGCGCGCGCGCTCTATCTGGAAGCCGCGAAATATTGCGACAGCGTGAACGATCGCGTGTCGATGGAGCTGTTCGAGGAACTGGCCAGCGACGAGGAGGGCCATATCGACTTCCTCGAAACCCAGCTCAACCTCGTGGACCAGGTCGGCCTGCCGCTTTACGCGCAGAAACACATGGGCGGACTGGAAGGATAGCGATATCCGGTTCGCGCGAAGAAGAACATCACATCAAGCGTCACACGAAGCCGGCCGCTGGCCGGCTTCTTCTTGGCGCGGCGGAGACCACGAATGCGCGCCTCGGAATGCGATCTGCTGATTCTGCCGGGTCTGGGCGGCGGTTCGCCGGACCACTGGTACATGCGCTGGGCGGCCAGGCTGTCGACCGCGCGGCGCGTGGAGCAGCGCGATTTCGATGCGCCCAGGCTCGAGGAATGGACGCAGGCGATCGCACGCGCGGCCGGCGCGGCGGAGCGCCCGGTCGTTCTCGTTGGCCATGCGCTCGGCGCGCTCGCCGGCGTGCACGCGGCGGCGCGGCTCGACACTGTCGTGGCGGCCTTTCTCGTCGCGCCGCCGTCCGAAACGGCGCTGCGCGCGGCGGCCGGCGTCGACCCGGCATTCGCGCACGCGCCGCGCGCGCCGCTCGGCTTTCCCGCGCTGCTGGTCGCCAGCCGCAACGATTCGTGGTGCGACTACGAGGACGCCGCCGCCTACGCGGCCGCATGGGGCGCGACGCTCGCGGACGCCGGCCTGTCCGGCCACATCGATCCCGAGAGCGGCCATGGCCCCTGGCCGGAGGGGCTGATGCGCTTTGGCCAGTTCCTGGCCAGGATCGATAAAAAGATCGCATAAAAAAAACAGGCGGAGCGTATGCGCCGCCTGTCGATGGGTTACCAGAACCGTTCTTGCTTTTTTATGCGTAGGGGCCGTTCAGGCCATGCGACCGGTGATGACTTTGGCGATGGCCGCGCTGACCGGCAGCGCCACAATCGCGCCCCCGAGCGCGAGAATCGGAATCCATTTCATGGCCTGTCCGGCCATCGACGGCATCGCGAGAATGGCCATGACCGCAATGCCCGCAAGCGTCGGCGCGAGAATGACCCACAGAAGAATGACGACGCGCCACATGACATGCCCCTAGCGGAAAGTGATCTTTATCAAGAGTCGCATCGTCGGGCGCGCGCGCGCGCGCGTCCTTGACGCGGATCAAACTGCGGCGTCGGGCCGCAGCGCGGTTCAGCGCAAGATGCGGTGGCGCTGCGAGCGCTGGTAGACCCCGCGCTGGTCGACGAAAAGGATATCGACGCTGATCCGACCCGGCTTGTCGGGAATCTGCAGCCGCGCGGTCAGGTCGTTGAGCCTCTGCTGGCAGGTCTCGGCGGTCTTTTCGACGGCCACGGTGATGTAGAGATGGCGCTCGGTCGGCTCGTCGGTCGCGGCGTTGGGAAGGCCCTCGCGCGCGGAGTTGATTCGCCAGCAGTCCTCCTGCGCCAGGTAATGGATGCGCACATCCACGGCCCCATGGCCGTCGGCGACCGCGATCGTTCCGGGATAATCGAGGTCCTCCTGGGGAATCGGACGGTGGTCGGCCTCAGCCGGAACGAGCCCCGCCAGAAACGCCAGACCGGCCAGGCGCCATGCAAATCCCATCGCGATCTCCCCCCTGCGCCGCCAACCGGCGCTGCGAAGCCACATGTTACCGGATTCCGCAGGCGTCGGGAACGCATTGGTCAAGTGCGGGTCGCGGATCAGGTGCGGATCGCGCATGAAAAAACCGCCGGCTCGCGGCCGGCGGTTCGATCCTGTGGGCGGAGGTCGCTTCGCGCAAAATCAGCGCGAATAGAACTCGATGACCAGGTTCGGCTCCATCTGCACCGGGTAGGGCACGTCGGTCGGACCGGGCACGCGGGTGAGCTTCGCCACGCCCTTGGAATGGTCGACGTCGTAATAATCCGGCACGTCGCGCTCGGCGAGGCCCTGCGCCTCCAGCACCATCGTCAGCTGGCGCGAGCTTTCCTTGATCTCGACCACGTCGCCCACCTTCACCTGATAGGAGGCGATGTTCACGCGACGGCCGTTGACCTTGACGTGACCGTGATTGACGAACTGGCGGGCGGCGAACACGGTCGGCACGAATTTCGCGCGATAGACCACCGCGTCCAGCCGGCGCTCGAGCAGGCCGATCAGGTTGTCGCCGGAATCGCCCTTCATGCGGATGGCTTCGGCGTAATATTTGCGGAACTGCTTCTCGGAGATGTTGCCGTAATAGCCCTTCAGCTTCTGCTTGGCCTTCAGCTGCGTGCCGAAGTCGGACAGCTTGCCCTTGCGGCGCTGGCCGTGCTGGCCGGGGCCGTATTCGCGGCGGTTCACCGGGGACTTCGGACGGCCCCAGATGTTCTGCCCCATGCGGCGGTCGATCTTGTACTTGGATTCTGCGCGTTTGGTCATGTTCGTCCCGAAAGGTCGCGCGCGGCGCAAGGACGACGGACGCCGGCCCAGGGGCCGCGTCTGACCGCAGTCCTCCCACCGCGCAGGGTGGAAGAACGCGCCCTCCTCTGCTTCCCCCGAGGGAAGCCGACAGGCTGCTCACCCTGCGTCGAAGACGGAGCGGGAACGGCCACGGGTGCGAACGGCTGCGCCCGGCGGAACCGGGCGTAGCTGGCGCGGGTGATAAAGCGCGCCCGACGCCCTGTCAAATCGGATTGACGGGCGCGCGCGCGCACGGCCACATTGAAGGCGAGGAGGACAGCCCATGACCGAACTCAAGGGCGGTTGCCTGTGCGGCCGCGTTCGCTACACGCTCCAAGGCGCGCCGCTGGCCACGACGGTGTGCCATTGCACCCATTGCCAGAAGATCTCGGGCTCGGCCTTCTCGATCAATCTCGTGGTGCAGAAGGACCAGATGACCTTCGAGGGCCATATGGCCTCGTATCGCGACACCGCCGAGAGCGGCAACATCCTGCACCGCCGGTTCTGCTCGAATTGCGGTTCGTCGCTGGCGAGCGAGCCGGAGGCGCGGCCGGGGGTGCTGGTGCTGAAGGCCGGCACGCTCGACGACTATTCCACCGTCAAGCCGACCGCGCAGATCTGGACGCGTTCGGCCGAACCCTGGGTGCGGTTCGCCGAGCCGCTCGAAAGTTTCGAAAAGGGGCGGTGACCCGTCAGGCGCGGCCGAACACGCGCCTGAAGATCGTGTCCACGTGTTTGGTGTGGTAGCCGAGGTCGAACAGTTCCTCGAGTTCGCCGTCCGACAGTTTCCCGGACACGTCCTTGTCCTTCTTCAGAAGCGTGAGGAAGTCGCCCTCGCCGCGCCACACGGGCATCGCGTTGCGCTGGACGTAGGCGTAGCTGTCCTCGCGGCTCACGCCCTTCTGCGTCAGCGCCAGCAGCACGCGCTGCGAATGGACGAGGCCGCCGAGACGGTCGAGGTTCTTCTGCATGTTGGCCGGATAGACGAGCAGCTTGTCGATCACGCCGGTCAGGCGCGCGAGCGCGAAGTCGAGCGTGATGGTGGCGTCCGGGCCGATCATGCGCTCGACGGAAGAATGCGAAATGTCGCGCTCGTGCCACAGCGCGACGTTCTCCATCGCCGGCGCGCTCATGCCGCGCACGAGGCGCGCAAGGCCGGTGAGGTTTTCGGTCAGCACCGGGTTGCGCTTGTGCGGCATGGCGGAGGAGCCTTTCTGGCCTTCCGAGAAATATTCCTCCGCCTCCAGCACCTCGGTGCGCTGCAGATGCCGGATTTCGACGGCCACGCGCTCGATGGACGAGGCCACGACGCCCAGCGTGGCGAAGAACATGGCGTGGCGGTCGCGCGGGATGACCTGCGTGGAGACAGGCTCGGGCTTCAGGCCGAGTTTTGTCGCGACATATTCCTCCACGCGCGGATCGATATTGGCGAAGGTGCCGACGGCGCCGGAAATGGCGCAGGTCGCGATCTCCTCGCGCGCCGCCACGAGACGGGCGCGGCAGCGCTGGAACTCGGCGTGCGCCTGCGCCATCTTCAACCCGAAGGTGACCGGCTCGGCGTGGATGCCGTGCGAGCGGCCGATGGTCGGCGTCATCTTGTGCTCGAAGGCGCGCCGCTCCAGCGCGGCGAGCAGATCGTCGACGTCCTTGATGAGAATGTCGCTCGCGCGCTTGAGCTGCACGGCCAGGCACGTGTCCAGCACGTCGGAACTCGTCATGCCCTGGTGGACGAAGCGCGAGTCCGGGCCGATGAATTCGGCCAGATGGGTGAGGAAGGCGATGACGTCGTGCTTGGTCACGCGCTCGATCTCGTCGATGCGCGCGACGTCGAAGGTCACGTCCTTCGCGTTCTTCCAGATCGCGGCCGCGCTCTCCTTCGGGATGACGCCGATCTCGGCCAGCGCCTCGCAGGCGTAGGCCTCGATCTCGAACCAGATCTTGAAACGCGTCTGGGGCTCCCAGATGGCGACCATTTCGGGGCGGGAATAGCGCGGGATCATGTGTGTCTCTGCGGGATGAAGATCAGACGAGCACGCCGCGCGCGGCTTCGGCCGCGTTGCGGATGGCGGCGATGTTGCGGGCGTAGTGGGCGGGGCCGTCCTTGAAGACGGAGGAACCTGCGACCAGCCAGTCGGCGCCGGCGGCGGCGAGCGCGCCGGCGTTGTCGGGCGTGACGCCGCCGTCCACTTCGAGCGCGATGGCGCGGCCTTCGATCATCGCGCGCACGCGGCGGATTTTCTCGAGCGTCGCGGGAATGAATTTCTGGCCGCCGAAGCCGGGGTTGACCGACATCAGCAGCACCATGTCGATGTCGTCCAGCACGGGTTCCAGCACGCTTTCGTGCGTGCCGGGATTCAGCACCACGCCGGCCTTCCTGCCCGCCGCGCGGATCAGTTGCAGCGAGCGGTGCAGATGCGGGCCGGCCTCGGCGTGGACGGAGATGACGTCGGCGCCGGCTTTGGCGAAAGGTTCGATCCACGGATCGACGGGGGCGACCATCATGTGCACGTCGAACGGCGCGTCGGTGGCCGGGCGGATCGCCTTCACGATGTCCGGGCCGAAGGTGAGGTTCGGCACGAAATGGCCGTCCATGACGTCGATATGGACCATATCGCCGCCCGCCGCGATGCAGGCGCGCACCTCCTCGCCGAGGCGCGCGAAATCGCTGGCGAGAATGGAAGGCAGGATGCGGATGGGGCGGGGCGCGGACGACATGGGGGCGCTATAGCACAAACCCCGGGCCGGGTAAGGCGCCGGCGCCGCTCACAGCGACGCGATCGCCTTCTCCAGCAGGCCGCGCACGTTGGCGGCCGTGGCGCCGAGGCCCGGATTGACCACCGCCTGCATGGAGGCGACGGGGTCGATGGCCGCCACTTCCGTCCGGCCGCCGCCGGCGTCCTGCACGATCACGTTGCACGGCAGCATCAGACCGATCTTGTCCTCGGCCGACAAAGCCTCGTGCGCCAGTTTCGGATTGCAGGCGCCCAGAATGCGATAGGGGCGGAAATCGACGCCGATTTTGGTCTTGAACGTCGCCTGCACGTCGATCTCGGTGAGAACGCCGAATCCCTGCGCCTTCAGCGCCTCGGTCGCGCGGCGCACGGCCTCGTCGAACGGGCAGTCGAGCGTTCTGGAAAAGTAATAGGCCATGGTCGTTCTCCGGTTCCTGATCGTTCGCTTCTGGCGCCGGTTTGTGGCGCCATCGCGCCCGGCCGCCCATATGCCCGATGACGCGATGTCGCGGGATGGCGCCGATCGGCGGCATGGCGCGTTAAGGTGAGCGGCAACGGAGAGATTCGGTCATGCGATGCGATGTGGTCGTGCTCGGCGCGGGTATGGTCGGGCTGGGCGCGGCGCTGGCGCTGCAGGCGCGCGGGCGCGACGTGGCGATCGTCGACCGGCGCGGGGCGGCGGGGCGAGAGACGAGTTTCGGCAATGCGGGGCTGATCGAGCGCGCGTCCGTCTCGCTCTACACCTTCCCGCGCGACATGACGAAAATCCTGCGCGTGCTGGCCGGCCGGGCGCCCGAGGCGCGGATCGACTGGCGCGCGCTGCCGCATATCCTGCCGTGGGTCGCCCGCTATTTCTGGGAGAGCGCGCCGGAACGCGCGAAGGCCCATGCCAGAGCCGCGCTGCCGCTGATCGAACGCTGCGTCGTGGAACACGAAAAACTGGCGGCGGCCGCGGGCGCGGGCGACCTGCTGCGCCGTACGGGCTGGCTGAAGGCGTTCCGCCGGCAGGAGAGCCTGAGCGAGGGCATCGACGAGGCGCGCACGGTCCAGGAGCACGGGTTGGCCGTCGATTTCCTCAATCCGGCCGCGCTCGCGGCGCTGGAGCCAAACGTTTCGGGTTTTCTCGGCGCCATCCACTATCGCGATACGGTGGCGGTGAGCGATCCCGGCGCGCTGGCGCTCGCCTACGGGCGGCTGTTCGAGCAACGCGGCGGGCGGCTGGCGGGGGGCGACGCGCGCAGCCTCGAGGAAACGGGGCAGGGGTGGCGCGTGGCCACCGAACACGGCCTTCTGGAAGCGCGCGAGGCGGTCGTCGCGCTCGGGCCGTGGTCGGACGACGTGTTCCGGCCGCTCGGCTACGAAATGCCGCTCGGCGTCAAACGCGGCTACCACATGCACTACGCGCCACGCGAGGGCGCCGTCATGCGTCATCCGGTGCTCGATGTCGACGGCGGCTATCTCGTCGCGCCGATGCAGGCGGGGCTGCGCCTGACCACGGGCGCGGAATTCGCCCGGCGCGACGCGCCGCCGAGCCCCGTGCAGCTCGACGCGGTCGAGCCGGTCGCGCGCACGCGCTTTCCGCTGGGCGCGCGCGCCGACGCCGAACCGTGGCTGGGGCGGCGGCCGTGCCTGCCGGACCTGTTGCCGGTGATCGGCCCGGCGCCGCGCCATGCGGGCCTGTGGTTCGATTTCGGCCACCAGCACCACGGGCTGACGCTCGGCCCGGTCACGGGCCGGCTGATCGCCGAAATGATGACGGGGGAAGAACCGTTCTGCGATCCCGCGCCGTTCAGCGCGGAGCGTTTCTAGTCCTGCCGGCCGTCACTCGTCGTCATCCTTCGAAGACGACGACTTGCCGCTTTTCTTGTCCGCCTCCGCCTTGGCGCGACGCTCGAGCATGCGGTCGGCGATGGCGACCTTGCAGTCGCCCGACACCTTGGCGCGGTTTTCGGCGATGCAGGTGAGAAGTTTGCCGCCTCCGGGCTTGACCGACTTGCAGAGCGCGTCGACATCCTTCCTGCAGGCGGTCTTGATGTCGGCGAAAGCCGGCGCGGACAGCGCGGCGAGGGCGAGCGCGGCGGAGAAAATCAGGCGCATGAGGATCCCATGTCGTTGGCGGGCGTGGTTGGCGGGCGTCGTTGGAGGTTGTCGTTGGAGGTGATCGTGGGGCCGGCCGCCACATTGCGCCAGCGACCGTGTCGAAAACAAGACGGGCCCGCCTGTCGTTTGTCGTTTCCAACGCGGCGCCGGTCGGATAGAAACCGGCATGGCCGCAGAAGTCACGATCACCGCCGCAGCGACCGCCGGCGTTCTGTCCTTCCTCTCGCCGTGCGTGCTGCCGCTGGTGCCGCCCTATCTCACCTATATCGCCGGAACGACGGTGGAGGAGCTGGCCGATGCCGGCGCCCGCCGGGCGCGGCGCGACGTGGTGGTGGCGGCGCTGGTGTTCGTCGCGGGCTTCTCCACCGTGTTCGTGGCGCTGGGGGCGACCGCCAGCGTGTTCGGGCAGGCGCTGCGCGCCAATCTCGATATTCTGTCGACGCTCGCGGGCCTGGCGATCATCGTCATGGGCCTGCACTTTCTCGGCATATTCCGCATCGCGTGGCTTTATCGCGAGAAGCGGCTGCAGGTGGAAAAGCCGGTGGGCGTGTTCGGCGCCTATGTGATGGGACTGGCGTTCGCCTTCGGCTGGACGCCGTGCATCGGACCGATCCTCGCCGCCATTCTCGCCATCGCCTCGTCGGAGGACACGGTGGCCAAGGGGGCGGGGCTGCTGGCGGTCTATTCGGCCGGGCTCGGCGTTCCGTTCCTGCTGGCCGCGCTGGCGATCGAACCCTTCATGGGTTTCATGCGGCGGTTTCGCGCGCATTTCCGCACGGTGGAGCGGGTGGTGGGCGCGCTTTTGGTCGTGACCGGACTGGCGTTTCTGTCGGGCGGCATGCAGCAGATGAGTTTCTGGCTGCTGGAAACCTTCCCCGCGCTCGCGAATTTCGGGTGAGCGGAACGCCATGCGCGCGCTGAAGTCTCTCGCGTTGCTCGTCGTGCTGGCGGCGGCCGCCTTCGGCGCCTTCGCCTATTACACGCGCCCGCCCGCGGTCACGCTCGCCATCGTGCAGCGCGGGCCGGTCGCGCAGGTGGTCTACGCCACGGGCGTGGTGGAGCCGGTGCGCTGGGCCAAGGTGATCGCCAACCAGCGCAAGCGTATTGTCGACATATGCCAGTGCGAGGGCCGCACGGTGAAGGCGGGCGACGTTCTGGCGCGGCTCGACGATACGGAGGCGCGCGCCAATCTGAACGAACTCGACGCGCGGCGCGCGCAACTCAAGCACGACGTGGAGCGCGTGGGCGACCTGTTCGCGCGCGGCGCCTCCTCGAAAATCGCGCTCGAACAGGCGCAGACCGCGCTGCGCGAGATGGATGCGCGCATCGCGGCCGTGCGCCAGCGGCTGGAGGATTTCACGCTGCGCGCGCCGATCGACGGCGTGGTGCTGCGGCGCGACGGGCAGATCGGCGACATGGCCGGCGTCGGCAATGCGGACGTGCTGTTCTGGGTGGGACAGGAAAAGCCGCTGCGCGTGAATGCCGACGTGAACGAGGAAGACATCGCGCGCGTGGCGGTGGGACAGAAGGTGCTGTTGCGCCACGAAGGCTTCCCCGGCGAGTCGCTGGAGGCGCGCGTGTCCGAGATCACGCCGCGCGGCGATCCGCAGACCAAGACATTCCGCGTGTATCTCTCGCTGCCCGCCGACAGCGAACTGCGCATCGGCATGAGCGTGGAAGCCAATATCGTGGTGGCCGAAAAGACGGATGCGACGCTCGCGCCGGCGGAGGCGGTGATCGACGGCGCGGTGTTCGTGCTGGATAGCGGCGTGCTGCGGCGTGTGCCGGTGAAGGTCGGCGTGCGCGCCACGCGCATGGTGGAGATCGTCTCCGGCGTGGAGGCTGGACAGAGCGTGGTGTCGCCCGCGCGCGCCGATCTGAAAGACGGCGCCGGCGCGCGCGCCGCGCCGTGAGGTCGGCCCAATGAGCGCATCGTCATGAGCTTCATTCTCGACATCGCGCTGACGCATGTGCGCTCGCGCGTGCGACAGACGATCGTCGGCGTGCTGGGCGTGGCCACCGGCGTCGGGTTTTCGGTGATGATGGCCTCGCTGATGGAAGGCTCGCAGCGCGACTTCATTGCGCAGCTCGTGGATTCGCTGCCGCATATTTCGGTGACCGACGAGCGGCGCAATCCGCCGCGCCAGCCGGCCGAGTCGGAATATGCGGCGGTCGAGATCGCGGGACAGAGAAAGCCGGTGGTGCGGCCGGGCATCAAGAATCCGATGGCGATCATGGCCTCGATCGAGAGCTGGGTTCCCGGCGCGGTCGCGCCGTCCGTGCAGGCCAAGGTCGTCATCCGCTACGCCGGCCGCGATACGGCGACCGCGCTCGTGGGCATAGACCCGAAACGCGAAGCCTCGGTTTCGAAGATCGCGACGCAGATGCGCGTCGGCACGCTCGATGCGCTCTACAAGTCCTCCAACGCGATCATTCTGGGCGACGGACTCGCCAAGAAAATCGGCGCGCGCGTGGGCAACACCATTTCGCTGGCGTCGGGCGCGGGCCGCTCACTCGACTGCACGATCGTCGGCCTGTTCCACTCGGGCGTGGCGCAGATCGACGACTCGCAATCCTATGCGCTCATCAAGACGGGGCAGATTCTCGGCGGGCAGATCGGCCTGGTGAACGAATTGCGCATCCGCACGCGCGATGCGATGGACGCGCGCGAGATCGCGCAGCGGATCGAGGCGGAGACGGGCTACAAATCCGTTTCGTGGCAGGAGGCGCACGAGGATCTTCTGTCGGCGTTCCAGATCCGCAACATCATCATGTATGCGGTGGTCGGCGCCATTCTGCTGGTGGCCTCGTTCGGCACGTTCAACATCGTCTCCACCATCACGCACGAGAAGACGCGCGACATCGCGATCATGAAGTCGCTCGGCTTCAAGGCGGCGAGCGTGCGGCGCATCTTCGTGATCGAGGCGGCGGTCATCGGCGTCGTCGGCGCCGTGCTCGGCTGGGTTCTCGGCTACCTGCTGTGTCTCGGCATGGGGCAGATCGAGATCAAGAGTCCGTTCATGGATTCGACGCACCTGCCGCTCTACTACACGCCGACGCATTATGCGCTGGCCGGCGCCATCGCGCTCGCCTCCTCGCTCGTGGCCGGCTATTTCCCCGCGCGCAAGGCGGCGGCGGTCGAGCCGGTCGACATCATCCGGGGCGCCTCGTGAACGGGGGCGACGAGCCGCTGATCGAGGTGCGGGCGGCGACGCGCATCATCGCCGGCGACGTGCCGGCGACGCTCGTCGATGGCATCGATTTCGCGGTCCGTCCTGGCGAATTCGTCGCGGTGACGGGGCCGTCGGGCTCCGGCAAATCGTCGCTGCTCTATCTGCTCGGTCTGCTCGACCGGCCGACGACGGGCGAGGTGTTCGTGCTCGGCAAGCCCACGAGCGCGATGGGCGACGACGCGCGCGCGGATTTGCGGCTCGCCACGCTCGGTTTCGTGTTCCAGTTCCATTTTCTGCTGCCGGAATTTTCCGCGCGCGACAACGTGATGCTTCCGATGCGCGCGCTCGGCCGACTGAATGAGGCGCAGATGCGCGCGCGCGCCGAACGCCTGCTATCGGACCTCGGCCTCGGCGATCACATGCACAAGCGGCCGGATCAACTGTCAGGCGGCCAGCGTCAGCGCGCCGCGATCGCGCGCGCGCTCGCCAACGATCCGCGCGTGCTGCTGGCCGACGAGCCGACCGGCAATCTCGACACGCATTCGAGCGAACAGGCGCTCGACATCCTGCGCAAGCTGGTGGACGAGACAGGCAAGGCGGTCGTCGTCGTCACGCACGATCTGGCGCTCGCCGCGCGCGCGGACCGCCAGGTGCGGATCGTGGACGGGAAGGTTGCGGGTTAGGCGCGCGTGGACCCGCGCGCGCCGCCTTCTCCCCGCGGCGGGGAGAAGGCGGGCCCGGGATCACAACTGCTTGTAGACGATCTTGCCGTCGGGATTCTTCACCCAGCGATAGACCACGTAGTCCGCGCGGGTGACGTCGCCCTTCTTGTCGTAGGAAATGTCGCCGACGACGGTCTTGAACGTCTTACCCGAGTGCATGACCTTCGCCAGTTCCTTCGGGTCGAGCGACTTGGCCGCCTCGGCCGCCTGCTGAAGCACCTGAACGGCGGCGTAGGAATAGAGCGTGTAGGTTTCGGGATTGAACTTCTTCGCCTCGAACTTTTTCACCACGCTCGCCGCCGCCGGGTTCAGACGCGGGTCCGGCGGGAAGGTCATGAGAGTGCCTTCAGCGCCCGCTCCCGCGATCTGCGCGTATTCCTCCGACGCGACGCCGTCGCCGCCCATCAGCACGGTCGACATGCCCTGGTCGCGCATCTGGCGCACCAGCAGCCCGGCTTCGGTATGCTCGCCGCCGTAGTAGACGATGTCGGCGCCGGCGGCCTTCAGTTTCGAGACGATGGCCGAATAGTCCTTTTCGCCGGGGTTGATCGTCTCGTAGAGCACTTCCTTCACGCCGCCGGCGTTCAGCGCCTTTTTCGTTTCGTCCGCCAGCCCTTTGCCGTAGGCCTTCTTGTCGTGGATGAAGGCGATCTTCTTGCCCTTGGCGTTCTTGAGCATGTAGTCCGCCGCGACCGCGCCCTGCTGGTCGTCGCGTCCGCAGGTGCGGAAGACGTTCCACTTCGATTGCTTCGTTTTGGGATCGGGCTCCGTCAGGCCGGGATTGGTGGAGGCGGGCGTGATCTGCAGGATGTTGGAATCCATGTAGACGCGCGAGGTGGGAATGGAGACGGACGAATTGAAATGGCCGACCACCCATTTCACGCCATCGCCGATGAACTTGTTGGCGACCGATATGCCCTGTTTGGGATCGCCCGCATCGTCGCCGACGGAGAGCTGAATCTTCTGGCCGTTGACGCCGCCGGCCGCGTTGATGTCCTCGACCGCCTGTTCCGCGCCCATTTTCAGCTGCGCGCCGAACGAGGCCGAGCCGCCGGTGAGCGGTCCGGCCACGCCCATCTTCAACTGCGCGTGGGCCACGCCTGGCAAAGCGAAGGCGGCCGCCAACGCCACGCCCGTCAGAAGTCGCTGGTTGAGCTTCATTCCATTCTCCCCTTGCGGCCGGTCCGTCGCGGCCGGCCTCGAACCATCATCGGCGCGAGTTTGGCCGATTTCCGGTCGCCCGTCACGGGGCGTTCATGGGCCGAGCCAGGGATATTGCCGCGCCATCTGGCGGCGGCGGGCAAGGAAATAGCCGGCGAGCGCGAAGGCGGCGAGCAGGGCGAACGCCAGCAGCGCCTGCGCGGGGTCGGTCGGCTCGTCGAACAGGGCATAGTGGAGGAAGCGCGCGGCCGCGGCCAGCGGGACGGCGTAGAACGCCGCCATCAGCGGGCTGCGCCAGCCGCCGGCGACCGCGCGGCCCGACACGAACGCCCCCGCGCCGCCGAGAACGAGGGTGAGGCCGACGAAAGTCCAGAGGCTGGGCACGAGCGCGGTCAATGCGCGCCCCCTTCCAGATAGGCCGCGCGCACCTGCGGATTGGCGAGAAGTTCGGCGCCCGTTCCCGACATCGAGATGGCGCCGTTGACCATCACATAGCCGCGGTGGGCGAGTTTGAGCGCGTGGAACGCATTCTGCTCCACCAGAAACACGGTCAGCCCTTCGCGCGCGTTCAACGCGCGGATCGTCTCGAATATCTGCTTGACGACCAGCGGCGCGAGGCCGAGCGAAGGCTCGTCGAGAAGCAGCAGTTTGGGCCGGCTCATCAGCGCGCGGGCGATGGCGAGCATCTGCTGTTCGCCGCCGGACAGCGTGCCGCCGCGCTGGTTTGCGCGTTCCTTCAGCCGCGGAAAGATGGAGAACACGCGCTCGAGATCGGCGGCGAAATGCGCCTCGTCCGCGCGCGCGGCGCCGATCTGCAAATTCTCGTAGACGGTCATGCGCGCGAAGATGCGCCGGCCTTCCGGCGAGAGCGCGAGGGACAGCCGCGCGATTTCGTGGGTGGGCGCATGCGTGATGTCGCGGCCGTCGTAGACCACGCGCCCGTCGCGCGCCCGCGGATCGCCGAAGATCGTCATCATCAGCGTCGTCTTGCCGGCGCCGTTCGCGCCGATGAGCGTGACGATCTCGCCCTGTTCGACCGCGAGATCCACGCCCTTCAGCGCGGCGATGGCGCCGTAATACGCGGTGACGCCGGAAAGCGAGAGGAGGGCGGTCACGCGCCGATCTCCCGTTCGGCCGCCGCCACCTCCTCGTCCGGCACGCCGAGATAGGCGGCGATGACGCTGGGGTCGGCGCGCACGTGTTCCGGCTTTCCGTCGGCGATCTTGCGGCCGTAGTCGAGCACGACCACGTGGTCGGAAATCTCCATCACCACGGACATGTCGTGCTCGATCAGCAGGATCGAAACGCCGAACTCGTCGCGGATGGCGCGCAGCAGGCGGTTGAGATCGGCGGACTCGCGCGGGTTGAGGCCGGCCGCCGGTTCGTCGAGACACAGCAGTTGCGGGCCAAGGCACATGGCGCGCGCAATCTCCAGCCGCCGCTGGTCGCCGTAGGGCAGGGCGCCGGCGGGGTCGTCCGCGCGCGCGAGAAGATCGATGCGGGCAAGCCAGTCGCGCGCGCGCGCGACCGCCGCCCGTTCGGCATGGCGGAACGACGGCGCCCCCGCCAGACCGAGCAGCGACCAGCCGGAGGCGCGCATGAGCGGCTGGTGCTGCGCGACCACCAGGTTTTCGAGCGCGGTCATGCCGGCGAACAGCCGGATGTTCTGAAACGTGCGCGCCACGCGCGCGGCGCGCGCGATCTCGTGGTCGGGCATGCGCTCCAGCAGGTAGAGGCCGTCGCGATGGCGCCGGCCCGAGCGGGTGAGCGCGTCGATGGCGGCGGGATCGGGCAGCGCGCCGTCGGGCGCCATCGAGATGCGGCCGGACGTCGGCTTGTAGAAACCGGTGATGCAGTTGAACACGGTCGTCTTGCCGGCGCCGTTCGGGCCGATGAGCGCGGCGATGTCGCCACGGCTGACCTCGAACGACACGTTGTCGACCGCCGTGAGGCCGCCGAACCGCATCGACATTTTCTCGATGCGCAGAAACGGCGCGCGCGCGCTCATCCGCGGCCCTCGCGCACCAGATCGCCGCCGATGGCGCGCCGCTCGCCGAGCGCGATCGTCGGCGCGCGCGTCGCCACGAAACCGCGCGGGCGCCAGTTCATCATCAACACCATCGCCAGGCCCACGAGCAGCATGCGGTATTGCGTGGGGTCGAATTCTGAGCCGAGGAACCGTTTCAGCACATCCAGCTCGCGCAACAGTTCGGAGCCGCCGATGATGGCGACGGCGGCCGCCGCGACGCCGATCTGCGAGCCGCGCCCGCCGAGCACGACGATCGCCAGAATGGTCGCGCTCTCGATGAAATTGAACGACGACGGCGACACGAAATCCTGCCGCACGGCGAAAAAGGCGCCCGCGAAGCCGCCGAACATCGCGCCGAGCGCGAATGCGGTCAGTTTCACCTTCGTCGTGTCGAGGCCGAGCGAGCGGCAGGCGATCTCGTCTTCGCGCAACGCCTCCCACGCGCGCCCGATGGGCAGGCGGCGCAGGCGCAGCGTGGCGAGATTGGTGACAAGCGCGAGCGCGAGAATGAGGTAGTAGAGAAAGACCAGCCTGTAGACCGGCGAATGATCGAGGCCGAACACCGCCGCGAAACCGCCTTCGCTGGCGTTGAAGGGGACGCCGAAAAACGTGATGGTCGCAAAATTGCCGATGCCGGCGTCGCCGTTCGTCAGCGTCGAGAAGTTCACCAGCACGATGCGGATGATCTCGCCGAAGGCGAGCGTGACGATGGCGAGATAGTCGCCGCGCAGGCGCAGCACCGGAAAGCCGAGCAGCACGCCCCAGAACGCCGCAAGTATGCCGGCGATCGGCAGGCAGAGCCAGAACGACAGGTCGTAATGCGTCGCCAGCAGCGCATAGGCGTAGGCGCCGACCGCGTAGAAGGCGACGTAGCCGAGATCGAGCAGACCGGCGAGCCCGACGACGATGTTCAGGCCCCAGCCGAGCATGACGTAGATGAGAATCTGAACGCCGTAATTGTCGATCCACTTCAGCGCGCCGGACGGCCCGGCGACGACCAGCACCAGGAACGGCCATGCGAAAATGACGCCGAGGCCGAAGACCGCGAATGCGCGCCCACGCCGGCGCGCGGCCGCTTCGTCGCGCGGTCGGGCTGCGGCCGGCGCCGCGCGCCGTGGCAGGAACGCGCTGGCAAGGCGCACGAGAAACGCGAGCGCCATGGCCGCGAACATCCACGACCAGCGCGGCTCCAGCACCAGCTTGTTGGAAAAATCCGGCTCGGCGCGCAGCGCGACGATCGGGAAGGCCAGCCCGCCGGCGATGGCCGCGGCGCGCAGCGCGTCGACGAGAACGCTGGCGCGGGCGCCGGCCATCAGACCTTCTCCACTTCCGGCCGGCCGAGCAGGCCGGAGGGCATGAAGATGAGCGTGACGGCGAGAATGGAGAAAGCGGCGACGTCCTTGTAATCGGCGGAGAAATAGGCGGACCAGAAGGTTTCGATCAGGCCGATCAGCAATCCGCCGAGCACGGCGCCGGGAATGGAGCCGATGCCGCCGAGCACCGCCGCGGTGAACGCTTTCACACCCGGCACGAAGCCGTCGTTGGCGTTCACGACGCCGTAGTAGACCATGTAGAGCACGCCCGCGACGGCGGCGAGCGCGGCGCCGATGACGAAGGTCGCCGCGATGGTGCGGTTGACGTCCACGCCGAGCAGCGCCGCCATTTTCGCGTCCTGTTCGCAGGCGCGCTGCGCGCGGCCGAGCGAGGTTTTCTGCACCACGAACCAGAAGGCGGCGAGCAGCGTGGCGGTGACGACGACGATGAGAATCTGCTTGTAGGAGAGCGTGACGTCGTAGGCGCCGCCCTCCGTCAGCTTGATGACGTCGGTCAGCATCGGCGGCGCGGACTTGTTGCGCGGCCCTTGCGCCACATAGGCGAAATTCGACAGGAAGATCGACATGCCGATCGCCGAAATGAGCGGGGCGAGGCGGAAGGAGCCGCGCAGCCGCCGGTAGGCGAACCGCTCGATCATCGCGTTCCACAAGCCGGTCAGCGCCATCGAGGCGACCATCACCACCACGAACGACACCGCCAGCGAGTCGATGCCGAGAAACTGTTTCAATGCGAGAAAGAGAATGAGCGCGATGAAGGTCGACAGCATGAACACGTCGCCGTGGGCGAAATTGACCATGCCGATGATGCCGAAAACCATCGTGTAGCCGATGGCGATGAGGCCGTAGATGGAGCCGAGCGTCAGCCCGTTGATGAGCTGCTGCAGGAAGACTTCCATGCGCCGACCGCCCCCTCGAATCGCTTCCGCAACGCCTTGCGAGCCCTGTTGGAATCGACCCTAGCAAGGGCCATGCCGGGCGGCAATTCGACCGCCCGCGCAGGATTCCGGGCCGCGCGAGGCCGGCGCTCAGGCCGTCTTCTGCGCCTTCAGGCCGAGGCGGTGCTCCACGTCCTCGCGCATGAGGAATTTCTGGATCTTGCCCGTCACGGTCATCGGAAATTCCTCGACGAATTCGATGTAGCGCGGGATCTTCTGGTGCGCGATCTGGCCGCGGCAGAAGGCGCGGATGTCCTCGTCCGTCGCCGTTTCCCCCTCGCGCAGGCGCACCCAGGCGCACAATTCCTCGCCATAGCGGTCGTCGGCCACGCCGAACACCTGCACGTCCTGCACCTTGGGGTGCTTGTAGAGAAACTCCTCGATCTCGCGCGGATAAAGATTCTCGCCGCCGCGGATGACCATGTCCTTGATGCGGCCGACGATGTTGCAATAGCCTGCGTCGTCGATCGTGGCGAGATCGCCGGTTTTCATCCAGCCGTCGACCAGCACGTCCCTGGTCTTTTCCGGCTCGTCCCAATAGCCGCGCATGACGCTGTAGCCGCGCGTGCACAATTCGCCCGCCGTTCCGCGCGGCACGATGCGTCCCTGGTCGTCGACGATCTTCACCTCGACATGCGGGTGAATGCGCCCGACGGTCGAAACGCGGCGCTCGACGGAATCGTCGACCGCGCTCTGGAAACTGACCGGGCTCGTCTCCGTCATGCCGTAGCAGATCGTCACCTCGCGCATGTTCATCCGCTCGATCACGCGGCGCATGACCTCGATCGGGCAAGGCGCGCCGGCCATGATGCCGGTGCGCAGCGAAGAAAGATCGAAATTCGCGAAATCCGGGTGGTCGAGTTCGGCGATGAACATGGTCGGCACGCCGTAGAGCGCGGTGCATTTTTCGCGCGCGACCGTTTCGAGCGTGAGGAGCGGATCGAACCCTTCGCCCGGATAGACCATCGCCGCGCCCAGCGAGAGCGCCGCCAGATTTCCCATCACCATGCCGAAGCAATGGTAGAGCGGCGGCGCGATGCAGATCTTGTCCCGTTCGGTCAGGCGCATCGCGCGACCGGTGAAATAGCCGTTGTTGAGAATATTGTGATGGGTGAGCGTGACGCCCTTGGGCGAGCCGGTCGTGCCCGAGGTGAACTGGATGTTGATCGGCTCGTCGAATTGCAGCGTGGCGTTCAGCTCCGCCAGTTTCGCGCGCTCCGCCTCCCCGGCCCTGGCGGAGACGGCGTCGAACGAAATGGCGCCCGGGACGGTTGCGCCGCCGATCTGTATCACCCAGCGCAGATGCGGCAGTTTGGCCGCCTTCAGCGCGCCCGGCGCATCGCGCATCAGTTCCGGCGCGAGGTCGGTCAACATGCCGATGTAATCGGAGGTCTTGAAGGCGGTGGCGGTCACCAGCGCCTTGCACGCCACCTTGTTGAGCGCGAATTCCAGCTCGCTGCGCCGATAAGCAGGATTGACGGTCACGAGGATGAGGCCGGCGCGCGCGGCGGCGAACTGCGTCAGAGTCCATTCCGGCCGGTTGAGAGACCAAACGCCGATGCGGTCGCCCTGCCGCAGGCCGAGCGCGAGAAATCCGGCGGCCAGAGCGTCCACGCGCGCGGCCAGTTCCCGCCACGTCCACTCGACGCCATGCATGCGCGAGATGAGCGCCGGGCGGTCGGCGAACCGCGCGACCGTGCGGTCGAGCGTGCGGCCGATGGTGTCGCCGATCAGCGGCGTGTCGCTCACGCCGCAGACATAGCTCGGCGCCAGCGTGTGTGCATCCGTTCCGCTCATTGCGCCCTCCCGCGCGTTTTTCGCCGCGCGCTCTATCCCCGCATGGCAGGTCGATCAAGCGCGCGCGCGACAGCGACCGCTCATCCTTTCGTTCATGGGCGGCGCGCCTGCCTGTCGGAGCCGCGGATCAGCGCCGCTTGCGCGCGCCCTTTTTCACCGCCTTTTTCACCGCCTTTTTCGCGGGCCGCTTCGCCGGCTTGCCGGTCGTCTTGCCGGTCGTCTTGCCGGTCGTCTTGCCGGTCGTCTTGCCG
>CALMZV010000098.1 GCA_937870755.1 uncultured Methylocystaceae bacterium
GGGGCTCCGTGGGCATTTCTGCAATAATACCCGCTAAGGGAAAGCGAAGTTGTTTGGATTGAAACGGTTAGCGCGGATCGGCCTGAACCGTTCGAGGGGTCGGTCAATTTCGTTCCAGAGATAGTCGCCGGTGAGTGCGATATGCGCCCAGGGAAGCGGTGCGACCTGGGAGAGCAGCTCGGTGGGAATATCGATGCCCTGGGCGCGGACATAATCGACAGCGCGGCTGAGATAGACGGTGTTCCACAGGATAATGGCGTTGACGACGAGGTTGAGACCTGACGCCCGATAGGCCATGGTTTCCGCCACGCGGTTGCGCAGCTCGCCAAGCTGGTAGAGGAAGACCGCCCGGGCAAGGGCGTGACGGCTTTCACCCTTGTTGAGGATGGCATGCGATCTGCGCCGGAGCTTGGTGTCGAGCAACCAGTCGCAGATGAAGATCGAGCGTTCAATCCGGCCCATTTCGCGTAGCGCCTGATTGAGCCGGTTTTGCCGAGGCGATGCGGCAAGCTTCTTGAGGATGACGGACGGCGGCACGAGGCCCGCGCCAATCGAGGCCTTCAGCCGCAAGACCTCATCCCAGTGCTGCTCGATGACATCCATGTTGACGGTTCCCGAGATCAGCGCCCCGAGCGGCTCGTACGCCGGGTCTGGATCGATGACGAAGAGCCTGCGATTGCCGAGATTGCGGATACGAGGAATGAGCCTATAGCCGAAGCCGTGGAACATAGCGAATGTCGTTTCGGTCGCGCCGGCGGTATCGGTTGCATGCTCATGGATTTCGACCGAGCTCTCGTTGTGAAGGAGGCCGTCGAGCACGTAGGGCGCTTCGCTCTCGGACGCCTGGATCATCCTGGAGAAAAAGGAGGCGAAACGATTGGACAGGAAGCCATAGACCGAAGCACCTGGTCTTTTGCCGTATTTTGCATTGTATTCGAGGCTGGCTTCACCGCGCCCGCCTGCCGGAAAGAACTGCCCGTCCGAGGAGGAGATATGACCGTCGCCCCAGACCTCGGCGAACGGATGGGCTTGCTGCGCATCGACCAGCACGGCAGTCGCCGTGGCGTAGGTTTCTGATCGTAGATGCCGATCCACCATTAGCATCATCTGGTGGATTGTGACGCCGCGTGAGCTTTCCGCCATGCGTTCAGCACCGGCATTGGTGGCGTCGGCAAGGATAGCGGCCATCAGTGCTGCCTCATCGTTCGCCGTCTCGCCGGTGCGATAGTGTGTGAAGCTGTCAAGGAACCTGGTCCAGCTGTGGACCTCAGCAAGCAGGCTGGTGATTCTGATCCGGGGCACGAGGACATAAAGACGCCGGCTGAGCGCGACGATCCTGTCACGCTCCTCCTCGCGGATCGGGGAGACCGACAAACCCTTGTCGGAAATAGCCGCATCCGGAATGGCGTTGGCGGCCGCCGCCCTTGCCAGCTCTTTGAGTTTCGCGTCGAGCGTGGCGGTGCGTTCGGCTCGCCATTCGGCAAAGCTGTCAGGGATGGCAAGCCCGAGCCGGCCTTCGGCGCGCATCAGGGCAAAGATCGGTCGAGGCAGAAGATAATCCTCGAAACTGCGCCATGCTCGGCTGCCATCAACCCATATGTCGCCGGCCCGCAGGCGCTCCCGCAGGTGAACGAGTACCGCCACTTCCCAGGCCCGCAGGTCGATGGTGACACCGTCCGAGCGCACACGTCGCCGCCACTTGCGGGTCATGAACGCGAACGGCACCTGCGCGGGTAGTTTCCTGCCACTGTAGAGCGCACGCAGATGATCCACTGCCCTCAAAACCGGATCATCGGGACGAAACGACCGGAAAGAGAACGCGCCGAACATGAGCCTGCCCAGCTTTCGCAGCGATTTGTGCCGCTCTATGAGCTCATCGAATTCGTCGCTGCGATCGGGGCGCACGACGGACCTGGCTGCCGCCATGCTGGCGGTCAATCCGTCCCAGCCGAGTGAGACTGCAATTGCGGATGCGAGATCGGTGTTGCTCTCACGGGCGGCCAGAAGCGCCTCGCCAAGCTTGAGATGATCGAGCGCCACCCCATCAAGAATCTCGGCTTCTTTCAGCCGGCGTTCTGTGCGGCTCAGTTCAGCCTTGCGACGGGTGCTGCCGATCAGTTTGCAGAACATGTCGATCGCAAGGTCGGTGATTGCCGCCTGCCTCTCGATGACGAACGCCGTCAGCGTGGCGTAGCGGCGATCGGATGTAAGGCGTCGTATCTCACGGGCATGCAGAATGCGGGCGTCCCGGGCGATGATGCCATAGCGGTTGGCATGGATCGTTTTACGTCGCTCACCAGAAATCGCCGCCGAACGCAGAACCTCAAGCCGGGCAATCAGGCCCTTGAGGTTTTTCAGTTTCGTCCCCTCCGGCGCTTCCGCAATCCAGCCGAGATGGCTCCGATCGCCGGACCGATCGATGAGAAGCTGATCAAGCGCCTCGATGGACGGTTGCTCCATGCCCCGGATCAAGCCGCGATAAGCCTGTCGTCGCGCTGCCGCCCGGCCCGCCATCGCCAGACGTATCAGCAGTTCCGGCACAGGAACGAGCAGCTTCCTCTCCTTCAGGGCTTCGATCACGGCCTTGGTGATCGGCTCGCCTTGTTCGGTCGCGGCGGCCTCGCGTGCCGCCGCGGTGATCAGGGATCGATAATCGCTCGCCCGGACGGGCTGGAGATCCAGTGCGACGACAATCTCCCGCGTATGTTCTCGACGGGTTTCCTCCCGCTGGGCATAGAGTGCGAACACCGCTGCGTCGATGCCCAGCTGGTCGGCGACAACGGAGACGATTGCCTGAGGCGGAACTTCCCCAGCGCGGAGCGGACGACCGAGATCACGCACCAGGGCGAGTTGGATGGCAAAACCCAGACGATTATGCGATCGGCGATGCGCCCTGGCGAAAGCGATGTCCTCAGCGGACAGCGCATAGCGCGCGAGGGCCTCTTCATAAACATCGGGTGGGTCGAACAGAACGGTGCGCGACTGCGCGTCGAGGAAGGCCATCGGTCACACCCGCTCTCAAACTGGGGGAGCAGGCTCATCTTCTTTGCCCGGTCCGGTCCATCCGGTTCGCCGCAATGTGTCGATGAGAGTCGAGCGCGGCACCTTGAATGTCCGACACACCGACGCCTTGCTGGCGCCGGCTTCCAGCGCCGCCAGAATTTGCTCAACCTTTTCGGTGTCGATCGTCGGTGGCCTGCCGCCCTTGCGACCGCGCCGGCGGGCCGCCGCCAGACCAGCGTTGACCCGCTCCGTGATCAGCACTCTCTCGTATTCGGCAAGCGTGCCAAACAGGTTGAACAGGAATGCGCCGTGCGAATTCGTCGTGTCGATCGCTTCCGTCAAAGAGCGGAAGGCGACCCCGCGTATCTTCAGATCCTCAACGATTCGGATCAGGTGGGAGAGTGACCGGCCCAGACGGTCGAGCTTCCAAACGACCAGCACGTCACCTTCGCACAATTCTGCAAGGCAAGCCTTCAGCCCCGGCCGATCGTCGCGCGCGCCCGAAGCGCGATCCTGATGCAGGTGACGCTGATCGACCCCGGCCGCGAGCAGGGCATCGCGCTGCAGGGCAACCGACTGCCGCTCATCACCGCTCGATACCCGCATGTAACCGATCAACATGCACGACAAACCTCAAATTCCGAGTTGCCGCACAGTCTCACATTCCGACAGGGTTTGTCGCGCAAATAATTGCCCGGTCACCCCGTCGATTTCGATGCGCCGAGCCGCTACGCGGAAATCATCTGTTTTCCGTCACACCAAAATTCTCTTAGCGGGTATTATTGCAGAGATTCCCACGGAGCCCCT
>CALMZV010000099.1 GCA_937870755.1 uncultured Methylocystaceae bacterium
TGTCCTCGCTGGCCCCCGCGCAGAAGATCGAGGGCCAGCGCCTCGACAGCTTGCGGATCACCTCCGCGACCGAAGGCGCGATCATCCCGCGCCTCTACGGCCGCATGCGCATCGGCGGCAACATCATCTGGGCGACCGACTTCCGTGAGGAGACGAAGACCACGACGCAAGGCGGCGGCAAGGGCGGCGGCGGCGGGAGGGTCAAGACGACCGAGTATCTGTACTACGCCAGCTTCGCAGTCGCCCTGTGCGAAGGCCCGATCACCGGCATCGGCCGCATCTGGGCCGACGGCAAGCCGCTCGACATGACCGGCATCACCTGGCGCTGGTATCCCGGCAACGAGAGCCAGACCGCTGACCCGTTCATCGCCACAAAGATGGGGGCGACCAACACCCCCGCCTACCGTGGTACCGCCTACGTCGTCTTCGAGGAACTGGCGCTTGCGACCTACGGCAACCGCCTGCCGCAGCTCAGCTTCGAGGTGTTCCGGCCGCTCGCGGATCCCGACACGGCAGAGGGGCTGGTGAAGGCCGTCACCATGATCCCGGCCTCGGGCGAGTTCACCTATGCGACCGAAGCGGTCCGCAAGACGGTCGGGGCCACGACCACGGTCTTCGGCCAGACCACCGGCGGCACCACCTCGGCCGAGAACCTGAACGCGCTGCCCGATGAGGCTGACATCGTCGTGGCCCTCGATCGGCTGCAGGCCATGGCCCCGGCCGTCGAGAGCGTCAGCCTGGTCGTCGCCTGGTTCGGCGATGATCTGCGTGCGGGCAATTGCACCATCAAGCCCGGCGTCGAAGTGGCGACCAAGGTCACCAGCCCCAAGACCTGGACGGTCAACGGGGTTTCCCGCGCTACCGCCCATCTCGTAAGTCGCGACGCCGAGGACCGTCCGGTCTATGGCGGCACGCCTGCGGATTTCGCGGTGGTACAGGCGATCCGCGAGATGAAGGCGCGCGGGCTGCGCGTCACCTTTTATCCGTTCCTGCTGATGGACGTGCCGCCCGGCAATACGCTGCCGAACCCCTACAGCGCCAACGCCGCCACGCCGGGCCAGCCCAGCTTCCCGTGGCGTGGGCGGATCACCTGCTCCCCGGCAGCAGGCTATGCCGGGACCGCGGACAAGACCACCGCCGCCGCAACGCAGGTCTCCAGCTTCTTCGGCGCGGCCACCCCGGCGCAGTTCGCCGTTTCGGGCGATACTGTCAGCTGGACCGGCCCCTCCGGCGATTGGGGCCTGCGCCGGATGATCCTGCATTATGCCCATCTCTGCGCGGTGGCGGGCGGGGTCGATGCCTTCCTGATCGGGACCGAGATGCGCGGCCTGACCACCATCCGCTCCAGCGCCAGCGCCTATCCGGCCGTCATCGCCTTCAAGGCACTGGCAGCCGATGTGAAGGCAATCCTCGGTGCGGGCACCAAGGTGGGCTATGCTTCCGACTGGTCGGAGTATTTCGGCCACCAGCCCGGCGACGGCACGGGGGACGTGTTCTTCCACCTCGATCCGCTCTGGTCGGACGCGAACATCGATTTCATCGGCATCGACAACTACATGCCGCTGTCGGACTGGCGCGATGGGTTCGACCATGCCGACGCCCTGCAAGGTTGGCCCGCCATCCATGACCGGGCCTACCTGCAGGCGAACATCGCCGGTGGCGAAGGCTTCGAATGGTTCTACGCCAGCGCCGCCGACCGGTCGGCCCAGATCCGCACCCCGATCACGGATGGCGCTGCAGGCAAGCCTTGGGTGTTCCGCTACAAGGATCTGCGCGCCTGGTGGTCGAACCCGCATTTCAACCGGCCGGGCGGGGTCGAAAGCGGCACGCCCACGTCGTGGGTGCCGCAATCGAAGCCCGTCTGGTTCACCGAACTGGGCTGTCCCGCCATCGACCGGGGCACCAACCAGCCCAACGTCTTCTTCGACCCGAAGTCGTCCGAGAGCTTCACGCCCTACTTCTCCCGCGGCTGGCGCGATGATGCGATCCAGCGCGCCTATCTGGAGGCCAGTTACCTGTGGTGGGGATCCCCCGCCAACAATCCGGTGTCCGCGATCTACGGCGGCCGGATGGTCCATGTCCCCGAATGCGCCGCCTGGACCTGGGACGCGCGGCCCTATCCGTTCTTCCCCGAACTGACCGGCGTCTGGACGGACGGTCCGAATTGGCGGCTCGGGCACTGGCTGACCGGGCGCCTCGGCGCAGTGTCGCTGGCGGCCCTCGTGCGCCACCTCTGCCTGCGCGCTGAGCTCGATGAGGCGTTGATCGACGTCACCGGCCTCTGGGGCGCGGTCGAGGGCTATGTCATCGGCGCCATTGAGTCCCCTCGTGCCTCGATTTCCACCTTGGCCCGCCACTTCGGATTCGATGCCACCGAGACCGAGGGCGTGATCCGCTTCGTCATGCGCGGTCGGGCATCCAGCCTGACCCTCACGGTGGATGATCTGGTCGCCAGCAGGGAAGGCGAGGCGCTGGAACTGGTCCGCGCGCAGGAGACCGAACTGCCCCAGGCGCTGAAGTGGCAGGTCGCGCGGGCGGACGAGGACTATGACGCGGCGTTGGTCGAGGCGCGGCGCATCACCGTCGATACGACGCGCATCGCCTCGGAAAGCTTCCCCATGGCGATACCGCCCGAGGAGGCCGAACGCCGCTGCCGCCGCGCGCTGATGGAAGCCTGGATCGGCCGCGAGAGCGCGACCTTCCGCCTGCCGCCCTCGCGGTTGGCGCTGGACCCTGCCGACGTGATCCGCCTGGCCCATGACGGTCGCGAAGTGGAATTCCGGCTTGTCTCGGTCGCCGACGCAGAGGCACGGGGGATCGAGGGAGTCCGCCAGGACCGTGCCGCCTATGACCTTCCACCGGGCGATCCGCGCCCGGCCTCGCTCGCCAGTCCCGTCGTCTTCGGCATGCCGGAAGTGGTGATGCTGGACCTGCCGCAGATCAGCGAGGAGGTCGCGGCGCATCGCCCCCTGATTGCCGCCTATGCCAGCCCCTGGCCCGGCGAGATCGCCGTGTTCCGCAGCGCGTCCACCGACGGTTTCAACCTCCTGACCACATTCGGCAGTCGGGCCAGGATCGGGACACTGGCCTTCGACTTCTTTCCCGGGCCGACCTCGCGCTTCGATCTGGGCAATGCGCTGGTGGTAGATCTCCTGTCGGGGACGCTGGAAAGCGTGACCGACGTCACGCTCTTCGGCGGGGCGAACGCACTGGCGGTCGAGACTGCCGCTGGCCAATGGGAGATCGTCCAGGCAGGCGCGGCTGAACTGATCGCGCTAGGCCGGTATCGCCTGACCCGCCTCCTGCGCGGCCAACGCGGAACGGAATATGCCATGGGCAATCCGACACCAGCTGGCGCGCGAGTTGTGGTTCTGGATACCAAGCTGGCCTCGCTGCCCATCGCCGAGGCCGATCTCGGTCTGCCTTGGAACTGGCGGGTCGGCCCGGCTGCACGGGCGGTCAGTGACAACAGCTATGCCGCGCTGGGCTTCACCCCGACCGGGCGCGGCCTCGTCCCCTTCGCGCCGGTCCATGTCGAACAGCCCTGGCGAACGGCACGCAGCACGGGCGATCTGACCATCCGCTGGACGCGGCGATCCCGTGCGCTGGTGGCCGATGCCTGGGAACAGGTCGAAGTGCCGCTCGCCGAGGACATGGAAAGTTATGACGTCCAGATCCTCGACGGCACCATCATCAAGCGCACGCTGACCAGCACCACGACCTCCGTCCTCTACACCGCCGCCCAGCAGACCGCCGATTGGGGCGCGCCGCTCGGGCCCGGCCAGACGCTGGCCATCCGGATCTTCCAGCTTTCGAACCGCCTCGGCCGCGGCACGCCCGCCGCGGTCACGCTGCAATTCTGATCCCAATCCACGGGAATCCCCATGTCCGACACCACGACCCATCTGGGCCTGCCTTACCTCCTGGCGGCGCAGGCGCAGAAGCATGTCACCCACAACGAGGCGCTGCGGCTGCTCGACGCCATGGTGCAGCTTTCCGTTCTCGACCGCACGCGGACGGCCCCGCCTGCCAGCCCCACAGACGGCAACCGGCATCTTGTGGCCTCCGGCGCAACTGGCCTCTGGGCCGGGTGGGACCTGAACATCGCCTTCTGGGTGGATGGCGCGTGGATCCGGCTTGTGCCGCGCACCGGCTGGATGGTGTGGGTCGCAGCCGAGGGCCTGTTCCTCGTCTGGACCGGCAGCGCATGGGAAGTGGTCGGCGAGCCGCGCGACGTGTCGGACGCCGTGTTCAGCCTGGTGAATGACGCCGATCCCACGAAGAAGGCGACCTTCTCTCTCGCGGGGATCAGCGCAGGCACGACGCGCAGCTTCACCCTGCCGAATACCTCCTCGGAACTGGCGATCCTCGCTGGCACGCAGACCTTCTCCGGCAACAAGACCTTCTCAGGGACGCTCACGGCGTCCGGGACCGTGACGGTCTCCGCAGCCAGCGCCTCGATCGGCACGGCGACGACGACCGCGACCTATGGCATGGGCACCGGCGCCACGACGACCGGCGTCACCAAGACCGTGAACCTCGGCACCGGTGGCGCATCCGGATCGACCACCGTCGTCAACATCGGCTCGGCCACCGCTGGTGCGGGCGGCACGACCGTCGTCAACACGCCGACCGTCACCTTTTCCAATGCGGTGACACAGGTCGGCATGCCGCAAGCGAACCTGACCGCGCAGCTTCTGGGCCTCGGCGGGGCAACGGCAGACAGCTACAACCGGATGTCCGTCAACACCCCGGCGGTCCTCCTGAACAACGCTGGGGCCGGGATCGAGGCGACTGTGAACAAGGCGGCCCCGGCGAACGACGCGGCCTTCGCCTTCAAGACCGGCTTCTCGGCCCGCGCCCTCATCGGGTTGCTCGGGAATGACGATTTCAGCTTCAAGGTCAGCCCGGATGGCTCGGCCTTTTTCGACGCGATCAGGATCGACCGCACCAGCGGTCAGGTAGAACTGCCGCAGCCCACGGTCTTGCCAGGTCTGGCCGCAGCGCCATCGCCGCCGCCCGCAGGCAAGGCCGCCCTCTATGCGCGCAACCGCGCCGGGGCGCCGTGGATCGACGTGATGCGCCCCTCTGGCCGGGACTTTCCGCTCCAGCCGCATTTCGGGGTGAACCGGATCGCGACCTGGTCGCCTTCGGTCACCACGACCATCACCACAGAAGGCATGCCGATCACCTCGGTCGGCACCGTCTCGCACCCGACGCTGGCCGCCACGAACCTTGCCGCCTCGATGCGGCGCTGGCGCCTGACTTCGGCGGCCGTCGTGGACTCGGTCGCCGACCAGCGATCCGCAGGCTGGGCCTGCTGGCGTGGGAACGCGGCGGGCCTCGGCGGCTGGACCTTCGTCACGCGGATTTCGCTGACGACCCTGCAGGCAACTGGCATGGGGTTCTTCGGCCTCTATGGATCGACGGCCGCGCTGGCCACCACCCTGACGCTGGCCGCCGCCATCAACTGTATCGGCATCGGCTTCCAGCGCGGGACGCACACCCGCTGGCAACTGGTCACGAACGACGGCACCGGGGCGCCGACGCTCACCGACATGGGCGCGTCCTTCGCCATTGCCACGGGCGGGGTGCTGACCCTGTTCATCGCGG
>CALMZV010000100.1 GCA_937870755.1 uncultured Methylocystaceae bacterium
TCGGCGCCGCATTCGCGGCTAAACCGGCGTCGTCGCCGCCGGTCGCTGCGTTTCGCCGGCGCGCGAAGCATTGATTTGCGCGCTGCCTTGCGCGCGCCATGATCGGCCTTAAACAGGCGACATGGCCAAATCCCCGCAGAAGCCGCACCGCACGATTTCCGACCCATTGACGGACGCGACCGCCTTGCCGTCGCGCGTGGCGGCGATGCGGCGGAAAATTCTCGACGCCTGCGCCGGGCGCGATATCGAGGCGCTGCGCATTCCCATCGACTGGAACGAGGTGCGGCCGCTGTTCGAGCGCGGCGCGCAGCGCGCGGCCGGCGCCGATCCGATCGCCGTTCTCAAGGCGCTCGCCGCCGACGGCGACGGTCTGGAGAACCTGACGTTGCTGCGCAACGTGCTGCGACAGGCCTGCGTGCGCGAGAGCGTCGGCGGCCACACGAATTACGTCTGGCCGGCTTTCGCCTTTCATCCGCCGAAAGATCCCTCGCCCGAGGAGCGCCAGACTATGCTCTCCTGCGTGCGTTTTTCCGATCTGCGACGGAGCGGCGACAACGGTCTGCCGCCGCCGATGCGCGTCGGCATCGGCGCCGACGGCGTATGGCACTATTTCTGGTCGCACGACTGAAGCGCCGTCGCGCGACGTGGAGCAGGTTTGACGGCGCCTCACGCGATCTCGAGCGCGAAGGGTTCGCCCTCGAAACAATCCTCGCCGCGGCCGATGCCCTCGATGGCGGCGCGCATGCGCCCGCCGCGCCCCAGCAGCCCGTCCGCAATGGTCACGAAACGCAAGTTGGGCGTGGCGGTCGGCGATGCGTTGCGCAACGCGCGGGCGACGTCCTGTTCGTCGCGCGCCGGGTTGAGCGCGCAGACCGAGACGAACGCCGCCGCCGTCGAGCGGCTGACGCCCGCCCAGCAATGGATGATGACGGGCGCCCGCCGGTCCCACGCGCGCACGAAGGACAGAAGCTGCGCGACATGATCCTCGCCCGGCGCCACGTGGCCGTCGCGCGCCTCCAGAATGTCGGACATGCCGATGAATAGATGGCGCTCGATGGCGGGCGGGCGCGCGACCGGCGTGCCCACGTTGATCAGCGTGACCAGATCGCGCGCGCCGGTCGCCAGCGTCACTTCCTCGATCCGGCTGAGGGGCGCAACATGCACGCGCGGCATCACATTTCCTTCGCGAGCGCGGCGTACCGCGCGAGAAACCGTTGCTCGGCCTCGGCCGACGACACGGGCGCCAGCATGGCGTCGAGATCGCGCGGGCGAAAGTCCGGCCGGCCGAAAAACCTGTGCGCTTCCGCCAGTTCGAACCCGGCCAGCGCCGTCGCCTCGAAATAGGCCGCCGCGCGGTCGGCCTTCTTGACGCAGGCCGCAAGCGCGGCGGCGGGCCTGGCCGGCAGCCCGAACCGCACGAGAATGGCCGAGAGAATGCGGCTCTCCACCTGTTTGTAGCTGTCGCCGATAACCGCCTTGAACGGCGATATCATGTCGCCGATCACGTATTCGGGCGCATCGTGAAGCAGCGCGAACATCAGCCCGCGCGGCTGCACGCCGAGATCGCGCGCCACGATCGCCTCCACCAGCAGCGAATGTTGCGCGACGGAGAAAATATGCGGCCCCTGCGTCTGACCGTTCCAGCGCGCGACGCGCGCGAGCCCGTGCGCGATGTCCTCGATCTCGACATCGAGCGGCGACGGGTCGAGCAGGTCGAGCCGCCGTCCCGACAGCATGCGTTGCCAGGCTCTCGTGCACGTCATTTTTTCAGCGCGAGTTGTGCGCAGCGCGCGTGACAATGACAGCCGACGAGATGGTCGTTGACCATGCCGGTCGCCTGCATGAACGCGTAGACGATGGTCGGCCCGCAGAACTTGAACCCTTCCGCCTTCAGCGCTTTCGACATGGCGCGCGAAACATCCGTCTCCGCCTGGATTTCGGCCAGCGTCCTGAGCTTGTTCTGCACGGGGCGCCCGTCGACGAATTTCCAGAGGAACGCAGAAAAGCCCTCGCGCGCCTCGATTTCCAGGTAAGCGCGCGCGGACGCGACCGCGCCCTCGATCTTGGCGCGATTGCGCACGATGCCTTCGTTGCGCATGAGCCGCTCGATCCTGCGGCCGTCGTAGCGCGCGATCTTCTCAGGATCGAACCTGTCGAAAGCGAGCCGAAACGCATCGCGCTTGCGCAGGATGGTGATCCAGGACAGACCGGCCTGAAATCCGTCGAGCAGCAGCTTCTCGAACAGCGCGCGCGAATTGTGTTCCGGCACGCCCCATTCTTCGTCGTGATAGGCCACGTAGAGCGCATCCTCGCCCGGCCAGGGACAGCGCGCGAGACCATCCGAATGGCGCAGGACAGTCAGTTGCCGGGAGGCGTCCGCCATCATTCAACCCGCCCGCAGATGAGCGAACGGTCTGGCGCGCACGGTCGCGGCGCCCGCCTGCAACGGCGCGCCGCTGTCGAGCGCGTCCTGCAAACGGTCGAGCCGCACGAGCGCAAGCCCCTCGCCGCCGAGCGTCGCGCCGAGCGCGCCGATGGCGGCGGCGCCCGCGAGAATGGGCGTGGCGGGAGCGGCCGCGCCTTCGACCGCGACCGGCGTCACGCGCCGGCGCAACAGCCCGCGATGATGCATGCGCGAGACGACCTCCTGCCCGACATAGCAGCCTTTCGCGAAATCGACGCCGTTGAGCAGGTCCATGTTGACGTCGTGCGGAAACACGTCGCCATAAGGAAAATCCGCGCCACCCAGCGGCACGCCGGCGGCGATGCGCACGCGCTCGTAGGCGGCGGCGGCGTCGCGCGCGAAAGCCGCATCGCGCGCGGGAAGAATGGCGCGCTCGCCGAGCGCGGCCGCGCGCGGATCGGGATAGACGATGGCGCTGGCGGGCGCCGGCGCATGTGCGCCCGGCAGGGCCACCACGCACAGCCCATCTTCGCCCGACGACAGGTCTGCGAGCGAGACTTTCGCACGCAGCTTGTAGAAGCCGAGACGCTTCAGGAGATCGGCGCCGAGCGCGCGCGGCGCATCGAGCAGGAAGCGTCCCGCATGTTCGACCACGATGAAGTCGAACAGTATCTTGCCCTGCGGCGACAGCAGCGCGCCGAAAGCCGGCGCCCCCGGCGCGACCTTGTTCATGTCGCAGGTGACGAGCCCTTGCAGAAAAACGCGCGCATCCTCGCCGGCGACGGCGACGACGCTGCGCTCCAGCAAAACGGCCGGCATGGTTTCAACTCCCGTTCTGGCCCGAACCTAGCGAAATCGCGTCCGCGGCAAAAGTCAGACGGGCTTTTCGCCCCACGGCGTGAGCGCGACCGCGGCGGCCACCGCCACGCCGTAGGCCGCGAGCGAAAAACCGACGACGGCGAACATCTGCCATTGCGGAGCGTCCATCGCAACCAGCGTCGCGCCGCCGACGATGACGATGACCAGGCGCACCGTTTGCGCGAGCACGGGCCCAAGCATCCTGCCCGACCCTTGCGACGCGAAATAGAGACACAGCGCGAGGCCGTAAAACGCGAAGGACGGACCCGACAGCCGCAGATAGGAATGCGCGGCGGCGAGCGCGCCGGGGTCCCTGGTGAACAGGCCGGACCAGGCCTGCGGAAACAGCGCGAAGAAAACGCCCGTCGCGCCAAGCAGCGCCGCCGACAGCGCGCCGCCCGTCCACGCCACGCGGCGCGCGCGGGGCGCATCGCCCGCGCCGATCGCCATGCCCACCATCGGCACGCAGGCGACGCCGATGGCGAAGGCGATGGGAATGAGCAAGAACTCGAGCCGCGCGCCGATGCCGTAACCCGCGAGCGCCTCCGGTCCGAAATGCGCGACCACCCGCGTGACGATAAGCACGGTCGCCACCGATTGCACGGGCGAGGCGCAGGCGAGCGCGCCGACTTTCAGAATGTCGGCGAACAACGCCTTGTCCAGGCGCTGGCCCGCAAATGTCAGGCGCGCGCGCGAACGCCCGGTCGAAACGTAATGAAGGAGGAATAGCGCGGCGCCGCAATAGGCGGCCACCTGCCCGAGCGCGACGCCCGCCATGCCCAGCCGCGGAAACGGCCCGAGCCCGAGACCGAGCGCGCCGCCGACCACGATCTGCGCGGCCGCCGCCACGAACAGCGTGGCCGAGGGCACGCGCATATTGCCGCCGCCGCGCACGATGGAGGCGAGCGTGTTGGTGAGCCATATGCCGAGCGCGCCCGCGGCGAACACGTTGCTGTATTGCAGCGCCGCCTCCAGCGCCGCGCCGCGTCCGCCGAGCGCGGCGTAGATCGCCGGGCCGAACGCGGCGATGACGAGCGCGAAGAACAGGCCCGCCGTCAGGCCGATCAGGCCGGCATGGAGCGCCAGCGCATTGGCGCGCGCGGGATTGCCCGCGCCGAGCGCGCGCGCAATGGCGGAAGACACGCCGCCGCCCATCGCGCCGCCGGACATCATCTGCTGCAACATCACCATCGGAAAGACGAGCGCCAGACCAGCGAGAGCAGGCGTGCCGAGATCGCCGACATAAGCCGTCTCGGCGATGGCGACGAAGGAGGTCGCCACCATCGCGGCCATGTTGGGCAGCGAGAGACGCACGAGCGTCGGCAGGATGGGCGCGACGACGAGCGGATCGCGCGGGCGCGCGGGGGGAGCGTTCATGGGCTGTGCGTCCTTAGGGCGTTTCCTGGTTTATTTGTATATGCATTTATTCCGCGAGCCGCTCGAGCGCGGCGTCGAGCGTGGCGTTGAGCGCATGGGCGCCGGCGACGCCGAGGCGCGCCTCCACCTGACGCTGGGCGGCGGCCCAGCCGGCGGCCGCGCTTTTCAGCAGCGCGCGCCCCTCGTCGGTCAGTTTCAGCCTGCGGGCGCGGCGGTCGCGCGCGTCCCGCGAGAAGGCGACGAGCGCCCGGCGTTCGAGCGGCCTGAGATTGCGGGACAGGGTGGTCGCGTCCATGAACATCAGCTCGGCCAGCGCGCCGATGGAGACGCCGGCATGGGCGCGCAACTGCGCGAGCAGTCCGAATTGCGCCGCCGTCAATCCGTAGGGTTCGAGATGGCGCTCGTAGATCTGCGTCACGCGGCGCGCGGTGCGGCGCAGGCGCATGGCGGTGCAGCCGGCGGGCGCGGGATCGGCGGGGCGGGTGGACATGCCTCTATTTAGATGCATATGCATCCAAATGCAATCGCCGCTCCGCCGCCCTTGCGTTTTCGTCGGCGCGCGGATGGGCTATGGACCGCCGGACAACGCAACGGAGCAGGCATGGCCGCGACCTACGATCTCATTCTTTCAGGCGGCGACCTCGTCAACCACGATGGACGCGGGCGGCGCGACGTCGGCGTCGTCGGCGATACGATCGCGGCCATCGGCGACCTGTCGCGCGCCTCGGCCGGCGAGCGGATCGACTGCACGGGCCTGACGATCCTGCCCGGCGTCATCGACACGCAGGTGCATTTCCGCGAGCCGGGGCCGACGCACAAGGAAGATCTCGAAACGGGATCGCGCGCCGCCGTCATGGGCGGCGTGACCGCCGTGTTCGAAATGCCCAACACCAACCCGCTGACGACGGGCGAATCGGAACTTGCCGACAAGGTGGCGCGCGCGCGCGCGCGCATGCATTGCGATTTCGCATTCTGGGTCGGCGGCACGCACGAGAACGCGAAGGACATCCCCCATCTCGAACGCCTGCCCGCGGCTGCCGGAATAAAGGTGTTCATGGGCTCGTCCACCGGCTCGCTGCTGGTGGCCGACGACGACGGCGTCGCGCGTATTCTGCGGGCGGCGCGCCGGCGCGCGGCCTTCCATTCGGAGGACGAATACCGGCTTGAAGAGCGCAAGAACCTGCGCGTCGCCGGCGATCCCGCCTCGCATCCGGTCTGGCGCGACGAGATCGCGGCGCTGCAATGCACGCAGCGGCTCGTGCGCATCGCGCGCGACGCGCGGGCGACGATTCACGTGCTGCACGTGTCGACGGCGGAGGAGATCGATTTCCTCGCCGCGCACAAGGATATCGCTTCGGTCGAGGTCACGCCGCACCATCTCACGCTGTCGGCCGACGAATACGCGACGCTCGGCACGAAACTGCAGATGAACCCGCCGGTGCGCGCCGCGCGCCATCGCGACGCGATCTGGCGCGGCGTCGCGCAGGGGGTCGCCGACATTCTGGGCTCCGATCACGCGCCGCACACGCTGGAGGAAAAGGCCAGGCCCTATCCCGATAGCCCGTCGGGCATGACCGGCGTGCAGACGCTCGCGCCCGTGATGCTGGACCATGTGGCGGCCGGCCGGCTGACGCTCGAACGGTTCGTCGACATGACGAGCGCGGGACCGGCGCGGCTGTTCGGCATCGCGCGCAAGGGGCGCATCGCCGTCGGCTACGACGCCGATTTCACCATCGTCGATCTGAAGCGGCGCGAGACGATCACGGATTCATGGATCGCCTCGCGCGCGCAGTGGACGCCGTATCACGGCAAGACGGTTCAGGGTTGGCCTGTCGGCACGATGGTGCGCGGGCGCCGCGTGATGTGGGAGGGCGAACTGACGACGCCCTCGCGCGGCGCGCCCGTGCGGTTCCACGCCGCCTTGTGAGCGCAAAGCGCTCCGTGCGATAAAAGCGCAAAGCGCGACAACAGCGCCTGGCAAAAGCGGAGGAAACATGCGCGACACGGCGTCCCACGCGCGCGAAACCGAGCGCGACGCGGAGTTGACATCCATTCTGGCGACAACGCCGCGCATCGTCGATCTGCTGGCGCGCGGCGCGAGCGTTTCGCCGCAAGCCGACGGGCTCATCTATCTGCGTCACCCGCTCGATCCCGATCCCGTGCGGTTCTCGTTCGACGACTACATGGGATATGTGAAGGCGACCGAGACCTGGTTCCGCAAACAAGGGATCGGCGCCGGCGACGGCGTGGCGATATTCGCGCCGCCTTCGCCCGTCGCGCTGTTCTCCATCTGGGGCGCGAGCGCGTGCGGCGTCGGCGAGCCGCTCAACCTTCTTTTCTCGCGCGAGGCGATCGTCTCGCAGCTCAACGCCATCAGCGCGAAGATTCTCGTCACCACCGCGCCCGGCGCGCCCGGCGGACTGTTCGAGCGCGTGGAAGGCATGTTGAAAGACGTGCCCACGTTGCAGCGGATCGTCACTGTTCCGCTCGACGGGACGGTCGCGTTCGACGGCGAAGTTCTTTCGCCCGACGCCTCGTGGCGCGACGATTACGGCCGCTGCACGGACGCCGCGGAAGCCGAGCGCGTGGCCATCTATCTGCCGACCGGCGGCACCACCGGCAGCCCCAAGGTCGCGCGCCTGCCCAACCGCGCGGTGGTGGCGTCGGCGACAACCACGCGCCTCGCCTACGATCTGCGGCCTGGCGACGCCTCGCTCATTCCCTTGCCGCTGTTTCATGTGGGCGGGCTGACATGCGGCGCCGCGGCGTGTTGCGCGGGCGGCGCCTGCATGATCATTCCCGGGCCGGGCGGCACGCGCGATCCGGCCTATATTCCGAACTTCTGGCGGCTGGTCGAAAAATATCGCGCGACCCACGGCGGCAATGTGCCCACCGCCATCGGCGCCATCGCCGAAACGCCGATCGAGGGCGCCGACATCTCCTCGCTGCGCGTCGTCTCCGTCGGCGGTTCGATCTGCCCGCCGGAAATCGAACGGCGCTTTCTCGCCAAATGGGGCAAGAGCGGCGCGCTGCCGCAAATCTACGGCATGACGGAAGTCGCGGGCGCCATCACGCACGATTTCCACGGCGACAGGAACAAGCCCGGCTTCGTGGGCACGCGCGCGCCGTTGTTCGAACTCGCCATTCTGGCGAACGGCGCCGTGCACAGGGAGGCGCCCTCGCCCGTCGGCGAACTGATCGTGCGCGGGCCGCAGGTGTTTCTCGGATACATGGACAAGAAGCAGACCGACGGCGCGATGCACGAAGGATGGCTGCGCACGGGCGATCTCTGCCGCATCGACGCGGAAGGTTATGTCGAGATCATGGGCCGCGTGAAGGACATCATCATTCGTGGCGGCCACAACATCGATCCGCGCACCATCGAGGATGCGGCGCTCGAATATCCGGGCGTGGCGCTGGCGGCGGCCGTGGGGCGGCCGGATTCCTACGCGGGCGAGGTGCCGATCCTGTTCGTGACCGTGCAGCCCGGCGCCAGCGTCGATCTCGACGCGCTCAACGATTTCGTGCGCGAGCGCATCATGGAGCCGCCGGCGCGCCCGCGCGCGGTGGCGCGCGTCGCCGAAATGCCGGTCACGCCGGTGGGCAAGATCTTCAAACCGAAACTGCGCGAGATCGCGACCGCCGAGGCCGCGCGCGAGGCGCTGGCGCAGGCCGGCCTCGAGGCGGCCGCGAGCGCGGACGCGGCCATCGATCCGCAGCGCGGCATGGTGCTGAGCGTGACGACGGACGCCGCCCACGCCGCGCGCGTGCGCGCGACGCTGGAGACGTTCCCGGTGAAGGTCGACATACATACGCGCTGAGCAAACGCGCGCGCATACGCGCTGAGCAAACGCGCGCGGCTTTTACTGTCGCCGCGCTTTGCGTCGCGCGCGGCGGCGGGCCGGTGTAGACTGGGCTTTCCTGGGGAGACCGTGCGCCGGCCATGCTGCAACTGCTCTTTCTGCTCGCCGGCGCCTATCTCCTTGCCGTTCCCGCGGCTTTCTGGATGGCGCTACGCGCCGACCGGCGCGCCCGCGCGCTCGAATCGCAGGTCGGCGCGCTGGAGCGCCGGTTGCAGGACCCCGCGCGGCGACCGGAATCGGGACAGCCGGCCGAGGCGCCCGCCCAACAGCCGCCCATCCGGCTCGACGGCGCTCCGGCCGGGCCGCCGCCCGCCACCGACGAATCGCCGACCGAGGCGGCCGAACCCGTCGCGCCCGATCCCCAGACCTGGCATTCGCCCCCGGACGACGACGGCCGGGCCGCGCCGGCCGTTTCAACGGCGCCGCAACCCGCCCCCTCGCGCGCGTCGCTGTTAGAGGCGTTCGGCGCGCGCTGGTCGGTATGGGTCGGCGGCGTGGCGCTGGCGCTCGGCGGCGTGCTGCTGGTGCGCTATTCGATCGAACAGGGATATTTCGGCCCGCTCGCGCGCTGCCTCGGCGGACTGGCGTTCGGCGCCGCGCTGATCGTGGCGGGCGAGACGCTGCGCCGGCGCGAGGCGCGCGAGGCCGCCTATTCGCCCATACCCGCCGTCGTCACCGCCGCCGGCACGGTCGCGGCGTTCGCGGCGATCTACGCCGCGCACGGGCTCTACGATCTCATCGGCCCGGCGACCGCGTTCGTGGCGCTCGGCGCGGTGGCGCTGGCGGCGATGGCGGGCGCGGCGCTGCACGGGCCGGCGCTCGCGGGGCTGGGACTGGCCGGCGCGCTGGCGACGCCGCTGCTGGTCGAATCCTCCGCGCCCAATCCGTGGCCGGTCGCGCTTTATGTCGCGGTGGTGGCGGCCGCCAGCTTCGGACTTGCGCGCGTGCGTCGCTGGCTGTGGCTGGCGGCGGCCGGAGCGGTCGGCGCATCGCTGTGGGTCGCGCTGCTTTCGCTCGAAGGATCGACGAATTTTCTGCACGCCGGCCTCGTGCTGGCGCTCGCGGGCGTGGGCGCGGCGGGGTTCATCGTGGCGTTCCTGCCGCATGTGGCGACGCAGGACGAACAGGTCGCGCCGGACTGGATCGGTGCGGCGATCGTCGGCGCCTTCGCGCTGGCCGCCGCGTTCGCCGCGACGGTGGGGTCGGCCGAGCGACTGTTCGATACGACCGCGGCCATTCTCGTCGCGCTGATCGTGGGCGCGCTCGGCCTGGTCGCGGCGCTGGCGCCGGCGGTCGCCGTCCTCTCGACCGTCGCGGGCCTGCTGGCGCTGGTCGTGCTGGCCGCGTGGACGGGAACGGGCCCGCGCGTTTTCGACGTCGCGCCCGGCGTGCGCGCGGCGGGCGCGCCGCAGATATTCGCCGCGTTCGCCGCCGCGACATCCGCGCTCGTGACGGCGTTCGCGACGCGACGCATCTGGTCGGGACGCGCGCTGCCGTTCGCGCCGACGGGTCTTTATGCGCTGGCCGCGACGGTTACGCCGCTGGCGGCGCTCGCGCTCTGCTACGTGCGGCTCGCGCGCGCCGAGATCAGCCTGCCCTACGCCGCGATCGCAGGGCTTCTGGCGGCCGTTTTCGCGCTGCTGGCCGGCGCCTTCCGGACCGATGCGGAACAGGCCGCGCCGGCGCGCAAGCTGCCGCTCGGCGCCTTCGCCACCGCTGCGCTCGGCGCGCTCGCGCTCGGCTTTGTGTTCGCGCTCGACAAAGGCATGCTGACCGTCGCACTCGCGCTGACAGGCCTTGCGGCGGCTTGGCTCTCGGCGCGATTCGACATCGGCGCGCTGCGCTGGGCGTCGGCCGCGATGGGGCTGGTCGTTCTCGCGCGCATCGCGGTCGAGCCGCGCATCGTCGGCGCCGCGCTCGGGACGACGCCGATCTTCAACTGGCTGCTGTTCGGCTACGGCGTTCCGGCGCTCGCCTTTTTCTTCGCCGCGCGGTTCATGCGGCGGGCGGGCGGCGACGAGCGGCCGGTCATGATCGCGGAGGCGCTCGCGATCATTCTCTCGGCGCTGCTGATCTTCTTCGAAACGCGGCACGCGATGAACGACGGCGATATCTATCGCCCGTTGCAGCGGATGGCGGAACTCGGCCTGCTGACGAGCTTCGCCGCGCTCTACAGCGCGCTCATGATCCGGCTCGACGCACGGCGCGCCAATCCGGTTTATTTCTATGCGTCGTATGGATTTGCGGCCATCGCGGGCCTCTGGACGCTCGGGCTGCTGGGGCCGCACAATCCGCTGCTGGATTGCGCGCGCATCGAAGGCGCCGTCGTCAATACGCTCATTGTCGGACTGGCGGCGCCGGCGCTCACGGCCGGCGTCCTGCGCTGGGCGTCGGCGGGCGCGCGGCCCCTCTGGTTCGCGCACGCCGCCGGCGCCGGCGCCGTGCTCATGTCGTTCGCCTATGTGGTGGCGGCCACGCGCCGCATTTTCGGCGGCGCCGAGGAGCGCATCTGCGCGGCCGTGGCGCCGGCGGACCTGGAAGTGTGGACGCATTCGGCCGTGTGGCTCGCCATCGGCTGCGCGCTGCTTGTGTTCGGCCTTCTGTGGCGCTCGCAGGCCGCGCGGCTGGTGTCGGCGTTCTATGTGTTCGCCGCGGTGCTCAAGATATTCCTCTACGATCTTTCGGGCCTGGAAGGCCTGCCGCGGGCGTTGTCGTTCATCGTGCTCGGCCTGACGCTGATCGGCATCGGCCTGCTCTACCAGCGGCTGTTGTTCCGGCCCGCATCCTCGCCGCCGCCATCGGGTGTGGTATAGAGGCGCAAACAGGACCAAAGCCGTGACCGACACCGCAGACATCGACAACATGCCGTTCGAGCAGGCGATGAAAGAGCTCGAAACGATCGTCGCCAAACTCGAGGGCGGCGAAGTGAGTCTCGAAGCCTCCATCGAGGCCTACGAGCGCGGCGAGGCGCTGAAGAAGCGCTGCGAGAGCCTTCTGAAGGCCGCCGAAATGCGGATCGAGAAAATCAAGCTCGGCGCCGACGGCAAGCCGGCGGGAACCACGCCGCTCGACGTGGAGTGAGGCGCGCCCGCGGCGCGCTCCGAAGACGGCCGCTTCTCAGAACCTGCCGTGCCGGCCCGCGCCCGAGGCGAACCGCGCCGCGCCCTCGCGCGCGCCGGCGCGCAGCGCGCGGTCGCCGAGCATGCCCTCCTGCCGCAGCGCCGCGCCCATGTCGAGCGACCATTGGTCGAGCGCCGAACGACGGTCGGTGACGACGCAGGTCTGCGGAAAGGACGCGATCTGTTTGGCGAGCGCGACGGCGACTGCCAGCGCCTCGCCCGCTGGCGTGATGCGGTTGGCGAGGCCGAACGACAGCGCCTCGTCGGCCTCCACCGGCCGTCCCGTCAGGATCATATCGAGCGCGCGCGACTGGCCGATGAGGCGCGGCAGGCGCACCGTGCCGCCGTCGATCAGCGGCACGCCCCAGCGCCGGCAGAACACGCCGAACACCGCCGTGCGCGAGGCCACGCGCAGATCGCACATCAAGGCGAGCTCCAGCCCGCCGGCCACCGCATAGCCTTCCACCGCCGCGATCATCGGCTTGTCGACGAACAGCCGCGTGGGGCCGAGCGGGCCTTCGCCCAGCGGATCGCCGGTGAAGCTCTCCCCGCCGGCGACCGCCTTCAGATCGGCGCCCGCGCAGAAATTGCCGCCCGCCCCCGTCAGAACGAGCGCGCGGACGCTTTCGTCGTCGTTGAATTTTCGAACCGCGTCGAGCAGCCGCGCGGCGGTCGGCGGATCGATGGCGTTGCGCGCCTGCGGCCGGTCGATCGTAAGAATGCGCACCGGCCCGTCGTCGTCTTCCCGCAAGCTCATGTCGTCCTCCCGTCTGGAGGGAGGATCGCATGCGTGCGAAAAAAGAAAAGATCAGCCCGCGGCGCGAATCATCGCCAGGGAGGCGTCGAACCGCATATCGACCTTCAGGCCGCGTCTGGCCGCCTCCTCGCTCGCAAAACGCATGGCGCTCGACAGGTCCGCGAATTCGCCGCGCGCGGCGCCGGCGTATTCGACGACCGCGATCGCCCCTTTCGCGGCGCGGCTGAAACGAAACACGATGGACTTCTGCTCGGACAATGCAGGCAAGATGACACCCCTGGCTCAAGCCCCCGCGTCGACCTTATCCATGCAACATGAACGAAGGATGAGCGACGGCGACGTCCTATGATGAAACGTGAATTGCGCCGGTTTTTCGGTGATATTCGGCACACGGCATGGCGTGCGGAGGCCATAATGAAAAAAGGTGAACGAAACCTCATCACCGACGTGGCCGGGGTCAGCGTCGGCAATGCGCACGACGAAAACATCGCCAGCGGCGTGACCGTGGCGCTGTTCGACGGCGAAGCCACCGCCTCGGTCGCGATCACCGGCGGGGGGCCGGCGGGGCGCGATCAGGAGTGCCTGGCGCTCGAGTCGACGGTGGAGACGGTGCATGCGCTGGCGCTCTCGGGCGGCTCCGGCTACGGGCTGGACGCGGCGACCGGCGTGCAGGCATTCCTGCGCGCGCGCGGGCGCGGCCTGCGGTTCGGCCCGGCGCTCATTCCCATCGCGCCGCAGGCCATTTGTTTCGACCTGCTCAACGGCGGCGACAAGGACTGGGGGCGCTACCCGCCCTACCGCGAGCTCGGCCATGCGGCCTGCGAGGCGGCGGGCGCGACCTTCGCGCTCGGCTCGGCCGGCGGCGGCTACGGCGCAACGACCGCCGATCTCAAGGGCGGGCTGGGGTCGGCGAGCGTGGTCTCCTCGGGCGGGCTGACGCTTGGCGCGCTGGTCGTGGTCAACGCCATCGGCTCGGCGGTCGCCGGCGGCGGGCCGCATTTCTGGGCGAGCCCCTGGGAGATCGACGGCGAATTCGGCGGACGCGGCCTGCCGGACAATCCATCGCAGGCGCTGGCCTGGAAGGGTCGCACCCCGGCCACCACCATCGCCATCGTGGCCACCGACGCCAGGCTCACCAAGGCGCAATGCAAGCGGCTCGCCATCGCCGCCTCGGGCGGACTGTCGAAGGGATTGCGGTTCGCGCACGCCACGTTCGACGGCGACACCGTGTTCGCCGCCGCCACCGGCCGGCGCGCGATGAGCGCGCCCGACCAGGACATGATCGAACTGTGCGCGCTCGGCGCCGATTGTCTGGCGCGCGCCATCGCGCGCGGGGTCCACGAGGCGACCGCCCTGCCCTTTCCCGGCGCTCTGCCGGCGTGGCGCGACAGGTTCGGGCGGACCGATTGATTTTTTCTCCCGTCCGCCGCACAACCCGCGGCATGACCGCCTCCTATCTCGATCCACGCAAGAGCTTTCAGGGCCTGATCCTCACGCTCCAGAATTTCTGGGCGGCGCAGGGCTGCGTCATTCTCCAGCCCTACGACATGGAAGTGGGCGCGGGCACGTTCCATCCGGCCACCACGCTGCGCTCGCTCGGGTCGAAACCCTGGAAGGCCGCGTATGTGCAGCCATCGCGCCGGCCCAAGGACGGGCGCTACGGCGAGAACCCCAACCGGCTCCAGCACTATTATCAATATCAGGTGATCCTGAAGCCCTCGCCGCCGGACCTCCAGGGGCTGTATCTCAACTCGCTCGCCGCCATCGGCATCGACCCCGCGCTGCACGACATCCGCTTCGTGGAAGACGATTGGGAAAGCCCGACGCTCGGCGCCTGGGGCCTTGGCTGGGAATGCTGGTGCGACGGGATGGAAGTGTCGCAGTTCACCTATTTCCAGCAGGTGGCGGGCATCGAATGTTCGCCGGTTTCGGGCGAACTCACCTACGGGCTCGAACGGCTGGCGATGTATCTCCAGGGCGTGGAATCGATCTACGACCTCAATTTCAACGGCCGCGAGGGCGACGAAAAAGTCTCTTACGGCGATGTGTTCCTGCAGGCCGAGCAGGAATATTCGCGGCACAATTTCGAGGCCGCGAACACGCAGAAACTGTTCGACCATTTCAAGGATGCGGAAGCCGAATGCCGCGCGCTGCTCGCGTTCGGCGACAAGGGCGCGCGCCACGAGATGGTGCTGCCGGCTTACGACCAGTGCATCAAGGCCAGCCACACCTTCAACCTTCTGGACGCGCGCGGCGTGATCTCGGTGACGGAGCGCCAGAGCTACATTCTGCGCGTGCGCGAACTGGCGAAAGCCTGCGGCGAGGCGTGGCTGCGCACCGAAGGCGGCGGCGCCTGAGGGCCCGGCCCGTCCGCCTTCGCGTCGCGTCTCAGCGCGCCGCCATCTCGACCAGCGCGCGGACGGCGGGCGGCAGATCGAGCTTCAAAGCCGCCGCCCTGCCCGCCTCCGACATCTTGCGCCAGGTCCTGGCGAGAATGTCGACTGTCCTGTCCTGCGCGTGTTTGGCCGCGAAATCGGCGGCGTGGAATTCCAGAAAGACCAGGCAGGCGACGTCCTCCAGCGCCTGCGCATCCGCATCGCGCTTCAATCCTTCCTTGCGCACGATGGCGCCGATGCGCGCGATGGCGTCGGCGTCGTAGCCCGACCGGCCTGCGATCTCCGCCAGACGCGTGGCGTGCCGCGCCTTCTGCGCGTTGCGCCAGGCGTGATAGCCGGCCTTGCCGGGCGCATAGTCCGCGCGCGGAATGACCCAGCGTTCGATATGCTGGCCGCGCGCGGCGATCTGCAGCGCCTCGCCGGCCCCCGGCGCGAACGCCGCCAGACGCGCGCTCATGCGCCGCCCATAGAGAAAGGCGGCGGGCGCGCCGTCCTCGCGCGCGGGGTCGGCCGCGTTGGCGGCGTCGATGGCGGCAAGCGTCCTTTCGAGTCTCGTCATGCATTTCCCCGCGCCCGGCTTGCAGCCGCGCAATGGACAAAGGAACCTGAGGCCCGATTATAGGCGAGGCAGCCGTGGGGGAGACCATGAACGAACCGAAAATCGCACAGAAGGCGCCCATTCCGGTCGACGTGGAGGCGGGCAAGACCTATTTCTGGTGCGCCTGCGGGCTGTCGGCCAATCAGCCGTTCTGCGACGGATCGCACAAGACCACCGCGTTCAGGCCCGTCGCCTGGACCGCGCCGGAATCGAAGTCGACTTACTTCTGCGCCTGCAAACACACGAAAAAGCAGCCGTTGTGCGATGGAACGCACAAGACGCTGTAGGTCGACCGCCTGTCTTAAACCTTGCGTCCCGCGGCCGGTTGCGGGAGAAGACGGCCTGCCGCCGGCGGCGGCTTTCACGCGTCTTCGCACCAACGGCCGAACGGAATGCCCGATCTTCTGCTCGAACTCTTTTCCGAAGAAATTCCCGCGCGCATGCAGCGCACGGCCGCCGAGGACCTGAAGCGGCTGGTGACGAACGCGCTGGTGGAGCGCGGGTTGGTCTATGAAGGCGCCATCGCCCACGCCACGCCGCGGCGGCTGGCGTTGCACGTCGCCGGCCTGCCCGTGCGCCAGCCCGATACGCGCGAGGAGAAGAAGGGCCCGCGCGTCGGCGCGCCGGACGCGGCGATCGCCGGCTTTCTGAAAAGCGCGGGGCTCGCCTCCCTCGATGAGGCGAAAATCGAGAAAGACCCGAAGAAGGGCGAGTTCTACGTGGCGGTGGTGGAGCGCGCCGGACGGCCGACGCTGGACGTGCTGGCCGAAATCCTGCCCGCGATCCTGCGCGCCTTTCCGTGGCCGAAATCCATGCGCTGGGGGGCGGCCTCCGCGCGCGCGGACGCGCTGCGCTGGGTCCGCCCGCTCCATTCCATCGTCGCCACCTTCGGGCCGGAGACGGAGGAGCCGGACATCGTGCCGTTCACGATCGACGGAATTGCTGCCGGCAATGTCACTTACGGCCATCGCTTTCTCGCGCCCGCGCCGATCAGGGTGCGCCGTTTCGACGATTACGCGCAGGCGCTGGCGAAGGCGGACGTCGTGCTGGAGGCCGACCGGCGCAAGGACATCATCCTGCACGACGCGCGCGACCTCGCCTTCGCGCAGGGGCTGGAGCTGGTCGAGGACGAGGGGCTGCTGGAGGAAGTGGCGGGCCTCGTCGAATGGCCGCGCGTGCTGATGGGCTCGTTCGACGAAAGCTTTCTGGCGATCCCGCCCGAGGCGATCCGCGCGACCATTCGCGCGAACCAGAAATGTTTCGTGCTGAAGAAGGGCGACGCGCTCGCCAACAGGTTCATCCTCGTCTCGAACATCGAGGCGCGCGACGGCGGCAAGGAAATCGTCGCCGGCAACGAGCGCGTGGTGGCCGCGCGCCTGTCGGACGCGAAATTCTTCTGGGAGACGGACCTTAAAGTTCGTCTCGAAGACCGCCTGCCGAAGCTCGAAAACATCGTGTTCCACGAAAAGCTCGGCACGCAGCGCGAGCGCGTGGCGCGGATCGAGGCGCTGGCGCGCGCGCTTGCGCCGAAGGTCGGCGCGAAGCCGGACGAGGCCGCGCGCGCGGCGCTTCTGTCGAAGGCCGATCTCGTTTCGGAAATGGTCGGCGAGTTTCCGGAACTGCAGGGGCTGATGGGCCGTTATTACGCGGCCGCGCAGGGAGAGCCCGCGCGCGTTTCCGCTGCGATCGAGGACCACTACAAGCCGCAGGGACCGAGCGACCGCATACCGAGCGAGCCGGTGTCGGTGGCCGTCGCGCTCGCCGACAAGATCGACACGCTGGTCGGGTTCTGGGCGATCGACGAAAAGCCGACCGGCTCGAAAGACCCCTATGCGCTGCGCCGCGCGGCGCTGGGCGTGATCCGGCTGGCGCTGGAGAATGGGTTGCGGTTGCGGCTTGTCGGGTTTTTCGCGCAAGCGCGCGAAGCTCATCGCGCGAAAGGCGACAACGCCGGCGACCTCCTCGCCTTCTTCGCCGACCGGCTGAAAGTCTATCTGCGCGACAAGGGCGCGCGGCACGATCTGATCGACGCGGTGTTCGCGCTGGAAGGGCAGGACGATCTTCTGATGATCGTGCGGCGCGTGGAGGCGCTCGGCGCGTTTCTCGATTCCGACGACGGCAAAAATCTCCTCGCCGGCTATCGGCGCGCGGCCAACATTCTGCGCGCGGAAGAAAAGAAGGACGGGGCCGGCGCCTTCGCGGGCCATCACGCGCCGAACCTTCGGTTCGAGCATGAGGAACACAAGCTGGCGGCGGCGATCGACCGCGCGCGCGAGGAAGCGGGCGCGCGCGTGCGCGACGAGGATTTCGCCGGCGCCATGCACGCGCTCGCCAGGCTGCGCGCGCCGGTCGACGCGTTCTTCGACAAGGTGACGGTCAATTCCGACGACGCGCGGCTGCGCAAGAATCGCCTGCAACTGCTGAACGAGTTGCGCGAGGCCATGCACGCAATCGCGGATTTCTCGAAGATCGCGGGATAGACATCGCGCGGACGACGCGGCGCGACCGGCAGGGGCAAGCGCCTACCGCATGTCGATGTCCGCTTCGCCCTTGTGGATGGCTTCGGCCTCGGGCGCAAAGGCGTCGCCTTCATGCAGCACAAGCTGCGGCAGAATGGCGAGCGGCGCGCGCGAGGCCTTCACGCCGGCGACCAGCAGCCGCACCGCCGGCGCGCCGGCGCGCGGCAGAACCGGTTTCAGTCGCAAGGCGCCGAGACGACCTTCCGCGGCGTCAAGAATATCGGCGAGCGCGTCCGGTCGATGGATCATCAGGAACCGCCCGCCGGGCGCGAGCAGCGCGAGCGCGGCCTTCATCCACGGACCGGCCTGGCCCATATGCGCGCGCGCGCGGTCCGCGTCCGGCGAGGCGCGCGCGGCGCCGGGCGCGTGGAACGGCGGGTTGGTCAGCACGAGCGTGGCCGCGCCGTCGGCAAGTCCGGCAGCGCGGCGCGCGGCGGGTTTGAGAATGTCGACCTCGACCGCGCGGGCACGCCCCTCCAACCCGTTGGCCGCGATGTTGGCGCGCGCCAGCGCGACCGTCGCGGGGTCGACCTCCGCCAGAACCATCGACAGGTCCCGCGCGCGCGCCAGCGCGGCGAGCCCGGCGGCGCCGACGCCCGCGCCGACATCGACGCCCGCCCCGCTTGCATCCGCGCGAACGCAGGCTTGCAGCAGAACAGCGTCCGTCCCGGCGCGGTGGCCGTGCGCAGCCTGCGCAAGACGCAGGCGACGGCCGAGAAAAAGATCACTCTTCGACAAGTTCGGCCCCGAGCCCGGCGTCGCGCAGCGCCGCGCGGGCGTGCGCCTCATCCTCGTCCACCACCAGCACGCGGCGCGGCAGGAAGCCGACCGAGCCCTCGAGCACGCTCATGTGCCGGTCCGCCACGAAAAACCCCACGCCCTCGCCCTGCAGAATGGCCTCGACGGCCGTCAGGAGCACGGGGTCGTTGGTGCGCAGGATTTCCTTCATGCTCAAGGCTTGGCACGGGGCCGGGCGACCGGCAATTCCCTTTCGCCGCCAGCCGGGCTAAAAGCTGCGACGAGAGGCTGGTCGCGAGGTATCCGTGGGCGTCGTCATTCCGCTTGAAGAAAAGTCCAAGGACGCGGGCGTCGAAAAGCTGGCGGCGCTGGTGGGCGCCGACATGGCGCGCGTGAACCAGACCATTCTGTCGCGCACCGGCTCGGACGTGGCGATGATCCCGGAGGTCGCCAACCATCTCATCTCCTCGGGCGGCAAGCGCCTGCGGCCGATGCTGACGCTGGCCACCGCCGCGCTCTGCGGCTATCGCGGCGACGGCCACGTGAAACTCGCCGCCGCGGTCGAGTTCATGCACACCGCGACGCTGTTGCACGACGACGTGGTGGACGAAAGCGATATGCGGCGCGGCAAGCTCGCCGCGCGCATGCTGTGGGGCAACGAGGCCAGCGTGCTCGTCGGCGACTTTCTGCTCGGCCAGGCGTTCAAGATGATGGTGGAGGTGGGCTCGCTGCCCGCGCTCGACATTCTCTCCTCCGCCGCGACCGTGATCGCGGAAGGCGAGGTGATGCAGCTCGCCGCCGCCAAGGACACGACGACGACCGAGGATTCCTATCTCGCCGTCATCCGCGCCAAGACGGCCGCGCTGTTCGCCGCCGCCTGCGAGGTGGGCCCGGTTCTGGCGGCGCGCGCGAAGGCGGATTGGGAAGCCTGCCGCAGCTACGGCGCCAATCTCGGCATCGCGTTCCAGTTGATCGACGACGCGCTCGACTACGGCGGGCAGGCCGCCGCGCTCGGCAAGAACACGGGCGACGATTTCCGCGAGGGCAAGATCACGCTGCCGGTCGTGCTGTCGTTCCGGCGCGGCTCGGAGGAAGAGCGCGACTTCTGGCGCCGCACGCTGGAGAAGGGCGACATCGGCGACGGCGATCTCGAAACGGCGATCGCCGCGATGCGCCGCCACCGCGCGCTGGAGGACACGATCGAACGCGCGCGCCACTACGGCAAGATGGCGCGCGACGCGCTGGAAATCTTCCCGTCCTCGCCCGCCAAACAGGCGCTGCTCGAAACCGTCGATTTCTGCGTCTCGCGCGCGCACTGACGCGCGACGCTCGGTTCAAATCGGGGTCGGCGGTCAGGCGATCGCGCCCAGGGGCGCGGTTTTCACGATCCCGCGTGCGATCAGCGCGTCGATGTCCGTCTGCGACAGCCCCGCTTCCTGCAATATCTCGACCGAATGCTGTCCGAGCGTCGGGGCGAGCGAGCGCACTTCGGCCGGCGTCTGCGAAAAGCGCTGTGGCGGGCGCGCGGTGCGCACGCGGCCGACCGCGGGATGGTCGGATTCGAAGAAGAAATCCGTGGCCTTCAGGTGCGGATGGTTCGGCAGATCGTCGAGCGCGTAGATGCGTGTGGCGGGCACGTCGAGTTCGTCGCACAGATCGAGCCATTCCTGCGTCGTGCGTGTTTTCAGCGCGATGCGCAGCGCGGCGTAGAGTTCGCCGACGCGCGTGTTCTTGGCGACGCGGTCGCCGACGATCTCGCGCGCGAGCGGCTCCTGATCGATGGCGCGCAGAAACGCCAGCCAATGATCGTCCGTGTAGGGCAGCACCGCGATCCAGCCGTCCCGCGTTTGCGCAGGCTCGCGCCCGCCCTTCAAAATGCGCGCATAGCCGGCGCCGCCGACCGGCGGCTCGAACGCGATGCCGCCCATGTGTTCGGCCAGCAGAAAGGAGACCATCGTTTCCAGCATCGGCGTTTCGACATACTGGCCCTGCCCCGTGCGCTCGCGATGGAAGAGCGCGGCGAGGATGGAATTGACGAAGGCGACGCCCGTGACCTTGTCCGCCACCAGAGTCGGCATGTAGCGCGGCGTCTCGTCGAGCGCGGCCAGGCCGCTGGCCGCCTGGATGATGTCGTCGAACGCCGGGCGCGCGCGATCGGGCCCGTCCTGCCCGAAGCCGGTCGCAACGCAATAGACGAGGCGCGGATTGAGCGCGCGCATCGCTTCGTAGCCGAAGCCGAGACGCTCCATCGCCTCCATGCGGATGTTGTGCACAAGCAGGTCCGCCGTGGCGGCGATGCGCCGGACGGCGGCGACGCCTTCGGGCCTTTTCAGGTCGATGGCGAGCGAACGCTTGTTGCGGTTGACTCCCATGAACAGCGACGACAGGCCGGGCGTGACGACCACGCCGTTGTCGCGAATGAGATCGCCGTCGAGCGATTCCACCTTGATCACATCCGCGCCGAAATCGCCGAGAATCTGCGTCGCCAACGGACCGAGCACCACGCCCGTCATGTCCAGCACACGCACGCCCGCGAGCGGGCCCCTGGCCTGCTTCATTCTTTCCTCCGCATGTTTGTTCTTGTCCGCTCTATCCTAGCAGCGTCGCGCGCGCCCACCAGCCGGGATGGTCGCGCCGGATGGCGCGCGCCGCGCGCGCCGCGCGGTGACGGTTCTCGAATAGCGCGAAACACGTCGCGCCCGAACCCGACATGCGCGCCAGTCTGGCGCCGCGCGCCGCTCCCAGCACCGCCAGCACATCCACGATTTCGCGCGCGAGCACGCCGGCCGGATCTTCCAGATCGTTGCGCGCCTTGCGCAGCGCGGCGAGCAGCGTTTCGGCGCGCGCGCCCTGCCCGACATGCGGATGGGCGCCGGACCCATAGGCCTGCCCCGCCGCCAGACCGAGCCGCGCGAACACCGCGCGCGTCTCCACCGGCACGCGCGGGTTGACGAGCACGGCGGGGACCGGCGCCGGCGCGAGCGGCGGGCCGAGCGTTTCGCCCGCGCCGCGCATCATGCGCGCCTCCTGCGACAGACACACCGGCACGTCGGCGCCGGTCGCGCGCGCGGCTTCCATGAGGCGCGGATCGTCCCCGGCCATATCGTTGGCGCGCGCCAGAAGCCGCAGCGCGGCGGCCGCATCCGACGATCCGCCGCCGACTCCGGCCGCCACAGGCAGATGTTTGACGAGACGAAACGCGCCGATGCGCAGCCCCGGCGCCCGCGCCTGCAGGTTGCGGGCGGCGCGCAGCACGAGATTGTCGTCGCCAGCGCCCGCGGTCGCCGCCGTCGGGCCTTCGACGACGAGCGAGGCCGGCGCGCGCGCGTCGAGATACAGATGGTCGCAGACGCCCGCGAACACGACGAGGCTTTCGAGTTCGTGATAGCCGTCCGCGCGACGGCCCAGCACATGCAGCGAGAGATTGATCTTGGCGCGCGCGCGTTCGTGCAGGATCACCTACGCCTCGCGCACCATCCGCGCCATCGCGCGCGCGGAGTCGTCGTCCTGCGACTCCAGGCCCGCAATCACGCCCGCGCGGTCCTGCGCCGGACGGTTCTGGCTGACCTTCCACTTGCCCTCGATGCGCGCGATGGCGATCTCGATGCCGACGATCGCGCGCAGCATCTGTTCGACATACGGCGCCGGGGCGTCGCTCACGGCCCACGGATCGGCGCGACCGGCTTCGTGCGTGCGCGTCAGCGCTTCGACCTGCGCGCGCAGCCAGTCGCGGTCCTCGATGGCGCGCAGCGTTCCATGCACATGCACGGTCGCGTAGTTCCATGTCGGCACGACCTTGCCGGTCTCCTTCTTGGTTTCGTACCAGGAAGGCGTCACATAGGCGTCCGCATCGGTGAACACCACGAGCGCTTCGCCCTCCTCGCGCCATTGCGCATTGGCGCGCGCCATATGCGCGACGAGACGCAGCGGGCCATCGTCGTCCACCAGCAGGAACGGAACGGGATTGGCGTTCAGACCGTTCGGCCCGTTGGTGACGAGCAGGCCCAGCGGGCGCGCACGGATGAGCGCGGCCTGCGCTGCGAAATCGTCCACGCGATGGTGCGGCGGCTGATACATTCAGCCGCCGTTCTTCGGCGGTTCGGCCTCGGCGGAGGCCGGCTTGGCCTCCTCCAGCCCGTGCTCGATCTTTTTCAGGATGTTCGGCAGTTCGTCCGGCTCGGGCTTGAGATCGCGCGCGTGGTTCCACTGGAACTTCGCTTCCAGCTTGCGGCCCACGCGCCAGTAGGCGTCGCCAAGGTGGTCGTTGATCACGGGATCGGACGGTTTCAGTTCGATGGCGCGTTCGAGTTCCTTCACCGCCTCGTCGTAGCGGCCGAGCTTGTAGTGCGCCCACGCCAGCGAGTCGACGATGTAGCCGTCCTGCGGGCGCAGTTCGACCGCACGGCGCAGCATCTTGAACGCCTCGTCGAGATTCATGTTCTTGTCGACCCACGAATAGCCGAGATAGTTCAGCACCAGCGGCTGGTCGGGGAACAGCGACAGCGCCTTTCGGAAATCGGCCTCGGCCGGCGGCCAGTTCTTGGCGCGCTCGTAGGCGATGCCGCGATAGTAATACAGCGACCACAGGCTCTTTTCCGGCTTGCCGGACAGTTCGAGCGCCCTGGTGTAGCTGTCGATGGCGGCGGTGAATTCCTTGCGCGTGCGCTGCAGGTTGCCGAGCGCGATGAAAGCTTCCGAATCCTTCGGATTGTCGACCGCCACCTGCGCAAGGTGCTTGGTCGCCTGCTCGTTCTTGCCCATCTGCTCCAGGAGCAGGCCGATCTGGATGTCGGCATTGGTGCGCAGCGGCGATTTTTCGTCGACCGAATCGTAGACGTCGATCGCCTGCTCGTATTGTTTCAGCCGCTCGTAAACGTCGGCGAGGGTCACCTGCGCCAGACCGTTGTCGGGCAAGAGATGCAGCGACAGGCGCAGATAGATCATGGCCGCCAGTTCGTCGCCCTGCCGCCCGCCGATGGCGCCGAGCCCATAGAGCGCCTCGCCCGCGCCTTCGGCCGCATCGCGCACCAGAGGCGTCATCGGCCTGCCGGCGTCGAGATCGGCCATGGCGGCGGTCACGATCGGATGGCGGGCCAGAATCTGGTCGAACGCCTCGTAGACGCGGCGCGCCTCGTCGCGCGCGTTATGGCGCGCGAGAAACCGGCCGTAGGAATCGACCAACCGCAGTGTGGTCTTTTCCGAACGGTAGACGGATTCGAAACGCTTGCGCGCCTCGTCCGGCCGGCCGGTCACGTCGGCGACGAGCGCGCCGTGGTAGTCGCGGAACACCGCGAAGGCGTCGTCGCGCAGCTTCTGCAACTGCGCGTCGGCCTCCGCCGGCTGACCGGAGCCGACATAGGTCCATGCGTTGAGAAGCGTCGCCGTCAGGTCGCGGTGGCGCCCGCCGCCGCCCTTGGCGAGGCGAGCGCGCGCCTCCTTCCAGCGCTTCTGTTTGATGGCGCGCACGCCGAGCGCCAGATTGGCGAGGCCGTTGGCCGCGTCGATCTTGGTGAGCCGTTCCGCCAGACTGAAAGATTCCGGCATATTGCCGTTGGCGAGCGAGGCGACGAAGGCCCGCTCCAGCAATTCGCGATTCTTCGGCGCCGCGCGCAGCGCCTCGCGGAAGAAGGTGGCGGCGGCGAACGTGTCGCGCTCGGCGCCGGCGACGAGCGCCGCCAGATAGTTGCCGGAAGGGCTGTCGCCCACCTCGAACGGCGTGGCGACAGACACGCTTTCACGCGCCGTCGCGGGCGCGGCGAGGAGGGCCAGCGCGCAGAACGCGACCGTCAGGCGGGCGCGCGGCAGGGAGAAAAAGGCGAAGGACAAGCTGGCGACTTCCTTGAGCGAAAATTCGGATCGATGGTCCGCGGCGTCGGGCGTCGGCCCAGAGGGGCGCGAAGCGTCAGAATCTCGCCCGAACATGGCTGTTTTGCGCCCGCGCGGCAAGCCGCACAGCCCGCGCGCTGGACAGGGCGCGCGCGCGTTCCTATCTCAGGTCGCCCGAAGCGGGCGTCAGGCGCCGCTTCCTTCCCGCGCGCGGGCTGCGCGCCCGCCGGAGAGCGCGATGGCCAGGCCGATCGTCGTCAAGATTTCCCACGATCTCGGAGCCAGCGAGGCGCAGGCGCGGATCAACGCCGGCCTCGACAAGGCGCGCGCGGATTTCTCCGCGATCTTCTCCAGCGTCAACGTGGCGTGGAAGGCCAATCACGCCGACATCGACGTGACGGCCGTCCGGCAGAACGTGCGGGCCGAACTGGACGTGTTCGACGATTTCGTGCGGATCGAGGTGCAGTTGCCGTGGTATTTCGCGCCCTTGCAGAACAAGATCTCCGAAATCCTCGAAAAGCGCGGCGCCGACACGCTGCGCATCGGGCGCAGCCGCACGCAGGTTTGACGCCTACGTCTGCCCCGGTTTCAGCCGGTAGAAGATGTGCCGGCCGATCACGTCCATTTTCGTCAGGCGCTTGGCCCAGCGGGGTCTCACGTAGTTGGCGTGGTAGTGCGTGGAATTGCCGACATCCGCCAGCCAGCGGCGGCCTTCCAGCACCTCGTCGGCGACGCGCGCGGCCACGCTCCAGGACTGCGCGTCGGTGATGCGCAACGACTTGCCCTCGCAGGCGAAGGAGAACTGACACGCCTTGTAGCGATGGCGGTTCTGGTAGACGACGCCGCAGATGGAGTCCGGGTAGAGGCCCGAGGCCACGCGGTTGAGAATGACCTGCGCGACCGCCGCCTGGCCGGCTTCCGGTTCGGACCGGGATTCGAAATAGACGGCCTCGGCCAGGCATTTCTTCTCGCGGTCGCGCCGCTCGGGGCCGATGAGCGCGGCGAAGTCGCGGGGCGCGCGCGCGGCCATGGTGACGTTGGCGGGCGCCTTGCCGGCGCCTGCGTGGTTTTTCGGCAGGCCCGGCAGCGCCACCACTTCGATCGGCCGGTCGTCGGCGGCGGCCGGGGTGGTGGAGCCGAGCGCGACCGCGCGCGGCACCGCCGGCGTCGCCCCTTCGGCGATGCGCTGGACGACCGCCTGCGGCCGGAAGGTGATGACCGGCGTGTGGCTCGCGCCGGCGCCGGGCGAGGCGTCGGAGCGCGAGGCCGGCGACACGGTGGAGGTGGGCGTTTCGTCCTCGGCCCACGGCTCGAATCTCGCGACCGCGTCCGGCCCGCCGGCGTCGCCGTCGAGCGGGGCGAAGCTGGAGGCGATGGAATTGTCGTCGGCCCGGAAGATGAGGTCGTTGGCGACATAGGCTTTCAGGCCGCCCGGCCCCTTCAGGCGCGACTCGAAGGCCGGGCGCAGCGCCACGACGGGGTCGCCCTTGCGGGCGCGCACGATCTCCGGAAAATGCCGCGCGTTTGGCTTGAGCGCGATGCGCGGGGCGAGTTCGTCGGGCAGCGAGCGAAATTCCTCCGGCGCGCCGACGGCCAGCCGCGCCTCGCGCAGCACGCCCTTGCGCGCGCCGAACGCGCCGAAATCGCCGGCGAGCGCGCCGCCGGCGCGGCTCGGCACGAGATCGCGCGGCATGAGCGCGGCGCGCGCCTCGATGGGCGCAAGCGAGGCCCCGCTCGTGAAATTCTGTCCCGCGTCGGCGGTGAACGACATCAGCACGCCCGTGGCCAGGCACCACGGCGAGACGACATTCAACGCCCAGGAGATCCGCGAACGAACCATACAACGCCGCCCGATACGCAGACGCCACGCTCTGCGCCACATGAACCAGACGACGCCGCGGCGCCGTCATCCTTAAAATTTTATCGATCAATAGGCTTGAAGGAGCGTTACCGCCGGCGGCGCGCGGCCTGTGCCGGATTGGGGCAGACGAAAAACGCCCGGGCATGGGCCCGGGTCGCGCGCGGACGCGATCTTGTCGAAACGCCTTGCGACGGATCGACGCGCGCAGCGGCGACGTGTGAACGGGTCAGCGTTCGCCGGCGATCAGCGCGCGCTTCTTCGACAGGATCGGCCAGGCGTGATCCATGAAGGCGCGCACGCGCGCGGCGTTCTTGAGGTCCGCGTGGGTCAGCAGCCACAGCGCGGCGGAGGACGGCACATGCGTCTCGCGCCGCACGAGACCCGGCGTATGTTCGCCGATGACGCAGGGCAGAACCGCGAAGCCGAGGCCGGCGGCCGCGGAATTGGCCGCCATCAGCATGGTGTTGACGCGCGAGCCGATGCGCGCGGGCGCGACGTTCGCCTCCGTCCAGAGCGAGGCCTCGCTTTCGTCGATGGGCGGCAGAAATCCGACGTAGCGCGCTTCCTCGCCCAGCGGATCGATGGCGGCGAAGCGCGAAGCCTCCGCGGCGTAGACGCCGAAACCGAGCGCGGCGACCTTGCGGCCCACGAGCGTCTCCTCGGGATCCGTCGAGGCGCGCAGCGCGATGTCGGCGTCGCGGCGCGCCAGATTGAGCGCGGCGCTGGAAATGACGAGTTCGAGCCGGATGTCGGGATAGGCGTCGAGGAACGTCGCGAGAATCGGCGCCAGCAGGCAGCCGTAAAGCGAATCCGTCGTCGTCAGCCGCAACAGGCCACGCGGCCGTTCGTCCTTGCCGGCGATGCGCCGCTCAAACGCCAGCACGCCCTCGGCCATCGAATTGGCCAGTTCGATCATTTCCGCGCCCGCGTCGGTCGGCGCGTAGCCCGTGCGCGAGCGCTCGAACAGCGTCTTGCCGAGTTCGGCCTCGATCTGCCCGAGCCTGCGGAAAATGGTGGAGTGATTGAGATCGAGCGCCTCGGCCGCGCCGACGAGCGAACGCGCGTCGGCAATGGCGCGGACAAGTCGAAAATCGTCCCAGTTCATCGGGCGCCTTCCCCGTCGCGCGGCGCGGCCGCGCGGCGCAGCCGGTCTTCGATCGCCTCGCCCAGACCGTCGCGCGGCAAAGGCGCGACCGCGATCGCGCGCGCGCCCCGTGCATCGAGCCGGCGCAGGAAAGCGTAGAGGTTCGCGGCCGCTTCCGCCAGATCGCCGCGCGGCGAAAGATCGAGCGCGGCGCCGGGCAACCGGCCCGCGAAGCCGAGACCGATCTCGCCGGGTTCGAGCGTGCGCGCGCCCAGCCGCAGCGCCGCGCGCGGCGCATAGTGCGACGACAGCATGCCGGGCGCGCTGACCTTGCCCGCCCGCGGCGTCTTCAACGGGCCGACCAGCGCCTCGATCGCCTCGCGCGCGAGGCCGCCCGGCCGCAGCAGGACGCAGTCGTCGCCAACGCAGCCGACGATGGTCGACTCGACGCCGACCGGCACGGGGCCGCAATCGAGGACGGCGGCGATCCGGTCGCCCAGGTCCTCCAGAACATGGTCGGCCGTCGTAGGGCTGACATGGCCCGACAGATTCGCCGAGGGCGCGGCGACCGGCCGGCCGACCGCGCGCAACAGGCGCTGCGCCACGGGATGGGCCGGAACGCGCAACGCGACCGTCGCCAGGCCCGCGCGCGCCAGTTCGCACACCGCCCCGCCGGCGGCGACCGGCGCGACGATGGTGAGCGGGCCGGGCCAGAAAGCTTCCGCCAGCGCGAGCGCCTTGCCCGAAAAAGCCGCCTCGCGGCGGGCGGCCGCAAGGTCGGGCGCATGCGCGATAAGCGGGTTGAAGGCCGGCCGGCCCTTGGCCGCGTAGATGCGCGCGACGGCGCGCGGGTCGGTTGCGTCCGCGCCCAGCCCGTAGACCGTCTCGGTCGCGAAGGCCACGAGTTCGCCGGCGCCAAGCAGCCGCGCGGCTTCGGCGACGCCCTCGTCGGTGGGCGTCAGGCGCAGCGCGCGCGTGGGGCTGGCGGTGGTGGAGGCAGACATGGTTCGCGCCGGGCCTTTCGTGCTCGCGCCGCCGCATCGGGCTTTCTGGCGGCGGGCGCGATCGGTTATATCAAACGCTGGACGAAAATCGCGGAGCCAAACCATGTCCTATCGCGCGCCTCTGGCCGACATGCTGTTCACCATGCGACACGCCGCGCGGCTGGACGAGGGCGTGACCCAGGGCATCTACGCCGACCTCGCCGACGGCGCCGCCGAGGCGCTGCTGGCGGAAGCCGCCAAATTCGCCGAGAACCGGCTGGCCCCGCTCAACCGCGCCGGCGACCTGCACGGGGCGAAACTCGCCGACGGCGTGGTGACGACCGCGCCGGGCTGGAAGGAAGCCTATGCGCAATGGGTCGAAGGCGGCTGGAACGCGGTGACGGCCGCGCCCGACTACGGCGGCATGGGGCTGCCGCATCTCATCAACGCCGCCTGCACGGAAATGTGGAATGCGGCCAACATGGCGTTTTCGCTGTGTCCGCTGCTGGGCTTCGGCGCCATCGACGCGGTGGAGGCGCATGCGAGCGAGGAACTGAAGGCGATCTATCTCGCCAAGATGGTCTCGGGCGAATGGACCGCGACCATGAACCTGACCGAACCTTCGGCAGGCTCCGATCTCAACGCCATGCGCTCGCGCGCCGAGCGGCAGGCGGACGGAAGCTACAGGATTTTCGGGCAGAAGATCTTCATCACCTACGGCGAGCACGATCTCACGGAAAACATCGTCCATCTGGTGCTCGCGCGCCTGCCCGACGCGCCGGCCGGCACGCGCGGCATTTCGCTGTTCCTCGTGCCGAAGTTTCTGGTGAACGCAGACGGATCCGTCGGCGCGCGCAACGATGTGAAATGCGCGGGCGTGGAACACAAGCTCGGCATCCACGCCTCGCCCACCTGCACGATGGTCTACGGCGACGACGGCGGCGCGACCGGCTGGCTGATCGGGCAGGAGAACAAGGGGCTCGCCTGCATGTTCACGATGATGAACTCGGCGCGCCTGTCGGTCGGGCTGCAGGGCGTCGCCATTTCCGAACGCGCCACGCAGCACGCGCTTGCCTACGCGCGCGAGCGCAAACAGGGCCGCGCGCCGAACTCGACCACGCAGGGCATGGACGCGATCATCCATCACCCCGACGTGAAACGCATGATGATGACCATGCGTTCGATGACGGACGCCGCGCGCGCCATCTGCTACACGACCGCCGGCGCGCTCGACCGGTCGCACCGCGAGAGCGACGCGGCGGCGCGAAAACAGGCGGGCGAGCGCAACGCGCTGCTGACGCCCGTCGCCAAGGCGTTTTCGACCGACATCGGCAACGAGGTGACCTCCATCGGCGTGCAGACGCACGGCGGCATGGGGTTCGTCGAGGAAACGGGCGCGGCGCAGTACATGCGCGATGCGCGCATCGCCGGCATCTACGAAGGCACCAACGGCATTCAGGCGATCGATCTCGTCACGCGCAAGCTGCCGCTGTCGGGCGGCGCGACGGTGCGCGCGGAAATCGCCGACATGCGCGGCACGGTGGAGACGCTACGCGGGACGAACGCGCCCGTGCTCGCCGAACTCGCCGCCCCGCTCGGCGAGTGCGTGGAGGCGCTGTCGCGCGCGACCGACTTCATGCTGAACGCGCTCGGCCATGCGCAGGCCGACGCGCTGGCGGGCGCTGCGCCCTATCTACGCCTGTTCGGTCTGGCGCGCGGCGGCGCGAGTCTGGCGGCGATCGCGCTCGCGGCCCACAGGGAGATGGCGGACGGCGACAAGGATCCCGCGCATGCGGCGCGCATCGCCAGCGCGCGGTTCTTCGCGCTCAACATCGCGACCGGCGCGGGCGGACTGGAACGGTCCGTGACGCAGGGCGCGGCCTCGGTGAACGAGACCGACTGCCTTCTGGCGTAGTGAGCGGGCCATCCTTCGGGACGGCGCTGCGCGCCGCCTCGGGATGAGGTTCGCCGGGCGGCTCTCGAGAATGGGTTTGAACACGGCGTCGCCGACAGGCGGCGCCTTGAACGAGGGGAAACGATGACGGGCGATGTGATTGTCGAGAAGCACGACGGGGTGATGCGCGTCGTGATGAACCGGGCGGCGAAAAAGAACGCGCTGACCGGCCCCATGTACGATGCGATGACGGCGGCGCTGACGGAGGCCGATTCCAGCGAAGCCATTCGCGCCGTGGTGCTGGAAGGGTCGGGCGGCGCCTTCACCGCCGGCAACGATCTCGCCGATTTTCTCGCCGCCGCCACCAGCGGCAAGGAAACGCGCGCGTTTCAATTCATCGAGAAGATCGCCACGCTCGACACGCCGATCGTCGCCGCCGTGGACGGCGTGGCGGTGGGCGTCGGCACGACGCTGATCTTCCATTGCGATCTCGTCTATGCGACCCCGACCGCGAAATTCCGCATGCCGTTCGTCGATCTGGGCCTCGTGCCGGAGGCCGGCTCCTCGCTGCTCGCGCCGCGCCGGCTCGGCATGGCGAAGGCGTCGGAATACATTCTGCTCGCCGAGGCGTTCGACGGGCAGGCGGCGATGCAGGCGGGTCTCGTCAACGCCGTCGTGCCGGCGGCCGATCTCTCGCGCACGGCGATGGAGGCCGCGCGCAAACTCGCCGCCAAGCCCTCCGCGGCGCTCAGGGCCTCGCGCGCGCTGCTGCGCGGCGACCGCGCGGACGTGCGCGCGGCGATGAAGCGCGAGAGCGAAGCTTTCGCCGCCGCGCTGAAATCGCCCGACGCGCGCAAGGCGTTCGAGGCGTTCTTCGCCAAGTCCAAAGGCTGAGCGGATCGGGGGTCGACATGAGCGCGATCGCTTTCGATCTGCCGCCCGACGTGCAGGAGGTGCGCGAGGGCGTTCTGCGATTCGTGGAGGCGGAAGTCGTCCCGCGCTACGAGAAGAACCACGCGCTGCTGTCGGATGCGCGCGCGCTCTACGACGAGACCGGGCGCTATGCGCCCGGCGTGCGCGATCTCATCAGACAGGTGCGCATGGCCTCGGCTAAAGCCGGGTTCTACGCGATGTGCGCGCCGCAATCGCTGGGCGGCGGCGGGCTCGGACATCTGGCCTATTACGTCGCCTGGGAGGCGATCTATCGCCGGCTGGGCGGCCAGGCGACGCTGACGCCGTGGGTGATCGCGCATTGGGCGTTCGGACCGAGTCCGGTGCTGACGCAGGTGACCGAGGAAGCGCGCAAACGTTGCCTGTCCGGGCTGATGTCGGGCGAGACCTCGATGTGTTTCGGCCTGTCAGAGCCGGGCGCGGGATCGGACGCGACGATGATCAAGACGCGCGCCCGGCGCGAGGGCGAGGGCTGGCGCATCACGGGCCGCAAATTGTGGACCAGCAACGCGCCGACCGCCGACTGGTGCATCGTGTTCGCGGTCACGGACCCCGACAGGGCCGCGCGCAAGGCCGGCGGCATCAGCGCGTTTCTGGTTCCCACCGACGCGCCGGGCTTCCATGTGGAAAGCGTCGTGAAACTGTTCGGCCATCCGGGCGGGCACGAGGGCGCGCTGGCGCTGGAAGACGTGCGCGTGGAGCCGTGGCAGCTCGTCGGCGCGCGCGACGACGGTTTCAAGGTGGCGCTCTACGGCGTATCGCTCGGCCGCGTCTACAACTCCGCGCGCGCGGTCGGACAGGGACGCTGGGCGCTCGAACTCGCACTCGCCTATGCGCAGCAGCGCGAGGCGTTCGGCGCGAAGATCGCCGAATATCAGGGCGTCGTCTTTCCGCTCGCAGATTGCGCGAGCGAACTGCACGGCGCGCATCTGATGGGGTTGAACGCGGCGACGCTGCTCGACAAGGGGCATCGCGCGGTCAAGGAACTGTCGATGGCGAAAAGCTACGCGGTGCAGGCCGGGTTTCGCGCGGTGGACCGCGCCATGCAGACGCATGGCGGCATGGGACTGACAAACGAAGTGGGGCTGATCCACGCCTGGCACGATTTGCGCGTGGTCAACATCGCAGACGGCACGAACGAGATTCTGGCGCGCACCATCGCGCAGCGCCTGTTGGCCGGCGACACGGAACTGTGAGCTACGCCGCCGAGAAGATGGTCGTGACGATGGCCTGCATGTCGGCGCCCTGATTGTGCCGACCGAAGGTGACGAGCTGGGCCAGGCCGTCGAGCCGCGTGCGGATGTGGCCCGACGCGCGCGCGCATTCCTCCGCCAGCGGACCGCGCGCGGCGCCCGCGCTCCGCGCCGCCTCGATCCGTGTCACGCCCTGCACGCAGACGGCCGCCAGTTGCTCGACGGAGGCGTCGAACAGCGCGCGGAAGGCGGGGTCGAGCGCGTCATAGGCTTCGAGCGCGGCGAAGCGGCCCGGCAACTGCGACTGGATGAAATAGCCGCGATAGCTGGCCGGACGCCAGGCGGCGATGTCGTCGAAAAGGTCCGGCATGTCCGGCAGCATCTCGATCAACATCAGGATTTCGTTGTAAACGTTGAGGAAATCGTTCGCCAGGCCCGAGGCCGGGTTGACGAGCGCCGCCGTCCGGCGCTCCAGCGAATTCGCCGCGTCGGTGCGCTCGTTCTCGGTTTCGCGTTCTGCGAACGACATGCCGGCCGCCGGTCCCTATTCTGCAGCCTGACCATAGCTACCAAATCGATAACGAGTGGTTTCCGCGAGAGCCGATACTGGAGCCGGACATGTGCGGACGTTATGCGCTGACCCTGCCGCCGGAGGCGGTGCGGCTCTATTTCGGCTACGCCGAACGGCCCAACTTCCCGCCGCGCTACAACATCGCGCCCACGCAGCCGGTCGCCATCGTGCGGGCGCGCGCCGAAGACGGCGCCCTCACGCGCCATTTCGCGCTGGTGCGCTGGGGCTTTCTGCCCGGCTTCGTGAAGGACGCGAAGACGTTTCCGCTCCTCGTCAACGCCCGCGCGGAAGGCATAGCCGGCAAGCCCTCGTTCCGCGCGGCGGTGCGGCGCCGGCGCTGCCTGTTTCTCGCGGACGGGTGGTACGAATGGCTGCGCGCGCCGGGACCGGGCGGCAAGATCGTGCGCCGGCCGTTTCTGTTCCGGCGGCGCGGCGGCGGCGCGATGGGCCTGGCGGGCCTTTACGAAACCTGGTCCGACCCGCAGGGCGGGGACATCGACACCGGTTGCGTCATCACCACCCCGGCCAACGCGATGGCGCGCGCGGTCCACGACCGCATGCCGGCGATCCTCGCGCCGCAGGATTTCGACCGCTGGCTCGATTGCACGGACGATCGCAACGCCGGGGCGGCGCTCGACTTGCTGAAACCGGCGCCGGACGACGCCTTCGAGAGTTTCGAGATCGGCTCCGAGGTCAACCGCGCGACCAACGACGGCCCGCACCTGCAACGGCCCATCGCCTGAACGCGACGGATCAACGCGACAGCAGGCCGCGCCGGGCCTTGCGTTTGCGCGCGCGGGTGAACAAGCCGACGATCTCCACATGAGCGGAATGGCGAAACTGGTCGACGGGCGCCGCCCACGCGAAGTCGTAGCCGCCCGCAACCAGCAGGCGCGCATCGCGCGCGAAGGTCATGGGATTGCAGGAGACGGCGACGACGCGCGGCGCATCGGCGCCGGCGAGCGCCTCGGCCTGCGCCTCAGCGCCCGCGCGCGGCGGATCGAACACCACGCAGTCGAACCGGCTCATCTCCTCGCGCGTCAGCGGGCGGCGGAACAGGTCGCGCTTCTCGACCGCGACGGGTTTGAGCCCCTGCGTCGCGCGCGCGGCTTTCGACAGCGCGGCGAGCGCGGCCTCGTCGGTTTCGACGGCGTGAACCTCCGCGCGCCCGGCGAGCCGCAGCGCGAACGTGCCGACGCCGGCGAACAGGTCCGCGATTCTCGCCCCTTCGCCCACCGCCTCCGCGACGAGCGCGGCGAGCGCGCGTTCGCCCGCCTCCGTGGCCTGCAGAAACGCGCCCGGCGGCGGCAGAACGCGCGCGCCGCCCATACGCACGAACGCCTCGCGCCGCGCCAGAATGGTCACGCCGTGATTGGACAGCCGCGCCAGATCGAGGCGTTCGCACAATGCGACGAGACGCTGGCGCTGCGCGTCGTCGATGGGACCAAGACCGCGCAGATCGACATCGAGCCCGCCGTCGGTCGCCGTGATCGCGATGTCGAGCGGCTTGCCGGCGGCGCGCGTTTCGTGCGCGAGCGCCTGGGCGACCGCCGGCGCGCGGGCGAGCGCGGGCGCGAGCAGCGGACACGCGTCGATCTCCACGAGCGTGTGCGCGCGCGCCTGCATGAAACCGATGCGCGCCCTGCCGCGCGCATCGACGCGCGCGTGAAAGACAACGCGGCGGCGGCCTTCGCCATGCGCCGGAACGAGATCGCGCACGCTCGTCTCGACGCGCGCGTTGGCCAGCGCATCGACCAGCAGTCCGCGCTTCCATGCCGCATAGGCGGGCGCGGCGAGCGTCTGCACGGCGCAGCCGCCGCAGGCGCCGAACAACGGGCAGAAGGCGTCGACGCGGTCGGGCGAGGGATTCAAGACCTCCACCAGCCGGCCGCGCTCGCCGTCCACCTCCGCGCGGATCGTTTCGCCCGCGAGCGCATACGGCACGAACACCAGACCGCGCGGCGTGCGCGCGACGCCTTCGCCGCGTGCGCCGAGCCGCTCGATGGTGAGGCGTGCGTCGAGATCGAGACTCATGGCCGTTGCGCGCCGAGCAGATATTCGACATTGCCGTCGCCGCCGGCGATCGGCGAGGCGATCTCGCCGACGATGCGCCAGCCCTGCGCCGCAATCACGTCCGCGATATCGCGCAAAACGCGCGCGCGCGCCTTTTCGTCGCGCACCACGCCCTTCCTCACCAGATTCGGGCCGGCCTCGAACTGCGGCTTGACGAGCGCGACGAGCCGCGCGCGTGGCGCGGCGAGCGCCAGCACGTGCGGCAATATGTGGCGCAGCGAAATGAAGCTCACGTCGCACACGATCAAATCCGGCGCGCCGGCCATTTGCGGCGTGAGCGCGCGCGCGTCGGTCTTCTCGAACGCGCGCACGCGCGGGTCGCCGCGCAATCGTTCGTGCAACTGGCCCGTTCCGACATCGACCGCGACGACATGCGCCGCGCCGCGCGCGAGCAGCACGTCGGTGAACCCGCCGGTCGAGGCGCCGATATCGAGACAGGCGCGGTCCGCCGGATCGAACCCGAACGCATCGAGCGCGGCCGCGAGCTTCACGCCGCCGCGCGACACCCACGGATAGGGAGCGCGCGCCTCGATCGCCTCGTCGGCGCCGATCGGCTCGGAGGGTTTGGCGATCGCGCGGCCGCCGGCGCTGACGAGGCCCGCCTCGATCGCCTCGCGCGCCTTGGCGCGGCTCGGGAACAACCCGCGTTCGACCAGCGCGACATCGGCGCGCGCGCCGGCCCTCATGTCACGCGATCAGCGTGCGCGCGGCCTCGCGCTCGTGGCCGAGCGCGGACAGAACCTGCGCCACGACGCCTTTCGCGTCGAGCCCGGCGGCGGCGTACATCTTCTCGGGACTGTCGTGGTCGAGATAGGCGTCCGGCAACGTCATCGTGCGCACCTTCAGCCCGCGATCCAGCAAGCCGTCCTGCGCGAGCTGATGCAGCACGATGGCGCCGAAGCCGCACATCGAGCCTTCCTCGATGGTGACCAGAACCTCGTGACCGGCGGCGAGCCGGCGCACCAGATCCCGGTCGAGGGGTTTGGCGAACCGCGCGTCGGCGACGGTCGTGGAAATGCCGCGCTGGGCGAGATCCTCGGCCGCCTTCATCGCTTCGGCCAGGCGCGTGCCGAGCGACAGCAGCGCGACCCTGGACCCCTCGCGCAAGACGCGGCCGCGGCCGATCTCCAGCACCTGTCCGCGCGCCGGCATGTCGACGCCCACGCCCTCGCCGCGCGGATAGCGGAACGCGCAGGGGCCGACATCGTAGGCGGCGGCGGTCGCGACCATATGCGCCAGTTCCGCCTCGTCGGCGGCGGCCATGATCATCATGTTCGGCAGGCAGCCGAGATAGGCCAGATCGAACGAGCCGGCGTGCGTCGGCCCGTCGGCGCCGACCAGACCCGCGCGGTCCATCGCGAACCGCACCGGCAGCTTCTGCAAATCCACGTCGTGCACGACCTGATCGTAGCCGCGCTGGAGGAAGGTGGAATAGATGGCGCAGAACGGCTTGTAGCCCTCCGTCGCCAGACCCGCCGCGAAAGTCACCGCATGCTGCTCGGCGATGCCGACGTCGAACGTGCGGCCGGGGAACTTCTTGCCGAACAGGTCGAGACCCGTGCCCGACGGCATGGCGGCGGTGACCGCGACGATCCTGTCGTCGGCCTCGGCCTCCTTGATCAGGTGTTCGGCGAACACTTTCGTATAGGCGGGGGCGTTGGCCTTCGGCTTGGCCTGCGCGCCGGTGATGACGTCGAACTTGTTGACGCCATGATACTTGTCCGCCGACGCCTCGGCCGGCGCGTAGCCCTTGCCCTTCTGCGTCACCACATGGACCAGCACCGGGCCGGTCGGCATGTCGCGCACGTTCTTCAGCACGGGCAGCAGATGGTCGAGATTATGGCCGTCGATCGGACCGACATAATAGAAGCCCAGCTCCTCGAACATCGTGCCGCCGGTGACGAAACCGCGCCCGTATTCCTCCGCGCGGCGGGCGCGCTCGTAGAGCGCCTTGGGCAGATGGCTGGCGATCTGTTTCACCGTCTCGCGGATCGTCGCGTAACGGCCGGAGGCGAGCCGCGCCAGATAGGCCGACATGGCGCCGACCGGCGGGGCGATCGACATGTCGTTGTCGTTGAGAATGACGATCAGCCGCGATTTCAGCGCGCCGGCGTTGTTCATGGCCTCGTAGGCCATGCCCGCCGACATCGACCCGTCGCCGATGACCGCCACCACGTTGTTGTGGCGATGGGCGAGATCGCGCCCGACCGCCATGCCGAGGCCGGCGGAAATGGAGGTGGAGGAATGGGCCGCGCCGAACGGGTCGTAGAGGCTCTCCGACCGTTTGGTGAAACCCGACAGGCCGCCGCCCATGCGCAGCGTGCGAATGCGGTCGCGCCGGCCGGTGAGTATCTTGTGCGGATAGGCCTGGTGGCCGACGTCCCAGATCAGCCGGTCGCGCGGCGTGTCGAATACGTAGTGAAGCGCCACCGTCAGTTCGACCACGCCCAGACCCGCGCCGAGGTGACCGCCGGTTACGGAAACGGCGTCGATGGTTTCGGCGCGCAACTCCTGCGCGACCTGTTTCAGATCGTGTTCGGGAATGCGCCGGAGATCTTCCGGCGTCGCGATCTTGTCGAGGAGGGGCGTCTTCAGCGAGGTCACAACATGCTCATGCAGGCGCTGCCGGCTTTCGGCCATCCCGCCCGTTTACACCAAACGGGCGGACGGCCGCAATCCCGCTGGATTTGCAGGCTTTTGCGCTCCCGGCGGCGGCGCGCGCGCGAATTGTTCGGCCCGCGGCGGGATCAAAAGCGAAGCTCCCGTCATTTAGCTGAGGCGCGAGACGCAAAGGAGTGAGCCATGACAGACGCCGCACCGCCCCCGACCGCCACGCCGCAGCGCCCCAATCTGGGCGACGCTTTCGAACGGCTGCGACCCAACTGGGGCTGGTTCGTCGCCCTCGGTCTGGTGACCGCCGCACTGGGCGTGGCGACGCTCGGCTACCTTTCGGTCGTCGGCACCATCGCGTCGGTCTACATGATCGGCTTCGCGATGATCGTGGCCGGCGGGGCGGAGATCGCGCTCGGCATGAAGGCCAGAAGCTGGGGCTGGACGGCGCTGTGGATCCTCGTGGGGCTGCTCTACATTCTCGGCGGCGCCTTCGCCATCGCCCAGCCGCTGGTGGCGGCGGCCACGTTCACCCTGCTGATCGGCGCGGCGCTGGTCGCCACCGGCGTACTGCGGATCGCCGCCGCGCTCCGGGCGCCGGAAGGCAAGGGCATGCTGGCGTTCGCCGGGCTGATCACGCTCGCGCTCGGCGCCATGATTCTGCTCGCCTGGCCGGTCTCGGGCCTGTTCACGCTCGGCATCTTCCTCGGGGTGGATCTGCTGATCTACGGGCTGAGCTGGATTTCGTTCGGGCTGCGCCTGCGTCCGAAGGGCTGAGGCGCGTCGCGCGGGGACGTGTTGATCGGCCTGCCCGTTCGGACTAGAGCATCGTTTCCGATGGAATCGGAAGCGATGCTCTCTTTTTGGCCTGACGCGTTTTCTTCCCGCGAACCGGTTTCCACTTCGCTCGAAAACGCTTTATGCCGTTGACGGCGCGCAGCGATGCGCCGCCGATGGAGCCCGGCATGACGAAATGGGTCTACACGTTCGGCGACGGCAAGGCCGAAGGTTCGAGCGCGATGCGCGACCTGCTCGGCGGCAAAGGCGCCAATCTCGCCGAAATGTCCAATCTCGGCCTGCCGGTGCCGCCGGGCTTCACCATCACCACCGAGGCCTGCCGGCACTATTACGCGCACGGCAAGACGCTGCCCGAAGACCTCGCCGCGCAGGTGGAGGCCGCCGTCGCCCATGTCGGCCGTCTGACGGGCCGCGGGTTCGGCGACGAAGCCAGCCCCCTCCTGCTCTCGGTGCGCTCCGGCGCGCGCGCCTCCATGCCCGGCATGATGGACACCGTGCTGAACCTGGGGCTCAACGACCGGACCGTGCAGGCGCTGGCGCAGGGCGCGGGCGATGAACGGTTCGCGCTCGATTCCTACCGCCGCTTCATCCAGATGTATTCGGCCGTGGTGCTCGATCTCGACCATCACAATTTCGAGGACGCGCTCGAATTCTTCAAAGAGACGAAAGGCTATTCGCTCGACACCGAGCTTGCCGCCGGGGACTGGCGCAAGGTGATCGGCGAATACAAGACCATCGTCGAGCGCGAGACCGGCGCCGCGTTTCCGCAGGAGCCGCACGCCCAGCTATGGGGCGCGATCGGCGCCGTCTTCTCCTCATGGATGAACGCGCGCGCGATCACCTACCGGCGCCTGCACGACATTCCCGAGGACTGGGGCACCGCCGTCAACGTGCAGGCGATGGTGTTCGGCAACATGGGCGACACATCGGCGACGGGCGTGGCCTTCACGCGCAATCCCTCGACCGGCGAGAAGGAGCTTTACGGGGAGTTCCTCATCAACGCGCAGGGCGAGGACGTGGTGGCGGGCATTCGCACGCCGCAGGCGATCACCGAAAGCGCACGCAGGGCGTCGGGCTCCGACAGGCCTTCGATGGAAGCTGCCATGCCGGCCGTGTTCGCCGAATTCAAACGCGCGACGGAAACGCTGGAGCGTCATTATCGCGACATGCAGGACATGGAGTTCACCGTCGAGAACGGCAAACTCTGGATGTTGCAGACGCGCGGCGGCAAGCGCACGACGAAGGCCGCCATGCGCATCGTCATCGACATGGCCAGGGAAGGACTGATCACGCGCGAGGACGCGGTCGCGCGGGTCGACCCGCTGTCGCTCGACCAGTTGCTGCATCCCACCATCGACCCCAAGGCCGAGCGCAGGATCGTGGCGACCGGCCTGCCCGCTTCGCCGGGCGCGGCGAGCGGCGAGATCGTGTTCGATTCCAACGAAGCCGAGACGCTGAAGGGCGCGGGCCGCAAGGTCATTCTGGTGCGCGTGGAGACGAGCCCGGAGGACATCCACGGCATGCACGCGGCCGAGGGCATTCTCACGACGCGCGGCGGCATGACCTCGCACGCGGCCGTCGTCGCGCGCGGCATGGGCAAGCCGTGCGTCTCGGGCGCGGGCGGCGTGCGCGTGGACTACAATGCGCAGACGATGCGCGCGGGCGCCAAAGTCTTCAAGAAGGGCGACGTCCTCACGATCGACGGCTCGACCGGCCAGGTGATCGAGGGCGCCGCTCCGATGCTCGAACCGGAGCTGACCGGCGATTTCGCGACCCTGATGGAATGGGCCGACGGCGTGCGACGCCTGCGCGTGCGCGCCAACGCCGATACGCCGAAGGACGCGCGGATCGCGCGGCAGTTCGGCGCCGAGGGCATCGGGCTGTGCCGCACCGAGCACATGTTCTTCGACGAGGCGCGCATTCTGGCGATGCGCGAGATGATCCTGGCCGGCGACGAGAAGCAGCGGCGCGCCGCGCTCGCCAAACTGGCGACGATGCAGCGGTCGGATTTCGCCGCGCTTTTCGAGATCATGTCCGGCCTGCCCGTGACGATCCGCCTCCTCGATCCGCCGCTGCACGAATTCCTGCCGCACACCGACGAGGAAATCGCGACCGTGGCGGCCGATCTCGGGGTGGAGCCGGCGAAGCTGAAAGCGCGCGCGCAGGAGCTTGCCGAATTCAACCCCATGCTCGGCTTCCGCGGCGTGCGCATCGCCATCGTCTATCCGGAAATCGCGGAAATGCAGGCGCGCGCGATTTTCGAAGGCGCGGTGGATGCTCACAAGGCGACCGGCAAGGCGGTGACGGCGGAGGTGATGGTCCCGCTCGTTCTGTCGAAGCGCGAGTTCGATCTGGTGAAGGCGCGCGTCGTCGCGATGGCCGAGACGGTCGAGCAGGAGACCGGCGTCTCCATTCCCTACACCGTCGGCACGATGATCGAACTGCCGCGCGCGGCGCTGCGCGCCGGCGAAATCGCAGAAAGCGCCGAGTTCTTCTCCTTCGGCACGAACGATCTCACGCAGACGACGCTCGGCCTGTCGCGCGACGACGCCGGATCGTTTCTGCCTGCCTATGTGCAGAAGGGCGTGCTGCCGGCCGACCCGTTCATCACGCTCGACACCGAGGGCGTGGGCGAACTCGTCGCCATCGCCGCCGAGCGCGGGCGCGCGACGCGGCCGGGCATGAAGCTCGGCATCTGCGGCGAGCATGGCGGCGATCCGGCCTCCATCGCATTCTGCGAGAAGACGAAGCTCGACTACGTGTCGTGCTCGCCCTATCGCGCGCCGATCGCGCGGCTGGCCGCAGCGCAGGCCGCGCTCGGCCGCAAGGCGCAGGGCGAAGCATGATCAGCGCCCGCAACGTCTATTACGTGACGATGTGCGTGAGCGGGCTGGCGCTGGGCGCCGCCGCCCGCGCATGGCCTTCGTTCGGTTCCGGCGCCGTTCCGCCCTATGTGTGGCTGCTCGGCGTATCGCTCGTCTTCGACATCGCCTTGCAGGCGATTTCGGCGAAGCGCCCAATCGTTCCGATGAGCATGAACGCGCGCGCGGCCGGGTTCTTCGCCGGCGCCATCCTGTATCTGCTCGTCACTTACGTGTTCGCGCCGGCAGCGCCCGCGGCATGACCCCGACGCTGCAAGCCTTGCGCGGCGGCGGCAAGCGCGCGCTGGCGCACGCGCTCGCGCTGATCGAGACGGCGCGCGGCACGGAGACGCTGGCAGCCCTGCTGGACGAAGCCGCAGCCGACCCGAAAGCGCATGTGGCGGGGCTGACCGGCCCGCCCGGCGTCGGCAAATCGACCCTCACCAACGCGCTCGTGCGCGACTGGCGCGCGAAGGGCGAAAGCGTCGGCGTGATCGCGGTCGATCCGTCCTCGCGCGCGACCGGCGGCGCGCTGCTCGGCGACCGTGCGCGCATCGCCACCGATCCCGAGGACCGCAAGGTGTTCGTGCGCTCGATGGCCGCGCGCGACCGGCTCGGCGGCCTTTCCGACGACACGGTGGCGGCGATGGCGCTGATGCGCGCGCTGTTCGACCGCGTGCTGGTGGAGAGCGTGGGCATCGGCCAGTCGGAGGCCGACATTTCCTTCGCCGCCGACACCGTCGTGCTCTGCATCCAGCCGGGGTCCGGCGACAGCCTGCAATTCATGAAGGCGGGCGTGATGGAGCTGCCCGACATCGTGGTCGTCACCAAAGCCGACATGGGCGCGGCCGCCAAACGCGCGCGTTCGGACGTGGAAGGCGCGTTGACCCTGTTCTCGCGCGAGGACGACTGGGTTCCCCCGGTCGTGCTGGTTTCGGCGCCGACCGGCGAGGGGCTCGACGCCTTGCACGAGGCGCTCGCGCGCCATCGCGCGCATCTCGGCGTCGAGGGGCTCCGGCGGCGGCGCGCGCGGCAGGAAGACATGTGGATCGCGGAAGCGACGAGATCGCGCTTCGGGTCGGAAGGCGCGGGCGCGGCGCGGGCGCTGAAGATCGCCGCGCGCGGGCCGTTCGGCCGCGAACGCGAAATCGCGCTGGCGCTGCGCGCGGCCCTGTCCGCCGTGCGTCGGTGAACCTCACGCCGCCTTGCGCTCGGCCGCCAGTTCCTGCGCGAAATGCGGATAGGTTTCGGCGAGTTCATCGGTCACGCGGCCGCGCAGCAGCGCAAGCGTCGCGGCGTCCGGCCCCGGCGTCGGGCCGACGTCCGGCGCGAGGTCGTATTCGAAACCGGTGTTGGCGCGCACTTCGGCCGCGTCCGCGCCGCCGTGCGTCGACCGCAACATGAAGCGCCTGCGCGTCTTGTCGAACGAAAAGAGCGCCTTGCCCGTCAGCAGCGCGTGCGGACCGCCGGGCCGGTAAACGCCCGGCTCGCTCGTTCCCGGCGCGGAGACGAAATCCACCTTGTCGACGAACACGCGCGGCGAATGCTCCTCGCGGAACAGGATGACGCGCGGCACGACGAAATAGAGGAAGGCCGAGCCGAAACAGCCTGGCCAGCGCACGTCGCTTTTCGGATATTCGCCCGAGCCGACCAGGTTGATGTTGGCCTGTCCGTCGATCTGTCCGCCGCCGAGAAAGAAGGCGTCGACGCGGCCCTGCGCGGCGCAGTCGAACAATTCGACGCCGCCGTTGGTGAAGAAATTGTGCTCCTGCGATCCCAGCACCGAAATGCGCACGCGCTCGCGGTCCTGCCGCTCGTTGAGCGCGCGGCGCAGCATGGCGGCGGCCGCCGGAATCGGCGAGGAGGCCCCGACCGCCACATGGCGCACGCCGTCCAGCAGGACGGCGATGGTGTGGATCATGATCTCGCGGGTGAGGACGGGCGCGTTCATGCCGCGCGCGCCTTGCCCGGGCGGAACGTCTCCATATAGGCGGCGAAGCCTTCCTTCGTGCGCGCCATTTTCGCGTAGCGCGCGATCTCGGCGCCGTCGACCGGATATTCGTCCCACAGCGCGTAGGGATAGGCGCCGCGCTCGGCGACCGCGATCCGGTCCACGTAAAGCGCCGGCAGCACGGCGGCCGCGTCCTTCTCGCCGGTGAACAGCGAATGGTCGACGATGCGCTCGACCGTCACGAACGTTCGCCTGGCGGCATAGGCCATCGAGGCGAGCTCGCGGCGCCGGCCGATCAGCACGTTGCCGAACCTGTCGGCGACGGGGGCGTGGAAGAGCGCGACGTCCGGCTCGATCGCCGGCACGACGACGATCCTGTCGCCGGGCGCGAACGGGTTGTCGATGACCTTCCAGTCGGGACGGGCGGCCAGCAGGTCGGAGCCGATGATGCCGCGAATGGGCAGGAAGGGCACGCCCTTCTCGGCCGCGATGATGCCGGAGTGGACCGCCGGGCAGGTCGCGTCCATGATCCTGACCGCGCCGTCGCGCACCGCCTCCATGAAGCGCGGCGCGCCGCCGGATTCCCCGAGCGTGACCGCGCTCGTCTCCACCGTTCCCACGACGCCCGCGCCGATCAGCATGTCGGCCTGCATACCGCTCGCGGGCACGCAGACGAGGTGGATGTTCTTCGGACCAGCGGCGATGATGGCGGCGGTCGCCGCCATTGCGACGCCGGAATAATCCGTCGGCACGGCGATCTTCGTGCCGTCGCGGACGGCGCCCGCCAGGGCCTCAAGCGAAACGATCTCTCCCATGCGCGCCTCCCAACGCGTTCAGTCGAGCCATTGTTCGGGCGGGCGGGGGAAAGGTCAAGAACGCTTGCGCCCGCGCTGCGGCGCACCCAGATAGGGAGTTTGGCAAGGGGGAATCATGCATTTCGGCATCGTCGCGCGCGCCGCCTGGGTCGTGGCCTGCGCCCTCGTTCTGGCGGGCTGCAGTCCATTCGCCGAACAGCCGGTCGGCAACGCCAACGTTCCGCAACCGCGGCTGCCGGTCGATCTTCAGAAGTATCTCGGCCGCTGGTATGAACTGGCGCGCTACGAAGCCTCGTTCCAGAAGGGCTGCGAAGGCGTGACCGCCGACTACGCCCTGCGGCCGGACGGCGCGGTGAAGGTCGTGAACAGCTGCCGGCAGGATTCGCCGTCCGGCCCGCTGCGGTCGGCGGAGGCGAAAGCGACGGTCGTCGAAAATTCCGGCGGCGCGAAGCTGCGCGTCACCTTCTTCTGGCCCTTCACCGGCGACTACTGGGTGCTGGACCGGGCGCAGGATTATTCCTGGTCGATCGTCGGGGAGCCGTCCGGGCGCTATCTGTGGGTTCTCTCGCGCGACCCCAGGCCGCCCGAGGCGCAGTATCAGGCCCTCGTCGCGCGGGTCGCGGAACTGGGCTACGACACGCGGCTGCTGCGGCGCACGCGCCACTGATCGCGCGCGCGCCGGAGGCCGGGCGGAATGCAGGCAGGCGGCCCGCGTCCCCGCCCCTGCCGCCTTCAAATCAGCGCGGCGCCAGCACCATGACCATCTGGCGGCCTTCCATCGAAGGTTCGGCCTCCACTTTCGCCATTTGCGCGGTCTCGGCCTTCACGCGTTCGAGCAGCCGGTAGCCGATGTCCTGATGGGCCATTTCGCGACCACGGAAGCGCAACGTGATCTTCACCTTGTCGCCCTCGATGAAGAATCGGCGGATCGCCTTCATCTTCACGTCGTAGTCGTGATCATCGATGCCCGGCCGCAGCTTGATTTCTTTCACCTCTACGATCTTCTGACGCTTGCGCGCCTCGGCCTGTTTCTTCTGTTCGAGAAACCGGAACCTGCCGTAGTCGAGAATCTTGCAGACCGGAGGTTTGGCGTTCGGAACGATCTCCACGAGATCGAGCCCCGCTTCCTCCGCGATGGCCAACGCATCGGTTGTGTTCACCACCCCCCGGTTCTGACCTTCCGCATCGATGAGTTGAATCTCGGGGATGCGGATGTCGCGGTTGATGCGCGGACCCTCCTTCTGGGGCGTCGGCGGCGCTTTCATAGGACGACGAATGGGGACTTCTCCATCTTGTTGCGGGGCGAGCGCCGCATGCGCCCGGACGGCCGGCGTGGGCATGCGACATCGCGCCCGGCGGCTTTCGCCGCCAGAGCGCGGAATGTCAAGATGTTGGCAGCGCCCGGCGAAGTCAACCTGAGGCCGGCTGCGACATCAAGGCCGCGTCAGGCCCAGGGCCGCCTCATAGAGGGCGAGCGTGCGGGCGCACATGCGCTCGATCGAGAAATTGCGCCGCACGTGGTTGCGGGCCGCCGCCGCCAGTTCGTCGCGGGCGGCCGCGCCGAGGTCGAGCGCCTCGCCGATCGCAGCCGCCAGCGCCGCCGCGTCGCCGGGGGGGGTGCGCCAGCCGGTGCGCTCGCGCGGACTGCAATCGGGCGGGGCGGCGATCGTCTCGCGCGCCGCGCCGTGGTCGGCCACCACCACGGCCGCGCCCATGGCCTGCGCCTCGACCGCCGTGCGGCCGAACGCCTCCGGCTCGAGGGAGGGCGCGACCACGACGGCGGCGGCCAGATAGGCGGCCGGCATGTCCGTGCAATGCCCGACGCGCTTGACCAGTTCGCCAACGCCGGCGGCCTGCGCCGCCTTGTCGATCTCGCGCCCGTAGGCGCCCCCGCCCTCGCCCGCCAGCACATAGACGAGATCGCCCCGGCCCTCGCCCTTCAGGCGCCCCGCCGCCTCCACCAGCACGCGATGGCCCTTTCGCCGCACGAGCCGGGCCGGCAGCAGCACGATCCGCTGGTCCGGGGCCACGCCCCATGCCTCGCGCAGCGCGCGCACCCGCTGCGGCCCGACCGCCTCGGGCGCGAAGGCCCGCAGGTCGACCCCGCGCGGAATGGTGGCGATACGGCTGGCGGCCTCCGGGTGGCGCTCCGCGATGAGGCCCGCCGTGAAACGCGAATTGGCGATGACGATGTCGCCCTTCGCCATGATGGAATTGTAGCGGCGCTTGAACGGCGCCCCCTCCGAATAGGCGCTGTGCCAGGTGGTGATGAAGGGCGTCTTGGTCTGGCGGGTGGCGGCATAGGCGACCCAGGCCGGCGCGCGCGAGCGCGCATGAACGATGTCCACCCGTTCGCGCAGGATGAGCGCCGCGAGTTTTCCCACGTTCGCCGCCATCGCCAGCGGGTTTTTCGCGGCGGCCGGAAAGGACAGGAATTCGCCGCCCAGCGCCTGCAACTCGCCGACGAGGCGGCCGCCCTCGGCCGCCACCAGCGCACGCGCGCCGGCGCCGGCCAGCGCCTCGGCGATTTCGAGCGTCGTGCGCTCCACGCCGCCGGAGTCGAGCCGGGGCGCGATCTGCAATATGGTCCGGCCGGCGATGGGGCGATCGTGGGCGGACAAGGCGGCTGCGTTCATCGGCCCATTCTAGCCCGCGACCTTTCCCGGATGGTTAAGAGGACATGAAATGAACAACGAAAACGCCGACCGCCCGCCCCTCTGGCTGACGGTGGGAACGGGCGCGGCGGCGCGGCGCATCGCCTACCGGCGACTGGCCGGGCGCGGCGCGGGCGCCGAACGGCCGGGGATCGTGTGGCTCGGCGGCTTCAAGTCCGACATGAAGGGGACGAAGGCGGTCGCGCTCGAGGAATACGCCCGCGCCGCCGGCCGCGCCTTCCTGCGGTTCGATTATTCGGGCCACGGCGAATCGGAGGGCGATTTCCGCGACGGGACCATCGGCGGCTGGCTGGAGGAAAGCCTGGCCATCGTGCGCGCGCAGACCGAGGGCCCGCAGGTTTTCGTCGGCTCCTCGATGGGCGGGTGGCTGGCGCTGCTGGCGGCGCGCGCGCTGGCGGCGACCGGCGAGACAGGGCGGATCGCCGGCATGGTCCTGATCGCGCCGGCGGTCGATTTCACCGACGAACTGATGTGGAAGGAACTGCCCGAGGAGGGCCGGCGCGCACTCGAAAGCGAGGGCGTGTGGATGCGGCCCTCGCAATATTCGCCCGAACCCTATCCCATCACGCGCGCGCTGTTCGAGGAGGGCCGCAGCCATCTGCTGTTCCCGGCCGAAATCCGCAGCCACGGGCCGGCGCACATTCTCCAGGGGATGGAGGACCCGGACGTGCCGTGGCGCCATGCGCTGAGGCTGGTGGAACACATGCCGGCCGACCCCGTGGCGCTGACGCTGATCCGCGACGGCGACCATCGCCTGTCGCGGGAGGAGGACATCGCGCGGCTGATCGGCGCCGTCGACCAGATCGCCGGGTGAAGGCGGCGTTTACCATGTCGCGGCTAGATTGAGCGCATGTCCGATCCGCGCAGCGCCACATGCAGGCGATGGCTGGCGGTCGCGCTCGGCGGCGCGCTCGCGCTGGCCGGGGCGGCCGCCGCCGCGCCGCGCGAACGCCCGACGGCGCTCTCCCTCCTGCCGGCGCGCGCGAAGGGGCCGGTCACGCTCGTCGTCTCGACCGACGCGCAACGCCTGACGGTCTACGACGGCGAGGAAGCCGTCGGCGGCACGACCGTTTCGACCGGCGTCGCCGACCACCCCACGCCGCATGGCGTGTTCTCGATCATCGACAAGCGGCGCTATCACGAGTCCAACATCTATTCCGCCGCGCCCATGCCCTACATGCAGCGCCTCACCTGGTCGGGCATCGCGCTGCACGAGGGGCGCGTGACCGGCGCGCCGGCCTCGCACGGATGCATTCGCCTGCCGGGCGATTTCGCGCGCGCGCTGTTTTCCTTCACGCGCGAGGGCGCGCGCGTGGTGATCGCGCGCGAGGACGCGTGGCCGACGCGCCTCCATGGCGCCATCCCGTTCCTGAAAGCGCCGGCGCCGACCGGCGCCCTGCCCGAAGCGCCGGTTTCGCTGCCCGGCGAAATCGAGCCCACGGCGGCAAGCGTTCTGTCGCGCCCGCCCGCCCCGCAGGACATCGCCACGCGCGCGCCGGTCGCCATTCTTGTCAATCGCAAGGCCGGCAAGATTTACGTGCGGCGCGCATTCACGCCGCTGTTCGAGGCGCCGATCGCGATTGCGGACCGCGAGCGGCCGCTCGGCCTGCATCTTCTCACCGCGCAGGCGGGCGCGGGCGGCGCCCTCGCGTGGAGCGCGCTCGGCGCGACCGGCGCGCCGCGCGTCGCGACGCCCGGCTTCTCCACGGTCGGCCGGCTGGGCGTCGCCGACATCATGGTGGACGATGCGCGGCCGAGAAAGCGCGCGCGCGCACGTGCGGACGAGTCGATGGTTTCGCTCGCGCCGCCGCCGCCGCCCGAACCTTCCGCGCAGGAGGCGCTCGGTCGTCTCTCGCTGGCGCCGGGCGTGGCCGCGCGCATCGCCGCCTTGATCGGGACGGGCGCCACGATCATTCTGTCGGACGAGGGCGCGCGCGGGCGCGAGACGTGGAACGGCACGAATTTCATCGCGCTGTCGGAATAGATTTGCGGGGCGGTCATGGGGCTTTCCAACCTGCGCGTGGATGGCGCGCGCCTGTGGGACGCGTTGATGGAGATGGCGCGGATCGGCGCGACGCCGAAGGGCGGCGTGAAGCGTCTGGCGCTGACCGATCTCGACCGCGCCGCGCGCGATCTGTTCGCGCGCTGGTGCGCGGATGCGGGGCTGACGCTTTCGATCGATGCGATGGGGAACATGTTCGCGCGACGCGCGGGCGCGGACGAAACGCTCGCGCCGGTCGTGATCGGCAGCCATCTCGACACGCAGCCGACCGGCGGCAAGTTCGACGGCGCGCTCGGCGTGATCGGCGCGCTGGAGGTCGCGCGCTCGCTCAACGATCTCAACATCCGCACGCGCCGGCCGATCGAGATCGTCAACTGGACGAACGAGGAAGGCTCGCGCTTTGCGCCGGCGATGGTTTCTTCCGCCGTGTTCGCGGGGCTGATGTCGCTGGAGGAAGCCCGCGCCAGAGAGGATTTCGACGGCGTCGCGCTCGGCGCGGAACTCGGCCGCATCGGCTATGCGGGCGCAGCGCCCGTAGGCGGCCGGCCGTTCCACGCGCTGTTCGAACTGCATATCGAACAGGGGCCGATTCTGGAGGCCGAGAACGTCGACATCGGAATCGTCACGCACGGCCAGGGCATGAAATGGTACGAGATCGCGTTCGACGGGTTCGAGGCGCATGCGGGCTCGACGCCGATGGCGCGCCGGCGCGACGCGCTGGTCGCCGCCGCGCGGACGATCGAACGCGTGCGCGAGATCGCGCTGACGGAGGCGCCGCTCGGCGTGGGCACGACGGGCGTGATCGCGATCGAGCCGGGATCGCGCAACGTGATCCCCGGTCGCGCGTTCATGACTTGCGAATTCCGCCATCCGACGGAAGCCGCGCTCGCGCGGATGGACGCGGCGCTCGCCACCGCCGTCGCGCAGATCGCGGCGCAGGAGAAGGTTTCCGCGAAACTGGACCACGTGTTCGATTGCGCGCCGACGACCTTCGACGCCGATTGCGTGGCGATGGCGCGGCGGGCGGCGCGCAGTCTCGGCCTTTCCCATCGCGACATCGTGTCCGGCGCGGGGCACGACGCCTGCAACATCGCGCGCGTGGCGCCGACCGCGATGATCTTTTGCCCGTGCGTGGACGGGGTGAGCCACAACGAGGCCGAGGACATCAAGCCGAAATGGGCCGAGGACGGCGCGAACGTGCTGCTGCGCGCGGCGCTGGAGGCCGCCGAGATCGTCGCCTGAGCGGCTGCTTGCGGCCGAGGCCTGCGCCGTATAGGTTCCGCGCCGCCCGAGGCGGGCGAATGAGGGACGCAACGTGCATATCGCGATGATCGGCTCGGGCTATGTCGGGCTGGTGTCCGGCGTGTGTTTCGCCGATTTCGGCCACGACGTCGTCTGCATCGACAAGGACGCGGACAAGATCGCGCAGCTGCGCGCGGGCCGCATGCCGATATTCGAGCCGGGGCTGAAGGAAATCGTCGAGAAAAACGTGCGCGAGGGCCGCCTGTCGTTTTCGACAGACATCGCAGCCGGCGTCGCGGCGGCGCAGGCGGTGTTCATCGCGGTCGGCACGCCCTCGCGGCGCGGCGACGGCTATGCCGATCTGTCCTTCGTCTACGCGGCGGCGCGCGAGATCGCCGAACACGTGCGCGACGGAACGGTGGTCGTCACCAAATCGACGGTGCCGGTCGGCGCGGGCGACGAGGTGGAGCGCATCGTCCGCGCGGCGCGGCCGGGGGCGAACATTCCCGTCGTCTCCAATCCGGAATTCCTGCGCGAGGGCGCGGCGATCGCCGACTTCAAACATCCCGACCGCATTGTCATCGGCACCGACGACGCGCGCGCGCGCGAGGCGATGCAGGAAGTCTACCGCCCGCTCCATCTCAACAACCATCCGCTGCTGTTCACCTCGCGCCGCACGGCCGAACTGATCAAATACGCCGCCAACGCGTTTCTCGCGACCAAGATCTCGTTCATCAACGAAATGGCCGACCTGTGCGAGGCCACCGGCGCGAACGTGCAGGACGTCGCGCGCGGCATCGGCCTCGACAATCGCATCGGCCGCAAGTTCCTGCACGCGGGGCCGGGCTATGGCGGCTCGTGTTTTCCCAAGGACACGCTGGCGCTGGTCAAGACCGGCCACGACGCCGGCAGCCCGCTGCGGATCGTCGAGACGGTGATCGCCGTCAACGACCAGCGCAAACGCGCGATGGCGCGCAAGGTGATCGCGGCCTGCGGCGGAAACGTGCGCGGCAAGACGATCGCGCTGCTCGGCCTGACGTTCAAGCCCAACACCGACGACATGCGCGACGCGCCCTCGCTCGCGCTCGTGCCCGCGCTGCAGGACGCCGGCGCCAAAGTGCGCGCCTACGACCCGGAGGGCATGGCGCAGGCGGCGAGCCTGCTGGACAATGTGGAGTTCGCCGAAAGCGCCTACGCCTGCCTGAAGGGCGCGGACGCGCTGGTGCTCGTGACGGAGTGGGATGCGTTCCGCGCGCTCGACCTCGACAAGGTGAAGGCGCTTCTGAACGCGCCCGTCGTGGTGGACCTGCGCAATGTCTATGCGCCCGCCGAAATGGACAAGCGCGGCTTTTGCTATTTCAGCGTCGGGCGCTGAAACCTCACGCCCGACGCCAGTTGCGCGGCTACTTGCTCGCGGCGTGCATTTCGCCGGCTTCCACCAGGCGGATCGGCTCCCACGTCTTGCCGTCGAATCGCGAGATTTGCAGTTTCTTGTACGGCGAATAATCGCCCGGCGAGATGCTGAGCGTGACGCCCGGCACGTTGAGCGGCAACTGGATGTCCTTGAGACTGGTGACGACCTTCATCAGATTCTCGCGCGTGAGATCGTCGCCGCAGCGCTTGAGAACGAGTTCCGTCATCCAGGCCATGTTGTAGCCGGTCGAGTTGGACCCGTCGTTGGGGTCGGCGTTGTTGTTCCATTCCTTCATGAAGGCGAGATAGTCCTGCACGTCCTTGTCATTGGCCCAGCGCGGGTCGGCCGGAATTTTCGACGCGATGGCGGTGACGAGACCGACGGCGTTCTCGAGTCCCGCCGGCGCCAGAGACGTCTTGATGGAACTCGCCACGGCCACGATGTAGTGCAGCGGCTTCCACCCCATTTCCGCGGCCTTGCGGATCGACTGGGCGGCGAATTTCGGCGTCGTCATATTGAAGAACACGTCCGCGCCCGAAGCCTTCAGCGCCACCATCTGAGAGTCGATCGTGGGATCGGTGACCTCGTAGGAAACTTCCTTGACGATCAGCGAGACCTTGTCGCCGAGACCTTCCTTGAAGCCGCGCACATAGTCCTTACCGGCGTCGTCGTTCTGATGCAGGATGGCGATCTTGGCGTTCGGCTTCTCCTGCAGAATGTATTTCGCCGCGATCCGCCCTTCCATCGTGTAGGAGGCGTAGAGCGGGACCGTGTAGGGATAGTTCTTCGGATCGTTCCATTTGTCGGCGCCGGTCGACAGGAAGAGGTGGGGCACTTTCTTCTGGTTCAGGTATTTGTGGATCGCGGTGTTGGTCGCCGTGCCGAGCGAGCCCATGTTGGCGAAAATCTCGTCGTTCTCGACCAGTTTGCGCGTCTGTTCGACCGTCTTGGGCGGCGAATAGGCGTCGTCGTAGGAAATGAAATTGATCTTGCGGCCGTTGACGCCGCCCTTCGAATTCAGGCGATTGAAATAGGCGGTCTCGGTCTTGCCGGCCGCGCCGTAGGCGGACGCCGGGCCGCTGTAGGGCATCGTCTGGCCGATCTTGATTTCCGTCTTCGTGACGCCGGTCGTCGTTTGGGCGTGGGCGAGGCCGCCGGCGAGCGTGGCCAAAGCGAATGCAAGCAGATGCGTTTTCATGAACGTCCTCCCGTTGTGCGTTCTCGCGCGCGCGGCGTTCTGCGCCGTCTGACCGGGAGGCTAGGCTGAAAATCCGGACAGGGCCAGCGCCACCCATGCCCCTCGCGCATTGCTGCAAGCGCGAAGGGCGGCGCCGCCGGCCCGCATATGCAAAAGGCCGGCGAAAATCGCCGGCCTTCGCATGCGCGGAAAACGACCTCAGCCTTTGACGTCGGCGGAAATGACGCCGCCGAGCGGCTCCCACGTCTTGCCGTCGAACCGCATGATCTGCAGCTTGTCGTAGCCGGCGTAGTTGTCGGGCGTGATGGTGAGCGTGACGCCCGGCAGCGCGAGCGGCATCTGCACGTTCTTCAGGCTGGTGACGACCTTCATGAGGTTCTCGCGCGTGAGGTTGTTCCCGCACATCTCCAGCACCTTCACCGTCAGCCACGCCGACATGTAGCCCGTGCCGACGCTGCCGTCGTTGGGGTCGGCGCTCGGATTCCACTGCTTGTTGAAGGCGAGAAACTCCTTCATGTCCGGCGCGTCCGCCCAGCGCGGATCGGCCGGGATTTTCGTGGCGACGGCGGTGACGAGACCGATGGCGTTCTCGACGCCCGCCGGCTCCAGCACGGTCTTGATGGAGGACGACACGCTGACGATGTAATAGAGCGGCTTCCAGCCGAGTTCAGCCGCCTTGCGGATCGCCTGCGCGCCGAACTTCGGCGTCGACATGGCATAGAACACGTCGGCGCCGGATTGCTTGAGCGTGACCATCTGCGAGTCGATCGTGGGATCGGTCACCTCGTAGGACACCTCCTTCACGATCATGGAGGCGGCCTTGTCGCCCAGGCCTTCCTTGAAGCCCTTGACGTAGTCCTTACCCGAATCGTCGTTCTGGTAGAGGATCGCGATCTTGCCGTTGGGCTTGGCCTGCAGGATGTATTTGCCGGCCACGCGCCCTTCCATCAGATAGTTCGGATAGAGCGGGATGGTATAGGGAAAATTCTTGGGGTCGTTCCACTTCGCCGCGCCGGTCGACACGAACAGATGCGGCATCTTCTTCTGGTTCATGTATTTGTGGATCGCCGTGTTGGTCGGCGTTCCGAGCGAGCCGAAATTGGCGAAAATCTCGTCCTGCTCGACCAGCTTGCGCGTCTGCTCGACCGTCTTGGGCGGCGAATAGGCGTCGTCGTAGGAAATGAAATTGATTTTGCGGCCGTTCACCCCGCCCTTGGCGTTGATCATGTTGTAATAGGCGGTCTCGGTCTTGCCCTGAATGCCGTAGGCCGACGCCGGGCCGCTATAAGGCATGGTGTTGCCGATCTTGATTTCCTTGTCGGTCACGCCCTGCGCATTCTGCGCCTGCGCGGCCATAGGCGCCGCCGCCAGTCCCAAGGCGAGCGCCAGAGTCGAAATTCGCATTGCATCCTCCCAAATGCGCCGCCGTTCGCCGCGGCTCCGCGTCTGCGCGGGCGGGGCTTTCGCCACCCGCCCTATTTCTTCGGCGCCCAGTTCGGGCGACGCTTTTCCAGAAACGCCGATACGCCCTCCCGGAACTCCGCGCCCGAACGCACGCAGAGAATCTGGTTGCGATCCTCCAGCGCGATCGCCTGCTGGATGGAACCGGCGTCGATATTCATGTTGAGGCATTCCTTCGACAGGCGCAGGCCGAGCGGCGAGGTCAGCAGCATGTCGTCGACATATTGCGCGGCCGCCTCTTCCAGCTTGTCGACGTCCACCACCTCCGACACGAGCCCCACGCGCAGCGCGCGGTCCGCATGGATGAAGCGACCGGTGAGGATGAGTTCGGAGGCGACCGACACGCCGACGAGACGCGGCAGGAAATAGGACGAACCGATATCGCAGCCGCCGATGCCGAGCTTGATGAAGGCGCAGTTCATGCGCGCGTCCGTGGCCGCGATACGGATGTCGGCGGCGAGCGCCAGCGCGAAACCGCCGCCGGCGGCCGCGCCCTGCACCAATGCGACGATCGGCTGCGGGCAGCGGCGCATCTTCATCACGATATTGGCGATGTGGCGCTGGGAATCGAGACCGGTCTGCGTGTCGGTCCCGATGTCGTCGCCTTCGCTGTTGCGACGCGAGCGATTCTTGAGGTCGAGACCGGCGCAGAAGGCGCGGCCCGCGCCGCGCAGCACGACGATGCGCGTGTCGTAGTCGCGTTCGAGCTTTTCGAAATAGACGTTCAACGCATCGACCAGTTCGGGGTCGAGCGCGTTCAGCACGTCGGGGCGGTTGAGCGTGACCCAATCGACGGGGCCGCGCTTTTCAATCTTGAGAACCGGCTCGGCGCTCATGCAGGCCTCTCTGGAGCGTTTCTTCCCGAAGATCCGCGCGCCCGTCTTGCGCGGGCGTCGCGAAAAGCGCCGGCGGGCATTTCCGCCGGCGCATGATGTCGCTAGCGCGGCGCCATGCGGATCGCGCCGTCGAGGCGGATCGTTTCGGCGTTCAGCATCGGGTTTTCGGCGATGTGGACCGCGAGCATGGCGTATTCCGACGGATCGCCGAGGCGCGAGGGGAACGGCACCTGCGAACCCAGCGAGCGGCGGGCTTCTTCCGAAAGGCCCATCAGCAGCGGCGTGAGGAACAGGCCCGGCGCGATCGTGTTCACGCGGATGCCGAAGCGCGCGAGGTCGCGCGCGATCGGCAGCGTCATGCCGACGACGCCGCCCTTGGAGGCCGAATAGGCCGCCTGGCCGATCTGGCCGTCGAACGCGGCGACCGACGCCGTGTTGATGATGACGCCGCGCTCCTCGCCGATCGGCTCCGCCTTGGAGGCTTCCTCGGCCATCAGGCGCAGCATGTTGAACGTGCCGATGAGGTTGACGTCGATCACCTTCTTGAACGCGTCGAGCGGGAAGGCGCCGTTCTTGCTCACGGTGGTGATGGCGTTGCCGATGCCCGCGCAGTTGACCAGCACGCGCACCGTGCCGTTCGCCTTCGCGGCGCCGGCGACAGCGGCCTTCGCATCGTCTTCGCTCGCGACATTGCCCACGAGCGCCACGCCGCCGAGTTCCTTGGCCACCTTTTCGGCGTTGTCCTTGTTGAGATCCATGACGGCGATCTTGGCGCCCTTGGCCTTCATCGCGCGCGCGGTCGCCGCGCCGAGGCCGGACCCGCCGCCGGTGACGAGAACGGAAACACCATTGAGATTCATTTTTGACCCCTCTTTCTAGCGGATGACGATTTTCGCGCCTGCGCGAAACCTTCGATGTTCGCGCGCGAAGCCTGTCCGCTTCACGCGCATGGGCGGCTCACGCGCGACCTTTGGTCCAGGCCTCCAGCGCATGCGCCACGTCGGTGTTGCCTTCGGCTGGCGAGCCCTGAATCTGCGAGGGCGTACGCGAGAAACGCGGCGCGGGCGCGGGCTGGCGACGGCCGTTGTATTCCACGAACGTCTTGCGATGGGCGAGATGCGGATGGTCGGGCGCTTCGTCCAGCGTCTGCACAGCCATCGCGCAGGCGTCGGTGCCCTCGAGAATCTTGCTCCACTCGTCGCGCGTCCTGGTCTTGAAGATCGCCTCCAGCTTCTTCTGGAGCTTCGGCCAGCCGTCGCGGTCGCTCTGCGCCTTGAAGTCGGGATCGTCGACGCCCATGCGCTGCAGCAGTTCGGCGTAGAACTGCGGCTCGATCGCGCCGATGGAGAAATGCTTGCCGTCCTTCGTCTCGTAGACGCGATAGAAATGCGCGCCGCCGTCGAGCAGGTTGGTGCGCGGCTTGTCGGTCCACATGCCGATGGCGCGCATGGAATGGAACATGGTGATGAGGCTCGCCACGCCGTCGCACATCGCGACGTCCACCACCTGCCCCTTGCCGGACTTTTTCGCCTCCAGCAGACCGGCGAGCAGACCCACCACCAGATAGAGCGCGCCGCCGCCGTAGTCGCCCACGAGGTTGAGCGGCGACACGAGTTCGCCGTTGGAGGCGCGGAACGAATCGAGCGCGCCGGTGACGGCGACGTAGTTGATGTCGTGGCCGGCGGCCTGCGCGAGCGGGCCTTCCTGGCCCCAGCCGGTCATGCGGCCGTACACCAGACGCGGGTTGCGCTTGAGCGCGACATCGGGACCCAGTCCCAGCTTCTCCATCACGCCGGGACGGAACCCTTCGACGATCGCGTCCGCCTGTTCGATCAGTTTCAGCGCGGCTTCGACATCCTCGGGCTTCTTCAGGTCGAGTTCGACGGCGTGGCGGCCGCGATTGACGAAATTGACGAGATGCGTGCGCGCCTGGCCGTGGCGATGGACGGACACCACGTCCGCGCCCATGTCCGACAGCATCATGCAGGCGAAGGGGCCGGGCCCGATGCCTGCGAATTCCAGAATCTTCACACCAACCAGCGGGCCAGACGGCTTGTTCGACATGGGTTTTCCCTCGTTGCACGGGCGCGCGCCCGTCCGGCGCGCGTCAATTCTGTTTGGAAATCTGCGGCGCGGGACGGCGCGCGTCCTTGCGCCTGAACAAGCGCGGCGGGCGCGGGCCCGCTGCGCCCGATGTCAGCGACCCTTCCAGACCGGCTTGCGTTTCTCGGCGAAAGCCTTCGGGCCTTCCACGAGATCGGCCGATTTGAACATGGCCTGCACGGCCGACCAGGATTCCTGCTCCTTGAAAGCCTGCTCGACCGACGGCGTCTGCAGACTCTTCACGACCGCCTGCTTGGAGGCGCGGATCGACATCGGGCTGAGTTCGCAGATTTTCAGCGCGAGCGCCTTGGCGGCCTGGAGCGCCTGACCGGCCGGCGCGATCTCGTTGACGAAGCCGAGCTGCTTGCCCTCCTGCGGGGTCACGCGGCGGCCCGTGAGAATCATGCCCATCGCCTGTTTCTCGCCGATCACGCGCGGCAGGCGCAAAAGGCCGCCGGCCATCGCGGCCAGACCCACGCTCGGCTCGGGCAGCGCGAAGGTCGCGTTCTCGGCCGCCACGATCAGATCGCAGGCCAGCGCCACCTCGAACCCGCCACCCATCGCAAAGCCATTGACGGCGGCGATATAGGGCTTGGTGGACTCGAAGCGCTGCGTGATGCCGCCGAACCCCGTGCGGCCCCAGCCGCGCTCGCCGCCGGCGGCGGTGTATTTGAGATCGTTGCCGGCCGAGAAGGACTTGTCGCCGGCGCCGGTGAGAACGCACACCCACTGGTCGGGATCGGCGTCGAACGCGTCGAACACCTGCTCCATCTCCATATGGGCGGGCTTGTGCAGCGCGTTGTAGACCTCCGGCCGGTTCATCGTGACGACCGTGATCGGCCCCTCGCGCTCGACGCGAACGAATTGATACGCCATCGGCCGTTCCTCCCTCGCCTCGCGGCTTCGCCGCTTCCTGGCTTCCATTGCGGCTTCGCCGCTTCGTGGCTTCCATTGCGGCTTCGCCGCTTTCTGGCTCCCGTCGTTTCCCGGATTTCGCGGTTCGCCCGCTTGCCTTATGCTGCCGCCCGGGAAAGTCCTGCGCGACACTCGCACAAGGCCGGAAGGCCCGCAAGATTTAATTAGTCGATTGACTAAGAGGGGCGGCGCCGCTTAACTCGCGCCAACGAGGAAACATCCAAAGGAGCATCAACATGGCTGAAGCTTACATCGTCGCAGCCGCGCGCACCGCCGGCGGCCGCAAGGGCGGGCGTCTTGCGGGCTGGCATCCGGCCGATCTCGCCGCGCAGGTTCTCGACTCCATCGTCGCGCGCACGAACGCCGACCCGGCGCTGATCGACGACGTGATCATGGGCTGCGTCGGCCAGGCGGGCGAACAGGCCACCAACATCGCGCGCAACGCGGTGCTCGCCTCCAAACTGCCCGAGAGCGTGCCGGGCACGTCCGTCGACCGCCAGTGCGGCTCCTCGCAGCAGGCGATCCATTTCGCCGCGCAGGCCGTCATGTCCGGATTCCAGGACGTGGTGATCGCGGCGGGCGTGGAAAGCATGTCGCGGGTGCCGATGGGCCTGCCGGCCGCGCTGCCCGCCAAGCACGGGTTCGGATTCTACAAGAGCCCGAACATGGAAGCGCGCTATCCGGGCGTGCAGTTCAGCCAGTTCCCCGGCGCGGAGATGGTCGCCAAGAAATACGGGCTGACCAAGGACGAACTCGACCAGTTCTCGTTCGAGAGCCACCAGAAGGCCGCCGCCGCCACCAAGGCCGGCGCGTTCAAGAACGAGATCGTGCCGGTGCAGGTGACGTTGGAGGACGGCACGAAGGCCATGCACGAGACGGACGAAGGCATTCGCTATGACGCCTCGCTCGAAGGCATCCGCGGCGTGAAGCTGCTGCAGGAAGGCGGCGTGTTGACGGCCGCCTCCGCCAGCCAGATCTGCGACGGCGCCTCCGGGGTGATGATCTGCAACGAAAAAGGCCTGAAGGCGCTGGGCGTGAAGCCGCTGGCGCGCATTCACCACATGTATGTGATGGGTCACGACCCGGTCATCATGCTCGAGGCGCCCGTTCCGGCCACCAACAAGGCGCTCGAAAAGGCCGGCATGAAGATCGGCGACATCGACCTGTTCGAGGTCAACGAAGCCTTCGCCTCGGTGCCGGTGGCGTGGCTGAAGGGCACGGGCGCCGATCCGGCGCGGCTCAACGTCAACGGCGGCGCGATCGCGCTCGGCCACCCGCTCGGCGGCTCCGGCGCCAAGCTGATGGCGACGCTGGTCCACGCCCTGCACAATCGCGGCAAGCGCTACGGCCTGCAGACGATGTGCGAAGGCGGCGGCCTCGCCAACGTGACCATCGTCGAACGTCTCTGACGGGATGAGGCCGGCGTCCGCGCCGGCCTTTTCTTCGCCGTGCAGGCCGAGACACACGCGCGCGAGGACGCGCCCTCCTTCGCCGACGGACTTGCCGCCGTCGTGCGCCGGGTCGTGCCCGGCGTCGAGCGGCTCGACCGTCTTTCGCGGCTGTCGGGCGGCGCGAGCCAGGAGACCTGGTCGCTGACCGGCGTCGGCTCCGCCGGCGCCCGCAAGATGATCCTGCGCCGCGCGCCCGCGACGCAGCCGCCCGTCGTCGACAAGGCGTCGCTCGAAACCGAGGCCGCGCTCATGCGCGCGCTCAAGGAGGCCGGCGGCCCCTCCCCCAACGTGCTCTACGTGCTGCAACCCGAGGATCGCATCGGCCGCGGCTTTCTGATGGACCATGTGGAGGGCGAAGCGCTCGGCCGGCGCATCGTGCGCGACGAGGCGTTCGCCCACGCGCGCACGGTGCTGACAAGCCAGCTCGCCGAGGCGCTCGCGCGCATCCACAATCTCGATCCCACCAGACTGCCGCCGCTCGCGCGACGCACGGCGGCCGAGGAATTCGCGCAGATGGTCGCCAGCTACCGCGAACACAGCGCCCCGCGCCCGGTGTGCGAACTGGCCATCCGCTGGCTGGCGCAGCACATGCCGCCCGAGCCGGCGCCGCGCGTGGCGCACGGCGATTTCCGCACCGGAAATTATATCGCCGACGCCAACGGGCTGGCGGCCGTGCTCGACTGGGAGCTGGCCCATCTCGGCAATCCGGCGCGCGATCTCGGCTGGCTGTGCGTGAACTCGTGGCGGTTCGGCGGCATCGACAAGCCGGTCGGCGGACTGGGGGCGCGCGAGGATCTGCTGGCGGCCTACGCCAAAGCCGGCGGCGGGCGCGTGACCATGGAGGAACTGTTGTTCTGGGAAGTGTTCGGCACGCTGCGCTGGGGCGTCATGTGCATCGGCATGGGCGCGCGCGCGCAGCAGTCCGACAGGCCCGTGGAACTGTCGATGATCGGGCGGCGCACGTCGGAAACCGAAATCGATCTTCTGCGCCTGCTCAGTCCAAGGACGTAACCCATGCAGGATTCGCCCACGCCCGCGACGCTGGCTTCCGCGATCGCCGACCTGCTGAAACGCGAGTTTCTGCCCAACCTCACCGACCATCTCGCGTTCCAGACGCGGGTGGCGATCAACGCGCTCGATCTCATCGCGCGCCAGACCAGCACGCAGGCGGCGACCGACGCCGCCGAATGCGCGCGGCTCGTCGCACTCCTCAAACACGAGGGCGCGCTCGCCGAACTCAACGCGGAGCTTGCGCGCAAGATCGCCGACGGCGAACTCGACCTCGCGACGCCGGGGCTCGCCGAGCACCTTTGGGCGACGACGCTCGAAAAGCTCGCCGTCGATCAGCCGAACTACGCTTCGTACCGCGCGGAGATCGCGCGCAAATAGACGCGGCGCAACGACGCCGAGAGGAGGACGCCCGCCATGGATTTCAATCTGCCGAAGGACATCGCCGACTATCTCAAGGTTCTCGACAAATTCGTCGAGAAGGAGATCAAGCCGATCGAGAATTCGGACGACAACATCCGGTTCTTCGACCACCGCCGCGAATGGGCGCGCACCGATTTCGAGAACGGCGGCCTGCCGCGCAAGGAATGGGAAGACCTGCTGCGCAGGGCCAAGAACGTGGCCGACAAGGCCGGCCACCTGCGCTTCGCGCTGCCGAAGAAATACGGCGGCAAGGACGGCTCCAATCTCGCGATGGCGGCCATCCGCGAGCATTTCGCGAGCCAGGGGCTGGGTCTGCACAACGATCTGCAGAACGAGCATTCGGTGGTCGGCAATTTCCCGGTCGTCATCATGCTCGACACCTACGGTCGTCCCGACCAGCAGAAGGCGCTCATCCCCGGTCAGTTCACCGGCGAGACGCGCATCTGCTTCGGCCTGACCGAAGCCGCCCACGGTTCGGACGCGACCCACATGGGCACGCGCGCCAAGCCCGAGCAGCGCAACGGCAAGGCCGGCTGGCGCATCGACGGCGAGAAGATGTGGATCACCGGCATGCACCACGCCACGCATTGCGCGCTGTTCGCGCGCACCAGCGGCAAGGACGGCGACGCCAAGGGCATTTCCTGCTTCCTCGTGCCGGTGCCGACGCCCGGCCTCGTGATCGAGGAATACATGTGGACGTTCAACATGCCGACGGACCATCCGCGTCTGTCGCTGAACGACGTCTGGGTTCCGGAGGACGCTCTGTTCGGCGATCTCGACCACGGGCTGGCGCTCGCGCAGTGTTTCGTTCACGAAAACCGCATCCGACAGGCGGCCTCCTCGCTCGGCGCGGCGGTCTACTGCATCGAGGAAAGCGTGAAATACGCGCGCCAGCGCAAGCCGTTCGGCGAGGCGCTGTCGCGCAATCAGGCGATCCAGTTCCCGCTCGTCGAACTCGCCACGCAGGCCGAGATGCTGCGTCTGCTGATCCGCAAGACGGCGTGGGAAATGGACCAGACCGAACGCGCGGGACTCGAGCACAAGCTCTCCGACAAGGTGTCGATGTGCAACTACTGGGCGAACCGGCTGTGCGGACAGGCGGCCGACCGCGCCATCCAGGTGCACGGCGGCATCGGCTATTCGCGCCACAAGCCGTTCGAGCACATCTATCGCCACCACCGGCGCTATCGGATCACCGAGGGGTCGGAAGAGATCCAGATGCGCAAGGTCGCCGGCTATCTGTTCGGCTACATGGGGCCGCGCAAGAAGCAGTTCGCCGATATGGGCCTTTGAGGAATTCTGGAGGAACGCATGGACTTCAATCGTGTGAAGGTCGAGGTGGAAGACGGCGTCGCGTTGCTGACGCTGAACCACCCCGAAGTAATGAACGCCATTTCGATCGACATGCTCGAAGGCCTGGGAGAGGCTTTCGACTTCATCGAGGACAAGGCGAACGGCGTGCGCTGCGTGGTGATGACCGGGCAGGGCAAGGGCTTCTGCGCGGGCGCCAACCTGCAGGGGCGCAACACGTCTCCCGCCAAGAAGACGAACGCGGGCGCCGTGCTGGAAAGCCACTACCATCCGCTGCTGCGGCGCATTCGCCGCCTGCATTGCCCGATCATCACCGCCATCAACGGCGCGGCGGCCGGCGCCGGCATGTCGCTTTCGCTGATGGGCGACCTGAAGCTCGCGGCGAAATCGGCCTATTTCATGCAGGCTTTCCGGCGCATCGGCCTCGTGCCGGACGCTGGCTCGACCTACATCCTGCCGCGCCTCATCGGCGTGGCGCGATCGATGGAGCTGTCGCTGCTCGGCGAGAAACTGCCGGCGCAGACCGCCCTCGCCTGGGGTCTCATCAATCGCGTCTACGAGGACGCGGACCTGATGAGCGAGGCGAAGAAGATGGCGAAGGAACTGGCCAACGGCCCGACGGTGTCGCTCGCGCTCATTCGCGGCCTCTATTGGGACAGCCCGGAGAACACGTTCGAGGAGCAGCTCGATCTCGAATTCCGCACGCAGCGCGTGGCCGGCGACACGGATGACTTCAAGGAAGGCGTGAAGGCCTTCCTCGAAAAGCGCCCGGCGCAGTTCAAGGGACGGTGACATGGCGTTCGACCGCGTCCGGCTCGACATCGCAGACGGCGTCGCCGTTCTGACGCTGAACGATCCGCAGGTGATGAACGCGGCCGGCGCACCGCTGCTCGACGAGTTTCTCGCCGCGCTCGACAGCGTCGATGCGCCCGAGAACGGCGTGCGCTGCCTGGTCGTCACCGGCGCGGGCGATTCCTTCTGCGCCGGCGCCAATCTGAAGGAGCGCGGTCTCGGCGTAGCCAAACCGGTCGGCAAGGTGCTGGAAACCCACTGGCACCCGCTGCTGCGCCGGCTGCGGCGGCTGCATTGTCCGGTGGTGGCGGCCGTCAACGGGCCGGCCGCCGGCGGCGGCATGTCGCTGGCGCTCGCCTGCGATCTGATCGTCGCGGTGCGCTCGGCCTATTTCCTGCAGGCGTTCCGGCGCATCGGCCTGTCGCCGGACGTCGGCTCCTCCTGGACCCTGCCGCGCCGCGCGGGCGTCGCGCGCGCGATGGAACTGTCGATGCTGGGCGAAAAGCTGCCGGCGCCGATGGCGCTGGAATGGGGCCTGATCAATCGCGTGGTCGACGACGGGCAGGCGCTCGCCGAAGCCATGAAAATCGCGCGCGAACTCGCGCAAGGCCCGACCGTGGCGCTCGCGCTGATGCGGCAGCTCTACTGGTCGAGCACGGAAAACACATTCGAGGAACAACTCGATCTCGAATGCCGCTCGCAGCGCATCGCCGGCGAGACCGACGACTTCCGCGAGGGCGTGGCGGCCTTTCTCGAAAAGCGCCCCGCCCGGTTCAAGGGGCGCTGACCCACACACGCCATCAGGAGGCGCACATGATCAAGACTCGCTTCACCGAACTCGCCGGCGTCGAACATCCGATCGTGCAGGGCGGCATGCAATGGGTCGGCAAGGCCGAACTCGTCTCGGCGGTGGCCAACGCCGGGGCGCTCGGATTCATCACCGCGCTCACGCAGCCGACGCCGGAAGACCTCGCCCGGGAAATCAAACGCACGCGCGAGATGACCGACAAACCGTTCGGCGTGAACCTCACCATTCTGCCGGCCATCAAGCCGCCGCCCTACTCCGAATATCGTCGCGCGATCATCGAGAGCGGCGTGAAGATCGTCGAGACGGCCGGCTACAAACCGCAGGAACACATCGACGATTTCAAGAAATACGGCGTCAAGGTCATCCACAAATGCACGGCCGTTCGCCACGCGCTCTCCGCGCAGCGCATGGGCGCGGACGCGATCTCGATCGACGGATTCGAATGCGCCGGCCATCCGGGCGAGGACGACATTCCGGGCCTGATCCTCATTCCGTGCGCGGCCGACAAGGTCACCATTCCGATGATCGCCTCCGGCGGCTTCGGCGACGGGCGCGGCCTTGCGGCGGCGCTCGCGCTCGGCGCGGACGGCGTGAACATGGGCACGCGGTTCTGCGCCACGAAGGAGGCGCCGATCCACGAGGCGTTCAAGCAGCGCATGGTGGAGAACGACGAACGCCAGACCGACCTCATCTTCCGCACCATGCACAACACCGCGCGCGTGGCCCGCAACAAGGTTTCGCAGCAGGTGGTGGCGGCCGAGAAGTCGGGCGCGAAATTCGAGGACGTGCGCGACCTCGTGGCAGGCGCCCGCGGCCGCCAGGGTCTCGAGACCGGCGACACGGATATGGGCATCTGGTCGGCCGGCATGGTGCAGGGCCTCATCCACGACATTCCGACGGTGAAGGAACTCGTCGACCGCATCGTCGCCGATGCGGAGGCGATCATCGCCCGGCGCCTCGCCAACATGATCGTGGCGGCGCCGCGCGCGGCGGCCGAATGATGCGTGCGTTCGAGGTTCAGGAGGCCTGGGGCCTCGACCATCTGCGGCGCGTGGAGCGCCCGGCGCCGGCCGCGCAGGACGGGCAGGTCGTCGTGCGCATCCGCGCGGCTTCGCTCAACTATCGCGACCTGCTGACCATCGAGGGCAAGGGCGGCACGCGCCGCTTGCCGCTCGTGCCGTTTTCCGACGGCGCGGGCGAGGTGATCGCAGTCGGCGCGAACGTGCGCCGCGTGAAGGTCGGCGACCGCGTGTGCCCGATGTTCTTCCAGAGCTGGATCGACGGGCCGCCGGACGCAGCCAAACGCTCGCGCCCGCTTGGCGGGCCGCTGCCGGGCGTCTTGCAGGACGAGATCGCGCTCGACGCCGACGGCGTGTCGCCCATACCCGAACATCTCTCCTACGAGGAGGCCGCGACGCTGCCGTGCGCGGGCCTGACGGCCTGGCGCGCGCTGATGATCGAGGGCGGCCTGAAGGCCGGCGAGACCGTGCTGGCGCAGGGCACGGGCGGCGTGTCCATCTTCGCGCTGCAATTCGCCAAAATGGCCGGCGCGCGGGTGATCGTGACGTCGTCGAGCGACGAGAAACTCGCGCGCGCGCGCGCGCTCGGCGCGGACGCGACAATCAACTACCGCACCACGCCGGACTGGGCGAAAGCCGCGCTCGAATTGACGGGCGGCGTGGGCGTGGACCATGTGGTGGAAGTCGGCGGCGCCAACACGCTCAACCATTCGCTGGAGGCCGTGCGCGTCGGCGGAAAAATTCTCGTCATCGGCGTGCTGTCGGGCTTTTCGCAGGAGATCGCCATGCCGGTTCTGTTCGGCAAGAATCTCACCATGGTCGGCCTGTCGGTCGGCTCGCGCGAAATGTTCGAAGGCATGTGCGCGGCCATCGCGCGCCACAAAATGAAACCCGTCATCGACCGCACGTTCGACTTTGAGCAAACGCCGCAGGCGCTCGCGCATATGAAGGCGGGCGCGCATTTCGGGAAGATCTGCGTTCGGTACTGACGGTCCGCCTACCAAACCTCACGCCAGACGCTTCTCGGCCACGCGCGCGAGCAGCGCCGCGCCGCGCGGCAGGATGGAATCGTCGAACCGGTAGCCGGGGTTGTGCACCATCGGGCCCGAGGCGCCGGTGATGAGCGCGTAAGCGCCGGGCACGGCCATCGACATATCGGCGAAATCCTCCGATCCCATGATCAGCGGGCCGTTCGGGTTGACCATGTCCGCGCCAAACAGTTCGGTCGCCGCCGCGGTCATGGCGTCCGTCTGTTCCGGGGCGTTGCGCAGCACGGAGAAGATGTCGCGAATGTCGACCTGGGCCGTCACGTCGAACGCGGCGGCGAGCCCGGCGACGATCTCGCGCATGCGCGTTTCGATCATCTTGCGCACGTCGTCGTCGAACGCGCGGATCGTGCCGCCGAGCTCGGCGGTGTCCGGAATGACGTTATAGGCCGTGCCGGCATGAATTTTCGTCACCGACACGACGGCGGCCTTCAGCGGATCGGCGTTGCGGCTGACGATGGTCTGCAAGGCCTGCGCGATCGCGGTCGCGGCCACCACGGGGTCGCGCGAGAACTCGGGCTTGGCGCCGTGCGAACCGCGGCCCTGAATGCGGATGTCGAAGAAATCGGCGCCGGCCATCATCGGCCCCTGCCGGATGGCGATGCGGCCCGAGGGACCGGACGGCCAATTGTGCAGCGCATAAACCTCGTGACACGGAAAGCGCTGGAACAGGCCGTCGGCGATCATGGCGCGCGCGCCGCCGAGCCCCTCCTCCGCCGGCTGGAAGATGAGCGCGACGGTCCCGGCGAAATCGCGCGTGCGGGCGAGATAACGGGCGGCGCCCAGCAGCATGGTCGTGTGGCCGTCGTGGCCGCAGCCGTGGAACCGGCCCGGCGTTCTGGAGGCGAACGGCAGGTTGGTGGCCTCGTCCATCGGCAGCGCGTCCATGTCCGCGCGCAGGCCGATCATGCGCGCGCCGTCGCGCTTGCCGCGCACCAGACCGACCACCCCCGTCCTGCCCACGCCGGTGAAAATCTCGTCCACGCCATAGGCGCGCAACTCGCGCGCCACGAGCGCGGCGGTGCGCACCTCCTCGAAGCCGATTTCGGGATGGGCGTGGATATCGCGACGGATGGCGGTCAGTTCGTCGGCGAAAGTCTCGATTTCGGTCAAGACGCTCATTGCGGCCTCGTGCGGGTCAAATGCGGGAGCGATTAAAGGGCCAGACTCCGGGGGACGCAAGGCGCGCGCCGGTTCTGCTTGACGAGCGGGCGCCCCGGCCGCGATGATCGCGCCAACAGCGCAGCAGGCGCGACTCGGGGCGAAACCATCGCCGCAGGAAACGCTTTACGAGGATGCGATGAACCTCCATTCGCCCGACGCCTATCTGAAGGCGCCGTTCAAGCATATCGACTTCCTGGAACGCGACATCGATCTGGAGCGCCGGCCGGACGGCGTGCTGGTCATGCGCCAGCGCATTCCGCTCAAGCCGTTCGAGCGTTCGATTCCGATGTTCCTGCGAAAGTGGGCCGCCGAGCGACCGGACGGGGTCTGGCTGGCGCAGCGGCGCGGACCGAAACGCGAATGGAAAACGATCACCTACGCCGAGGCCAAACGCATCGTCGACAGCCTGACGCAGGCGCTGATCGACATGAAACTGACGCCGGAGCGGCCGATCTCGATCCTCTCGGGCAATTCGCTCGAACACGCGCTCTTGACCATGGCCGGCATGCAGGCGGGCATTCCCGTGGCCCCCGTGTCGCCCGCCTATTCCCTGATGAGCCAGGACCACGCCAAGCTCAAGTTCATTTTCAACCTCATCAATCCCGGCGTCCTGTTCGTGCAGGACGGCGCGCTATTCCAGCGCGCGCTGAAGGCGCTCGAACTGAAGGACGTGGTCGTCGTACATGGCGACCGGCCGGCCGAAGGCGTTCCCAGCCGCGCGTGGAGCGAACTGGAGGCGACGCAGCCGACCGCCGCCGTCGAGCGCGCGCTGGTTGCCGTGGGGCCGAAGACGATCGGCAAACTGCTGTTCACCTCCGGCTCCACCGGCATGCCGAAAGCGGTCATCAACACGCAGGAGATGATGTGCGCGAACGTGGCGATGGCGCAGATGACGCGCCAGCGCAAGGACGACGACCCGCGCATGGTGGTGCTCGACTGGATGCCGTGGAACCACACGATGGGCGGCAATGCGGGATTCCATGCGGTGCTGGCCGAGGGCGGCTCGCTTTACATCGACGAGGGCAAGCCGCTGCCGGGCGTCTTCGACGAAACGCTGCGCAACCTGCGCGAGGTTTCGCCCACCTATTACGCCAACGTGCCGGCGGGCTACGCGATGCTGGCCACCGCGCTTGAACACGACGACGATCTCGCCCGCTCGTTCTTCAAGGATCTCGGCATTCTGGGCTACGGCGGCGCCACGCTGCCGGACGACCTCTATGTGCGCATGCAGCGGCTGGCGGTCAAACACACAGGCCATCGCTTCGTCTTCTTCACCGGCTGGGGCTCCACCGAAACGGCGCCGACGGCCACCTCCACCTACTGGGCGACGGAGCGCGTCGGTCTGATCGGCCTGCCGCATCCCGGCGTGGAGCTGAAGATGGTGCCGGTCGGCTCGAAATACGAAATGCGGCTGCGCGGCGTCATCGTCACACCCGGCTACTACAAGCAGCCGGAATTGACCAAGGCCGCCTTCGACGAGGAGGGATTTTACAAGATCGGCGACGCGGGCGTGTTCGTCGATCCGAACGACGCCACGAAGGGACTGATCTTCGCCGGCCGCGTGGTGGAGGATTTCAAGCTGATGTCGGGCACGTTCGTGCATGTCGGCTCGTTGCGCGTGGCCGCCATCGCCTCCGCCAGCCCTGTCGTTCAGGACGGGCTGGTCGCGGGCCAGGACAAGGAGTTCATCGGCCTGCTCGCATGGCCGAACCTCGAGGCGTGCCGCAAGCTGGCAGGCGAAGCGAACGCCACGCTGGACCAGCTCGTGCGCCATCCCGCGATCGTGTCGCACCTGCGCAAGACGCTGCACGCCCACAACGTCGCCGCGCAGGGCTCCTCGTTCCGCATCGAACGCGTGATGCTGATGACCGAGCCGCCCTCGATCGACGGCAACGAACTGACCGACAAGGGCTACATCAACCAGCGCGCGGCGCTCGAACGGCGCAGCGCGCTGGTCGACCGGCTCTACGCCGAGCACCCGGACGAAGACGTCATCCTGATCGAGGGCGCGCGATGAGATATCGCGCGGCCGTGTGCCGGGAACTGGGTCCGCCGAGCGTTCTGAAAATCGAGGAAATCGAAGCCCGTCCCCTGAAAGAGGGCGAGGCGCGCATCGCGCTGAAATCGTGCGGCGTAAATTTCCCCGATCTGCTGATGGTCGCCGGCAAGTACCAGACCAAGCCCGATCTGCCGTTCACGCCAGGCTTCGAGTCGGCGGGCGACGTGATCGAGGTCGCGCCCGGCGCGAAGGTGCGCGTGGGCGATCGCGTCATCTATCGCAGGAAGACGGGCGGGTTCGCCGAACAGGCGATCGCGGCGCCGGCGGAGGTGGTCGCCGCGCCGGAAGGATTTTCCTATGACGAGGCGGCGACCTTCACGGTCGGCTTTCTCACGGCCTTCCATTCCATCGTCACGCGCGGACAGGTGCAGGCGGGCGAGCGCGTGCTCATCACCGGCGCGTCCGGCGGGGTGGGCATGGCGGCGGTCGCCATCTGCCATCACATCGGCGCGGAAGTGATCGCGGCGGCCTCGACGGACGAGAAATGCGCGGCGACCCGCAAGGCCGGCGCGACGCATACGATCAACACGTCGACGACGCGGATCGACGAGGCGGTGAAGGCGATCACCGGCGGCAAGGGCGTCGCCTGCGTCTACGACCCGGTCGGCATTCCGGCGGAGATCGCGTTGCGCGTTCTGTCGTTCGGCGGGCGCATTCTCATCATCGGCTTCGCGGGCGACATCCCGGTCTATCCGGCCAATCGCGTGCTCATCAAATGCGCGAGCGTGATCGGCGTGCGCGCGGGCGAATACGCGCGCTACTTTCCGCAGGTGCGCGTGGAGGAGGCGCCCAAGATCGAGGCGCTGACGAAAGTCGTGCGACCCTATGTGAGCAAGGCCTATCCGCTCGCCGATTGCGTGCAGGCGCTGGAGGACATCGCCGCGCGCCGCGCCATCGGGCGCATCGTGCTGCATCCATGAGCCTGCGCGCGCTCGCGCTGACAGCCGTGTGCGCGCTCATCGCGCAGGCGGCGTCGGCGGCGACGCTGGCGGGCGTCGCCTGGACGGGCGTCCGCACGCCGCGCGGGGCGGACGCCGTGCTGATCGTCGAACTCATCGACGCGTCGCGCGCGGATGCGGCGGGCGTCGTCGTGGCGTCCAGGCGCGTCGCGCCCGAGGGTCGCGCGCGCGTCGCCTTCACGCTCGACTACGATGCAGCGACGCTCGATCCGCGCCTGACCTATGTCGTCGCGGCCAAACTCGTGGTGGACGGTCGGCTCGCCGCGCGCACCTTGCGGCCGACGCGGGTTTCCGTCCGCGCGCCGACGCGCCACGCAGCGCTGCGGCTGACGCCGGTCGCCACCGCGGGGCCGGGCGCGCGGCCGGCGGCCGACCTCGTGGGCCGATGGACGCTGGAGGCGATCGGGGGCGAGGATGCGCCCGCCGGCCGGCCCGCCACGCTGGAGTTCCGCGCCGACGGGCGCGCGGGCGGACATGGCGGCTGCAACCGGTTCTCGGGGCCGTATACGGCCGAGCGGTCGAGCCTGCGGTTCGGGGCGCTCGCGGCGACCCGCATGGCCTGTCCGCCGCCGGCGATGGCGCTGGAGGCGCGGTATTTCGCGGCGCTCCAACAGACCCGCGCCTTCCGTCTCGAACGCGGATTTCTCCACCTGCACGGCGCGGACGGCGCGCCGCTCGCGCGATTGCGGCGGGCCCCCGGCGATTAGTCCAATTTCGCAAGGCCGCGCCCTTCCCATGGCGTGGCGCTGGGATTAAGAAACGGCGCAACTGGCCACCACGGACGCAATCCCATGACATATCAACACGCCCCGCTGTTTCCGCTCGGCAAGGACGAGACGCCCTACCGTCTCATCACGAAAGAGGGCGTGCGCGTGGAGCGTATGGGCGGCCACGATTTTCTGGTCGTCGAACGCGAGGCGATCCGCAAACTGAGCGAAGCCGCGATGGTCGACATCAACCATCTGCTGCGACCGGGCCATCTCGCGCAGCTCGCAAGGATCCTCGACGATCCCGAGGCCACGTCCAACGACAAGTTCGTCGCCTACGACCTTCTGAAGAACGCCAACATCTCGGCCGGCGGCGTGCTGCCGATGTGCCAGGACACCGGCACCGCCATCGTCATGGGCAAGAAGGGGCGGTTGGTGTTCACCGACGGCGCCGACGAGAGCGCGATCGCCGAAGGCGTGCGGGACGCCTACGAGAAGAAGAACCTGCGCTATTCGCAGCTCGCGCCGCTGTCGATGTTCGAGGAGAAGAACACGAAGAACAACCTGCCCGCGCAGATCGAAATCTACGCCGAGGGCGAGGACGCCTACAAATTCCTGTTCGTGGCCAAGGGCGGCGGCTCCGCCAACAAGACGTTCCTGTTCCAGGCGACGCCGTCCGTGCTCACGCGCGACCGGCTGCTCGCGTTCCTGAAAGAGAAGATTCTTACCCTCGGCACAGCCGCCTGCCCGCCCTATCATCTGGCCATCGTCATCGGCGGCACGTCGGCCGAACTCAACCTCAAGACGGTGAAACTCGCCTCCACCCGCTATCTCGACGCGCTGCCGACCTCCGGCGGCGAGGACGGTCACGCGTTCCGCGATCTCGAAATGGAAGCCGAAATCCACAAGATGACGCAGGGTTTGGGCGTCGGCGCGCAGTTCGGCGGCAAGTATTTCTGTCACGACGTGCGCGTGGTGCGCCTGCCGCGCCACGGCGCCTCGCTGCCGATCGGCGTCGGCGTTTCGTGCTCCGCCGACCGGCAGGCGGTGGGCAAGATCACGCGCGAGGGCGTGTTTCTGGAGGAACTGGAGCACGATCCGGCGCGGTTCATGCCGCATGTGGACGAAGCCGCGCTCGGCGGCGACGTGGTGAAGATCGATCTCACCCGGCCGATGCGCGAAATTCTGGAGACGCTCTCCAAATATCCGATCCGGACGCGGCTTTCACTGACCGGGCCGATGATCGTCGCGCGCGACCTGGCGCATGCGAAAATCCGCGAACGGCTGGAGCGTGGCGAGCCGATGCCGGACTATTTCAAGAACCACCCCGTCTATTACGCAGGCCCCGCCAAGACGCCGGCGGGCTATGCCTCGGGCGCGTTCGGGCCGACGACCGCGGGCCGCATGGACAGCTATGTCGACCAGTTCCAGGCGGCCGGCGGCTCGATGGTCATGCTGGCCAAGGGCAACCGTTCGGCGGAGGTGCGCAAGGCGTGCGGCGCGCACGGCGGGTTCTACCTCGGCTCGATCGGCGGCCCGGCCGCGCGGCTCGCGCAGGATTGCATCAAGAAGGTCGAGGTCCACGAATATCCGGAACTCGGCATGGAGGCGATCTGGAGGATCGAGGTGCAGGATTTCCCCGCCTTCATCGTCATCGACGACAAAGGAAACGACTTCTTCAAGGAGCTGAACCTGGGCTGAGGCGCGGGTGTGTGACAAAGGGCACATTCGTCCCGTCGTGCGCATGTCACGTTGATCGCGACAAGTCGGACTCGGGGAGGTTCGCATGTCGCGTCCGTTCATCGTCTTTTTCGCGTCGCTGGCCGCTTCGGCCGCCCTCGCCGCGCCGGCAGACACATCCCAATGCATGCGGGAGATGGCGGGGCTGGAGCGTTCGTTCGCCAGCGCGCTCGACGATCTGGCGCGCAACGCCAGCGAGCCCGCGCGCTGCCCCGCCTGGCGGCGGCAGATCGACGTCTACGAGAAGGCCAGCTCCGTTTTCGCGCGCTGCGCGCCCGAGCAGACGCGCGACAGTTCGATCGGCCGGATGCGCGGCTCGATCGCCACTTTCCGCGACCTGATCGTGGAGGCGAAATGCCCGGCGCCCTGAGGCGCCGCGCGCTCACACGATCGAGACGATCTTGCTCTTTTCGTGCAGCACGGTGACGCTGTCGCCGACTTCCTTGCCGATCAGCGCCTTGGCGAGCGGGGCGACATGCGGGATGAGGCCCTTGGCGGGATCGGCCTCGTCCTCGCCGACGATCTTGAACGTGTGCGTCCTGCCGGAAGCTGACTTGACCGTGACCGTGTGGCCGAACCGCGCCTCGCTCGTATCGTCGATGTGCTCGACCAGTTCGGCGTTCGCGCGGCGCGCGCTCCAGTAGTTGAGATCGCGCGCGGCCATGGCGATGGCGCGGCGCGAACGGTCGTGCTCGGCCTTGGCGAGCGCCACGCGCGCGACTTCCATCTCGTGCTCAATCTGCGCCAGGCCTTCCGGCGTCACGAGATTGCGATGCGGACTGACGGGCCGTTCGACGATGTCGTCAATGGATTCGGTTTCGTCGTTTTCTCGCGTGAATGCGCTGCTCATTTCACTTCCTTCTCCCGAGCCGCGCCATATTCGGCAGGCCCGGACCTTCTGTCGTTGATCCAGATCGAACGGCCGACTCGCCGTTCAACCCTGCGGGATTTCCACCACCAGTCGCCCGCGCGTGCGGCCGGACAGGATTTCGCCGGCGGCCGACGGCACATCGGCGAGCGCAATCGTTTTCGTCATGGCGGCGAGCTTCTCGCGGTCGAGCTCTTTGGCCAGTCGGCTCCACGCCTCACGCCGGTCGGGCGCGGGACGCATGACGCTGTCGACGCCGAGCAGCGACACCCCGCGCAGGATGAACGGGGCGACGGACGCCGGCAGATCCATGCCCTGCGCCAGCCCGCAGGCGGCGATGGCGCCGCCGTATCTGGTCTGCGACAGCAGGTTTGCGAGCGTGTGCGAGCCGACGCTGTCGACGCCGGCGATCCAGCGTTCCTTGCCGAGCGGGCGGCCGGGCGCCGAAAGCTCCGCGCGGTCGACGATCTCGCGCGCGCCCAGCGCCTTGAGATAGTCTTCTTCCTCGCGCCGGCCGGTCGAGGCGATCACATGCCAGCCCGCGTCCGCCAGCAGCGCGATGGCGACCGAGCCGACGCCGCCGGCCGCGCCCGTCACCACCACCGGTCCCTGCGCCGGCCTCACGCCGAATTTGTCGAGCGCCATCACGCACAGCATCGCGGTATAGCCGGCGGTGCCGATCGCCATCGCCTGCGCGGCGGTCATGCCGGCCGGCAACGGCACGAGCCAGTCGCCCTTCACCCGCGCCTTTTGCGCGTAGCCGCCAAGATGGGTCTCGCCCAGGCCCCAGCCGTTCAGCACAACCTGATCGCCGGGCTTGAAATCCTTGTGCGTGGAGCTTTCGACGCGGCCGGCAAAATCGATCCCCGGAATCATCGGGAACCGGCGCACGACCGGCGAACGGCCGGAGAGCGCCAGACCGTCCTTGTAATTGACGGTGGAGTGGGTGACCGCCACCGTCACGTCGCCATCCATCAGATCGTTCTCGTCGAAATCGGTCAGGCCCGCGCGATAGCCGGCGTCGTCCTTGTCGATGCGAATGGCTTTGAACGTGCTCACGTCTTGCTTCCTCCCGGACCGCCGTCCTGTCCGGCGCCCGTCGTTTGGTGTTTGGCGTTTCCTGTCTGGCGCAGCGCGCACGTCCAAGTTTGATCTAGGTCCGCGCCGCGCGCCGTTCAACGCGCCGAACGATCACATGTTCGGATAGTTGGGGCCGCCGCCGCCCTCCGGCGTCGTCCAGACGATGTTCTGCGCGGGGTCCTTGATGTCGCAGGTCTTGCAGTGCACGCAGTTCTGCGCGTTGATGACAAACCGGGGATCGCGCCTGTTGGCCTCGTCGCCGTAGACCACTTCGTAGACTCCGGCCGGGCAATAGAGCCGCGCCGGCTCGCCGTATTTCGGCAGGTTCTGCGCAATCGGAACCGACGGATCCTTCAGCCTGAGATGGATCGGCTGGTCTTCCTCGTGATTGGTGTTGGACAGGAACACGGACGACAGTTTGTCGAACGACAGTTTGCCGTCGGGCTTGGGATAGACGATCGGCGTGACCTCCGACAACGGCTTGAGCGTCGCGTAGTCCGGCTTGCCGTGGCTCAGCGTTCCGAAGAACGAAAAGCCGAAAAGCTGGTTGGTCCACATGTCGATTCCGCCGAGGCCGACGCCCACGAACGTGCCGAATTTCGACCACAGCGGCTTGACGTTGCGCACGCGCTTGAGATCGCGGCCGATGTCGGTGTCGCGCCAGTCGCCTTCGATGTCGCGCACCTCGTCGTGGGCGCGACCTTCGGCCAGCGCCTCGGCGAGCCGTTCGGCCGCGAAAATGCCCGAGAGCATCGCGTTGTGCGAGCCCTTGATGCGCGGCACGTTCATGAAGCCCGCCGCGCAGCCAATGAGCGCGCCGCCGGGGAAGGTGAGCTTGGGCACGGATTGCCAGCCGCCTTCGGTGAGCGCGCGCGCGCCGTAGGCGAGACGTTTGCCGCCCTCCAGCGTCTCCGCGATCATCGGATGGGTCTTGAACCGCTGGAACTCGTCGAACGGCGAAAGCGTGGGATTCGTATAGTTGAGGTGGATGACGAAGCCGACCACCACCTGATGGTTCTCGATGTGGTAGAGGAACGAGCCGCCGCCGGTGCGCGAGTCGAGCGGCCAGCCGAACGTGTGCTGGATTTCGCCGGCGCGATGTCTGGCCGGATCGATCTGCCAGATTTCCTTCAGGCCAATGCCGTATTTCTGCGGATCGCGCCCCTCGTCCAGCCCAAACTTCGCGATGATCTGCTTGGACAGCGAGCCGCGCGCGCCTTCGGCGAACAATGTGTATTTGCCGCGCAGCTCCATGCCGCGCGTATAGGAATCCTTCAGCTCGCCCTCGCGGCCGACGCCCATGTCGCCGGTCGCCACGCCCACGACCTCGCCCTTCTCGCCAAACAGCACTTCGGAGGCCGCGAAACCGGGATAGATTTCAACCCCCAGCGCCTCGGCCTTGGCGCCCAGCCAGCGACAGACATTGCCGAGCGAGCCGACATATTTGCCGTGGTTGTCCATCAGCTTCGGCATGGCGATGTTGGGCAGCCGGATGCCGCCGTTGGGGCCCAGGAAATAGAACTTGTCGGCTGTCACCTGCTGGGTCAGCGGGCGGTCCGGATCGTCGCGCCAGTCGGGAAACAGCCGGTCGAGGCCGATGGGGTCCACCACCACGCCCGACAGGATATGGGCGCCCACTTCCGACCCCTTCTCGACCACCACGACCGTCGAATCCGGCGACACTTCCTTCAGCCGAATGGCGGCGGCCAGCCCCGCCGGTCCCGCCCCGACGATGACGACGTCGTAATCCATCCCTTCGCGCGGGGGCAGTTCCTGAGCCTCGGTCATGACGTTCCTCTGTTTCCCTGTTCGAAGGCCAATTGGTTTTGATATGAACTATGTCATAGGACAGACAAGAATGCATGGATAGCAAGCCGCGTGGGCAGGGGAAATGGGCAGGCGCGGTCGCAGGGCGAATCCGGCGCCCGCGGGCATGCGTTTTTTGGCCGCGCGGCGCCGGGCGTTGGCCCGGACGCGGGCATGCTCGCGCCCGGCCCGGAAAGGGTCTCGTCGCCGACAGGGGGCGGCGCGCTTTACAGATCGCGCGGGCTGGCCTTCACTTCGGCCTTCGCTGAAAAGGAGGGCCGCGCATGATCGACCGTCGTTCCTTTCTCGGCTGCGCGGGCGCGTTCGGCGCGCTGGCGGCCAGCGGCCTGCCGGCATGGGCCGCCGTGAAACCCGACGCGCGGTCCGCGCTCATCGTAGTGGACGTGCAGAACTGCTTCCTGTCCGGCGGCTCGCTCGCCGTGAAGGATGGCGAACAGGTCATTCCCGTCATCAACCGCCTCGCCGGAATGTTCCAGAACGTGGTGGCGACGCAAGACTGGCATACGGCGGGGCATATATCCTTCGCCTCCAGCCATCCGGGCAGGAAGCCGTTCGACATCGTTCGCTTGCCCTACGGCGACCAGGTGCTGTGGCCGGACCATTGCGTGCAGGGAACGGACGGCGCGGCGCTGTCGAAAGACCTCGCCATTCCCAACGCGCAACTCATCATCCGCAAGGGTTTCCACCCGAACGTCGATTCCTATTCCGCGCTGCTCGAGGCCGACAAGAAGACGCACACCGGCCTTGCCTCCTATCTCAGGGAGCGCGGCATCGCCTCGCTGTTCGTCACGGGGCTGGCCACCGATTTCTGCGTGGCGTGGACGGCGATCGACGCGCGCGCGGCGGGGTTCGAGGTCTATGTGGTCGAAGACGCCTGTCGCGGCATCGACACGCAGGGCTCGCTGATGAAAGCGTGGGACGGCATGAACCGCGCCGGCGTGAAAAGAATCCAGTCGGCCGACATCGCGGCCTGATCGGCTCACACCGCAACGAGCGCCAGCAGCGCCACCGCGAGCGCCGGCGGCATGACCAGCGCGCCGACTTTCAGAAACGCGAACGGGTCGACATGCGCGCCCTCGCGGCGGATGGCGACCAGCCAGAGCAGGGTCGCCAGCGATCCCGTCACCGACAGATTCGGTCCGAGATCGACGCCAATCAGCAAGCCGGCTTTCACGAGCGGCGGCGCGTGCGCGGCTTCCGCCGCAAAGGAGCTCAGAAGGCCGAGCGGCAGATTGTTGGCGATGTTGGTGAGGCCGCCGACGACGAGGCCCGCCAGCACCGCCGTTTCGCGCGGCGCCGTGCGCGCGCCGTCCGCAAGGGGCGCGGCGAGCGCGCCGATGGCGCCGACATGCGCGAGCGCCTCGACCAGCACGAACAGCCCGGCCACGAGCGGCAGCACGCCCCAGGACACCTGCCTGACCACCGAGGCGGGCGGGCGACGCGCCAGCGCCAGCACAAGCGCCGTCACGCCCAGGCCGCAGCCGAATGTCGGCGGCCCGAGATCGCGCCCCGTGTAACTGGCGAAGGTGAGCGCGAGCGCCGCCGCGCCAAGCCCGGCCGCGCTCAGCTTGCCGCCGGTCGACAGCGGCTTTTCGTCGACGTGTTCGGCGATGGCGCCGACGAGCGCCGCGCGCTGCGACCAGCGCAGCACGACGAACGTGAGGACGACGGCGGCGAGCGAGGGCGCGGCGAACATGCGCAGCCAGTCGACGAGCGGCGGCATGCGCTCCGCGAACACGACCAGATTGGCGGGATTGGAAATCGGCAGGACGAAACTGGCGGCGTTTGCGATGAAGGCGCAGGCGAACAGATGCGGCAGCGGGTTGGCGCGCGCGGCTTTCGCGGCGGCGTAGACCGCCGGCGTCAGCACCACCGCCGTCGCATCGTTCGACAGAAAGATCGTCACCAGCGCGCCGACGGCATAGACGAGCGCAAACAGCCGGCGCGGCGAACCGCGCGCGAAGGCGACCGCATGTGTCGCCGTCCAGTCGAACAGGCCTTCCTGCCGCGCGACTTCCGACAGCAGCATCATGCCGGCCAGAAAGAGATAAACGTCCGCGCCCTTGCCCACGGCCGCAAGCGCGTCCTGCCACGGCAGCAAGCCCGCCGCCACCACGAGCGCGGCGCCGGCGAGCGCGTATGCATATTCGGGCAGGCGAAACGGCCGAAAGATGACGCCCGCCGTCGCCAGCCCCGCGACGGCGTAAACCGCGACCGACGTCATTCGTCGGCGAATTCGGGATGTTTGGCGATGTAGTCCGCGATGAACGAACAGCGCGGCACGATCTTCAGGCCGCGCGCCTTCGCATCCGACAGCGCGGCTTTCGCCAGGCGCCCGCCGATCCCCTGCCCGCGCAGCGCGCCGGGCGTGAGCGTGTGCGTGAAATAGATGCGGTCGCCGTCGATCCGGTATTCGGCGAAGGCGACGTGATCGCCGACCCTCAATTCGTAGCGTCGCGCGTTCCTGTTGTCGGTGAATTGCTCGTTCATCTCATCGTCCTGTCAGGCGCGCGGGGCTTCGCGCCACACGCCGCCGAAGATCGTTCCCAAAACCCGAATGTCCTTCAATCGTTCCGCCGGCTGTGCGAGCGGGTCTTCCTCCAGAACGGCGAAATCCGCGAACTTTCCGATCTCGATCGAGCCGACCAGATGGTCGAGCCTGAGCGTGAAGGCGGCGCCGAGCGTGATCGCATGCAAGGCGCTTTCGACGGAAATGCGTTCGTGCGGGCCGAGCAGCCGGCCCTTGTGCGTGAGCCGGTTGACCGCGCACCAGGCCGTGAACAGCGGGGCGAGCGGGGTGACGGGCGCATCCGAATGAATGGCGAAGGGCACGCCGAGACGTTCGGCGGTCGCGGCCGCATTCATGCGCGCGGCGCGTTCGGGGCCGATGGTCTGTTCGACATGCGCCTCGCCCCAATGCCACAGATGATTGGAGAAGAGATTGACGCAGACGCCGAGCGCCTTCATGCGCCGGTATTGCGCCGCGCTCGCCAACTGGCAATGTTGCAGAGTGTGGCGGTGGTCCGGACGCGGGACGGCGATCAACGCGCGTTCGATGGCGTCGAGCGCCACGTCCGTCGCCTCGTCGCCGTTGGTGTGCACATGCACCTGGACGCCGGCGCGATGAAAGATTTCGAACAGGCGCGGAAATTCGTCGGGCGCGACGTACCACAGGCCATTCGACGCGCCGTTGTGGTAGTGTGGCCATTTGAGCCGCGCGGTGAAGCCCTGGATCGAACCATCGATGACGAATTTGGCGATGCCGAAAAACAGCCGGTCGCTGTTCTCCTTCGTCAGCGCCATCACTTTCGCGGCCCCCTCCTCCGCCGGCGCGCCCAACGCGCCATACGCGGGCGCGATGCGCACGGGCGCGCTCTCGTCGGAGGCGAGCGCGCGCAATGCGGCTAGGGTCGTATCCGACAGGTCCGAATGCAGATCGGTGATGGTGGTGACGCCCGCGACATTGGCCGAGCGCGCGAAGCGCCGGTAGTCCTCCGGCTGCGGGCTGCCGGCGATGCCCGAAAGGCCGAGCGCGCGGAACAGATGCGCGCGCGGCGCGGGCCCCTGAATCTCGCCCGTCAGCCTGCCGTCCGCGCCCCTGGGCAAGCCGGCGATCGGCGTCGTCTCGTCGAGGCCGGCGCGCGCGAGCGCCACCGAATTCACGTTGACGATGTGCAGGCTCGCATGAATGACGAGCACCGGCCGGCGCGGCGATACGCGATCGAGATCGCGCGCGTCCATGCGCCGGCCGCCGAAATAGATCGGATCGAATCCCCAGGCGAACAACGGCGCGTCCGCATCCGCGCTCGCGTCCGAAATCGCCTTCAGGCGCGCGACGACGGCGTCGATCGACTCGCAGCCGCCGACGAAGGCGCCGTCGGGCGAGGTGCGCCCGAAATAGCCGACATAGGGCCGCGACCACAACGCGCCCTCGTGGGCGTGTGCGTGGCCTTCGACGAAGCCCGGAGTCAACACCGCATCGGCGAAGCGGTCGTCACGGCGCGCGTCGGGAAACTGCGCCACGTCCTGCGCATCGCCAACGCACAGCACGCGGCCCTCGCGCACCGCCACATGCGTCGCGAACGGTTGATGCGCGGCCATGGTGACGATGCGGCGCGCGCGATAGACGATGGTCTGCGACATGGGAGGTCCGCGGCCTTCAGGGTTCGACGATGGCGAGCGGCCGCGGGAAGGCTTGCGCTGGATTTTCCGCCACGACCGCCGCTCCCCCGCCTCTCGCCGCCGAGCTTACGACGGCCCGCGCGCGGCGTCGACGGGCGGGCGCAATGCGACCTCCTGCCGCTGGACGGCCACGATCGACGCGCTACATTGCCGATGAGGGCGCGCGGCGCCGGAGGATGCATGATGGTGGTTCGTCGTCGGTTCGCGCGCCTGCGGTGGCGCCTTTCGATGTGGCTCGCCGATCTGGGCGTGCGGCATCCGCTGGTGCGATACATGATCGCGCATTGGCTGATAGGCATCGGCACGGGCGTCTTCTGCGCCGCCATGCTGCTGGTCATCAATCCGATCGGCTTTCGCGACCTGCTGTTCCGTTCGGAAGCGATGATCCCGGCGCTCATCCTGCTGTTCGGCGGGTTCTCGGTCACGTTCGGCGGCGTCGTCTGCGCGGCCGCCGTCATGTTCCCGACCGATGACGAGACGCGCGGCTCCAAGGCGCCGACGGCGCCGCCGGAAGCCGCGCTCGCGCTGGCGCGCGCGCCCAAGGCCGGATGATCAGGCCGGCAGATCGAAGACGAGAATCTCCGACTGCGGCGCGCGGCCGGTGAGCGCCAGCGTGCGCTCGCGCGTCACAGCCGCGCCATCGCCCTCCTGCAAGTCGACGCCATTGAGCGCGACCGCGCCGCGCGCCACCTGCACCCAGGCGCAGCGCTCCTGCGCCAGCGCGTGCGTCACGCCGGCGCCCTCGTCGAGCACGCTGGCGTAGATGTCCGCATCGGTCTGGATGGCGAGCGCGCCCTCGCGCGGATTCCTGTTGGACGCCACGATCAGCCGCAACGCATTGCGCCGCGCCTCCAGCGGAAAGTTCTTCTGCTCGTAGCCCGGCTTCAATCCGCCGCGCTCGGGCAGCAACCATATCTGCAGAAAGCGGGTCGCATCGGTCCGCGAGGCGTTGAACTCGCTATGACGCACGCCCGTGCCGGCGCTCATGCGCTGCACGTCGCCGGGAAAGATCGTGGCGCCGGAGCCCAGCGAATCCCTGTGGGCCAGCGCGCCTTCGAGCACGTAGCTGACGATCTCCATATCGCGATGGGGATGGGTGGGAAACCCGCCGCCGCCGGCCACGCGATCGTCGTTGATCACGCGCAGGATGGAAAAGCCCATGTGGGCGGGGTCGTAGTATTCGCCGAACGAAAACGTGTGGCGCGAGTCGAGCCAGCCGAAATCTGCGTGGCCGCGCTCGGCGGCGCGTCGGACATTGAGCATGTGGAACCTCCAGAATGGTTGTCCATCACATAGTCCGACGCGCCGGCGAGCGCATGCAGCGGGCGCTTGCGCGCACGCACAGGCGCATTTGCGCGCGCTTGCCGGCCGCCGCTTATTCCTCCACCCATTCGAACGAGAACGCGCCGCCCTTCTCCTTCACACGGCCGGCGAACGGCGCGCCGAAATGGGCCGGCAGCATCAGCGCGCCGCAATCGGCGCAGTCGGCGAGCACGCGGCGGCGCGTGCGGGCCGATTGTCCGGGGTCGAAACAGAAGCGGCTCGACCAGTCGGGCCGGTAGACCTGCACGGGATGATGCATGACGTCGCCGGTGAATACGCCTTGCGCGCCGCCGTCCTCCAGGCGCAACAGGATATGGCCGGGCGTATGGCCGGGCGCGGGTTCGATATTCAGATTGTCATCGAGCGCGTCGGTCATTTCCACCAGACGGTCCTGACCGGCCGCGATCACGGGATGAACGGAATCGGTGAAGATGAACCTGGCCTCCTCGTCGAGATCGGGATTCTTCGCCGGGTCCCAGTAGTCGCGGTCGGTTTTCGAGAAGACGTATTTCGCGTTCGGAAAGGTCGGAACCCAGCGCCCGTCCCTCAACTGCGTGTTCCAGCCGACGTGATCGACATGCAGATGCGTGCAGAGCACGAAATCGACCTCTTCCGGCGCGACCCCGGCGGCGGCGAGCTTTTCGAGATAGGCGGAGGCGCGCATGTGAAACAGCGGCGAGTGCGGCCGATGCTTGTCGTTGCCCGCACAGGTGTCGACAAGGATCGTGTGATGTTTCGTGCGGATCAGCCACGAATGGAGCGAGCCGATGAACCGCCCGGTGCGCGCGTGAAAATGGCGCGGGACCAGCCACGGCAGTTCTTCGAGGATCGCGGGGTTCCAGTCCGGCAGAAGGTGGCCGGCCTCGAAACTGGGGCCGTGCGCTTCTTCCACACGGTCGACCGTCGCCTCGCCGATGCGGATCAGCGCCATGATTTCCTCCAATCTGTTCGTTGGAGGCATGGGAGCTTATTCGCCGCGCCGGCGCAAGCATGCGGGTGTTTGCGGGGCCGGACGCGCCGGCCCCGCCTGTTCAGCCGAGATGTTTCTTGAAGAAGGCGAGCGCGCGGCCCCACGCCTCCTCCGCCGCCTTGCGGTCGTGGACCGCCGCGCGCTGTTCGTTCACGAAGGCGTGGTCGGCGTCGTAACGATAAATTTCGTAGATCTTGCCGGCTTTCTTGAGCCCGGCCTCGAACGCGTCGACGGCCGCCGGCGTGCACCAGTCGTCCTTGTTGGCGAAATGGCCCTGGAGCGGAATCTTCACATCCGCCGGTCCGGCGGCCGCCTCCGGCGGAATGCCGTAGAAGGGAACGGCGCAGGCGAATTCCGGCACGCGCGCGGCGGCGATCACGCTCATCGCCCCGCCCATGCAGAAGCCGGTGATGCCGACCTTCTTGGACGTCTTGAGCAGGTATTGGGCCGCGCCGCGCACGGTCTGGTCGGTGGCGTCGAGAAAATTCAGCGAGGTCATCTCGCGGTTGGCCGATTCGGTGTCGTGATAGGGCACGACGGTCCCGGAATAGAGATCGGGCGCGAGCACGTCGTAGCCGTTGGCGGCGAGCCGGTCGGCCAGACCGGTGATCTGCTCCGACAGGCCCCACCACTCCTGGATCATGACCACGCCCGGGGCGTTGGCGGTGGGCGAAGGCGCCAGATAGCCCTCCACCGTCTTGCCGTCCGGACGTTTGAAGCTGATGCGCGTGCCCATGTTTCCTCCTCGGGTCGGTCAGAACGCTCAGCCGGAGTTGTGGCGGAAACGGCGTCGAAAGGGAAGCGCGGCGGCCTCGGCAGGCCGTCGGCCGCGCGCCCTGCGACCGGACGCCGCGCGGGCGTATTGCGCGGAATTTCGCGCCCGCCTATATGCGACTTGCCCTTGCGAGCCGCGAGGTTCGTCACAATCTCTGCACAGTCAGTTGGGGACCGGGCGAGAGGCCGGCTTTTGGCCATCGCCCCATGGGTCGGATCGCTCCGGGGTCCGGCGGTCTCGCCGCGGAAAGGAAACAGATATGGCTAAAATCATCGGCATCGACCTTGGCACGACCAACTCCTGCGTCGCCGTCATGGAAGGGGCGACCCCCAAGGTCATCGAGAATTCCGAGGGCGCGCGCACCACGCCCTCCATCGTCGCGTTCACCGACGACGGCGAGCGCCTCGTCGGCCAGCCGGCCAAGCGCCAGGCGGTGACGAACCCCGAAAAGACCTTCTTCGCCATCAAGCGCCTCATCGGCCGCACGTTCGACGATCCGATGACGCAGAAGGACATGGGCCTGGTGCCCTACAAGATCAAAAGAGCCGCCAACGGCGACGCCTGGGTGACGGCGGCGGGCAAGGATTATTCGCCCTCGCAGATCTCGGCCTTCACGCTCCAGAAGATGAAGGAAACGGCGGAGGCCTATCTCGGCCAGCCGGTGACGCAGGCCGTCATCACGGTGCCCGCCTATTTCAACGACGCCCAGCGTCAGGCGACCAAGGACGCCGGCAAGATCGCGGGCCTGGAAGTGCTGCGCATCATCAACGAGCCGACGGCCGCCGCGCTCGCCTACGGGCTCGACAAGAAGCAGTCGGGCGTGATCGCGGTCTATGACCTGGGCGGCGGCACGTTCGACGTGTCGATCCTGGAGATCGGCGACGGCGTGTTCGAGGTGAAGTCGACGAACGGCGACACGTTCCTCGGCGGCGAGGACTTCGACATGCGGCTCGTCGAATATCTGGCGGCCGAATTCAAGAAGGAGCAGGGCATCGACCTGACGAAGGACAAGCTCGCCCTCCAGCGCCTGAAAGAGGCGGCGGAAAAGGCGAAGATCGAACTGTCCTCCGCCACGCAGACCGACATCAACCTGCCCTATATCACGGCCGACGCCTCCGGCCCCAAGCACCTGACGATGAAGCTCACCCGCGCCAAGTTCGAGGCGCTGGTCGACGACCTCATCCAGCGCACGGTCGAGCCGTGCCGCAAGGCGCTCAAGGACGCGGGGCTGGCGGCTGCCGACATCAACGAGGTCGTCCTCGTCGGCGGCATGACCCGCATGCCGAAAGTGCAGGAGGTGGTGAAGTCGTTCTTCGGCAAGGAGCCGCACAAGGGCGTGAACCCCGATGAAGTCGTCGCGATCGGCGCGGCGGTGCAGGCGGGCGTGCTGCAGGGCGACGTGAAGGACGTGCTGCTGCTGGACGTGACGCCGCTCTCGCTCGGCATCGAGACGCTCGGCGGCGTGTTCACGCGCCTCATCGATCGCAACACCACCATCCCGACCAAGAAGAGCCAGGTGTTCTCCACCGCCGAAGACAACCAGACGGCGGTCACCATCCGGGTCTTCCAGGGCGAGCGCGAGATGGCGGCCGACAACAAGCTGCTCGGCCAGTTCGACCTCGTCGGCATTCCGCCGGCGCCGCGCGGCATGCCGCAGGTGGAGGTGACCTTCGACATCGACGCCAACGGCATCGTGAACGTGACGGCGAAGGACAAGGCGACCAACAAGGAGCAGCAGATCCGCATCCAGGCGTCGGGCGGCCTGTCGGACTCCGACATCGACAAGATGGTGAAGGACGCCGAGTTGCACGCCGCCGACGATAAGAAGCGGCGCGAGCTGGTGGACGCCAAGAATCAGGGCGAAGCCATGATTCATTCGGCCGAGAAATCGGTCGCCGAATTCGGCGACAAGGTTTCGGAGGCCGACAAGAGCGCCATCACGTCCGCGATCGCCAGCCTGAAGTCCGCGCTCGAGGGCGAGGACGCCGAGGCGATCAAGGCGCGCACCAACGACCTGACGCAGGCGTCGATGAAGCTTGGCGAGGCCATGTACAAGGCCCAGCAGGCGGCGGCCGACGCCGGCGGCGGCGCCGACAGCGCCGGCGCCGCGCCGAAGGACGACGTGATCGACGCCGATTTCAAGGAAGTCGGCGGCGACGACAAGAAGAAATCTTCGTGATAGGAGGCGGGCGGCGCCTGGTGCGCCGCCCGTTTTCTTTCGGCGCGCGTGCGAAGCGTCGTCAGCGCGGCCGACCCGTCGTTCGTTCGAGGTTCGTCATGAAATTTCTTTCGCGCTCACCGCGCGCGCGTCTGACGACGACGCTCGCAGCCTGCGTTCTGGCGGCCGCCGCGAGCGCCCAGACCGCCCGGAAGAAGCCCCTGACCGCGCAGGACGTGCGCCCGCCCGCCGATATTCTGACCGATTGCGCCAAGGCCCCGCCCCAGGCCGTGGTCAAACTGCCGCCGGCGCTGGCGAGCTGGGCCACCATCTACTGCACGAAGCTCGGGCATATCTTCAACGCCAACGAGCAGCATTTCGCCGCCTATCCGGAATCCGGCCTGCGCGCGTCGTTCAACGCCAGCCAGATCGACGACAAGCCGGACGACGCCAAGGACGCCTCCTATTTCAAGGAGTTGCGCTATGGCGAGATGACGCCGGCGCAGATCGAGGAGCTTCTCAAGGTCGATCCGCTGGCCCGCAAGATCATCGGCGCCCGCAAGCCCTACCGTTTGGCGCTCACCACCAGCGGCGGCAAGACGCTGTCGCTCGCCGTGCTCGACCCCGGCGTGACCGACCCGTTCTGGGTCTTCCCGATCACCGACAAGGGGCTCGGCCAGCCGGCGTTCTTCGTCACGTCGCTTGAATCGCTCAACCGGTCGCGGTGATGTCGAAGCGCGACTACTACGAAGTTCTCGGCGTCCAGCGCACCTGCACGGAGGTCGAACTGAAGACGGCCTTCCGGAAGGCCGCGATGCAGTGGCATCCCGACCGCAATCCGGGGGACAAGGCCGCCGAAATCCGATTCAAGGAAGTGAACGAAGCCTACCAGATTCTGTCCGACGGTCAGAAGCGGGCCGCCTACGACCGGTTCGGCCACGGCGCGTTCGAACAGGGCGCGGGCGGCGGCGGGATGGGCGAAGGGTTCGCCGCCTCGATGGCCGACATATTCGACGACCTGTTCGGCGACGTGATGGGACGACGCGGGCGCGGCGGCGGGCGCGAGCGCGGCTCGGACCTGCGCTACAATCTCGAAATCACCCTGGAAGAGGCCTATGTCGGCAAGACGGCCACGCTGAAAGTGCCGACCTCCGTCACCTGCGAAGCGTGCGGCGGCTCCGGCGCCAAGCCGGGCTCGAAGCCCAAACCGTGCGCCACCTGCGGCGGCCACGGCCGCGTGCGCGCGCAACAGGGGTTCTTCGCCATCGAGCGCACCTGCCCGTCCTGTCACGGGCGCGGCGAGAAGATCGACGACCCGTGCGGCGCCTGCAATGGCGCGGGCCGCACCACCCGCGAGCGCACGCTGTCGGTCAATGTGCCGCAGGGCGTGGAGGACGGCACGCGCATCCGCCTGGCCGGCGAGGGCGAAGCGGGCCTGCGCGGCGGGCCGGCGGGCGACCTCTACATCTTTCTCTCGATCAAGCCGCACCCGATCTTCCATCGCGACGGCGCGGACCTCTACTGCCGGGTGCCGATCTCGATGGTGCAGGCGACGCTCGGCGGCGAGATCGCCATCCACACGATCGACGGCGGCGAAACCAGGGTGAAAGCGCCCGAGGGCACGCAGTCGGGACGGCAGTTCAAGGTGCGCGGCAAAGGCATGCCCGTTCTGCGCACACGGGATTACGGCGATCTCTATATTCAGGCGATTGTCGAGACGCCGCAGAACCTTACCAAACGGCAGCGCGAGCTGCTGATGGAGTTCGACAAGGAATCCTCCACCCGCACGCAGCCGGAAGCGACGGGATTCTTTGCCAAGATGAAGGATTTTCTCGACAACATCGGCGGTCAGTAGTCCCCCGTGCGACCGCACGTTTTCTTGACCTCGCGCGTGGATCGCGCGATTTTGTCATTCACGCCCGGGAGGCGGCGAGGACCATTGCGTGAACACGAAAATCCTGCGGTCTGAGCATCGCCGCCCGGCGCCTCAGCGCTCGAAACTCGAAGAGCGGCTGGCCGACGAAGCCAGGTTCATCCGAAGCTGGTTCGACTCGCCGTTGAAGACCGGCGCCGTTTCGCCGTCGGGCCGCTTTCTCGCGCGCGCGATGGCCCGCTGCGTCGACCCGCACGACGACGGCCTGATCGTGGAGCTCGGCCCCGGCACCGGCCCGGTGACGGAGGCGCTGATCGAGCGCGGCGTCGCGCCCGAGCGTCTGGTGCTGGTCGAATACGACGCGGCTTTCTGCAAGCTGCTCGAACGGCGCTTTCCCCACTCGCGCATCGTGCAGGGCGACGCCTATCGGCTGTCCGATACGCTGGCCGACGTGATCGACGCGCCGGTCGCCGCCATCGTCTCCTCGCTGCCGTTGCTGACGCGGCCCGAGCGCACGCGGCTCGCGCTGCTCGACGAGGCGTTCGCGCTGATGGGGCCGGAAGGCCAGTTCGTGCAATTCACCTACGGCCTTGTCTCGCCGATGCCGCTTGGCCTCAACCGCCGGACGTTCACGCTGTATCGCAGCGAGACCGCGCAGCCGGTGTGGCTGAATCTGCCGCCGGCGCGCGTGTGGCGCTATACGCGCGCCGACGCGCAGGCCGCCCCGCGCGCGCCGCTCAAGAAAAAGACGACGCCGATCGCGCCGGCGAAGGAACTGCTGCGCAAGATCGTCGACGGCGCGCGCGACGCGCGGCGCTGAACCCGTTCTCCCGTCCCCGGATCGTCCATGACCGTTTCCGCACGCGACCGCCTGATCGTCGCGCTCGACCTGCCAGACCTCGCCGCAGCGCACGACATGATCGCGCGGCTCGGCGACAGCGTCTCCTTCTACAAGATCGGCATGGAGCTCGCCTATGCGGGCGCGGGGCTGGATCTTGCGCGCGCGCTTGCAGGGGCCGGCAAGAAAGTCTTCATCGACCTCAAGCTGCACGACATTCCCAACACCGTCGAACGCGCCACACGCCAGCTTGCGCAATTGGGCGCGACCTTCGCCACCGTGCACGCCTATCCGCAGACCATGGCGGCCGCGCGCAAGGGCGCGGCGGACTCCAACCTGAAACTGCTCGCCGTGACCGTGATGACGTCCTACGACGACGCCGACCTCGCGGAGGCGGGCTATGCGTTCGGCGTGCGCGATCTGATCGCGCGCCGCGCGCGCCAGGCGCAGGCGGCCGGCATCGACGGTCTCGTGATGTCGCCGGAGGAGGCCGAGGCGATGCGCGCCATGCTCGGCCCCGACACGATCATCGTCACGCCCGGCGTGCGGCCGGCGGGCGCGGCGGCGGGCGACCAGAAACGGGTGATGACGCCCACGCTGGCGATCGCGGCCGGCGCCGATCATCTGGTGGTCGGCCGGCCGGTGACGGAGGCCGCCGACCCGAAAGCGGCGGCCGAGGCGATCGTCGCGGAGATCGGCGAGGGTCTCGCCATCCGTGGAAAGCGGAACACGGCGGCCTGAAACGCAAAACGCCGGGCGTACATCCGGCCCGGCGTGCAACTCGCCCTACGCAAACTCGGATGGGCAAGTCCTGCCTGTATACCGGCCAAAGATGACGAAAACGTGAAGGAAACCACACATGGCGAAGGGATATTGGATCGGCCGGGTCGATGTGACCGATCCGGAGGCCTACAAAGCCTATGTGGCGGCCAACGCCGCCGCTTTCGCCAAATACGGCGCGCGCTTTCTGGTGCGCGGCGGCCGGTTCGAGGCCAAGGAAGGGTCGGCGCGGGCGCGTAATGTCGTGATCGAGTTCGACTCCTTCGACAAGGCCGTCGCCTGCTATCACTCCCCGGAATATGCCGCCGCCATCAAGCATCGCGAAGGCGCCGCCATCGCCGACATGATCGTGATCGAAGGTTACGATGGCCCGCAGCCGGCGTGAATTTCTTGCTTTCGCCGCCGCCCTGCTCGCCACTGCGCCGGCGATGGCCGACGAGTGCGACCGCATCAAGGACGCGGATGCGTTCAACCGTTGCCTGGCGGGTCTCGGCCCCGTGCGCGGCGCGCGGCGCGCCACGGGCGCGCCCCCGCCACCGGCCGCGCGCGGCCGCGGCCGACGGTTCCGGCGCGCGGCGCCCTCCCCCTTCGGCGGCGCGCCCGGCGGGCGCAAACGGTGGATATTCGCGCCGAAGTCGAACTAGCGACCTTCAACCCTTCGGGCGCGCCATCCGCATGGCCCACGCCAGACCGGCCAGCGAGAAAGCCGCGAACGCCGCGCCGGCGAGAAACGTCGCCTTCGGTCCGACCGCGTCCCACAGGCCGCCGGCGATGAGGCTCGCCGCCAGCAGAGCGAAACCCGTCGCCACGTTGAAAACGCCGAACGCGGTCCCGCGCAGCGTCGGCGGCGCGTGATCGGCGACCAGCGCCGACAGAAGCCCCTGCGTGAACGCCATGTGCAGTCCCCATAGCGCGGCGCCGAGCGCCAGCCCCCAGACAGACGCACTGAAGGCGAGCGCGACATCGGCGGCGACCAGCAGCGCGACGCCGAAGAGCAGCACGCGCGGGCGCGCACCATCCCCATCCGACCACGCGCCAACGGGATAGGCGGTGGCCGCATAGACGAGGTTCATCAGCACGAGCGCGACCGGCGCGATGTAGGCCGGCAGTCCGACATGCTGCGCCTTCAGCAGCAGAAACGCTTCGCTGAACCGCGCGAGCGTGAGCGCGGACGCGACCGCCACCACGATCCAGTACGCGCGCGGCAGGCGCGCGATCTCGACGCTGCGCAAGGGAAAGCGCGCGGGCCTGCGCACGGCCCCCGGCGGCTCCTTCACCACGAACGCCATGACCGCAAACGACACGAAGGCCGGCGCCACGGCGAGCCAGAACACGAACGCATAATCGCCGGCCGTGGCCGCCAGAGCGACCATCGCCACGAGAGGGCCCGCGACGGCGCCGATGGTGTCGAGCGCCTGCCGCAAACCGAAACTCGCGCCGCGCTGGTCGGACGGCGTGATGTCCGCGATCAGCGCATCGCGTGGCGCGCCGCGAATTCCCTTGCCGACGCGATCGAGAAAGCGCGCGCCGACGATCCAGCCGAGCGAGGGGGCAAGCGGAAAAACCGGCTTGGTGAACGCCGCAAGTCCGTAGCCGAGCGCGGCCGGCAGCTTGCGCCTGCCGAAGAAGTCCGACAGCGCGCCCGAGAACACCTTGACGAAGGCGGCGGTCGCTTCCGCCACACCCTCGATGGCGCCGACGACGAGCGCGGAGGCGCCGAAGGCCGACACCAGATAGAGCGGCAGGACGGCGTGGATCATTTCCGACGACACGTCCATGAACATCGACACGAAGCCGAGCGTCCACACGCCGCGCGGCACATCGCGCCAGGCCGCGCGTCCGTTCTGTCCCATCGTCCCGTTACTCATGAGCGCATCATATCATGCGTAGCGCGACGCCGATCGCGCCGGCGAGCGTCAGCACGGGCACGATCCCCAGCTTCAGACGAAACAGCGCATAGGCCGCGAGCGCCGCCAGCGCCGCCGCGCGCGGATCGAACGCGGCGATGTCGGGAACGGTCGCGCGCAACGGCCCCCATTCCACCACGTTCGTGCGCGCGAAGAACACATGCAGCGCGAACCAGAGCGCGAGATTTGCGATGACGCCGACGACCGCCGCCGAAATGGCCGCCAGCGCGCCGGACAGCGCGCGGTTGGCGCGCAGTTTCTCGACATGCGGCGCGCCGAGAAAGATCCAGAGGAAACACGGAACGAACGTCACCCAGGTGGTGAGCGCCGCGCCGATCACGCCGCTCGCGAGCGGCGAAATGTCCGGCGGCGCGCGGAACGCCGCGAGAAAGCCGACATAAGTGAGCACGAGGATGAGCGGGCCCGGCGTCGTCTCCGCCATCGCCAGACCGTCGAGCATTTCGCCGGGCTTCAACCAGCCGAGATCCTCCACCGCCTGCTGCGCGACATAGGACAGAACCGCATAGGCGCCGCCGAACGTCACCACCGCCATCTTGGAAAAGAAGGCGGCGATGGGCATGAATACGCTGTCGCGGCCGAAGACGAGCGCCAGCAGCGCGACCGGCGCGATCCACAACGCGCCCCAGACCGCCATCGTGCGCGCGGCGTAGGCGAACCCCGGCGCCGTTTCCGGCGCCGGCAATTGCAGGAACGGCCCGTCGGTCGGTGTTGCGCCGTGGCCCGCGCCGGCGAACAGATCGGGGCGCGCACGGGCGACGAAAAAACCGACGAGCCCCGCGATCAGCACGACAAGCGGAAACGGCGCATCGAACAGGAACAGGGCGACGAACGCGATGGCCGCGAGCGCGACCATGAAACCGTTGCGCAGCGCGCGCTGGCCGACCCGCACCAACGCATCCGCCACGATGGCGAGCACGGCGCATTTCAGGCCGAAGAACAGGCCCGTCGTCAGCTGCGCGTTCTGCGTGAGCGCATAGAACGCGCTCAGCGCCAGAATGACCACGAAGCCCGGCAGGACGAACAGCGTTCCCGCCACGATCCCGCCGCGCGCGCCGAACATCAGCCAGCCGCAATAGGCCGCGAGCTGCTGCGCTTCCGGTCCCGGCAGCAGCATGCAGAAATTGAGAGCATGCAGAAACCGCTCTTCGGAAATCCAGCGCTTTTCCTCCACCAGCACCCGATGCATCAGCGCGATCTGTCCGGCGGGGCCGCCGAAACTGAGAACGCCGATGCGCGCGAAGGTGCGGAAGAATTCGCCGAACGCGGGAAAGGCGACTGCGCCCTGCCCCGCGCGACCATCCGTCGCGCGCATCAGGCCGCGCCTCCGGCAGGCGGCTGCGGCGCGTGCTGGGCGCACGCGTCGGGCCAATCCGTCAGACCGGCAGAGCGGGCGAACCGGCTCGCGGCGATACCGGGGGTGGAAGTCATCAGCGTCCCTCCCTGTGGACAGGCGAGGCACGCGAACTTTGGGCTGACGCCTCACGGGGACGTCGCGAGAGACCCCATGGACCGCATAACTGCATCGCGCCCGGCGCCTGTCAAGCCGCCAGCGTCGCTTGACGAATGCGAGGGCCGTTCATACGTTTACGGCCGATTTTGCGGAATCGTTCCGCATGTGAGGCTTTCATGTCCACCGCCAAAGTCACCGACGCCAGTTTCGAAGCCGACGTACTCAAGTCATCCGAGCCGGTCGTCGTCGATTTCTGGGCCGAATGGTGCGGCCCCTGCAAGATGATCGGCCCGTCGCTCGAAGAAATCGCGACCGAGATGAAGGGCAAGGTGAAGATCGCCAAGGTCAATGTCGACGAGAATCCCGGTGTCGCCGGCAAGCTCGGCATTCGCTCCATTCCCACGCTCATGCTGTTCAAGGATGGCAAGCTCGCGGCCCAGAAAGTGGGCGCGGCGCCGAAGGGCGAGTTGATCAAGTGGATCAACGCGTCGGTCTGACGCCCGATCCTGGCGCGACCCGAGGGCCGGCCCGCCGGCCCTTATTTCTTGCCTTCTCGCCTCAGCCTGGCGTGTTCGCGCTGTCGAGCGCGAGCGCCGCGCCTGCGAGGTAGAGCGAGCCGCAGACGAGAATGCGCGGCGGCCTGGGCCAATCGCGCGCGGCGATGAGCCGCAAAGCGCCCGCCACATCCGGCGCCTGGCTCGCGGCGAACCCCAGCGCGCGCGCGACGCCCGCCACATCCGCCGGCGCGCGGCCATAGTGATCGCCCTCCACCGGCACGGCCACCACCTCGCAAGCGAGCCCGGAGAAATGCGCCAGAAAGCCGCGCGCATCCTTGCTTGCGAGCAATCCGCACACGAGCACGAGCGGCGCGCTCGCGCGTTCCTCGAACTCCGCCATCGCGGCGGCGACGGCGCGCGCGCCGTCCTCGTTATGGCCGCCGTCGAGCCACAGATCGGCGCCCGGCGGCGCCATGTCCTTCAACCTGCCCTTCGTCAGATGCTGCAACCGCGCGGGCCACACGACGGCGCCCATGCCGTCCTCGAACGCGTGCGCCGGCAGATGCGGCGCCACGCGCCGCAGCGTGGCGATGGCGGTCGCCGCGTTCTCGTACTGATGCGCGCCGGCAAGACGCGGCGCGGGCAGATCGAGCAGGCCCGCCTCGTCTTCGTAGACGAGACGACCGCGCTCGGCGCGCACGAAGAAATCGCGATCGGCGACGATGCGGGGGGCGCCTGCGCGCGCGGCCTCGCGCTCCAGCACGGCGCGCGGCCCGTCCGTCTGGAAACCGATGATCGCCGGCGCGCCGCGCTTGAAGACGCCCGCCTTCTCGCGCGCGATCCGCTCCACCGTGTCGCCGAGAAATTCCGCATGGTCGATCGAAACCGGCGTGACGACGGTCGCAGCCGGCGCGGCGACGACGTTGGTGGCGTCCACGCGCCCGCCGAGCCCGGTCTCGAGCAACAGCCAGTCAGCGGGCGTCTGCGCGAACAGATGGAACGCGGCCGCCGTCGTGATCTCGAAGAAGGTGATCGTCTCGCCCGCATTGACGCGTTCGCAATGTTCGAGCGCGGCGATCAGCGCGGCGTCGTCCACGAGGCGGCCGGCGATACGGATGCGCTCGTTGAAACGCACGAGATGCGGCGAGGTGTAGACATGCGCGCTCTGGCCCGCGCGCTCCACAATGGCGCGCAGAAAGGCGACGGTGGAGCCTTTGCCGTTGGTGCCGGCGACGTGAATGGTCGGCGGCAGGCGCCGCTGCGGAGACCCGAGCGCCGCGAGCAGGCGCTCGATGCGTTCGAGCGACAGATCGATCTTGCGCGGATGCAATTCGAGCAACCGCGCAAGAACAGCGTCGAGCCGCACGCTCGTTTGCCATGTCATCGGGTCAGGCGGCGTCCTCGACGCGCTTTTCGGCGCCGGGCCGCCGCGTGAGCAGGCGGCAGACGCGGGCCAGCGTCGCGCGCATGTCGGCGCGCGGCACGACCATGTCGATCATGCCGTGGTCGCGCAGATATTCGGCGCGCTGGAAACCGTCCGGCAGTTTCTCGCGGATCGTCTGTTCGATGACGCGCGCGCCGGCGAAGCCGATGACGGCGCCGGGCTCGGCGATCTGCACATCGCCGAGCATGGCGTAGGAAGCCGTCACACCGCCGGTCGTCGGATTGGTGAGCACCACGATATAGGGCAGTCTGGCCGCGCGCAGGCGCTGCACGGCCACCGTCGTGCGCGGCATCTGCATCAGCGAGAACATGCCCTCCTGCATGCGCGCGCCGCCGGAGGCGGTGAAGATGACGAACGGCGTCTTGCGCTCGACGGCGGCCGTCATGCCGGCGATGATCGCCTCGCCCGCCGCCATGCCGAGCGAGCCGCCCATGAACTCGAAATCCTGCACGGCGGCGACAATGTCCTGAGTTTCGAGTTTGCCGACGGCGAGCCGCACGGCGTCGGCCGCGCCGGTCTTGGCCTTGCTATCCTTCAGGCGATCCGTATAGCGCTTCATGTCGCGGAACTTCAGCGGATCGACCGGGGCCTCCGGCGTCGGCAGATTTTCGAATGCGCCGTCATCGAACAGATTGGCCAGACGCGCCTGCGCCGGCATCTTCATGTGATAGCCGGAGCCGGGCACGACCCAGAGATTGGATTCGAGATCCTTGTGAAAGACCAGTTCGCCGCTGTCGGGGCATTTCACCCAGAGATTCTCGGGCGTGTCGCGCCGAAGCATCGAGCGGATTTTCGGCGGAACGACGTTGGATATCCAGTTCATCTGCGACCTCGGATATTTCCCTCCCCCGCTCGCGCGGAGAGGCGATCAGTTGCGTGCGGCGCGCGCGCCGGCCGCCAGTTCGCCGACGAGCGCGGCGACTTTCGTCACCGTGTCAGCGCCCGCGCGATCTTGCGCATCGAGCGTCGATTTCAAGGCGTCGACCAGCGCGGTGCCGACGACGACGCCGTCCGCCTGGCCGCCGATGGCGCGCGCATTGTCCGCGGTCTTGACGCCGAACCCGACCGCCACCGGCAATTGCGTATGCCCCTTGATGCGCGCGACCGCATCCGACACGCGCGAATAATCGGCGATGGCCGCGCCCGTCACGCCGGTCAGCGATACGTAATAGACGAAGCCCGACGTGTTTTCGAGCACGCGCGGCAGGCGCCTGTCGTCGGTCGTCGGCGTGGCCAGACGGATGAAGTTCAGACCCGCCGCCAGCGCGGGCTTGCACAATTCGTCGTCTTCCTCCGGCGGCAGGTCGACCACGATCAATCCATCGACGCCCGCCGCTTTCGCGGTCGCCAGAAACCGGTCCACGCCGAACACATAGATGGGATTGTAATAGCCCATCAGCACGATCGGCGTGTCGTGGTCGTGCTTGCGGAAGTCGGCGACCAGGCCGAGCGTCTTCTGCAGCGTCATGCCCGCTTTCAGCGCGCGCAGGCCGGCGGCCTGAATCGAGGGGCCGTCGGCCATCGGATCGGTGAACGGCATGCCGACCTCGATCACGTCGGCGCCCGCCTTCGGCAACGCGCGCAAAATGTCGAGCGAGGTGGCGGGATCGGGATCGCCCGCCATCAGGAACGTGACGAGCGCGGCGCGGTTTTCCCTTGAGAGCGTGGCGAAACGACGGTCGATGCGCGTGGTCATGGTCCGCCTTCAGATCTTCACGCCGAGATGATCGGCGACCGCGAAAATGTCCTTGTCGCCGCGCCCGCACAAATTCATCACCATGAGATGGTCGCGCGGCAGTCTGGGCGCAAGCTCGATGACTTTGGCCAGCGCGTGCGCGGGCTCGAGCGCGGGGATGATGCCTTCGAGTTTCGAGCAGAGCTGGAACGCGTCGAGCGCCTCCCTGTCGGTGGCCGACAGATAGGTCACGCGGCCGATGTCGCGCAGCCACGCATGTTCCGGACCGATGCCCGGATAGTCGAGCCCGGCGGAAATGGAATGGCCTTCGAGAATCTGCCCGTCGTCGTCCATCAGCAGATAGGTGCGATTGCCGTGCAGCACGCCCGGGCGCCCGCCCGCGAGCGAGGCCGCGTGGCCGTTCTCGACCTCCAGCCCGTAGCCCGCCGCCTCCACGCCGTAGATGGCGACGTCCTTGTCGTCGAGAAACGGGTGGAACAGGCCGATGGCGTTGGAGCCGCCGCCGATCGCCGCCACCAGCGAATCCGGCAGCCGGCCTTCCGCCTGCAGCATCTGCGCGCGCGCTTCCTCGCCGATCACGCACTGGAAATCGCGCACCATCGCCGGATAGGGATGCGGGCCGGCGGCCGTGCCGATGCAGTAGAACGTGTCCGCGACGTTCGTCACCCAGTCGCGCAGCGCCTCGTTCATCGCGTCCTTCAGCGTGCGCGCGCCCGATCGCACCGGCACAACCTTGGCGCCCAGCATGTTCATGCGGAACACGTTCGGCTTCTGCCGCTCGACATCGACCGCGCCCATGTAGACCACGCATTCGAGACCGAACCGCGCGCAGGCGGTGGCGGTGGCCACGCCATGCTGGCCGGCGCCCGTCTCGGCGATGATGCGCTTCTTGCCCATGCGGCGGGCGAGCAGAATCTGGCCCAGCACGTTGTTGATCTTGTGCGCGCCGGTGTGGTTCAGTTCGTCGCGCTTGAAGTAGATTTTCGCGCCGCCGAGATGTTCGGTCATGCGCTCGGCGAAATAGAGCGGACTCGGGCGGCCGACATAATGTTTCAGCAGGCCGTCGAGTTCGGCGCGGAAGGCGGGATCGGTCCTGGCCTGCGCGTAGGCGCGCTCCAGATCGAGGATCAGCGGCATCAGCGTCTCGGCCACGAACCGCCCGCCGAACAGGCCGAAACGACCGCGCTCGTCCGGCCCGTTGCGCAGGGAATTGGGAGCCTGTTGGTTCAAAATCCGAGCCTCGTGCGTGCGCCCCGAACAGCGCGCCCCCTCTTAACCCTTCCGGGAACGCGAGGAAAGCGCGCGCGCGGCGGCGATGAAGGCGCGGATCAGCGCGGCGTCCTTCACACCCGGCGCGCGTTCCACGCCCGACGACACATCGACGCCCGGCGCGCCAGTGGCCGCCAGCGCTGCGCCCACATTTTCCGGCGTCAGCCCGCCCGACAGGAGCCAGGGCGCCGGCGCGCGCCAGTTTTCGACAATCGTCCAGTCGAAGGTCGCGCCGAGGCCGCCGGGGCGCGTGGCCTGCGGCGGCGGCCTGGCGTCGAGCAGCAGATAATCGACATGCGCCGCGAAGGCGCCCGCCGCGTCGAGATCGGCGCGCGTGGCGACGCCGAGCGCCCTGACGAGCGGAAGGCCGAACCGCGCGCGAATGGCGGCCGCGCGCGCCGGAGTCTCCCTGCCGTGCAGTTGCAGGAGGTCAGGCGAAAGACGATCGACAATGGATGCGATGGCGGCGTCGTCCGCATCGACCACGAGCGCGACCTTGCGCGCACGCCCCTCCACGCGCGCGGCAAGATCGCGCGCGGCGGCGAGCGACACATGGCGCGGGCTTTTCTCGAAAAGCACGAAACCGACCATGTCGGCGCCGGCGTCGAGGGCGACGTCGAGGGTGGCGGGCTCGCTCAGCCCGCAGATCTTGACGACGATCTCGTGCGCCATGCGAAGCGTCAGGCGGCGTCGCGCCGCGACATGAGGCCGGGCAGCAGCGCGCGCGGCGCCTCGGGCTGGGCGGCGCGCAGTTTCTCCGCTTCCATGCGCGCGCGCTCGGCCGTCGCATGCGCCTCGCGCGCGGCCTTGCGATAACGGCCCTGGCTCAGCCATACCGCCGCACCGCCCGCCAGAACGCCGGCGAGCGCGGCCAGAAACTGCACCAGGAACAACGGCGCCGTGATCGACGGTCCCTGTATGTCGTTGCCGGGAAACGGGTCCAGCGACACCGTGACCATGTGGCGGTTGGCCACCGCGAACAGCACGATCACCAGCGCGACCGGCAGCACGACGAAAAGGCGGACCAGCGTCTTCATGAGAAAAACCTCGCGCCTTCGAAAAGGCCAAGCCCCTTGCGCCGGTCGTTCACGCGTGGCCGTCGTTCAGGCGTTCGCGCATTTCCTTGCCGGTCTTGAAGAAAGGCACGATTTTCTGTTCGACCGCAACCGGCTCGCCGGTGCGCGGGTTGCGGCCCTGCCGCGCATCGCGCTTCTTGACCGAAAAGGCGCCGAAGCCGCGCAGCTCCACGCGGTCTCCGCGCGTAAGCGCGCTCGCGATCTCGTTGAGAATCGCGTTGATGATGTTTTCGACATCGCGCTGGTAAAGATGGGGATTGCGCGCGGCGATGCGCTGCACGAGAACTGATTTGATCACGTTGAGGCCCCAGCTTTCTCTAAGTAAGCCACGAACTTCGTTCGTCCGGACGGCGTCAAGCCCCCACCGCCCCGATTAATGAACCTGCCAAATAGACATGAGTCCGTCAATTTTTCGCGTTTCGATTAAAGCATCCGCGCGCGCCAGCAGGCCGCTCGCCCCATCGAGCCCGATACTCTCCAGGCCAAAGCGCGCCAAACCCAGTATTCCGAGGGTTTCGATTGTGCGCTTTTTCTTCCAGTCGCGCACCGGCAGCCCCCTGGCCACGCCTTTCTCGCTCTCGAGCCACGCGACGGCCTCGCGCTCCCCACCGATCCTGTCGACCAGCTTGAGCGCCAGACCCTGCCGGCCCGTGAACACCCGCCCGTCCGAGACGACGGCGAGTTGTGCGTCGTCCAGCTTGCGCCGCTCCTGCACAAGCCCTTTGAACCAGGCGTAGGAATCCTTCACCAGCTTGTCGATGGCCTGTTTCGCCTCTTCCGTCGTGGGCGTCATGGGGTTGGGCGCGGCCTTCAGCGGCGAGGACTTGATCTCCTCGTATTTCACCCCGATGGATTCAAGCAGGTTCGAGACGTTCGGCACCTGGAACAGCACGCCGATCGAACCGACCAGCGAATTGCCGTGGGCCACGATCTCGTCCGCGCCCATCGCCGCTATATAAGCGCCGGAGGCCGCCACGTTGCCGACGACCGCCGCCACCGGCTTGCGGGCCGCCAGCCGACGGATTTCGTCGTAGAGCCGTTCCGAGCCCGCCGTCGTGCCGCCGGGGCTGTCGATGGCCAGCACCACGGCGGAGGCGCGCGACTTGCCGACATCCTCCAGGAGCTTGATCGTCGCCTTGTCGCCGACGATCAGCCCCTCGATCGTCACCCGCGCGATGTGCGGCGTGAGATGCGAGCCCGCGCCGGCGCCCGAAAAGCGATAGCCGAGGGCGAGGATGGCCAGGATGGCGACGCCGAACGCGACCGCCCGCCAGAAAGACAGCCGACGGACGAACATGCGGCGCTCGACAAGATAATCGGTCGGCGTATTCGACATGACGGTTCCCGAGACAGAGCTGGGTCCATCAAGCAGGACACGCGCGGCAAATCAATGGCCGCCGCCACCGGCGCGACCAAAACAAAAGGCCCGCGCGAGGTTCGCGCGGGCCCGTGACGATGTTTGCGGTAAGCCTTACTTCTTCTTCGGCTCGTTCTCGCGCGCCTTGAGCGCCGCGCCGAGAATGTCGCCGAGCGAAGCGCCCGAGTCCGCCGAGCCGTATTGCGCGATGGCCTCCTTCTCCTCGGCGACTTCGAGCGCCTTGATGGAGACGGACACCTTGCGCGCCTTGCGGTCGAACAGGGTGACGCGGGCGTCCACCTTCTCGCCGACGGCGAACCGCTCGGGGCGCTGGTCGGCGCGGTCGCGGGCCAGTTCCGACCGCTTGATGAAAGCGGTCAGGTCCGTGCCGGCGATCTTCACGTCCAGACCGCCGTCCTTCACGTCGACGATCTCGCAGGTGACGACGCCGCCCTTGCGCAGGTCGCCACCCTCTTCCGTCGACCTGGCGGAGAACGGGTCGCTGGCCAGCTGCTTGACGCCCAGCGAGATGCGCTCCTTCTCGACATCGATGTCGAGAACCTTGGCCTGCACCATCTCGCCCTTCTTGAAGTCCTCGATGGCCTGCTCGCCCGGACGGTTCCAGTCGAGATCGGACAGATGGACCATGCCGTCCACGTCGCCTTCCAGGCCCAGGAACAGACCGAACTCGGTCTTGTTCTTGACCTCGCCCTCGACGGTCGAGCCGATGGGGTGCTTCTCGGCGAAGGCTTCCCACGGATTCTGAAGCGTCTGCTTGAGACCGAGCGAGATGCGGCGCTTGACCGGATCGACCTCGAGCACCTGCACGTCCACTTCCTGGCTGGTGGAGACGATCTTGCCGGGATGGACGTTCTTCTTGGTCCACGACATTTCGGACACGTGGACCAGACCCTCGATGCCCGGCTCCAGCTCCACGAAGGCGCCGTAGTCGGTGATGTTGGTCACGCGGCCGTGCAGGCGCGCCTGCAACGGATAGCGCGCCTCGATCCCGTGCCAGGGGTCTTCCTGCAGCTGCTTCATGCCGAGCGAGATGCGGTGCGTCTCGTGGTTGATCTTGATGATCTTCACCTTCACCGACTGGCCGATGTTGAGCACCTCGGTCGGGTGATTGACGCGCCGCCAGGCGATGTCGGTGACATGCAGCAGGCCGTCGATGCCGCCCAGATCCACGAACGCGCCGTAGTCGGTGATGTTCTTCACCACGCCCTCGATGACCTGACCCTCTTCGAGGTTGGCCACGATCTCGTGGCGCTGCTCGGCGCGGCTCTCCTCGAGCACCGTCCGGCGCGAGACCACGATATTGCCGCGGCGGCGATCCATCTTGAGGATCTGGAACGGCTGGGCGACGCCCATGAGCGGGGTGACGTCGCGAATGGGCCGGATGTCGACCTGCGAGCGCGGCAGGAACGCCACGGCGCCGTCGAGATCGACCGTGAAGCCGCCCTTGACCTGATTGAAGATGACGCCCTCGACCTTCTCGTTGGCCTCGAACGCCTTTTCGAGCTTGACCCAGCTTTCCTCGCGGCGCGCCTTGTCGCGCGAGATGACGGCCTCGCCGAGCGCATTTTCCACGCGCTCCAGGTAGACCTCGACCGTGTCGCCGACCTCGGGCGCCGGATCGCGACCATGGCCGGTGAATTCCTTGAGCGGCACGCGGCCTTCGGTCTTCAGGCCGATATCGACGACCGCGACATCCTTCTCGATGGCGACGACCTTGCCCTTGATGACCGAGCCTTCGAAAGCCTCGTTCTCGCCGTAGCTCTCCTCGAGCAGGGCAGCGAAATCCTCGCGCGTGGGCGCGTGTTGAGTGGCGGACATTTGTTCTCCTGATGGGCCCTTGCGGGGCGGCGCCGGAGGGGTTTGCGTTGCGGGCGCCCGGTCTTGGCCAGCGGCGTCGCCTTGCGACGCCAGCCCCGAGGGGCGCCGGCGCGGGCCGGCCTGAACGGGCAGGTTCAAATGCGAACGGCGCGCGGGCGGCTTTCGGCCGGCCGACACGCTTTCGCTGCGGCTCTATAGGACTTTTTGCGCCCTCCAGCAAGTCGCGGCTGCGGCGGGGAACGCGCGCGCGCCTCGCGCGTTGACCGTGCGACCCCCTGTTCCTGGAGACCCTCATGGACCAACGCCGCGCCGTGCAAATCTTTCAAACGCTCGTTCTGGGAACGGGCGGAGTTCTGGCGATCGCCTCGCCGCCGCGGGACGCAGGCCAGTTCGTCGCCCGCGTGGCGGGCTTCCTGGCGCTGGCCGCGCTGCCGCTCATTCTGGACGCCGCCTCGGCCCGCGCGCCGGCGCGAGGATCAAGGCGCGCCAACCGCGGCTACGAAAGCCCCGCGCGCCACAGCGGCGGCATTTTCGGCTGAGGGAGATCGTCGATGTTCGTGCAACTGCAAATCGCCGCCATGGTGTTCATGATGGTTCAGGCGATCCTGTTCTTCACCGGGGCCGTGCTGGTGCTGGCCACGCCGCTGAAAGACATGGCGATGCAATTGATGCCGTGGGTGATCGGCGTGTCGGTTGTGATTTCGGCGCCCGTCTCGTGGATGATCGCGCCGCGCCTGCGCGCGCGCTACTGGCGCGAGCGGGGCGTGACCTCCGACGCGATCTCCGGCTGACAGATTGCGCATCGCTTCCGATCGTTCGGAAGCGATGCTTTTCCACTTCGCTCACGACTGCTGCTGGCCCGGTCGAATGCGCACGCCGGCGAGCGTGAACGCCCCGTTGTCGATCTTGCGACCACGCTCCTGCGCGCGTGCGCGCATCGCCGCCGGATCGGGGCTTGCCATCGCCAGCTCGGCCATCATGTCGCGCGCGCCCGGCCTGAACACGATGTCAGCCTCCGCGAAGCGCAGCGCGCGTTCGCCGTCGCGTGGCACGAGCGGGGACTGCGTGATGCGCGACCAGTGCGCGGCGAGGTCGGGCGCGCCCTCCATCGTCACGCCCACGATGCGGGTTGGCGAGGTCGCGAATTTCTTCCAGTCCGGGCCGGCCGGCCCGTAGATGTCCGGATTGCTGTCGCCGCCTTCGGTGCGGTTGAATTCGATCATCGCGCCGCGACAGTCGCGCGGATGCAGCTGAACGCCCGTATAGTCGCCGTATGTGTGATCGACGATCTTGCGCACGCCCATCGCCTCGCAATGCGCGCCGCGCGCACGCGGATCGTCGCAATCGAAAATCGCCATGTAGCCGCCCTGCCCACCGGTTTTTTGCAGGAACCGCCCGGCGGCCGTGTCGCTGGCGATGGGCGAGACGACTTCGAGGAACATCGGGCCCAGCGCCCACAGCGCGTTTTCCAGACCGTATTTCCCGACGGCGGGATCGCGGAAGCACACCGGCGCGTCGAGAATGAACGAGATGTCGGCCTCGACATCGCTCAGCTTCGGCGCGACGAGGCAGATCTGGCGGAAACGAAAATACGACATCACACCCCCCGGAACACAGGTTTGCGCTTCTCGACGAAGGCGGTCGACGCCTCGCGATGATCGGCCGTTTCGCCGCAGCGCGAATGATGCATCGCCTCCGCGTCGAACACCTCCGCAAGGCTCGCGTTTTCGGCGAGGTTGAAGTTCTTCTTGATGTAGCCGAGCGTGATGGTGGGGCCCGCCGCGATCTCGCGCGCCCATTTCGCCGCTTCCGCATCCAGATCGTCGTCGGGGACGATGCGATTGATCATGCCGAGCCGCTCGGCGGCGCCGGCGTCCAGAACCGGCGACAGCATGTACAATTCGCGCGCCTTGCCGGGTCCCACCAGATTGGACAGAAAATACGTGCCGCCGAAATCGCCCGACAGGCCGACCTTGGCGAAGGCGGTCGTGATCCTGGCGCCTGCGCCGGCGATGCGCAGATCGCAAGCGAGCGCCAGCGACAGGCCGGCGCCGGCCGCCGCGCCCGCGATGCCGGCGATCGTCGGCTTCGGCATGTCGTGCAACAGGCGCGCGGCTTCCATCCGCCCGCGCAGGTTCGCCACGCGCTCCTCCAGCGGCGCCTTGCCGCCTGCCCCGCCCTGTTCCGCGAACGCCTTCACATCGCCGCCGACGCAGAACGTTCCGCCCGCGCCCGTCAGCAGCACGGCGCGGACCGTCGGATCGACGCTCGCGCGCTGCAACGCCGCGACCAGCATCGTCATCATCTCTTCGTTGAGCGCGTTGCGGCGCTCCGGCCGGTTGAGTGTGAGATGCAGCAATCCGCCTTCGAGCGATTCAAGCAAAGCCGGCAATGTTTCCTCCATTATTTGCGCGCCCGAAAGCCGGGCGCGCAGTCCTCGCATCAGCTCGGCGTCGCGTTCGCTCCTAAACCGATGACCTGCGGTCATCGGAAGAGT